>CANFQA010000006.1 GCA_947449015.1 Microthrixaceae bacterium | reverse complement strand
GAACGAACGCTCATCATCGCTGATGAGGGTTCGCAGGTTCACTACATCGAAGGCTGCTCGGCGCCGGTGTACACCTCCGACTCCCTGCACTCTGCAGTGGTTGAGATCATCGTGAAGCCCAGCGCTCGTGTTACCTACACCACCATCCAGAACTGGTCGAACAACGTGTTCAACCTGGTCACCAAGCGTGCTCGCGTTGAGACCGAAGGTCATATGGAGTGGATCGATGGCAACATCGGTTCGCGTCTCACCATGAAGTACCCGGCGGTCTACATGGTTGGCCCGAAGGCTTCGGGCGAAGTGCTTTCAGTGGCCTATGCCGGCCCGGGTCAGCATCAGGACGCTGGCGCCAAGATGGTTCACGCAGCCCCGGAGACCACCTCCAAGATTGTCTCCAAGTCCATTTCCAAAGACGGCGGCCGCACCTCGTACCGCGGCTTGGTTCGCGTCGAGGACGATGCGTATGGCTGCAAGAGCCATGTGCAGTGCGACGCGCTCATCCTTGACGATGAGTCCATTTCCGACACCTTCCCCTATATGGAGGTCGGTTCCCGAGACGCCGTGATCGGACACGAGGCGACGGTCTCCAAGGTTGCCGACGAGCAGCTCTTCTATCTCATGAGTCGCGGGCTTTCGTCTGAGCAGGCCATGGGTATGGTCGTCAATGGATTCATTGAGCCCATCACTCGCACGCTGCCCATGGAATATGCGGTCGAGTGGAGCCGGCTCATCGAACTGCAGATGGAAGGCTCGGTCGGCTGATCCGCTGATCCGCTGATCAGCACGATCATGCGCCAACCAGTACAGGCTTTCTCGTGAGTTCAACGCGGGAACGAGCGACACGCGACGTTCTGATCTCCTCGGTGTTGTTTGCCGGTTGCAACATTGCATGGCGATATGGATCGGGGCCTGCCCTCGGCATCGTGGGCATACGCGTTGCTGCAGGGGCGGTCATTGCTGCGGCAATCGGACGGCGGCAGGGTGCCGGTTCCTGGCGTGCCCCGTTACGCGTCGCCTCAGGACGTCGGGCGGTGGTTATTTCAGTGTTTGGACTCATCGCTGCGGGCACCATGTTTCGTTCGCTCGATGGTCCGCTTGCCGGATTAGCGGTGGCCTGCGTGCCAGCAGTTGCGCTGCTTGTGCGTGACCGCAGCGGACGGGCCGCGACTCTCGCCGCGCTTGGCTCATCGCTTGTTGCTGTCATCGGACTCATGGCTGCCACCGGGGGAGTGGGCCGTGCTTCTATCTCCTGGCTCGCCGCGTTCTACGCAGTGTTGTTCGTGGCCCTCGAGGTGGGCAGCCTGCGCACCTCAGAGGTTGCGGTCGAGGAAGGGCTCAACCCAACTGCAGTGGTCACCGCGTCGATGGTGGTTGGCGCCATTTTGCTGCTGCCGTTCACGGTTCTGCTCAATGTGCTCCATGATCCTGGCGCGCTCTGGGGAGCGGCTGGCGCGGCACTTGCGGTTGCGTTGTTCGGCACAATCGGACGGGTGCTGCGCACTGCTGCGTTGCCATCTGCGGGAGTGACAGCAGTTGCAGCGAGTTCTCAGGTGGCGGCGTTATTCACCGCGATCGGTGGGATTGTTCTCGTGGGGGATTCGGTGAGTGGTGCCAGCCTTCTCGCCACCTTGGTCGCTGCAGTGCTTGGTGCGGTAGCGGTGGTGTTGGCCACTCGTTGGCGTCTTTCACGTCAGCCCGACCTGGCCGCCGCACTTGAAAGTGCTGATCTCCTGGGGCACTCACCATCGACACCGACCGCTGAGTGAAATCAGGGCAGCTACTGCTTGACCGCGCAGTTGGCGTGGTAATTGGGGGCTTCGTAGGTGAGTTCGCAACTGCCACGGGCGGTGTCGTAGTTGCCTATGCCGCCAACAATCCCGAGGATGAGGTTGTCATCGGCGTGACCATCGACAGTGGCCTGCCCTGAGGACATCGTGAGCGGATAATCGTTACTGCCCTGGGCTTCGATGGCGTCGCCGTTTGAGAACTCGTATTCGATGTTGAGGAATCGTTCTTCACGGCCAGGCATGATCTGCGTGGTGAAGCCATGCATGGAATAGCGACCGATCACCTCGCCGTTGTGGTTTTTGAGGTCGCCGTTTGACGATAGGGAATCGCCCATGGAGGCGCCCGACTCTCCGGTGTCGACAACCTTTCGCTCGGTGGGGACAACGTCGAACTGCACTGAGGTGGTCTTCACCGACGGGTTCGTACTACACGACGAGGTCAGGGCTGAGGTGAGAACGAATGCAAGCGCAACTGCGGAGATTGTGAGTCTGCGGTCCATAGGGTTCCTTGCCTTGAGAACTGAAGTGAGTTCAGCCTATTTCGGAGCCCGACATGACCGGCGACACCTCGTTGGTGCCGGTGTCTCGGGTGCAATGGAAAGATAGGGAGATGGCCATGCGTGAGGAATGCAAGCATTACGAGAGTCGCAGTTACGCCGGCGGGGAGACCGTGCGAAAGTGCAATCTCGATCTGGCTCCCGAAGCGCCGTGGCGCTGTCCGGAGAACTGCCCCAGCTATGAGCGTCGCCTTGCTGATGTGGATTGGGCGCACGGCACGCTGGTGACCCCGCCGCCGCCGCCCGAGCCCGAGGGGCAGGACATCGCCGCACTTCTCGATGAGGCCGAGGACATCGTGAATGCTGCCGGCCCGTCGATCCTTGCCGATCTCGCTGCTGAGCAGAAGCGGAACAACAGCGCCTTTGGTCGATTGCGGGCGCGGTTCTCCCGTCGGACCAACTGACCCGGCCTACCAACCTCTGAAACGGTCCGATGGCGTTTCGACACTGGCCCACCGATATGACCGAATTTCTCCTATGGCGGTAGTGTGAATTCCCATGAACACGTCTGACGCGCCCCCGGCGTCGCCAACCTGGATCGACGAGCGTCGCAATGCCTCGGCTGCTCGCCTCGGCGAGCCGGTCCTTCCCTCCACCGACGAGGAGGTCTGGCGTTACAGCCGTGTGGCCGAGCTCGACCTTGACTCGTTTGCGTCGGCTCCGAAGCCTGCTGCTGGTGATCTCCCGCAGGAAGTGACTGCGGTCCTCGCGCTCATTTCAGAGCGAGCCGCCACAGTGGTGGTGGTCGATGGTCATGTGGTCCATTCAGAGATTGCTGCAACTTGGGCGTCCAAGGGCGTGTTCGCCGGCCGTGTTGTTGATGCTCCCGTCTCTGCTGATCCCGAGCAGTCGCTCGGAGTCGTCTCCGGCGATGGAGTTGACGTGTTCTCGCAACTCAACGATGCCCGCAGCGACGACCCGGTGCTCGTCTCAATTCCTGCCGGTGTCACTGTCACTGCTCCGATCGTGGTCATCGACTGGATCGAAACTGAAGGCATCGTGACCTACCCGCGCCTCGTGGTTCGAGTCGGCGCCGATGCTGATGTCAACGTCCTCGACTGGCATGGTTCAGCTGACGTGGTCTCATTGGCCGCTCCGCTCATCGAACTCGATCTCGCCCGCGCTGCCCGACTTCGCTACGGAACAGTCCAGCAGCGGGGACCTCGTATGTGGCAAATCGCTTCGCAGGTCAGTCGTGTCGATGCCGATGCAACCCTCGACTCCTCGCAGGTCGCGTTGGGTGCCGAGTATGGGCGTACCCGCACCGACTGTCGCCTCGTGGGTCGCGGTGCCACCGGAAATCTGCGAGCCGTCTATTTCGGTGAGGATTCCCAGACGTTGGATTTCCGCACCTTCCAGCAACACGCTGCCCCGGACACCACCTCGAACCTGTTGTTCAAGGGCGTGGTCGACGATCACTCGCGATCGGTGTACACCGGTCTTATCAAGGTCGAGAAGGAAGGGCGCGGAACCAACGCGTTCCAGACCAATCGCAACATCAAGTTGAGCGAACACGCCTGGGCCGAATCAGTCCCGAATCTCGAGATCGAAACCAATGATGTGCACTGCTCGCATGCGTCAACTGTTGGTCCGATCGACGAGGATCAGCGCTTCTATCTCGAAAGCCGCGGCGTACGAACCGATGTAGCAGAGCGTTTGATCGTTGCTGGGTTCTTCGATGAGGTTCTTGAGGAATTTCCGGTTCCTGCTGTTGTTCCGCTGATCGAATCCGCGATCGAAGCCCGCCTCGATCGCCGTTCGGAGGCGTCATGATGCTTGAGAAGCTCTGCTCAGTCACCGACATTGCCGACGGAGAGGTTCGTCGTTTCGATCTCGGCAAACTGCGACTCGCCGTGGTCCATATTGGCGACGACTTCTACGCCATTGGCGATCGTTGCTCCCATGCCGACATCTCCCTTTCCGAGGGTGAGGTCGATGCGAAGAATCGAACTCTCGAATGTTGGAAGCATGGAAGCTGCTTCTCGCTTGAGACAGGAGCGCCCAATACGTTGCCGGCAACGAAGGCGGTTCCCACCTATGACCTTCGTGTCGATGACGGCGATCTTTATGTGGAGGTGCACTGATGGCTGAGTTGCGTATCGAAGGGCTGACCGCAGACGTCGCGGGCCGCCAGATCCTCCATGGCATTGACCTGGTTGTTCGATCCGGCGAGGTTCACGCCGTCATGGGTCCCAACGGTTCCGGCAAGTCCACGCTCTCGCATGTCCTCATGGGCAAGCCCGGCTATGTCGTCACCGGTGGTTCGGTCACGCTTGACGGCGTCGATCTGCTCACGCTGCCCACATGGCAACGAGCACAAGCCGGACTCTTTCTTGCGATGCAGTATCCCGTGGAGGTGCCTGGCGTCAGCCTCGACGACCTTCTCACTGAGGCGCTCGCCGGAGCGGGTCGTGATGTTTCAGTTGTGCACACCGAAGTTGCCGCCGAAGCCGAACGCATTGGCTTGGCCACACGCCTTCTTGATCGTCCGGTCAATGTGGACCTCTCCGGCGGAGAGAAGAAGCGCAACGAGACCATGCAGCTCGCGGTGCTCCGCCCCCGCTTCGCCGTGCTTGACGAGCTCGACTCCGGACTTGATGTCGATGCGCTTCGTGCCTGTGCTCGTCGGATTGAGGCCGCTACCACCGAGTTCGATCTCGGAGTTCTTGCGATCACGCACTACACCCGCTTGCTGGAGGAACTGAAGCCCGACATGGTTCATATCCTCGTGAAGGGTCGGATCGTGGAAAGCGGAGGTCCCGAGATGGCTGATGCTCTTGAGACCACGGGCTACGCGGCATGGATCACCGAGGATGGGGAATCACCCGCCGGCGCTGATTGGCTCGCTGACCCCTTTGCCGATCCCTTCGCCTGAACATGGGTCCACGGCCAGCGGCACTCACGCAGGAAGAGCTTGCCGACCGGCTGCAATCAGTGCCGGAGTGGACTTTGCGCGATGGGAGTCTCCATCGTTCCTTCGCGTTCGCCGATTTTGCTGAGGCATTCGCCTTCATGACCAAAGTGGCGGCAGTGGCCGAGCAACTCGACCATCACCCGGACTGGTCGAACTCGTGGAACACCGTCGAGATCGGCATCGTGAGTCACGACGCTGGTGGCATTACTGAGCTGTGTCTCGACCTCGCCAAGCGGATCGACGCACTGGTCTGATCAGGCGCTGGCTTCGTCGATGGCTTGAGCGAGGGTGTTCCACGCCAGCGTGGCGCACTTAATTCGCACCGGGAACTTCACGACGCCGCGAAGTGCTTCGAGATCTCCGAGCTTTACGTCAGGAAGATCCTCTGGCTCGGTTGACTCGCCGCCGAGAGAACTCTCATGGATCGACATCATCCCCTTGAACGCACGAGTGAGATCGCCCACCTCAGCCACGGTGTGTCCCTTGACTGCCGCCGACATCATTGACGCGGAGGACTGGCTGATTGAGCAGCCTTGACCGCCGATACGGATATCGCTGATGCGCTCATCGTCATCAAGTTCGAGATACACAACGATCTCATCGCCGCACAGGGGGTTGAACCCCTCAACCCGCTGGGCCGGAGGCGACTCGAGCTCTCCACGGTTCCGCGGGTTGCGGTAATGGTCGAGGATGATTTCTCGGTAAAGGTCTTCAAGGCCGGGCATGGTGGCGTCCTTGGGTTTGGAGTCGGGGGTTTGGAGTCGGGGGTAAAAGAAACGATAGGGGACTAGAAGGCGAAGAAGGAGCCAGCGGCTTCGAGTGCATCACCGAGGGCATCGATATCTGCGGTGGTGTTGTAGAGGTATACAGACGCTCGGGCCGTAGCGCCAACACCCATGAGCTTCATGAGCGGCTTGGCGCAGTGGTGGCCGGCACGCACGCATACCGCGTGTTCGTCGAGCACCTGCGAGATGTCGTGGGGGTGGAGATCTTTGAACGCGAAGCTGAACACGCCACCACGATGTTCTGGTTCGGTCGGGCCGTGGATGACGATGTCGTCGCCGAAGCGCATCGACAGTGTGCGCAGCGTGTACTCGGTGAGCATGCGTTCATGCGCCCTGACATTGTCGATACCGATAGCGCTGAGGTAGTCGATGGCTGCACCAAGACCGATGATCTCGGCGATGGCAGGAGTGCCGGCTTCGAACTTCCAGGGAAGGTCGTTGCAGGTGAATCCGTCGAGGCGGACGTCGCGGATCATCTCGCCGCCACCAATGAACGGTGGCATCTCCGCGAGGAGCTCCTCTCGACCCCACAGCACACCGATGCCGGTTGGTCCGAGTAGTTTGTGTCCGCTGAACGCAAGGAAGTCAGCGCCGAGAGCCTGCACGTCGGTTGATGTGTGGGGCACAGACTGGCAACCATCAATGATGCTGATAGCGCCAACCGCACGAGCGGCATCAGTGAGCGTGCGCACCGAGTTGATGGTGCCGAGCACATTGGACATCGCGGTGACGCTCAGAACTTTGGCGCCTTCAACGAGCGCGTCGAGATCGGTGAGATCGAGCTGGCCATCGGCAGTCAGCGGGATCCAGCGAAGCTGAATGCCGCGCTCGGCGACGAGCATGTGCCACGGAACGATGTTGGCGTGATGTTCCATGTGGGAGAGCAGAACGACATCGCCCTCAACCAAGTTGGCCCGACCCCAGGACTGCACAAGCAGGTTGAGCGACTCGGTGGCGTTCTTGGTGAAAATGACCTCTGCGACCGAGGAGGCATTGATGAACGCACGCACCTTTTCACGGGCTGCTTCGAGTTCGTTGGTGGCCTGCTCAGCGATTTGGTACACGCCGCGATGCACATTGGAATTGATCGTTCGGTAGTAGAGATCCATTGCGTCGAGCACTGCGTTGGGCTTCTGGGAGGTAGCCGCGGAGTCGAGGTAGATGATCGGCTTTCCGTGCACCTCACGGCCGAGCAGAGGGAAATCGGCGCGGATGCGTTCAGCATCAAGCGGAGAGGTCAGCGCCATGCGTCGTAGCCATCTTTCTCAAGTTTGAGGGCGATCTCCGGGCCACCTGATTCGATAACGCGACCGTCAATGAGGACATGGACGAATTCTGGCTTCAATTCATCGAGCAAGCGCTGGTAATGGGTGATGGCGAGGATGCCGAGATCGGGTCGGGAGGTTTGCACTTCGCGGACACCCCGGGCGACAACGCGCAGCGCATCGATATCGAGACCCGAATCAGTTTCATCGAGGATCGCAATTTCCGGTTCGAGGATGGCCATCTGCAGAATTTCGTTGCGCTTCTTCTCGCCGCCGGAGAACCCCTCGTTGAGGTAGCGATCGGCGAAGGAAGGGTCCATGTCGAGGCGTTCCATCCACTCCATGATCGACAGGCGCAGCTCGAGCATCGAGAGGTCGATACCCCGACGGGCTGACCAAGCTTGACGGAGGAAGTTGAGCACCGAGACACCCTGAATTTCCTGCGGGTACTGGAATGCGAGGAACATGCCGTTTTTGGCCCGTACATCGGTGGGCCAGGTGGTGATGTCCTCGCCTTTGAACAGGATGCGGCCCGAGGTGACCACATAGTCAGGGCTGCCAAGAAGTGTCGAGGCAAGGGTTGACTTCCCCGAACCGTTCGGTCCCATGAGCGCATGCACTTCGCCAGCGCCAATGGTGAGATTGACCCCGCGGAGGATCTCGACGGGGTTGTCGCCTGCGGTGCTGACGTGCAGGTCCTCGATGACAAAGAGGGGGGAGGCCATGGCGTCAGTCTAGGCCCGAGGTCCTATTCGCACTATCGCCGTAGGAGAAATTCGGCGCAGCCGGTGCCGCAGGACGCCCGGGCGGTCGACAAGAGCGTCGTTGCAGCTACCAGCCGCGGTCGATCCACTCGTCGAGGTTGGGGCGTTCGGCTGCGATTGTGGTCCAGTTGCCATGGCCGGGCAGGACCAGTGTTGCCGGGTCCATGGTGAACAACCGTCGATCGATTGATTCGATGATGGTGCCGAAATCTCCGCCCTCGAAGGTTGCGTTGCCGGGTCCGCCCGGGAACAGGGTGTCGCCGCTGAAGAGCACCGGTGTGTTCTCGAGAGCGAAGCACATGGAACCCGGAGTGTGCCCGGGTGTGGCGATTGTGTGGAGGCGTAGGCGACCGAACTCGATAACTGAATCATCCTCGAGGATGCTGTCGTAGGAGGGAAGCATGGCGGCATCAGCGGCGGTGATGGCCACGTCGTAGCCGGCATCGCGCACTGCAGGAACGGCCTGGATGTGGTCCCAGTGGCCGTGGGTCTCGAGCACCCGGCGGACCCCGAGTGCCTCGCAGAGGGCGAGCAGGCGCTCATGCTCGTTGGCAGCATCCACAAGGACGGCATCGCCGGTCTCGGTGCAGCGGACAACAAACACGTTGTTCTCCATGGGGCCGACCACCACCGCATGGACCTCGTAGCCGGTATCGCTGATCAACAGGGTCATGCTCCCCAGTCTGGCGCCCAACCGTCCGGCAGGGGCGCACAGGGCCAGCCACGACAATCCGGCGCTGGAATGTGAACGGCACCGGCGGATTCGGCTAGACATTCGTGGTCAGCAACGGCGCACAAAGGGGCCTCACAGCATGAACTTCGCCTTCTCCGAAGAGCAGGAAGAACTCCGCAACATCGTTCGTCAGTTCCTCGAGGCCAAGTCGCCCGAGACCGCCGTGCGCGAACAGATGGAAACCGAGCAGGGCTACGACCCCGAGGTTTGGTCACAGATGGCCGAGCAGCTCGGTCTGCAGAGCCTCACCATCCCCGAGGAGTTCGGCGGACAGGGCTTCGGCTACGTCGAGCTCATCGTTGTTCTCGAGGAGATGGGCCGAGCGCTTCTGTGCGCCCCCTACTTCTCCTCAGTGGTGCTTGCCGCCAACACCGTGATGCAGTCGGGTGATGATGCCGCCAAGGCCGCCATCCTCCCGGGCATCGCGTCAGGCGAGACCATCGCCACCCTCGCACTCACTGAGCCCAACGGCCGTTGGGACGAATCGGGCATCGAAGCCACTGCCGCCAATGAAGGCGGCACTTGGAAGATCTCCGGCACCAAGTCCTTCGTCATCGACGGTTCGACCGCGAACGTCATCATCGTGGCGGCCCGCACTGCAGCCGGCGTGAGTCTCTTCTCGGTCGACGGTGATGCAGCTGGCCTAACCCGGACCTCGCTGTCCACCATGGATCAGACCCGCAAGCAGGCCAAGCTCGAGTTTGCTGGCGTCGAGGGCACCCTCATCGGCACCGATGGTGCCGGCTGGGATGTCATCTCCACGGTTCTCGATCTCGCAGCCGTCGGTCTTGCCGCCGAGCAGGTGGGTGGCGCCCAGATGTGTCTCGACATGGCAGTGCAGTACGCCAAGGACCGCGTGCAGTTCGGTCGTCCGATCGGCTCCTTCCAGGCCATCAAGCACAAGTGTGCCGACATGCTCCTTGAGGTCGAGTCGGCCAAGTCGGCTGCGTACTACGCCGGTTGGTGCGCCTCTGAACTCAACGATGAGCTCCCCGCTGTTGCTTCGCTGGCGAAGGCGTACTGCTCGGATGCCTACTTCCATGCTGCCTCGGAGAACATCCAGATCCACGGTGGCATCGGGTTCACCTGGGAGCACCCGGCCCACATGTACTTCAAGCGGGCAAAGTCTTCCGAGCTGCTGTTCGGCGATCCCACCTATCACCGTGAGCTTCTCGCTCAGCGCATCGGAATCTGATCGGCGTGCTGCGTGCGCGCAGCGCTGGTTTCTTGAACGGCACAGCGCTCAGCGCTGTGCCGTTGCGCGTTGCGGCAGTGGCAGGATGAGCACATGGTGATTCTCGTGATTTTCGTGGTGCTGGCTGCTGCCGTCGTGGTGGCCATCGCGCTTGTCACGATCGGCCGCATCACGGGCGAGCTCGTTGATGCTGCACCGACCTCGGTCTACGACCTCGACGAAGCCGTTGACTTCGTGGCCGAAAGGCTGCCCGATGACGTCACTGCGCAGTTGTCATTCGATGATGTTCGGGCACTGCTGAGTTGGCATATCGAATACCTCGAGGATCGTGGAGTGGCCCGTCGGCAGGGCGTCCAAAATCTCGCTGCCGGCCCGCTTGTGGCGGCCGAAGATGACGCCGTGGCATCTGTGCTGGGCCGGGCTGCTGAAGCTGGGCTCGATGTCGCCGATGTGTGGGTTGTGCAGGTTCTCGACGCGAACACGGCGTATCTCGAGGCCATCGGCGCCATTGGACCTCAGGTGCCAATGCCGCCCGATCCGAACCTTGACTGAGATCGAGCGCCTACGATGGGGACCATGCATCGCCCGGTGAAGTTCGAGCACAACCGTTGGGTCGGCGACAAGCGCACGCAGATCGTCTACGACGTCGACAACATTGATGATCCCTCAATCATTGAGGAACTCATGGAGGCCGAAACCTTCATCTGCTTCGGGCCGGACTCTTTGGACGAAGCGCGTAACCGTTGCTACAAGCCCTACAAGGGCAACGGCAGCGGTATCGCCGTCGCCGACTGATCGCGTACACGCGTCCTCGTGGAGAAACTCTTCTCGTCAGGCTCGATTGAACTCGCTGGGCACATTGCTCGCCCGCGTATCGCTGCGGGAACCGAAGTCCCCGGATTCGTGCTGGCCCACGGGTTTCCCGATGTCAATCAGGGCGGTCGACTTTCAGCCCGTTCCTTTCCTGAGTTGGCCGATCGCATTGCCACCGAGATGGGGTGGATGGCGATGGTCTTCACCTTCCGGGGATGCGGCGATTCCGCTGGGAACTTCTCCATGCATGGCTGGCGCGACGACATGCTCGCGGCATGTGCCTTTCTGCGCTCCATGCCCGAGGTTCGCGATGTCTGGGCCGGAGGTTTTGGAAGCGGGGGTTCGATGGCGCTGTGCGCAGCGGCGATCGATCCCGAGATCCGAGGTGTGGCGGCCATGGGAGCGCATGCCGATTTCGAAGATTGGGCCACTCATCCTCGACGACTGCTCGAGTATGCGCGTGAGACCACCATCATTGGTTCGCGCTCATTTCCATCGCCGTTCGAACCATGGGCACGTGAGATCCGCGAAGTGAGTGCCGTTCGAGCCATCCCTTCGGTTGCCCCTCGGCCGGTGCTGATCATGCACGGCTCGGAGGATCCTGTGGTCCCTGTGCTCGACAGTCGCCTGCTCGCGGAGGCCCACGGCTCGGCCGATGTGCGCATCATCGATGGCGGTGGGCACCAACTGCGCCATGACCCCCGCGCTGTTGCCGTGCTTTTGGGTTGGCTCGACCGTCAGCGTTCGCGCGGATCGGGCGCATCAGCATCAATGCCGTGAGCCTCGATCGCGGCAGCGACCACTGACGAATCGATGATTCCCTCAGTGGCGAGTGCGGAAAGCACCGCGACCTCGATATGGGCGGCATCAGTTTCGAAGAATCGACGCAATTCGTCGCGGGTGTCTGAGCGCCCGAAGCCATCAGTGCCTAACGGTACGAATGTCTTGGGGATGAATCGGGCGACCTGATCGGGGACGCTTTTCATGAAGTCGGTAACGGCGATGATTGGTCCGGGTGCACTGGTGAGTTTGGTGGTGACCTCGCTGACTCGGGCAGCGGCGGTGGGATGCAACCGGTTCCACCGCTCAACCTCCAGAGCATCTTCACGCAATCGCTTGTAGGAGGTGGCACTCCAGAGTTCGACGCCGATGCCGCGCTCGGCAAGCGCACTCTGGGCCTCTCGCGCAGCAGCTTGGGCTGCGCCGGAGAACACAATGGTGGCCTTGGGGTCGGCGATGGGGGAGTCGTTCCATCGGTAAAGACCGCTCAGAACATCGTCGATGCTGACGTGCTCGGGTCGAGCGGGCATTTCGTAGTTCTCGTTATACGCAGCGATGTAATAGAAGACGGAATCACCACAATTGTCAGGCCCGCCGTACATCCGTTTCAGGCCGACCTCGATAATGGCGGCCATCTCGTAGGCGAACGCCGGGTCGTAGGCCTGGCAGGTGGGCACTGTGGACGCCAGGACGAGGCTGTGCCCGTCCTGATGTTGCAGACCCTCACCGAACAGCGTGGTGCGTCCAGCGGTCGCGCCGATGATGAAGCCCTTGGTTTGGGCGTCAGCGGCGGCCCAGATGAGATCTCCAACGCGTTGAAACCCGAACATCGAGTACAGGATGAAAAACGGCACCATCGGGACGCCGAAGTTGGCATAGGAAGTACCTGCCGCGGTGAAGCTGGCCATGGAACCAGCCTCGGTGATTCCCTCTTCGAGAATCTGCCCGTCGGAACTTTCGATATAGGCATGCAACATCGCGGCATCAACTGGTTCGTACTTCTGCCCTTGTGATGCATAGATCTTTAGCTCGCGGAACAGCGCGTCCACGCCGAAAGTGCGACCTTCGTCGGGAATGATGGGAACCACGCGCGGACCGAACTTTTCATCTCGACAAAGCGCCCGGAGCAATCGGGTGAAGGCCATGGTGGTCGACACTGGGTGATTGCTCGAACCCTGATGGAACTCGTCGTAAAGCTCCAGGTGCGGCAAAACGAGCGGCCGACGATTCACGACGCTTCGTTTCGGCAGTGACCCGTCGAGCACTCGTCGGCAGTTCATGAGGTACTGGTGCTCAGGCGAGTCGACCGGTGGTCGGTAGAACGGCACATTGCCGCCTTCGAACGCCGAGTCGGGGAGTTGCTCATGGAGGCGAAGCCGGTCGCGTAGATCCTTGAGTTGGTCGACGCTCATCTTCTTCATCTGATGCGTGGCGTTGCGACTCTCGACTGCACTTCCGAGTGCCCATCCCTTCACCGTTTTGGCGAGGATGACGGTGGGGGCACCCTTGGCCTCGGTCGCAGCCTTATAGGCGGCATAGACCTTGCGATAGTCATGGCCACCGCGGGGTAACGATTGGAGCTGCTCATCGGTGAGGTGCTCGACGAGCTGACGAAGGCGCGGGTCGGGCCCGAAGAAATGTTCTCGAATGTAGGCACCACTCTCGACCGCGAATCGCTGCCATTCCCCGTCGAGTGTGGCGTTCATCTTGGCAAGCAATACGCCGTCGACGTCACGGGCGAGCAACTCGTCCCAGGCTTCACCCCAGATGACTTTGATCACGTTCCAGCCAGCACCGCGGAACACGCTTTCGAGTTCCTGGATGATCTTGCCGTTTCCGCGAACGGGTCCGTCGAGGCGCTGGAGGTTGCAGTTCACGACCCAGATCAGATTGTCGAGCCGCTCTCGTCCGGCGAGTGAGATTGAACCAAGAGTTTCAGGTTCGTCGGTTTCGCCGTCACCAACGAAGCACCACACCCGTGAGTCGGAAGTGTCTTCAATGCGCCGGTTATGCAGGTACTTATGGAATCTGGCTTGATAGATGGAGTTGATCGGGCCAAGGCCCATGGAAACGGTGGGGAACTCCCAGAATTCCGGCATGAGCCACGGATGCGGATAGCTCGAGAGGCCATGGCCGTCGGTCTCATGGCGGAAGTTGATGAGATGTTCCTCGTCGAGGCGGTGTTCGAGGAAGGCGCGGGCGTAGATGCCTGTCGATGCGTGTCCTTGGAAATACACGTGATCACCGATACGGCCAGAGTCTTTGCCGCGGAAGAAGTGATTGAGCCCGATCTCGTAGAGCATCGCTGAGGACGCGAACGTGGAGAGATGTCCACCAATGCCATCGGTGCGGAGATTGGCGCGCACAACGGTGGCTGCCGCGTTCCATCGCAGGTATTGGCGTAAGCGACGCTCCATCTCGAGGTCGCCAGGGAACCAGGGCTGGCTTTCGACCGGGATGGTGTTGACATATGGGGTGGACACCTCGGCGGGCGTGCCGATCTGTAGTTCGCGAGCTCGTTCAGTGATTCGTGAGACCAAATAGCGCGCCCTGCTTTGGCCTTGGGCGTCAACGACAGCCTCAAGTGAGTCAAGCCACTCGGCTGTTTCGACTGGGTCGATATCGGGAATCTGACTATTGAACTGGTCAAGGTTCATGGGTTGAGCATACGGCTGTGATCGTTGCTCTCCCCATGGTGTGCGACGCTGTCGAGGTGACGACAGTCGTGTACACCGATGGAGCGTGTAGCGGAAACCCCGGTCCCGGCGGCTGGGCATGGGCCATTGCCGATGGTGAGTTCGCCTCCGGCGCCGAAGCACATACGACCAATCAACGTATGGAGATCACTGCCGCGTTCGAAGCGGTGCGATCCATTTCTGGACCAGTGGAAGTGGTGAGCGATTCCACCTATGTGGTGCATTGCTTTCGAGATCGCTGGCATGAGGGTTGGAAACGTCGAGGTTGGCGCAACTCGCAGAAGCAGCCGGTTGCGAATCGTGATCTCTGGGAGCCGTTCATCGAGCTGGTCCTTTCCCGTGGAGATGTGACCTTCCGTTGGGTGAAAGGACATTCCGGTGACGTCATGAACGATGTCGTTGATCGCCTTGCCGTCGAGGCGGCTACCACTCAGGCGCAGCGAATCGGTGATGCACCGCCGGGAGAACTCGGGCCGGCCGACACCTTCGGCACTGGAGAGAGTGGCCGAAGCGGTCCGACGAGTGCCACGGCATGGGCCGATGACGAACAGGGCACCTTGTTCTAAACAGGGCGGTTCCCGAGTAATCAAGCACCCTCGGCGGCCCAGTCAGGCGCCAGATTGCTCACGACCGGTATGGCTCTTCTAATCTGCGGCCATGCAAATCAACGGAATCTCCGCAATCGTCACCGGTGGCGCCTCGGGTATTGGCGAGGCTTGTGCCCGTCAGCTCGCCGCCGCCGGCGCCAAGGTCCTTATCGCCGACGTGAACGATGACAAGGGCAACGCCCTCGCCACCGAGATCGGCGGCGCGTTCGCTCACGTGGATGTCACCAGCACTGATGACATCATCGCCGCGGTGGAAACCGCGATGGAGATGGGCCCGCTTCGTGCGCTGGTCAACTCGGCTGGCATCGGCGCTGCGAGTCGCACCATTGGTAAAGACGGCAGCTACGACTCGGCCTTCAACCTTGATTACTGGCGCAAGGTGATCGACATCAACCTCACCGGCACCTTCGACGTGATCCGAATCGCCGCCACCGCCATGAGCCGCACTGAGCCACTCGAGGGTGGCGAGCGCGGCGCGATCGTCAACATGGCATCGGTGGCTGCGTTCGATGGTCAGATCGGCCAAGCTGCCTATTCGGCATCCAAGGGTGCCGTTGTCGGCATGACCCTTCCGATCGCCCGTGACCTCGCAGTGGTTGGCGTTCGTGTCAACACCGTTGCCCCCGGTCTGATCGACACGCCGATTTACGGCGAGGGTGAGGGCTCTGAGGCGTTCAAGGCCAACCTGGCCAAGGACGTTCTGTTCCCGAAGCGACTGGGCTTCTCCGACGAGCTGGCGAGCATGGTGCTCGAGCTCATCGGAAACTCCTACATGAATGCCCAGACCATTCGCGTCGACGGTGGCGCTCGTCTCGGCCCCAAGTGATCACGATCGGCTGAGCCGATCCAGTGTTTTCAGACGTGTTGTGATCAGGACCCGGGGCCTTGGCGCCGGGTCCTGTTCATTTGTGGACCGGGGCGCTATCTTCGTACACGTGTTCGTTCTCGGTATCGATCCCGGTCTCACTCGCTGCGGCTATTGCGTGCTTCGCGTCGCCCGTGACCCTCGAGGTCGTCAGGTTTCCCAAGCTGTCGCTCTCGGGGTTATCCGCACTTCGCCTTCCGATGCGCTCCACGAACGCCTCGGTGAACTCCAGCGCGAATTGCGTGCGCTCCTCGCCGAGCATCCTCCCGCGGTCATGGCCATCGAGCGGATTCTGTTTCAGGTCAATGTGAGTACTGCCATGTCGGTGGGTCAGGTCAGCGGCATTGCCATGGCCGAGGCGGCAAACGCCGGCTGCGATGTCGTGCAGTACTCGCCGAATGAGGTGAAGTCTGCAGTCGCCGGATGGGGTGGGGCCGACAAGGCACAGATGCAGCAGATGGTCCAGACGCTGCTTGGTCTGCGCGAGCTTCCGCAGCCAGCCGATGCGGCCGATGCCGCGGCAGTCGCGTTGTGTCATGTCGCAATGGCACCCATGCAGGCCGCGGTGGCGGCCACGGTGCGGGCATGATCGGATCAGTGCGGGGCCAATTGCTTGCCCGTTGGACTACTGGTGAGGTTCTCATCGAGGTGGCTGGTATCGGTTACCGCGTGGTGGTCACCCCGTCCACGGCAGCCGAGCTCGGTGAGATCGGTACCGAGGTGTTCATGCATACGCATCATCACCGTCGTGAGGATTCCGAAACGCTCTACGGCTTTCGCACCGCAGATGAACGCCTGGTGTTCGAAGCGCTGCTTGGCGCCCACGGGGTCGGGCCATCGCTGGCTCTTGCCATTCTCGGGGTGCACCCGCCAGCTTCGTTGTTACGGGTTCTCGCCGATGACGACCTTGGCGCGCTGTGTCTCGTGCCCGGGGTCGGCAAGAAGACCGCAGCACGGCTTCTTATCGAACTCAAATCTCGCCTCGAGATTCCCGATGTCGACTTCGGAGCCGCCTCTGAGGGAGCGGCCAGTCGTCGATCGGGTTCCTCGGCACTTTCCGATGTGCGTGAGGCACTTTCCGAGCTTGGCTACGGCGCCGATGAGGTGGCCGAAGCCGTGCGTGATCTGCCTGCCGATCAAGACACTGCCGAACTGCTCCGCCTCGCCCTGCAACGATTGGCGGCCTGATGCGCGACGAACTTCTTTCGCCCGATCCCACTCCGGAGGATTTCGCTGCCGGCGCGGAGGCTGAACTTGTGACTCGAGTTCGGCGCGACCCGGCCACCGAAGGCGGCGATGTCATTGGTGAAGAGGGCGGACTTCGGCCGCGGCACCTTGAGGAGTTCGTCGGTCAGCGTGAGCTCAAGGAACACCTGGGCATCATTCTCGAAGCTGCTCGACGCCGAGAGCAGGCCGTCGATCATCTGCTCTTCGCGGGCCCGCCGGGTCTTGGAAAAACCACGCTCGCTGGCATTGTCGCCGCCGAACTCGGTGTGGCACTCCATGTCACCTCGGGACCGGCACTTGAGCGTGCTGGTGATCTTGCAGCGCTGCTGACTCGACTCGGCGAGGGTGACGTGTTGTTCATCGACGAGATCCATCGACTGAGTCGCAACATCGAAGAGGTCCTCTATCCGGCGATGGAGGACTTCCAGCTCGACATCGTGCTTGGCAAAGGTCCAGCAGCGCGATCAATCCGGCTGGATCTTCCCCGTTTCACTCTTGTGGGTGCCACGACGCGCACCGGACTGATCACCGGCCCGCTTCGCGATCGCTTTGGGCTCGTGGCCCGACTTGATTACTACGACGCCGATGAACTCCAACTCATCGTGATGCGCGCTGCGGGCATCCTTGGCATTGCCCTCGACGAGCAGGGTGCCGGTGAAATCGCGCGGCGCGCTCGGGGAACGCCGCGTATTGCCAACCGACTACTTCGCCGAGTCCGAGATTTCGCCGAGGTGCGCAGCAACGGCTCCATCGATGCCGAAACCGCAAACGACGGTTTGGCACTGTTTGGCGTCGACGGTCTGGGGCTCGACAAAGTCGATCGTGCGGTACTGGCCAATCTCTGCCAGAAGTTCGGCGGGGGCCCGGTGGGTCTGGGCACACTGGCCATCAGCGTGGGTGAGGCCGAGGAGACCGTCGAGGATGTGTACGAACCGTTCTTGATCCAACTCGGATTGCTTATGCGCACGCCTCGCGGTCGGGTGGCAACGCCGGCGGCTTGGGCACATCTTGGGATGATCGCACCGCCGGGTGCGCCGCTCGCCGCCGACCCGGGCCGGTCCTTGTTCGACTCCTGACACGGTTCGGGTTCGGGCAGCTTGTCGCCCTAGCCTGTCGCCGCCATGGACACCGCCGCCTTCGACTACCCGCTGCCCGAAGCGGCGATCGCTCAGCATCCCCTCGGCGAGCGCGATGCAGCACGACTGTTGGTCGATCGGGGCCCAACCAGCGACCTCGAGCATCGCATCGTTCGGGATCTTGCTGATCTGCTCGATCCCGGTGACCTCATTGTGGTGAACACCACTCGCGTACTTCCGGCCCGACTTCGGTTGCTGCGCAGCACCGGGGGAGCGGCCGAGGTTCTCCTGCTTGAACGCACCGGCGAAACCGATGCCGGATCGCTCTGGGAGGCACTTGTGCGCCCGAGCCGCAAATTGGCTGATGGAGCAGTGCTCACCACCGTCTCCGGCGGTGATGACCTCGTGGTCATCGTGGGTGCTGATCACGGCGAGGGACGACGAACCATTGAACTGCGCGTCGAGGGCGACGAACTTGCCGCGCTTGATCGTCACGGGGAGATGCCACTGCCGCCCTACATCACTGAGCGGCTCGAGGAGCAGTCTCGCTATCAGACCGTCTTCGCTGACCAGCCCGGTTCCGCCGCAGCACCCACTGCTGGGCTGCACCTCACTGAGGAAGTTTTTTCTGCATGTTCAGCACGCGGAATCCAGCGCGCTGAGGTGGAATTGGTGGTGGGTCTCGGCACGTTCCGGCCAATCTCGGTCGATCGGGTCGAGGACCATGTCATGCACTCTGAGCGATACAACGTTCCCGCTTCGACCATGGAGGCATGCGAGCGCACACGAGCCGCAGGTGGGCGAGTGGTCGCAATCGGAACCACCGCCGTGCGCGCGCTTGAAAGTGCCGCGGCCTCGGGGGAACTCTCGGGCCGGACAGAACTTTTCATCTCCGGCGATTACCAGTTCCGGATCGTTGACCGCATGCTCACGAACTTCCACCTGCCTCGTTCTTCGCTGCTGGTGATGATTGACGCCTTCGCCGGAGGTCGTTGGCGAGAGTTGTACGCCGATGCGCTCGACAACGGGTACCGCTTCCTCTCCTTTGGTGATGCCATGCTTCTCACCCGCCGCGATCTTTGGACGACCTCATGACCGATCAGCATGTGCTCAGTTTCGAACGCTCCGCCGGTGATGGCGATGCGCGTGCAGGGCGGGTGGTCACCGCTCGCGGGTCCTTCGCGACGCCATGCTTCATGCCTGTGGGCACCAGAGCCTCGGTGCGCACGCTTTCCTCTGCCGACCTTGAGGATCTGGGCGCCGAGGTGATCCTTGGAAACACCTATCACCTCATGTTGCGTCCAGGCGCTGACCTCATTGCCGATTTCGGCGGAATTGGTGGGTTCTCCGACTGGCACGGACACGTTCTGACCGATTCCGGCGGATTCCAAATTTTCTCCCTCGAGCCCAAGGTGACCGATGAGGGCGCGCGTTTCCGTTCGACCTATGACGGTTCGTACCATCACCTCTCCCCGGAGGGCAGCGTCGAGGTCCAACAGAAACTCGGCAGTGATATCCAGATGGTGCTTGATGTGTGCCCACCGCTTCCGTCGCCTCTTTCGGTTGTGCGCGACGCCGTTGAACGTTCTGCGCTGTGGGCGGCAAGAGCGAAAGCCGCTGATGCACCAGCGCGGGCTGCTGGGTCGACACAGGCGCAGTTCGGCATTGTGCAGGGTGGTGTCGATACCGCGCTGCGTGCCGAGAGCGCGATTCGTACCGTCGAAGTTGACTTCGACGGCTATGGAATCGGAGGGCTCTCGGTGGGGGAGAGCCGCGAGGAGATGCTCCCGGCTCTGGCCGCCACCACTGCGGTATTGCCGACTGGTCAGCCTCGATACCTCATGGGTGTCGGAGATCCCGTGAGCATTGTTGAGGCAGTCGCACTTGGTGTCGACATGTTCGACTGTGTCCTGCCGACCCGGCTGGCCCGGCATGGCACGATCCTCACCTCGCAGGGGAGGATGAATCTCCGCAATGCCCGGTTCGCTCGGGATCACGAGCCACTGGAGCCTGGTTGCAGCTGTCCCACCTGCGCCCGTTGGTCACGGGCCTACCTGCGACACCTTCTCGGGGTCTCCGAGCCCACTGCGGCCAGACTCACCACGATCCATAACGTCCATTGGCTTCTGCGACTCATGGAGCGGGCGCGGTTGGCAATCGCTGCGGGGACCTTTGACCAGATGCGACGTGAGGTTGCTGAACACTGGTCCTAAGGGGTGCCAGAAGGGCTTGGGAGGATGCTGATCCACGGAGGCCTCCTGAGCGGTACTGTTCTGCCGTTCTGTCGCGTCCACAACCCGAAGCCTCGAGTCCATGTCCTTCATTTTCATCATCGTCCTCTTCGCTATCGCATGGGTTGTGCTCATCCTTCCGAAGCAGCGCGAACTCAAACGCCACAACGCGTTGGTTGAAGCATTGACCGTCGGTGACGAAGTCATGAGCGGTTCGGGTCTCTACGGAACCATCGTTCGAATCGACAGCGACACCGTCTTGTTGCAGATCGCCCCACAGGTCGAGATCAAATTCGCCCGACGCGCCATTGCTGCTCGGGTCGTCAACCCCACCGCATCTGACACTGCTGTACCTGTTGAGAACCCCGGTGAGGAATCCTCGGAAGGAAGCCAGTCATGAGAAGGTTCAGAGCGTTCACCTCGCTCATCGTCATCGTGGTGGTCGCCATTTCGGCGCTCATCTACACCTCGATGAGTGGCAACAAGCCACTGCTGGGTCTTGATCTCCAAGGTGGCGTGTCGGTGGTACTTAAGCCGAAGGGCACTCCGGAGAGCAGCGCGATCGACGAAGCCATTTCGATTATTCGTCAGCGTATTGATGCATTGGGTGTAGCCGAACCCGAGATCACTCGTCAGGGCGACAACATCCTCATCCAGATCCCTGGCGTGAAGGACAAGGACCGCGCTATTGCACTGGTGGGTCAGACAGCCGAACTGCAGTTCCGTCCAGTGCTTGCCTCGCTGCCAGCGACACAGGCGCCTGCTCCCGCTCCTGCCAATGACACGACAACCGTGCCGGGCGATTCGAGTTCAACGACAGTTGCGCCCGCCGACACACCGACGACCGTTTCAGGCACTGGCCAGGTCGGCATGGCCGCGTCGCTCGGTGAACTCGCCGGGGGAGCGTCAGTCACTCCGACCACGCTCAGCGACGGCGGCCATGAGTACGCCCAAGCTGATACCTCCACCACCGTTGCTGCCGATATCAGCAGTGTCATCGCTACTGACCCCACCGCAGTCGACCCCACCGCAGTTGACCCCACCGCCACTGCTGATGCCGCGGCGGCGACCGATCCGCTTGCTGTCGACCCGGCGACCGGTGGTCTCACGAACGCAGCCTGCACCGCCACGCTTTCGGCCGATCAGTTGAACCCCACCGGCGACGCGTTACTTCCTCAGTGTCGCAATGGAGTGCTTGTGGCCAGTTACAAGGTTGGACCTGTCGGGCTCACCGGTAGTGCTCTCGACACCGCACGGGCCAACCTCGGCCAAAGTGGACAGTGGGTCGTGCAGCCGGTGTTCAAGGACAACGCGGAGGGCATTGGCAAGTTCAATGCTGCCGGCGCACAGTGCTATTCCAAGGCCGCCACCTGCCCCTCCGGGCAGTTAGCCATCATTCTTGACGGTCAGGTCATCTCGGCACCGAGTATCAATGCGGCCAGCTTCAAGGCTGATCAGATCGAGATTTCCGGTTCGTTCACCGAACGCACCGCAAAGGATCTCGCCACCGCATTGAAGTACGGCGCCCTGCCGGTTGAGTTCGAGAAGCAGCAAGCGCAGATCGTCTCAGCCACACTCGGTCGAGATGCACTTCATGCTGGCCTCATCGCTGGTCTTGTGGGACTTATCCTCGCTGCGATCTACATGATGCTCTTCTACCGGATTCTCGGACTGTTCGCAGTGCTCAAGCTCACCATCGAAGGAGCGCTCCTTTGGGCGGTCATCTCCTATCTGGGTACCAGCAGCGGTCTCGCCCTTACGTTGGCCGGTATCACAGGCATCATCGTGTCGATTGGTGTGTCTCTCGATTCGAACGTCGTGTACTACGAGCACCTCAAAGAAGACATCCACAACGGCCGCTCGATCCGCAGCGCCACTGAGCATTCGTTCGTCTCGGCGTTCTCCACGATCGTCAAGGCCGATGTGGCCTCGCTGATCGGTGCTGGCATTCTTTGGTGGCTCACTGTGGGGCCGGTTCGGGGCTTCGCCTTCTATCTCGGACTCTCGACTCTGCTCGATCTGCTCACCTCGTGGGCGTATATGCGCCCCGTGGTCAAGTTCGCCACGTCACGTGCGTCACTGCTGCGCCGACCGGGACTGCTTGGCCTTCCCGCTGAACGGAATCGAACGACCGCTGATGCCGGGACTCCCGGCGAGCCCACCCTGACAGGAGCGAACCGATGAGCATGCTCGGACGCCTTAACCGAGGCGAAACCAACGTCAACTTCACGAAGTGGTGGCGCCGTTCGATGATCGCATCGGCCGTGCTCATCGTGATCTCCATTGGGTCGATGTTCCTGCAGGGACTCAACCTCGGGATTGACTTCAAAGGTGGCGTGTCCTGGGAAGTGAAGGCACCGGGGGTTTCGGTGGATCAGGCTCGCAGCGCGCTCGACGCGGTTGGCGAGGCAAGCGCCAAGATTCAGATCGTTGGCACTGACACCCTTCGCGTGCAGGGTCCTGAAAGCACCATTGAGCATGAGGCCGAAGTTCGCCGTGCCCTTGCAGATCTGGCCGGAACCGACGCAGCCAATGTGAGCGTCTCCACGGTGGGTGCCTCATGGGGTGGCGACGTGACACGTTCTGCCATCAGAGCGCTCGTGTTCTTCTTCATCGCCATCCTGATCTATCTGACGATCCGGCTGGAGTTCCGCATGGCCGTGGCCGCCATCATCGCGGTGTTCCACGATGTCGTGATCAGTGTTGGCGTGTACTCGGTCTTCCAGTTCGAGGTCACTCCGGGAACTGTTATCGCGTTCCTCACAATTCTTGGTTTCTCGATCTACGACACCATCGTGGTTGACGACAAGATTCAGGAGAACGAACGTCTGGTCGGCGTGACTGGTCGCATGTCGTATGCCCAGATGACAGCGTTGTCGATGAACCAGGTACTCCTGCGTTCGATCAACACCACGGTGGTCTCGCTGCTTCCGGTGATCTCGCTGCTGGTCGTGGGTGCCGGCATCATGGGGGCGGTCACTCTTGAGGAGTTCTCGATCGCCCTGCTTGTCGGCCTGCTCGTTGGTGCGTACAGCTCCATCTACATCGCGGCTCCGGTTCTGGTGCTTCTCAAAGATCGTGAATCCAAGAATCGGGCGATCAACGAGCGCCTTACCGCGCAGGGCGTGGACATCACTGCCCCGATCGATCGAGTGGCACTCACTGCGCAGACTGCCCATGGCGCTCGGCGAACCACCGTTCCCGCCGCTGGAGATTCGTCCTCGGTCTCGGCCGCGGCTGCAGGATCTGGAGCAACTGGCATTATTCCGCCCCGCCCCCGCAAGAAGGGCCGCCGACGCTGATCGATTTCGGTCCGAGGCGTCGCTGCCCCCGCTACGGTGAGCAGATGCATGGGCGTCAGTGCCGCATCGAACTCGGTTGTTCCGGTTCCGCCGATGGGATGGTGAACTAGAGCGATGCCCGCCGTCGATCGAGTGCTCCCATGGCGCCGCCATAGCGCCCCACCATCGGTCGAGGTCGCTCCGCTTATCGCAGCGTTCCGTGAGCATCACCCGCGCGACGAAACTGCTCGCATTGTTCGGGCCTACGAGGTTGCCGCCGCGGCCCATACCGGCCAGAGCAGGAAATCGGGCGAGCCCTACATCACCCATCCGGTAGCGGTCGCTCGTATCTGTGCCGAGTTCGGGATGGACGATGTCACCATTGCCGCAGCACTGCTTCATGATGCTGTCGAGGACACCGGCACCACCCTGGAAGAGGTTGAGAAGTCGTTCGGCTCCGATGTGGCCGCCATTGTTGACGGCGTCACCAAGCTCGATCGCATCAAGTTCGACTCCAAGGAAGCTCAGCAGGCCGCCACCGTGCGCAAGATGCTTGTGGCCATGGCGAAGGACCTTCGTGTCCTCATCATCAAGCTCGCCGATCGACTTCACAACATGCGCACCATCGCAGCAATGCCCGCATGGAAGCAGGAGCGAACCGCGCAGGAGACACTCGACATCTATGCGCCGCTGGCGCATCGCCTGGGCATGCAGGACCTGAAGCAGCAACTTGAGGATCTGTCATTCGCGTCGCTGCATCCCAAGCGTTATGCCGAGATCGATCACATGGTCGCCACACGCTCGCCCGAACGTGAGGTGCTGCTCGAGCAGGTGCTCACCCATGTTCGCGAGCGACTCGAGGAGTTGCACATCGTCGCGGATGTCACCGGTCGACCGAAGCATCTCTGGAGCATCTACGAGAAGATGGTGGTCAAAGGGCGCGACTTCGATGACATTTTCGACCTCATCGGGATTCGCGTCATCGTTGAGACCGTGAAGGACTGTTACGCCGCGTTGGGGTCCATCCATGCCACGTGGAAGCCGGTGCAGGGCCGGTTCAAGGACTACGTGGCGATGCCGAAGTTCAATCTCTACCAGTCCTTGCACACCACGGTGATCGGTCCGCAGGCCAAGGCGCTCGAGGTGCAGATCCGCACTCTTGAGATGCATCAACGCGCCGAGTTCGGTGTTGCGGCGCATTGGAACTACAAGGACAATCACGAGAGTTCCGCTGATCTCGCCTGGCTTAACCGGATCGTCGACTGGCAACAGGAGACCTCCGATCCTGACGAGTTCATGGCCAACCTCAAGATCGATCTCGAACAAGATGAGGTCTTCGTATTTACGCCAAAGGGCCGTGTTATCACCCTGCCAAAGGGCGCGAGCACTATTGATTTCGCGTACGCGATCCATACCGAAGTCGGGCACTCGTGTATTGGCGCTCGAGTGAACGGCCGCCTTGTTGCCCTCGACAGTGAACTGCAGTCCGGGGATTCCGTTGAGATTTTCACCTCAAAGGTTGGAGGCTCCGGTCCATCGGTGGATTGGCTTGGTTTCGTGCGCACCCAACGCGCTACCAACCGCATCCGAGCCTGGCATTCGCGCATAGGGCGCGAGGACGCGATTGAGAACGGAAGCGATGACCTCATCAAGGCATTGCGTCGCGAAGGTCTTCCGGTGCAGAAGATCCAGCAGTCCAAATTGTTGGCTGATGTTGCTGTCGAACTGAAGTATCCCGATCTTGCAGCACTGCATGCCGCCATCGGCACTGGTCAGGTGTCTGCTGAATCGGTTGCGGAACGGGCGCGTCGACAACTTGAGGATGCCGGCGCCGACAGCGAGGACCATCTGCCGACAACAGTTCGTGCCGCGCAACGTTCGCGACAAGCTTCCGGGAGCACCTCAGGAGTGCACGTCGAGGGGCTCGACGATGTCATGGTCCGCTTGTCGCGCTGCTGCACACCGGTTCCAGGCGACGAGATCATGGGTTTTGTTACCCGCGGTCGCGGTGTTTCGGTTCATCGTTCGGATTGCGCCAATGCGGTCTCGCTTGCGGATGCTCAGGGTGACCGGCTTATTGATGTCGAGTGGGATACCGATATTGCTGCTGTGTTCATCGCCTCGATTGAAGTCAAGGCGCTCGATCGCTCGCGGCTCCTGCGTGATGTCTCGGCATCGCTCGCCGATCATCACGTCAATATCGTCGCCTGCAACACCATTACCGGGGCTGACCGAATCTCGAAGATGCGGTTTGACTTCGAACTCGGTGAGGTTTCCCATCTCGACCGACTCCTCAGTTCGATCAAGCAGATCGATGGCATCTATGACGCGTATCGCGTGCTGCCTGGCAAGAACGAAGTAGAGCGCAGCGAGGAACTGGCCGATACGCTCTGAGCTATGCCCCAAACCGCCGTGCTCCGGACCATTCGTCGAGTTGCTTCTGCTTCGCTGCTCGTCGTGACAGTTGTCGCCTCTGCGTTGGCCTTCGGGGCGCCTTCGAGCGGTGCCACGGGCGTGGTTCGTACCTTTTCCCTGAGCGGCAGCATTGAGGTCGGCCCTCCGCCTGGGCTTACCTTGCCTGCTGGCTCGACCTTCACCGCCACCATCGACTCAGTCACGGGGGCATTCACTGATGGGCAGTTTCTGATCCCATCGTTCGATCGTGGGCCAGTCAGCGGCCCGCAAGCGATCTTCACGCTCAGCCAGATCGGAGACGCCTCCGGGTTCATTGATCCGGTCACTGGTGCAGCCACGATCACCACGACCTTCGGTGGAACCCTCGAGGTTCCGCTCCTCACCGCTACATGTCCGCTCGGCGAGATGACAATGACCTCGTCAACCGGCAACCCGTCGGGTTCGGCGTTTTCTGGCTCGCCGTTGACGGGTACGACCACTGCGACGGGGTTCACCGTTCCAGTAATCGTGGGTTCTGACCCAGTCGGACCGTTGTCGTTCCCCGCTGCCGCCGCGATCGCCGAATGCAGCACCGCGAATGCGGCGACCATCAACAGCACACTCGGATTGCCGAGCAGTGCTACCTCAGCCACATTCACGGCTGTCGAGACCACTCCGACGCCTGGTCCGTCACCTGAGCCTGTGGTCCCCAGTTTCACTGGCTGAGGCTGCCTCATTGGCTTCGGATTGACGGCTTTTCGCCAAACGTGACCTCGCCCAAATCGGAACCGGTGGCCATCGCCACTAGCGTTTCAGATCATGACGAGTCCATCGCTGCCGAAACTGCGCACCGGTGCAGTGATTCTCGGATTGGTGCTGCTTCTCGCGGCCTGCACTGACGCGACAGCCTCTTCTTCGGTCGCCACCGATGCTCCGACGACGACCTTGCCGCCGACGACCACGACGACGATCCCATCCATTGATCTGCCGCTCCCGCCGGGCAGCAACACGGTCTACATCCTTGGCGATTCGGTCATTCTCGGCACCCAGTACGTCATCAACCAGCAATTGGCGGGCTGGCAGGTCACCCTCGACGCCAAGGTCAGTCGGCGCATGGACCAAGGGCTCGACATCGTTGCCGCAAAGGGCGGCAACCTTGGCCGGGTGGTGGTCGTGCATCTCTGCACCAACTGGTACGGCGGCGACTACGGGGCGGCCGCGGACAAGCTGATCGCCATGCTCCACGGTGCCGATCGCATTGTGTGGTCGACCTGTGTGCCATGGGTCGGTGAGATCAACCAGGCCAACGATGCCATCAAGGCACTGCCATCTCGGTATCCGAATCTTGCGGTCATTGACTGGGCTGCGATCGCGGGCACGCCGGGCTACACCGCGGGTGACGGGCTCCATCTGCAGGGACAGGGGCAATACGCGCTGGCTGATTTGGTGGCGCATGCCATCGGAGCCGCGCCACCACCTGCGTGACCCCGTTGTTCGGGTCGTCGATCGCAATCGGTTCGCGAGGCGAGATCGGTCACCGGTAGGCTCCTGCGTCGTGTCCGAGTCCTCTGCGCGTATCGAGCCGTTCAAGGCGCCCGTGGGGACCCACGATGTGCTGCCGCCGGCGTCCGCGCACTGGCAGGCCCTTGTGGCCAACTTCGCCACGATGGTGGGTCGAGCCGGCTACGGGTTCCTCCAAAGTCCGATGTTCGAGGAAATTGGTGTGTTCTCCCGGGTGGGGGAAGGCACTGATGTCGTCCGCAAAGAGATGTATGACTTCCTCGACAAGGGGAACCGTCATCTCGCCCTTCGGCCCGAAGGAACCGCCTCGGTGGCCCGGGCCTTTGTGCAACATCACCCGACCACCCCATGGAAGGTCTGGTACGCGGCGCCGAGCTTTCGTTACGAACGTCCGCAGGCTGGGCGGTTTCGTCAGCACCATCAACTTGGAATCGAAGCTCTCGGATCATCTGATCCTGACCTCGACGTAGAGGTCATCGCGCTGCTGTGGGACTTCTACGCCGCGCTGGGCCTTCGTCGCGTCGAACTTGTCATCAACTCAATGGGAACCGCTGAGGATCGTCGAACCTACATCGCGTCGATTCAGAAGTGGTTGGAAGAGCGGATCGATCACCTGGATCCGGCCGATGCCGAGAAGGTCGCCGACCATCCAATGCGAGTGCTCGACTCGAAGCGACCGATCACCATCGCCGCAATCGGTGACGCGCCGCGGATCACCGATCACCTCTCGTCGGATGCCGCCGCTCATTTCGAACGGGTCCGGGCCGGGCTTGATTCGCTTGGCATTCCCTACCGGGTCGAACCTCGATTGGTCCGTGGGTTGGACTACTACACGCATACAACCTTCGAGTTCATCAGCCATGCCCTCGATGCGGCGCAGTCCACCATCGGTGGCGGCGGTCGCTACGACGGGCTCGTCGAATCTCTGGGCGGCCCGCCTACTGCAGGAATCGGATTCGGCACTGGCATTGAGCGTGTGCTGCTCACCTGCGACGCAGAAGGCGTTCTTGATGCTCCCGCCGCAACTGTCGATGTGTATGTGCTTGATACCACCGGCGGTGCCGCAGCTCGCGACCTCACCGTGGAACTACGTCGGTCCGGTTTCAGCGCTGAGCGGGCATTTGATGGCCGATCGATGAAGTCGCAGATGAAGTCCGCCGATCGGTCCGGAGCCCGCGTCGCTCTCATTATCGGGAGCGATGAGCTCGAAGCGGGAGTCGTCACGCTGCGCCCCCTGCGCGAGGATCGGCCCCAGATCACCGTTGAACGAGCTCGGATAGTTGACGAACTCACCGCACTGCTCTCCATCCCAGCCCCCCAGACGTCCGAGGACCTCCCGTGACCGATTCCCTGCCCATGCGTTCTGATCACTGCGGAACGCTCAGCGTCGCCGATATCGATCGACGAGTCGCCGTCTGCGGTTGGGTGGCACGCCGACGTGAACACGGCGAGCATCTGGCGTTCATTGATCTGCGTGATCACACTGGCCTCATTCAGTGTGTAGTCGACGGCGCTCATGTCCTCCGCAGTGAGTTCGTCGTGCGTATCACCGGTGTGGTGCGTGCCCGTCCCGAGGGCACAGTGAACCCCAACCTCGGCACCGGTGCTGTCGAGCTGGGCGAGTGCGAAGTCGAGATTCTCAATATCGCGGAACCGCCGCCGTTCCAACTCGACGAGCGGGTTGAGGTTGACGAGATGGTGCGGCTCGCTCATCGATATGTTGATCTTCGAACCGACCGCATGCAGCGCAACCTGCGCATTCGCTCCAAGGTCAATGCGTCACTGCGTCGAGCCATGGACGATCAGGGATTCGTCGAAATTGAAACCCCGATGCTGATCGCCTCAACCCCCGAAGGCGCTCGGGACTTCGTGGTTCCTAGCCGTCTGACACCAGGAAGCTTCTACGCCCTTCCACAGAGTCCCCAGTTGTTCAAGCAGTTGTGCATGGTGGGTGGCATTGATCGCTACTACCAGATCGCCAGATGCCTGCGCGATGAGGATCTTCGGGCAGACCGCCAGTTCGAGTTCATGCAGCTCGACACCGAGGCCAGTTTCGTTACCCAGGAAGAAGTCCTCGCATTCATTTCCGTGGCCGTTGCAGCGGCAGTTCGTGAGGTCACTGGTCAGGAACTTCCCGAGGTTCCTCGCATGACCTGGCATGAAGCCCAGGAGCGTTTCGGTTCCGACAAACCCGATACGCGTTTCGGCATGGAACTGATCGAACTCACCCCTGTGTTCGCCAACACCGAATTCAATGCATTCAAGGCATCCTGCGTGAAGGGCATTCGAGTGCCTGGTGGTGCCGAGTTCACACGATCACGTCTCGATGACCTCACCGAACGCGCAAAGCGCTGGGGTGCGAAGGGTCTGGTCTGGATGCGAGTGCGCGCCGAGGGTGAACTTGATTCGCCTGTTGCGAAGTTCCTGTCTCCTGAGGAACTTGCCGGTCTCGTCGCCACCACTGAATCCGTCGAGGGTGATCTCATTCTGCTTGTCGCCGATGAGCGCCACGCGGTGTGCCATGTTCTCGGACTATTGCGCCTCGAGTTGGGTCGTCCGCCGGTCACCGATGGCGGACTTCAGTTCCTGTGGGTCGTGGATTTCCCATTGTTCGAGGCACTCGACGACAACAACAATCCGATTCCGGCTCACCATCCGTTCACGATGCCGCATGCCGAGGATGTCGAATTACTTGACTCCGGCGATCCACGAGATCTGCTCAAGGTGCGCTCGCAGGCCTATGACCTCGTACTCAACGGCTGGGAACTCGGTTCGGGAAGCGTTCGTATCCATCGCGGTGACATTCAGAAGCGAATGTTCTCGCTACTCGGTATCGAAGCTGAAGAAGCACAGGAGAAGTTCGGATTCCTCCTTGATGCGTTCCGATTCGGCGCACCCCCGCACGCCGGGTTTGCGTTCGGCATCGATCGTCTTGTCGCCCTGCTTGCCGGGGAGGAGAACATCCGTGAGGTCATCGCCTTCCCGAAGACTCAGTCCGGTCACGATCCGCTGACCCATGCGCCCTCGACGATCGACGCCGCCCAACTCGAGGAACTGGGGCTTCGGGTTCTTCCGCCCAAGAAGGACTGACGTATCACGGCGCTAGCCTCGGTCGATGGCCGAGGATCTGTTCGCCGCCGCCGCTGAGGACCGGCTCACCCGTCAGGCGCCTCTGGCCGCCCGGTTACGACCGAAATCGCTCGACGAGATCGTGGGCCAGGATCATCTACTTGGCAAGGGCCGTCCATTGCGAGCGCTCATCGAGGCCGATCGATTGTCATCGGTCATCCTGTGGGGACCCCCGGGCACCGGCAAGACCTCGCTTTCGCAGCTCATCGCCAACACCACCGCGAAAGCTTTTGAGCAACTCTCGGCCGTCACCGCCACTGTCAAAGATGTGCGAGAGGTTTCAGCTCGGGCCACCGATCGTCTCGGTCAGCGAGGTCAGGGAACCATCCTGTTTCTCGACGAGGTGCATCGTTTCAACAAAGCTCAGCAGGACGCACTGCTGCCATCGGTGGAGAGTGGTCTGCTTGTCCTTATCGGGGCAACCACGGAGAACCCCTACTTCGAGGTCAACCCGCCCCTGCTCAGCCGGTCGACACTGTTCCGTCTTGAGCCGCTGTCGCCTGACGCGTGTGCCGAACTTGCCCGACGTGGTGTTACGGCCGAAGGTGCGGCCATCGACGATGATGCCCTTGCGCTGCTCGTCGAGCGATCCAACGGCGACGGGCGCCATGTGCTCACAAGCCTCGAAGTCGCCGTCGCGATCGCCCACGAACATCCCGATGCTGTGCGTGATGGCACTGGGCGCATTGTGGATGAGTCGGTTCGAGTCCGGATCGATGACATCGAAGCGGCGCTCGGCACCAAAGCCCTGCGCTACGGACGTGATGATCACTACGACGTCATCTCGGCGTTTATCAAAAGCATCCGCGGCTCAGATCCTGATGCCAGCCTCTACTGGCTGGCCCGCATGCTCGAAGCGGGGGAGGACGCTCGATTCATCGCTCGACGTCTCGTCATCCTTGCCAGCGAGGACATCGGCATGGCGGATTCGCTCTCGCTCGTCGTTGCCGATGCTGCGGCCCGGGCGGTGGAATTCGTGGGGCTGCCCGAGGCCCAATTGAATCTGGCTCATGCGGTTGTGCATCTGGCCTCGGCGCCGAAGTCCAACCGGGTCACCGTGGCACTGGGCAAAGCAGTTTCCGATGTGCGCGACGTGGCAGGTGGGGAAGTGCCGGTGCACCTTCGCGATGGCCATTATCAAGGAGCCAAGTCACTCGGTCACGGGCAGGGCTACGACTACCCTCATGACCATCCTGAAGGTTGGGTCGACCAGCAGTACCGACCGGCCGAACTCGAGGGGCGGGTTTATTACGAACCATCGACCCATGGAGCGGAGGAAAGAGTGCGCACTCGGATGGCCCAGCGTGAACGAACCGATGCCGACTCCACTGAACCGAGTCAGACATGAACGCGCTCGCGGTGGTCCTCATCGTTGTGGCCGTCGTCGGACTCGTGGTTGTTGCCATGGCGGTCCAGTCGCTGATTGTGACGCTGCGATCACTTCGCGAGACCGTTGAGGACATGCGTCGTCAGACCCTTCCGGCCATCGCTGAATTGCGGGCCACAGTTGCTGCTGCAAATGGCGAGATTGCCCGCGTCGACTCCTTGCTCGACACTGCAGAGGAAGTGGGGGCCCGTGTTGAGGCGACCTCACGGCTTGCCTGGTTGGTCATGCGTAATCCATTGGTCAAGCTTGCGTCAGCATCGGTGGCCACCGATCGGACCGCCCGACGGCTTGCCAATCGCACCAGGATCGAATCGGTCGCTCCTCTCGCTCTTGAACCCGCCGATGATGTTGCCCGGGCACGCGGCCGTCGCCGATCGCGCAGGGCTGGCTGATGTTCGGTCGTGCGCGCTGGTTCGCTATGGGCGCTGCGCTCGGCGCCTCGGGAACGGTGGTGGGTTATGTCCGTGCCCGGCAGCTCGCCCGGCGCCATGTGCCCGATTCAGTCCAGGACGCAGCGGCCCGGGTGGTTCGACGGGCCGATAGCGAGGTGCGTGGGATCGCTGATCAGGCAAGCAGCACCATTGATGAGTGGCGCACCACCGTCGCCGAGACTCGGCGAACCCGCAGGGAAGCCGAAGCGCTCCTGCGACGCCAGCTCGAACGAGCCGGCCTCAACTGATCTGTAGGCTGCTCACACCATGGCTCCGACTTCCGCCAACGAACTCCGACGCGCATTCCTCGGCTTCTTCGAGCAGCGCGGTCACACCGTCGTGCCGTCGGGGAGTCTCATTCCGCATGATCCCGACCTTCTGTTCACCGTTGCCGGCATGGTGCCGTTCAAGCCGTACTTCCTCGGCGAGGAGCAACCACCGTTCTCGCGGGCTACCACCGTGCAGAAGTGTGTGCGCGCCGGCGGCAAAGATAGCGATCTCGAAGAGGTGGGCCGCGACGCTCGCCACCTGAGTTTCTTCGAGATGCTCGGCAACTTCAGTTTCGGTGACTACTTCAAGCATGAGGCCATTCCTATGGCTTGGGACATGGTCACAAATCTCTTCGGTCTCGATCCCGACCGACTTTGGATTACCTGCCATGTCAGCGACGATGAAGCCGCTGAGATCTGGCGAGATGTCGTTGGAGTCAACCCTGATCGCATCCAGCGGCTCGATGCCGATAATTGGTGGGGCCCACCGGGCGGTCCTCCCGGACCCTGTGGTCCTTGTTCAGAGATCTACGTCGACAAGGGAGCCGCGTACGGCCCCGAAGGTGGTCCGGCGCTTGGTGGTGACGAACGTTTCCTCGAGATCTGGAACCTCGTGTTCATGCAGTACTCCCGTGATGTCGAAGGCGTCGACACCGAGCTTCCGAAGCGCAACATCGATACCGGTGCAGGCCTTGAGCGCATCCTTGGGGTGTTGCAGGGTGTCGACACCGTGTTCGAAACCGACGTGCTGGCCCCGCTTGTCGATCGGGCGCAGCAACTCACCGGGCGTCGCTTGGGTGCTGACGATCGCTCCGATATCTCGCTTCGTATCCTCGCTGAGCATGCTCGCACCATGAGTTTTCTCGTGAGCGACGGTGTCTTTCCCAGCAATGAGGGACGGGGATACGTGCTGCGCCGCATCATTCGACGTGCTGTGCGTGAGGCCTATCTGCTTGAAGTTGGTGAGCTCGTCACGCCTGAACTGGTCGACACCACTGTGGAGATCATGGGCGATGCCTACCCCGATCTCATCAAACAGCACGACTTCGTTCGCAATGTCGTTGCTCGCGAGGAAGAACGATTCCGCTCCACCCTGCGTTCCGGCACAGCGCTTCTCGACGCGGAACTCGACAAACTCGATGAAGGCGCAGATATCGGTGGCTCGGTGACGTTCCTGCTCCACGACACCCACGGCTTCCCGCTTGAGCTCACCCGCGAGATCGCGCTGGAAAGAGGCCATGATGTTGATCAGGCCGGCTTCGACGTGGAGATGGCCGAGCAACGTCGTCGGGCCAAGGAAGCTCGTAAAGGCGGCGGGGCCGAGGGCGACTCGCTGTTTGCCACGATCGCTGAGCAGTCTGGGGCCACACAATTCGTCGGCGCCGATACCTACGAAATCGAAGCGGTTGTGCTTGGTCTCACCGATGACGGAATCGTGCTTGATCGCACCCCGTTCTACGCCGAGTCGGGTGGGCAGATCGGTGACACCGGAATCATTCGTTCGCCCACTGGTCGGGCCCATGTCATCGACACGCTCTATGGCGCTCCTGGCGTCGTTCGTCATGTAGTTGGACAGTTCGATGGTGAGTTCGAAGTCGGCCAGACCGTCACCGCTGCCATTGATGGAGCCCGGCGTGACGCCATCCGGCGTAATCACACCGCCACCCATTTGCTCCACTGGGCGTTGCGTGAAGTGCTGGGCGATCACGTCAAGCAGCAGGGTTCACAGGTTGCTCCCGACCGACTGCGATTCGACTTCAGCCACTACGAGTCGCTGACCGATGATGAGATCCGTCGCATTGAGGACCTCGTCGCCTCTGACATTCTGGCGAACGCTCCGGCCCGGCATTTCGAGACCACGAAAGTCGAAGCGGAAAAGTTGGGCGCCATCGCGTTCTTCGGCGACAAGTACGGCGACGTGGTCAAGGTGCTCGAAGCTGGTCCGCATTCCATCGAACTGTGTGGCGGAACCCATGTGCGCGCACTCGGCGACATCGGTCCGGTCAAGATCATCAGTGAGGCTTCGATCGGCTCCAATATCCGTCGCATCGAAGCGGTATCGGGAACCGGTCCACTCGAGCGTCTGCGAGCTGATGAGGAACGTATTCGGGCCGCCACTGATGCACTCGGTGTTTCCACCGACGAACTCGTCGACGCAGTTGAGCGACGCGTTGCCGAAGTGAAAGAACTCCGAACCAGAGTGCGTGAACTCGAACGTGCCGCTGCGGCCGGACGCTCTGGAGAACTCGTCGCTGCAGCCGTCGATGGGGTGGTCATCGCTCGCGTTGATGGTCTGGACCGCGATGGAGTGCGCGACCTTGCAGTAGCTGTGCGTGACCATGCCGGTATCCGAGCCGTCGTGCTGGGTTCGGCTCCGGAGGCCGGTGGCGTCACCATCGTGGCAGCGGTCACCGCCGAGTCTGGGTTCAACGCCTCTGAACTCATCGCCGATGCCGCGAAAGCGGTCAAGGGTGGCGGCGGCAAGAGCGCGGATCTGGCGGTGGCGGGCGGGAAAGACCCATCTGCGCTCGACGAAGCCCTGGATCTGGCCCGGTCGGCTGCCGGACTCAGCTGAGCTGTGCGAGCGCTCGGCATCGATCTCGGCAGCAAGCGCATTGGTGTGGCGGTGTCATCGGGCACAGTGGCATCACCGATCGACACTGTTGAGCGTTCCGGTGACCGCTCCCGGGATCACCGTCGCCTCCTGGAACTCGCAGGGGAGTGGGAGGTCGACCTCCTCGTGGTCGGCATGCCGTATTCGCTCGATGGCACGGTTGGTCCCGCCGCTGAGGGCATTGTCGAAGAGGTTGAGATCCTTCGTGCCACCACTTTGCTGCCCATCGAACTCTACGATGAACGCCTGACAACGGTTACTGCCCACCGACTCCTGCAGGAAGGAGGCGTGGGGGGTCGATCCCGTCGTCAGGTCGTCGACAAGGTGGCGGCAGCGGTGCTGCTGCAGGCCTGGCTCGACTCCCGAGCCTCCGAACCCCCGAGTGAGTGACTGATCGTGCCGGACCTCCCTGATCCCTTTGAGCTTCTCGGACTGGAGCCTGAACCGCGCCCTTCGACCAGTGCGCCAGAACCTGGTGGGGTGAGGTTCGCTGCCACCGCCGTTCCAGTTACTGGCACCGAAGCGCTTCCTCTCGAAACCTCTGATGATGGCAAGCGACGCGGTTCGCGTCGCCGGATTCTCCTCGGGTGCGTTGCCGCAACGTTGGTGGTTCTGATTGGCCTCGGGTATTGGGTCAACGCACAGGTCAACCCCGGGTCCGCCGGTGAGCCAGTCGGATTCACCATCCCGAAGGGTTCCACCTCCGCAGATGTAGGTCGCTCACTTGAGCAGCAGGGCATCATTACGAGCGCCACCGTGTTTGGCTGGTACCTCAAGATCAACGGCGGCGGTCCGTTCCAGGCGGGTGACTACGACGGATTGCGACTGCACTCGTCGATGGGCGCAGTCATCAGCGCGCTTGAAAAGGGCCCGGCTCCACCGAAGACCGTGAGCTTCCTCGTGCGTGAAGGTCTATGGGTCTCCGAAACCAAGGCGCTCATTGTCCAAACCTTCCCCACCATCGAAGCGGCCACGCTCGATGCAGCGATGGGATCGACCCATCCCACTTTGCAGCCGAAGTCTTCGACCAACCTCGAAGGGTTCCTGTTCCCCGCGAAGTACGAGGTGGCTCAGACCGATGTGGGGAACGCTCAGAAGATCCTCGACCAGATGATCACGGCGTTTGACCGTGTGAGCGCCGCCGAAGGTCTGCCCGATGCGTCGACCAAGCTCGCCGGAGTGGCAGGCCGAACCACGATCACGCCCTACCAGGCGCTCATCGTGGCTTCGCTTGTGGAGTCCGAAGCCAAGGTTCCCGAGGATCGGGCCAAGATCGCCCGCGTGATTTACAACCGCATGGCTCGAGGAGAAATGCTCGGCATTGACGCGTCGGTGCTCTATGCCCTGCAGAAGCGCAAGACCTCGCTCACGAATTCCGATCTCAAGGTGGATTCGCCCTACAACACTCGGCTCAAAAACGGCCTTCCCCCCACACCTATCAACTCGCCGGGACAAGACTCCATTCACGCTGCGCTGAACCCGACTCCGGGTGATTGGCTGTACTACGTGCTTACCGACACCGACGGACATCACTACTTCACGAACAATGCCGCTGACTTCCAGCGCGCCGTCAACGATGCCAAGGCGCGGGGAGTGTTCTGATGAGCCAGCCCACCGGATCCACACGGCTCGCTGCAGTCATTGGTGACCCCGTTCGTCATTCGCTGTCACCACTTCTGCATAACACCGCCTTCGCAGCACTTGACCTCGACTGGGTCTACGTCGCGCTCGAGGTTGGTGCGGGCCACACTGCCGAAGCGCTCGAAGCAATGCGCACGCTTGGTATCGCCGGTCTCTCGGTCACAATGCCGCATAAGGAGGCCGCCGCCGCTGCGTGCGATGAACTCTCGCCGGACGCAGCGGCGCTTCGTGCCGTCAACTGTGTGGTCAATGATGGCGGCCGCCTCATCGGTCACAACACCGACGGCGACGGTTTCATCGCCGCAATTGATGCCGAACTCGGATTCGATCCGCGAGGTCGTCGTTGCGTGGTGCTTGGCGCAGGCGGCGCGGCGCGTTCCATTGGACTGGCACTTGCACGCAGCGGTGCCTCTCAGATTGCAGTTATCAATCGAACAGCGGAACGCGCGCAACAGGCCGCGGAGCTGTTCGGCGAGGTCGCACTCGTGGTATCTGGCGGCCCCGAGGCATCAGTGATCGCCGAGAGCGATCTCATCGTCAATGCAACCTCGGTGGGTATGAGCACCTCGGCCACCGATGGCGAAGCCGCTGAGTTTCCGTTCGATCTGGAGCTCATTGGTAACCATCACACAGTTGTCGACATCGTGTACCGACCTCTGCTCACGCCGCTGCTGGCCCACGCGCAGGCCCGCGGGGCGCGAACTGCAAATGGTGTTGCAATGCTCACCCATCAGGCTGCGATCGCGTTCACGCTCTGGACCGGTCAGGCCGCACCGATTGAGGCCATGACTGCAGCGGTCTCCGCATCGCTGGTTGACTGACGTGATCACCTGGCGGCTTCTGCTCGCTGTGGTGCTCAGCATTCCCGCTGGCTGGTTTGCCGAAGTCCTGATCGATCGAGGGCCAACAGGTGAGCCGCTTCTGCGACCGTTCGAATTGGGAAGGTTGACTCGACGTCGAGTGCTCACACAGATCCTGGTCAGTTTGGGATTCGTACTGATCACCCTGCGGTTCGAACATTCATCCTTTGGTCTTCTCATCGGCATGCTCACGTTGTACGCGGTGCTTGTGGCGTTAGCCGTCATTGACACAGTCACCTATCGGCTTCCCGACCGGATCGTTCTGCCGATGTTGTGCATCTCCATTGTCTGGATCTCGGCGATTGAACTCATCGATGGTCACCCAGAGAGGATTCGATTCGCCATCTGCGGGGCGCTGGTCTTCTTCGGCACATTGTTGGTTGCTCACCTCGTCTCGCCCCGTGGAATGGGTTTCGGCGACGTGAAACTTGCCGCGCTGCTGGGTCTGTTCCTCGGGGCATCGAGTTCGACGCTGATGGACTCTGTCGTTCTCGTCCTGTGGGCGATGGTTGTCGGCTTCGCTATTGGAACGATCGCCGGACTAGTGATCCTTGTGCGTCGTGGAAGTAATCACCCGTTTCCGTTCGGACCGTTTCTCGCCATCGGAACCATGATCGCCCTGCTCGCCAGTTCCACCATCCTCCAGCGCTGAGCGTTGTGCTCGGCGTCGAGTCCCGAGTCCTTCCCCGGGACCTGCGGACCTTGCCTCTCCATGGCGCCTGTGCCCCTTGTCGGGCCAGCAAGGGAACTGTCTTCGGGCAGGACCCCTCCTGCCGGTAGATTGGCCCGGTGCTGCGCTACCTGACCGCTGGTGAATCCCATGGCAAGGCCCTTGTCGTAATCCTCGAGGGGCTGCCCGCCGGGCTTCCTCTTACCATCGAGGACCTCAATCGCGACCTTGGTCGTCGACGATTGGGATACGGCCGCGGTCCCCGAATGAAGTTCGAAGCCGATGAGGTAACCATCCTCTCCGGTGTGCGCCATGGGCTCACTCTCGGTTCGCCTGTCGCCATTGAGATTGGCAACAGCGAGTGGGAGCGCAAGTGGACCGAGGAGATGTCTCCGCACCCGGGGGCCACATCCCAGAAGTTGACGACGCCTCGTCCCGGACATGCTGATCTCACGGGGATGCAGAAGTACGCATTCGATGATGCCCGCAACGTGCTCGAACGAGCCTCAGCCCGAGAGACTGCTGCCCGTGTCGCCGCTGGCGCAGTCGCCAAGGCGCTGCTGAGCCATCTTGGCGTCGCTATTGGTTCCCATGTGGTCCAACTCGGTGCTGTTCGAGCTGCAGAAGCTTCTCGACCGGAGGCTGATGCCCTCGCTGCGGTCGACGAGTCCGAGGTGCGTTGCACCGACCCTGCCGCCGAGGCCGAGATGATCGCTTCCATCAAGGCAGCGCAGAAGGCCGGCGATTCGCTTGGTGGCGTGGTTGAGGTGCTCGCCTATGGCGTACCCATCGGACTGGGTTCGCACGTGCACTGGGATCGTCGTCTCGATGGACGCTTGGCTCAGGCGCTGCTGTCGATCCAGGCGGTCAAGGGAGTCGAGATCGGCGATGGGTTCGATGTGGCCGGTCGTCCCGGGTCCCAAGCTCATGACGCCATCACCTTCGATGCCGCCACCGGGGAGTACCGCCGTCTCACCACGAACGCAGGCGGGATCGAAGGCGGCATGTCCACTGGGGAAGTCATCGTCGCCCATGTGGCCATGAAGCCACTGGCCACACTTAATAAGCCCGTACTGGCCACAGTTGATACCGCCACCAAGGACTCCACGGTTTCGTTCAAGGAACGAACCGATGTCACGGCCGTGCCCGCGATGGGTGTTGTGGCCGAAGCCATGGCTGCGCTGGTGCTTGCCGACGAAGCCCTGCGCAAGTTCGGTGGTGATTCGCTCGGGGAGTTCGTGCGTAACCACGACACCTATGCAGCCCAGGTGCGCGACCAAACCTCACGTCTCGACGCCAGCGACTCCGTCGCGTCGGCACCGCTCAACTGGGACGCCCAGCAGGCATTCGCCGACGACGCCCCAACCACACCGTGAACATGACCGCAGCGCCGGTCCCTCGCCATGTGGTGCTCGTCGGAATGATGGGCGTCGGAAAATCCAGCCTTGCCAAGCGCGTTGGAAGGTCTTTGCGTCGTCCCGTCCTCGACACCGACGCCGAAATCGTGCAGCGCACCAGTCGAACCATCCCCGAAATCTTCGCTACCGATGGCGAGTCGATGTTCCGTGATCTCGAAGTATCGGTTCTGGCTGACCTGCTTGATCGCACTGAGCCGTCAGTCATCGCGGCAGCGGGCGGCATCGTGCTTCGTCAGGAGAACCGCGATGCGCTGGCCCATGCGGGCACCGTTGTGTGGTTGCGGGCACCGGTCGAGGTCCTGCTTTCACGAGTCGTCAACGGCTCACATCGTCCTGCTCTCGCCGAGGATGCTGAGGGAACATTGCGTTCCATGGAACGCGATCGAGAGCCCCTCTACGCCGAAGTTGCTGATGTCACTGTCGACACTGCACAGCGTTTCGACGATGCCCTTGCCGAGATCCTCGCCGTGGTCGCCGACAGGGAGGCAGTCGTTTCATGATCGTTATTCCTGTTCCGCTCGCCCAGAACCCCTACGAAGTACTTGTGGGTGACGGGGCGCGTCACGAACTCGCCCGTGTTGTTCCTCAGAGTGCGAAGCGCGTTGCAGTGGTAACCCAATCCGGCATTGGTGTCACGGTTGATCCAGGCCGTGAGCACCGAGTATTCGAAATGCCCGACGGCGAGTCCTCGAAGAGCATGGCGACCGTCGAGTCCCTGTGCAGTCAGTTCTCTCAGTGGGGCCTCACTCGCTCTGACTGCGTCGTCGCTGTTGGTGGTGGCATCGTCACCGATACCGCCGGATTCGCCGCTGCTGTGTACCACCGCGGTGTTGCCGTGGTGCACGTCTCCACCACATTGCTCGGGCAAATCGATGCCGCCATCGGCGGGAAGACCGGAGTCAATCTTCCCGAAGGCAAGAACCTGGTCGGAGCGTTCTGGCAGCCCTCGGCTGTTCTTTGCGATACCGAGCTGCTGGCAACACTTCCGCCGCGCGAATTCCGCAGCGGTCAGGGTGAACTCGCCAAGTATCACTTCCTCGGCGGCGGTGAACTCGACGCGCTTCCGCTGGCACAGCAAGTAGCGGCCTGCGTGGCCATTAAGGCAGAGGTCGTCGCCGGTGACGAGCGGGAGAGCGGTCGACGGGCCATCCTCAACTACGGCCATACGCTCGGGCATGCCATCGAGATCGCTGGTGACCACGGGCTTCGTCATGGCGAGGCTGTCGCCGTCGGCCTAATTTTCGCCGCCGAATTGGCCGTGCGCCTTGGCCGCATCGACGCGCAACGGGTTGCAGAGCATCGGCGTGTTGTTGCTGCCTACGACCTGCCGGGCAGTCTGCCGCAAGGCCTCGCAACGTCAGAGCTCATTGAGCTCATGGGCCGTGACAAAAAGGCGCTCGACGGAATTACCTTCGTCCTCGATGGCCCCGATGGAGTTGAATCGGTTACCGGAGTCGACACCGAAGTCATCGCAGCGGCCATCGACGCCATTCGTTCCCAAGGAGACCGACCATGACCGCAGATCCGACACTCGTCCTGCTTCTCTCGGGCGTCAATCTGAATCTGCTGGGCGATCGCGAACCGGCGATCTATGGCACCGAGACCCTGGCCGACCACGTCGAAACAGCGCGAACGACTGCGGCCCCGCTTGGGCTGCGCATCGAAGATCTGCAGTCAAACGCTGAGGTTGATCTGGTCGAGGCCATTCATGGGGCTCGACGGCGATGCGCCGCCATCATCATCAACCCTGGCGCGTTCACTCACTATTCCTGGGCTATTCACGACGCCCTCGCGGCATTCGATGGCCCCGTTGTCGAACTCCACCTCTCCAATCCTGATGCTCGCGAGCCATGGCGACGCACGTCTGTTGTCGCGCCGGTGGCCACCGGCACCATCTCCGGTTTCGGCGGTGACGGATATCGCCTGGCAGTTGAGGCTGTGGCCCGACTGCTCGGTGTCTCACCGTCATGATCACATGACCACCGAGGTCGACACCATCGAAGTCCGTCTAGCCGGCCTGCAACCGATCGAGGTCGCGAACCGGTTGCCGCGGCTTCGCGCGTCATTCGACGCTGCTCAGATCGACGCGCTCATCGTGAGTGCTCCCGCCAACATCCGCTATCTCACGGGATTCACTGGATCAGCGGGGATCGTTGTGGTCACCGCCGAGGATTTCTTCCTTATCTCTGATGGTCGTTATCGCGAGCAGGCCGCCGATCAGATCGCCCGTTCCGGCGCCGGCGCTCGAGTTCAGATCTCCTCAACCGCGCAACGCGACCTCATCGTGTCGGCAGTGGGGGAGTCGCGTCGTGTTGGTCTGGAGGCTGAGCACATCACATGGTCGACCCAGCGCCGATACGAATCCGAGTGGTTCGCCGGCCGCCTGCTGATCCCTACGGTGGGTTTGGTTGAGGGCCTGCGGAGGGTCAAGGAGCCTGCCGAACTTGTGCGAATCGAACTGGCCGCAGAGATCGCTGATGCTGCGCTGGCCAAGATGCGCCCCCGACTCCTCGAACGACCGACCGAGATGGAGTTCGCCCGTGAACTCGATATGACAATGCGCACTCTCGGTGCAACGCGCCCGAGTTTCGAAACCATCGTCGCTTCCGGACCAAATGGTGCGCGCCCGCATGCGCGGCCTTCATCGAGATCGATCGAATTCGGTGATCTCGTCGTGATCGATTTTGGTGCAGTCATCGACGGATACTGCTCAGATATGACCCGCACCATTGCCGTGGGCGATGTCTCACCAACAGCGCAACGCATGCTCGATGTCGTCACTCGGGCGCAAGCTGCAGGTGTCGCAGCGGTGCGGCCCGGCGTCGCCGCTCGCGAGGTCGACGCGGTGTGTCGCTCGGTGATCGAACACGCTGGTTGGGCCGATGCATTCAGTCATGGCACCGGTCATGGTGTGGGACTCGACATCCATGAGGCCCCCGGAGTGGGTTCCACGAGCGATGCTACGCTCGTCATCGGCGATGTCGTCACCGTCGAACCGGGGGTTTACCTGCCCGAACACGGCGGTGTCCGCGTCGAAGACACCGTCGTCGTCACTGCCGAGGGATGTCGTCCCCTCACCCACAGCACGAAAGATCCGACGCTGACCACGCGTCCTCGGCCCGCCTGAGCCGATTGCCAACGAGGAAGAACCCATGCCCACCATCACCACCAACGATCTGAAGAATGGAATGGCCCTCAATCTCGATGACGGGCTGTTCGAGGTTGTGGAGTTCCAGCATGTGAAGCCGGGCAAGGGTGGTGCGTTCGTGCGCACCACGCTGCGAAACGTTCGCAATGGGGCCAACAGCGATCGCACATTCCGCGCTGGCGAAAAGGTCGAGCGAGCCATGATCGATAAGCGCGAGATGCAGTTCCTCTACCGCGCCGGCGACGACTATGTGTTCATGGACAGCACCACCTATGACCAGCTCAACGTTGAGCCGGCATCGCTTGGGTCCGCTGCCGACTACCTCATCGAAAACGCGGAAGCAATCCTCAAGATGTTCGGCGACGAGATCGTCGGGGTCGAGCTGCCTGCAGCGGTGGAACTCACCATTGCCGAAACTGAGCCGGGCATTCAGGGCGACCGCGTGTCCGGTGCTCGCAAGCCAGCCACGCTGGAGACCGGTCTTGTTATCCAGGTGCCGCTGTTCGTTGGTCCTGGTGAGCGTGTTCGGGTCGACACCCGCACCGGCGACTACATCACCCGAGCGTGACCTCCGAGTACGAACCCGTCGATGCGCTCCCGGGCGGTCGCCGCGAAGCCCGTGAGCGGGCATTCCACCTCATCTATGAATCCGAGATGAAAAGCGAAGGGTCTGAGGCTGTGCTCGCCGGACTTCCCCTCGAACCCGACCTGTTCGCCATCGAGCTTGTCACTGGCGTTGCCGAGCAGGGCCCGGTTATTGACGCGCTGATCGTCGACCACGCCCGTAACTGGGAACTGGATCGGATGCCCGCACTTGATCGGGCAATCCTGCGCCTTGCCACCTACGAACTCGCCTTTCGCCCCGACGTCCCCACCGGCGCAGTGATCTCCGAGGCGGTCGAACTTGCGACTCGATACTCCACTGACGACAGCGGTCGGTTCGTCAACGGAGTTCTTTCGGCGATCGCCGCTGCGGTGCGCTAGAGTCGGAATCTGACCGTGAAGCGAGTCCTGTGAGGCTCGCACGGACAGGAGGAACTACGCACGTGGCTGATTTTCTTGGCTGAACGCGAACGACGACTCACGCCTCCCTATGGAGGCGTTTTTGTTGCCCGGACTCGGGTGATGTCGGCAGAAGACATGCAGCGAGCCACATGGCGCATGGCTCACGAGATCATTGAGCGGAACCATGGCCTCGATGATGTGGTCATCATTGGACTGCAGACCGGCGGTGTGCCACTGGCCGAGCGCTTGACCGCGGCTCTCGCTCAGATCGAAGGCATCGAGGTGCCCGTGGGTTGTGTCGATGTGGCGTTCTACCGTGACGACATCGGTCTTCGACCGGTGCTGCCGGAGACTGTCACCGACATCCCGGTTGAGCTCACCGGCCGCACCGTGGTGCTGGTTGATGATGTTCTGTTCACCGGTCGCACGATTAGGGCGGCGCTGGACGCACTCGGTGACCACGGCCGGGCTCGACAGGTGCAGCTCGCAGTCATGATCGATCGAGGACATCGCGAACTGCCGATACGTCCGGACTTCGTTGGCAAGAATCTGCCGACCCGCCGGGACGAGGCAGTCGACGTCCACGATGAGGGCGTGGACCTCGGGGAGATGGTCAAGTGAGCCGCCAGACTGCTGCCTCGCATCGTCATGGTGAGATGCGCAATCTGTTGGCGATCAGCGACCTTGGTCCTGATATCGCCGCTGGCATCGAGGAGGTCATGACTCTCACTGACTCCTTCGTTGAGGTGAGCGAGCGGGCGATTCCAAAAGTTCCAGCCCTGCGGGGTCGCACTGTGGTTTCGCTGTTCTTCGAGGACAGCACCCGCACCCGACTGAGTTTTGAGACCGCGGCCAAACGACTGTCGGCCGACACCATGAACTTCAGCGTCGGAACCTCCTCGGTCAAAAAGGGTGAATCGCTGCGAGACACCATCGAAACCATCGAAGCAATGGGCGTCGACGCCATCGTCGTTCGGCATGCTTCCGCCGGTGTGCCGCGTCAGATCGCCCAATGGGCAAGTTCTGCTGTGATCAACGCCGGCGATGGTTGGCACGAGCACCCGACCCAAGCTCTTCTGGATTGCTACACGATCCGTGAGCATCTGGGCGATATGCGAGGTCGTCGAATTGCAATTGTGGGCGACATCAAACACTCCAGGGTTGCTCGTTCGAACATCGCAGCCTTCACGGCCCTTGGCGCTGATGTCACGGTCGTGGCACCGCCCACACTTCTGCCTCCCTCGCTTGAGGGTTGGCCGGTCAAGGTCTCCCATGATCTCGATGCCATCCTGCCCGAGCTCGATGTTTGCTACTTGCTGCGGATGCAACGTGAACGCATGAACGAGGCGCTCATTCCCTCGCTGCGCGAATACACCGCGCTGTTCGGATTGACCGATGAACGAGCGGATCGACTCGGTGACCACACGCTGATCATGCATCCTGGTCCAATGAACCGCGGAGTCGAGATTGCCGCCGAGGTGGCCGAGCGTCCGAATGCCGTGATTATTGATCAGGTGCGAAACGGGGTCGCTGTGCGCATGGCGGTGTTGTTCCTGCTCTTGGGTAGCGGCACTGCCTGGGGCGGCGAACTCGATGGTTGATTCGAATGATGGAGACGTTGGACGAAAGGGAACAGTGAGCGGTTCAGGTTGGATCATCCGTGGAGGTCGCGTCATTGATCGCAACGGCGAGCGAACTGCCGATGTGGCCATTTCGCCCGATGGTGTGATCGTTGCAGTGGCCGAAGGTCTCGACCTGTCTGATCTGGGACTCGATGACGCCGGTGAACTCGACGCAACGGGCTGTGTCATCGCGCCCGGGCTCGTCGACATCCACACCCATCTGCGCGAGCCGGGCCGCGAGGAAGCCGAGACCGTTGAAACGGGAAGTCGCGCTGCCTCCCTTGGTGGGTACACCGCCATTGTCGCCATGCCCAACACCGAACCGACCATCGATAGCGCAGCAGTCGTGCGACAGGTCCTCGATGCCGGTGTCGCTGCTGGTCTCTGCGATGTTCGAGTGGCGGGCGCCATCACTGTCGATCGCAAGGGCCAAACGCTGGCACCCATGGCCGAGATGGCGGCGTTGGGTGTGCGTATGTTCACGGATGACGGTTGCGGGGTGCAGGACGATCGCCTGATGCGACGCGCGCTCGAGTACGCCTCCGGCTTGGCGATTCCGGTCACACTCGCGCAGCATTGCGAGGTCGAAGCCCTCAGTGAGGGCGGTCATATGCACGAAGGGGAATGGTCGAGTCGTCTCGGTATCGCGGGTATCCCCGCCGAGGCGGAGGAGCTCATGGTCTTCCGTGATATCGCTCTGGCCCGCCTCACCGGAGCGCGGGTGCATCTTCAGCACCTCTCCACGGCGGGTGCAGTTGCCCTCGTACGTGAGGCAAAGGCCAAGGGCCTTCCCGTCACTGCAGAGGCAACACCGCATCACTTCACGCTGACTCACGCTGAGGTGGCCAGCTACGACCCGGTGTTCAAGGTCAATCCGCCGCTGCGTTCCGCACACGACGTTGCAGCCGTCAAAGCCGGATTGGCAGATGGAACCATCGACGCAATCGCCACAGATCATGCGCCGCATACCGCGGACGTGAAGGAAGCACCGTTCGATCATGCTCCCTGCGGCATGCTCGGTCTCGAGACGGCTCTTGCGCTCGGCATCACCGAACTTGTCGAGCCAGGGGTCGTCACGCTTAGTGAACTCCTGGCGCTGATGTCCTGGCAACCAGCGAGCATCGCCGGTATTGATGATGTTCACGGTCGACCGATCGAAGTCGGCGAACCGGCGCATCTGGTCGTGTTCGATCCCGCCCAGGAGTGGACCGTCGACCCGTCACTACTGGCCAGTCGCAGTCACAACACGCCCTATGCCGGTCGTGTGGTGCACGGTCGAGTTCGCCACACACTTCTGTGCGGAGTCCCAATGGTCCGAAATGGAAAGGCACAACGATGAGCGCGATCCGCGAAGCACAGCTGGTGCTCGCTGACGGCACAGTGTTTGAGGGTGAGGCATTCGGTGCCGAGTCACCCGATGGCGTGGCAACCGGCGAGGTTGTGTTCAACACCGCCCTCACCGGTTACCAGGAGATCATTACTGATCCGTCCTACGCCGGACAGATGATCACCTTCACCTATCCCCATATCGGCAACTACGGAGTGACATCGCTCGATAATGAAGCCGCCCGACCACGTGCCCGCGGAGTCATTGTTCGCGAGCTCGCTCGGCGGCACAGCAACTGGCGTTCCGAAACAGATCTCGATGCGTATCTCCGGTCAATGGGTGTTCCCGGCATTGGGGGCATCGACACGCGCCGCCTCACTCGTCACATCCGCGACGCCGGTTCTATGCCCGGGGCATTCGGTACCGCCTCTGCTGCCACCCTGCATGCGGCGGCCCAGGCCGAACCGGGAACTTCCGGGGCCGATCTTGCCCGTCAGGTCAGTTGTGATTCGGCCTATGAGGTTGCCTATATCGGACCCGCGCAGCGCGCACCCCGACGGGTGGTGGCCTTCGATTTCGGCATCAAGACCACGATCCTTCGACACCTCTCCGGGATCGCCACTGTCGAGGTGGTCCCTGCTGGAACCTCCGCTGCTGATGTGCTCGCTCGGCAGCCCGATGGGGTGTTTCTTTCCAATGGCCCCGGCGATCCTGCTGCGGTCACAGGACTTCCTGGCACCATCGAGGCGATGCTTGGCGAGGTTCCGATCTTCGGAATCTGCCTTGGCCATCAACTTCTGGCCACCGCTCTTGGCGCAGAGACCTACAAGCTCCCGTTCGGTCACCACGGCGGCAACCATCCGGTTCGTCGTCTCGACACCGGCACCGTGGAGATCACCAGTCAGAACCACAACTACGCCGTCGACGATGGGTCGCTCGGACGTTCAGTTGAGGTGACGCACCGCAATCTCAACGATGGCGTGGTTGAAGGACTTCGCAGTCTTGATCTCCCAGCGTTCAGCGTGCAGTACCACCCTGAGGCAGGTCCCGGACCACACGATGCTGCCTACCTGTTCACCATGTTCGACGAACTTATGACCGACTTCACGAAGGGTCGCAGCTGATGCCGCGCCGTACTGACATCTCCTCGATCCTGCTCATCGGTTCCGGGCCAATCGTCATCGGTCAGGCTTGCGAGTTTGATTACTCAGGCACCCAGGCCTGTCGGATCCTGCGCGAGGAGGGATTCCGAGTCATCCTGGCCAACTCGAATCCGGCCACGATCATGACCGACCCCGATTTCGCTGATGCCACCTACATCGAGCCGCTCGACATCGAAGTACTTACGCGCATCATTGAGCGTGAACGTCCAGACGCGTTGCTGCCCACGCTCGGAGGCCAGACCGCACTCAACCTCGCCATGGAATTGGCAGAGGCCGGCATCCTGGAGCGTCACGGTGTCGAACTCATCGGCGCCGATGCCACCGCCATCGCCACTGCCGAAGACCGCGAACTGTTTAAGCAGGCCATGGCCGAGATTGGCCTCGCCACACCGGTATCGCTCACCGCGCACACCCTCGAGGAATCACTCGAGGCCATCAAGTCCATTGGTCTGCCTGCAGTTATCCGGCCGGCGTACATCCTCGGGGGCCGAGGCACCGGAATTGCGGCCACACACGAGGAGTTCGAACGCCTCGCGGCCATTGGCCTAGATGCCAGCCCGATCTCCGAGATCCTGATCGAAACCTCGATCGCCGGCTGGAAGGAATACGAGCTCGAGGTCATGCGCGATCGCGCTGACAACTGCGTGATCGTCTGCTCAATTGAGAACGTGGATCCCATGGGCGTCCACACCGGCGATTCCATCACGGTTGCCCCCGCGCAAACCCTCTCTGATGTCGAATACCAACTCATGCGCGATGCAGCGTTCGCAGTGATTCGTCGAGTTGGCGTCGAGACCGGCGGATCCAATGTGCAGTTCGCCGTTAACCCCGACAACGGCGACATGGTCGTCATCGAGATGAACCCACGCGTCAGTCGCTCCTCGGCGCTCGCGTCGAAGGCCACCGGTTTCCCGATCGCCAAGATCGCGGCGCGTCTTGCCGTTGGTTACACGCTTGACGAGATTCCCAACGACATCACCAAGATGACCCCGGCAAGTTTCGAGCCGGTGATCGACTACGTCGTCACCAAGATCCCGCGCTGGGCCTTCGAGAAGTTCGCCGGTACTTCCGGTGTTCTGGGAACCCAGATGCAGTCGGTGGGGGAGGTCATGGCCATTGGTCGGACGTTCCCCGAGTCCTTGCAGAAGGGACTCCGTTCGCTCGAACAGGGTCGGCTTGGACTCAACTGCGATCCGGCTGAGGCTCAGTACGACTCCATGCCGCTCGAGGAATTGCTGGCCGCGGCATGTATCGGTACACCTGAGCGCATTTTCCAACTTGAAGCGGTCATGCGTCGCGGATTGAGCGTCGACGAGGTCGCCGCAGCCACTCGAGTCGATCCTTGGTTCCTCGATCAGATGTGGGCCATCACTGAGGAACGAGCGCATCTTGCCGAGGTTGGTTTCGCTGCCATTGGCCGCTCCGATCTCCGTCGAGCCAAGCGACTCGGATTCTCCGATGCACAGCTTGGGTGGCTCTGGGGCGTTGCGGAGAACGAGGTTCGAGCCCGTCGTCTCTCGCTGGGCATTATTCCCACCTACAAGACCGTCGACACCTGCGCCGCAGAGTTTGAAGCCGCGACGCCGTATCACTACTCGACATACGAGGACACTGATGAGGTCGTAGCCTCCGATCGACCGAAGGTAGTGATCCTGGGCTCCGGTCCGAACCGCATTGGTCAAGGCATCGAGTTCGATTACTGCTGCGTGCATGCCAGCTTCGCTCTGCGCGATGCCGGCTTCGAGACCATCATGGTCAACTGCAATCCTGAAACTGTCTCCACCGATTACGACACCTCCGATCGCCTCTATTTCGAGCCGCTCACTCATGAGGACGTCATGAACGTGATCGAGGCCGAGAATCCTGTCGGGGTCATCGTCTCGCTTGGCGGGCAGACGCCGCTCAAGTTGGCCGGCACCATCCCGTCTGAACTCGTCGCTGGCACGAGCCCTGCATCAATCGACGCCGCCGAGGACCGTGAGCTCTGGAACTCGCTTTGTGCACGCCTCGATATCCCGCAACCAGCGGGCGGGACCGCTGCTGATATCGAGGCGGCACTGACGATCACGGCGGGCATTGGCTACCCGGTGCTGGTGCGACCGAGTTACGTGCTCGGTGGACGGGCAATGGAAATCGTCTACGACGATGACGGTCTGGCTCGAGCCATGGCTGAACTTGCGAGTTTTGGGAGCCTCGGCAAGGAGGGCGGGCTGTCGGCCGAGCGTCCAGTTCTTGTCGACAGGTTCCTCGAGGACGCGACGGAGGTAGATGTCGATGCCATCCGTGACGCAACCGGCGACTTCATAATCGGCGGCATCATGGAACACGTCGAAGAAGCCGGTGTGCATTCTGGTGATTCGGCGTGTGTGATTCCGCCCTACTCACTGAGTCTCGACATCCAGACACAACTCGCTGACTTCGCTCACCGCATCGCTGATGCGCTCGGTGTCATCGGGCTCATCAACGTGCAGTTCGCTGTGCAGGGTGGACAGGTCTATGTCATCGAAGCCAATCCACGCGCCAGCCGCACGGTGCCGTTTGTGGCTAAGGCAACTGGTCGACCGCTGGCCAAGATCGCCGCACGCGTCATGCTTGGCGCCACCTTGGCTGAGCTGCGAGCCGAAGGTCTTCTGACCGAACCGGTCCAAGGTGATCACGTGTCGGTGAAAGAGGCTGTGCTTCCGTTTAGTCGCTTCCCCGAAGCAGATGCGCTTCTCGGTCCGGAGATGCGCTCGACGGGCGAGGTCATGGGTGTCGATCTTTCCTTCGGTCTCGCGTTTGCCAAGAGCCAACTCGCTGCTGGTACCCGCCTTCCGGCCGAAGGACTGGTCTTCATGTCGCTGGCCAACCGCGATAAGGACATCGGTGTGCAGGCAGCAACGGTGTTTCGCGAGCTCGGATTCACCCTCGCGGCCACAGCCGGCACCGCAGCCCATCTTGGTGAAGCGGGAATCGAGGTCACCACGGTGGTGGCCAAAATCGGCGATGCCGAAGGTCACGATGCCGTTGACCTCATTGAGAGCGGTCAGGTGGCGCTCGTGATCAATTCACCGAGGGGTCGCGGCCCCCGAGCCGATGGCGCTCATATTCGCGCCGCGGCTGGTCGGCATTCGGTGGCACTGCTCACCACTGGCGCGGCAGGTCTCGCAGCGGCAAACGGCATGGCCGACCGGTCCCGCCATCCGCTCGAGGTGCGGTCCTTGCAGGAATATCACCGCGGGGTTCGACGCCCTGATTCAAGCGGGGGAACCAAAGCGTGAGCCCGCGTCGCCGTTCCGATGTCGATCTGTCGACCACGGTCGGCAGTGTCGTTCTGGCTAATCCGATCATGACGGCTTCGGGAACCGCCGGGCACGGCGACGAACTCCGCGCCTTTGTTGATCTCAGCTCCTTGGGCGCAGTGGTGGTCAAGTCGTTGTCGGCTGAACCGTGGCCGGGTAATCCAGCGCCACGCGTGCATGAGACTCCAGCGGGAATGATCAACAGCGTCGGTCTGCAGGGCCCGGGTGTCACTGCCTGGCTGGAACACGAATTGCCGGCGGTGCTAGCCACCGGCGCGCGTGTGGTTGCGAGCATCTGGGGAACCACCGTTGAGGACTACGCCCGTGCTGCGGCCATGCTCGCCGGCGCCCCCGAAGGCGTCATTGCCGTCGAGGTCAACATCTCGTGTCCCAATCATCATGACCGCAATCGCATGTTCGCTCATTCGCCTGCTTCCACATCCGAAGCCATCGAAGCGGCCTCAATCTGTGGCCTGCCAATGTGGGCGAAGCTCAGCCCCAACGTTGCCGATCTCGCATCAATCGCCGAGGCCGCCGCAACTGCTGGGGCCGAAGCCGTCACGCTGATTAACACGGTCCTGGGAATGGCAATCGATGTGGAGACCCGCACTCGCCGCCTCGGTGGCGGGGGAGGGGGACTGTCAGGACCGGCAATCCATCCCGTCGCTGTTCGTGCTGTTCACGATGTGCATGCCGCTTTGCCCGAACTCCCGATCGTCGGAGTCGGCGGAGTTGCCCGCGGTGTCGATGCCGTGGAACTCATCATGGCCGGTGCCTCGGCTGTTCAGGTCGGCACCGCCAGCTTCGCTGATCCACGCAGTGTTGGTCGGGTTCTTGATGAACTCGACCGTTGGTGCTGTGACCACGGCGTCGTTTCGATTGCCGAACTGAAAGGGGCCGTTCATGGCAAGTGAAGCCTTCGCTGATGGGGCACCGGAATCGGTGCGATCACGACTTGCACTTGCGCTCGATGTCGACGACATCGTTGAAGCGAAGCGACTTGCACGCTTGCTTGCGCCATGGTTCGGAGTGGCGAAGGTCGGGCTCGAACTGTTCAGCGCCGCCGGACCAGAAGCTGTTGAAGCGATGATCGATGAAGGTTTCGCTGTCTTCGCTGATCTCAAACTCCTTGACATCCCCACCACCGTGCGTAAAGCGGCTCGGGTCATGGGTTCGCTCGGAGCCTCCTATTTGACTGTGCATACGCGGGCCGGAGTCGACCACCTCGCTGCCGGTGTTGAAGGATTCACCGATGGCGCACGAGCTGCCGGATTGGCGGTTCCAACGTGCCTTGGCATCACGGTTCTCACCAGTGAAGCGGCTGATCCCGCTGCTCTCGAGGCTCGTATCGATATTGCTCGAGGCGCCGGTTGTCCTGGCGTGGTCTGCGCAGCAAGTGATCTGGGTGCAGTCACCTCGCGAGGTCCGGGGCTGTTCACCGTTGTGCCCGGAATACGACCTGCCGGCGTGGGGGCTGATGATCAGGCCCGTCCGGCAACACCGACCACAGCAATCGCTGCCGGTGCTGGACTTCTCGTGATCGGCCGGGCTGTGACCGCCGCCGATGATCCTCGTGCCGCCGCTGCCGCAATCGCTGCCGAGGTGGCCGCCAGTTCCTGATCAAGCCTCGTCGCCCTGATGGTCCTCGGTGACATGGCACTAAGGTCTCCCCATGCCGCAGCCCCCGTCTCTTACCCCCGAGCAGCGAACCGCTGCATTGGCGAAGGCCGCTGAGGTCAGACGGGCACGGGCCGAGATCAAAGAGCGCCTGAAGGCCGGGGCCATCTCACTTCGGCAGGTTCTTCTTGAGGCCGAAACTGACGAAATGGTCGGCGGGATAAAGGCGCTGGCCATCATTGAATCGCTGCCGGGAGTCGGCAAGGTCAAAGCACGACGCACGATGGTCGAGATCGGGATTGCCGATACTCGTCGTCTTCGCGGTCTTGGCGAGCAGCAGCGGCGGTCGTTGTTGGCAGCCTTCGGCGACTGATCAGGATTCCAGGGGCTGACGCGTCGTGATCGTTGTGATGTGTGGACCAGGTGGGGTCGGGAAGGGAACCGTGGTGGCTCGGCTCGTCGCTGAGGATCCCCGTCTTTGGCTCTCGCGTAGCTGGACCACGCGAACCCAACGGCCTGGCGAGTCCGATGACGCCTACACCTACGTATCCCGAGACGAGTTCGAGGCACGGGTCGGCGCTGATGGGTTCCTGGAATACGCCGAATTCCTCGGCAACCTCTACGGAACCCCGTGGCCCGAAGCCGGCGATGATCGAGATGTGGTGCTGGAGATTGACGTGCAGGGGGCGGCACAGGTGCTCGAGCGAGCGCCCGATGCGCTGTTCATCCTGCTCGAACCGCCCTCAGCCGAGGTGCAGGCCGAACGCCTTCGTGGTCGTGGAGATCCTCCTGAGCAGGCTGAGCGACGCATCGCAGTGGCCCAGGGCGAGCTGGCTGAAGGCCGCCGACTGGGGGCGATCTGCATCATCAATGATGATCTGGATCGCACCGTGATTCGCTGCCAGGAGCTCATCATTGAGGCTCGCTCGGCTGCTCTTGGCTGATTTTCTGCTTCCGCTGCTAGTGTTGCAGGGCTTCACGACGGGCTGATCATCTCGATCCCCGCTACGCGTTCCCCTTCTCCAGGGGGCATTTCCTCAAAGGTGTGTTCTGTGGCCCAGATCTCCGACTCCATGGTCAATCCCCGGATCGAGGAACTCCTTTCCAAGGTCGACTCACGGTTCACGCTGGTCTCTCTTGGCGCTCAGCGTGCCCGCCAGATCAACGCGTACTTCAACCAGTTGGGCGAGGGAATGGGTTCCAACGTTCCCCCGCAGGTCACCTCTGCGGCCCGCAAGCCTCTGTCGATCGCATTCGAAGAGATCGCTGCTGACAAGATCATCCCGGTGCGCATTGAGGTGGCTGACGAAGCTGACGCGGAACTCGCCATCGCGAGTGACGCATCGGACGACGCTTCCGACGGCGCCGAGGCCGAGTGATTCATCGGCGCTCGCGTCGAACCACTCTGACGACATGACCACGCTCCAGGGCCGCCGCATCGTTCTCGGCGTCACCGGTGGCATTGCCGCCTACAAAGCAATCGAACTGTGCCGGCGTCTGGTGGATGCCGGCGCGCATGTAGCCCCGATCCTCACCGAAGGGGCGCTGCATTTCGTGGGTGAAACAACCTTCTCGGCCTTGGCCTCTGAACGAGTTCAGACCTCGCTGTGGGAGGAGGAATCGCCGATCCCGCACACCCGACTGGGGCAGGGTGCCGATCTCATTGTGGTGGCTCCGGCCACCGCTCGATCAATCGCCGCCTACGCGCATGGTCTCTCCGATGATCTCCTCACCGCCACGCTGATCGCCACGAGGGCTCCGGTCATCGTGTGCCCGGCAATGCATACCGAGATGTGGGAACACCCAGCAGTTCAGGACAACCTTGAACTGCTGCGCAGCCGAGGCGTCATCATCGTTCCGCCGGCCGAGGGTCGACTCGCCGGTGGTGATGTTGGTACCGGTCGCCTTGCCGAACCCGAAACCATTCTTGCCGAGGTCGAGCGCATCCTTGCCGCCGAACAGGATCTCGCCGGGGTGCGTGTTCTGGTCACTGCCGGGGGAACCCGTGAAGCCATCGACTCGGTGCGGGTCATTACCAACCGTTCTTCTGGCAAGCAGGGCCATGCAGTGGCGGACGAGGCTGCTTCTCGTGGTGCGCTGGTCACGCTGGTCACCACTGTTGACCGACCGACTCCGCCCGGAGCGCAGGTCATCCGAGTGTCAAGTGCCGCGGAGATGGAAGCAGCCGTGATGCCCATCGCCGCCGAGCAGGATGTCATCGTGATGGCAGCTGCAGTTGCCGATTTCCGACCGGCGGTGGTTGTCGATCGGAAGCTCAAAAAAAATGAGTTCGGTGAAGGTGGCAGCCCACAGATCCTGCTTGAACCCACGCATGACTTTCTTGTCGACCTGGGCGAGCGCAAGCCCGCCGGGCAGGTGCTGGTGGGATTCGCCGCTGAGACCGACGATGTCGTCGACAATGCCAAGGCAAAACTGGCTCGAAAACGCCTTGATCTCATCGTCGCCAATGACGTTGGCGCCGCCAGATGCGGATTTGAGCACGACACCAATGCGGTGGTGCTCATCCGCGCCGATGGCATGCACCAAGATGTTCCCCTGAGCGACAAGCGGACTATTGCCCGCGCCATCCTCGACAGCATCGCCGCACTCCGCGCGTCGGTGTGACGAACCCTCGAACAAGCATGCCTGACAAGGCGACAAGGAGCCTCCAGTGAGCAGTTGGACATTCACCTCGGAATCGGTGACAGAGGGTCATCCCGACAAGGTCGCCGACCAGATCTCCGACGCCATCCTCGATGCCATGCTGGCGCAGGATCCAATGAGTCGGGTTGCGTGCGAGACCCTCGTCACCACCGGTCTTGCTGTTGTTGCTGGTGAGATCACCACCACTGGTTGGGTCGATATTCCCGGCATCGTGCGCGAGACCATCAAGGGCATCGGCTACGACCGCGAGTCCTACGGATACGACGGTGAGACGGTTGGTGTCATGGTGTCGCTCGACGCACAGTCGAAGGACATCGCACAGGGCGTCGACGATTCCGAAGAAGTTCGTTCCGGCACCTCAGGTGAGGACATCCTCAACAAGCAGGGCGCGGGCGATCAGGGAATGATGTTCGGCTACGCCTGCACCGAGACTGACGTGCTCATGCCGTTGCCAATCCAACTGGCACACCGAATGGCGGAACGTCTCGCCGAGGTCCGCAAGGCCGGAACAGTTCCGTATTTGCGTCCCGACGGCAAGACCCAGGTCACCTTCGATTACGTCGATGGTCGTCCGGTTCGACTTCGTACCGTCCTCATTTCCACACAGCACAACGATGGCATCGATCGTGACGACGACATCCGCCCCGATCTCATCGAACATGTGATCCGTCCAGTTGTTCCCGCTCAGTTCGCCGATGACGATTTCGAGGTGCTCGTTAATCCGACAGGTCGTTTTGTGATCGGTGGTCCGGTGGGCGACGCAGGTCTCACTGGTCGAAAGATCATCGTTGACACCTATGGCGGCATGGCTCGTCACGGTGGCGGCGCATTTTCGGGCAAGGATCCATCGAAGGTTGACCGTTCGGCTGCGTACGCCGCTCGATGGGTCGCAAAGAACGTGGTCGCAGCCGGTGCCGCGGAGCGCTGCGAGGTGCAGGTTGCCTATGCCATTGGTGTTGCGCACCCCGTTTCGATCATGGTTGAGACCTTCGGAACCGCCCATGTCGATCCTGATGCCATCGCTACCGCGGTGCGCAACGTGTTCGATTTGCGTCCCGCCGCCATCATCCGCGACCTCGAACTTCGTCAGCCGATCTACAAAGCAACCGCGGCCTATGGTCACTTCGGTCGCACCGGTCCTGGATTCACTTGGGAGCGCACCGATCGGGTCGGCGACCTCAAGTCCGAGCTCGGCCTCTAAGGATCATCGGCGGAAGGCGGCGCATCGGTGCCCGCCCGTCCTGAACAATCGGCGTTTGATTTCGGGGACGATCCGGTCGTTCCGGTCAATGCTGCGCGTCCCCGTTCGTCGAGCACAGAATCAATTCCGCGCGCTGCAGTGACGGAATTAGTCGTGCGGGTGCGCCCTGATCAGCCAGCCATTGATCGACTCTTTGACTACACGGTTCCGGCCTCACTTTGCGATCAGATACGCGTCGGCACGATGGTTCGTATTCCGCTCCATGGTCGCCGGGTGGGAGGTTGGATTGTCGAGGTTGATGTCGATCCAGATCCCTCGCTCACCCTCCAATCGATCGCTGGTGTCTCAGGCTGGGGTCCACCATCTTCCGTGCTCGAACTTGCACAGTGGGCCGCATGGCGGTGGGCTGGTCGTACCGCCACTGTGTTACGAACCGCCTCACCACCACGAGTGGTCCGGGCAGTGCCCCGGCGAGACGTTCGGCCGGCACCAGTGCCGGTCACCGTTGCATCTGATGAGCTGACTGGACTCGCCCGAGAGGCGTTCAATCTCCCGGTTTCCACAATCCGATTGCCACCAACCAGCGATGTTCATCCACTGCTCGTGAGCGCTGCTGCACGAGGTCCTCTTCTCGTCATCGGACCATCGGCGGCAACGATGAGGCGACTCTCGATGCGAATGCGTCGCGCCGGTGTTGAGGTGGCACTGTTGCCTGATGACTGGGCCGGGGCGAGGGCCGGGTCGGTGTGCGTCTTCGGCACACGGGCGGCCGCGTGGGCTCCCATTGCGGAGGTGGCAACCGTTGTGGTTCTCGATGAACACGATGAGTCGCTGCAACAGGAGCAGGCCCCGACATGGCATGCACGCGATGTCGCCATTGAGCGTGCTCGCCGCGCCGGGGCGCCCTGTGTGCTGGTGTCGCCGATGCCATCGTCAGAGGCCCGCCAACTCGGCCCCGTATTGGTTCCTTCAAGAGCCGCCGAGCGCAGCGGTTGGCCCATGGTCGATGTTGTCGATCGCCGTGACGCCCCACCAGGAGAGGGCCTCTTCAGCGAAAAGTTTGTTGCCGCGCTGCGCGGTGAGGGTCGGGTGGTCTGCATCCTCAATCGCAAAGGGCGCTCACGATTGCTTGGCTGCGCCGGATGCGGTGCGCTGGCTACCTGTGAGCGCTGTCAGGCATCGGTGACACAGAGCGACGAGGGTGTTCTCGTGTGCGGGAGTTGCGCCTCGGTTCGACCGCTTATCTGCACGAACTGTGGAACTACGAAGATGCGCAATCTGCGAGCCGGTGTGACCCGAGTTCGCGAAGAACTCGAAGCGCTGGTCCGCGAACCAGTTTCCGATCTCACCGGCGACTCTGATCTGTCGCTCGGCGGAACTGGCGCCCGTGTGATCATCGGCACCGAAGCGGCGTTGCATCAGATCAACGAAGCCGCGGTTGTCGCCTTCCTTGACTTCGATCAGGAACTGCTCGCTGCTCGATACCGCGCGTCCGAGGAGGCGCTTGCGCTGTTGGTCAGGGCGGCACGACTGCTCGGAGCGCGCGAGCGCGGTGGGCGTTTGCTCATCCAGACCCGACTTCCGGATCATGAGGTCGTGCAGTCTGCGCTTCATGCCGACCCATCCCGACTGGCGGCCTCAGACGATGAACGCCGAAAAATGTTGCGTCTGCCGCCCTATCGCGCGATGGCTGCAGTCTCCGGCGTATCGGCGCCAGCATGGATCGCGGCGCTGGGCACGCAATCGGCGATCGAGGTGCTCGGACCTTCCGATGGCCGATGGTTACTGCGGGCAGATGATCATCAGACGTTATGCGATGTGATCGCCTCAGTTCCCCGTCCTGCTGGTCGGCTCCGCATCGAGATGGACCCCCTGCGCGTCTAAAGCTGCTGGTCGAACGCTGCGGGTCTAACGCTGGGCAGTCCACCCGGTACGGCGAGTTTCGTAACAGGCGATGGCTGCAGCAGTGCCGACATTGAGTGAACCGATCCGTCCCAGCTGGGGGATGTATCCGAGCCCATCGTTATCGGCCAGCAGGTCCTTGGAGAGGCCACGATCCTCATGGCCCAGCGCCAAGCAGATGTCGCCGCTGAGATCGAGCTCGTGGAGCGGAAGTGCCCCCTCGGCCAGTTCCACACCGATGATGCGATAACCCTTTGAGCGGATGTCGCTGATCGCGTCAGCTGAGGTTTCGCAGGCGGTCCAGGTCAGGAACTTTTGCGATCCGAGCGCGGTCTTGTTGACCTTCGTGTCATCAGGTGAAGGTCCTCCGACCATCCAGATGTGTTCCACCGAATATGCAGCGGCGGTGCGCATGATCGCACCAACGTTGAACGGGTTCTGCACACCATCAAGGAAGAGGGCGAGACGGGTCTCATTGCGCCGCCTCCAGTCGCGGTGCAGACGCTTGAGTTCGGTTCCGCCGAGTGATCTGGTCATCGTGGGGCCACCTCCAGGAGCCGGTAGCCGGCTCGTGACATGAGTCGCTCTGTGGCCCAACCCTGTTGCTGGAGCCAGTCCGCGAGTGAGTCCGCTCCCAGATGTCGCTGTACGACAAGCCACGCGTGACCGTCGGGAGAGAGTCGGTCGAGCCAAGTAGTGAGCAGAGCGTGAAGTGCTGGCTTGCCGATCCGGATGGGCGGGTTCGACCAGATTCCGTCGAACCGAACCGCGGGAAGGTCACCCATGTTGTCTGGAGCTCCGGCCACCGGCGAACCATCGGCGTCCACGACAACCGGACGGATGTTGTCGAGGCTGTTGGCCGCGGCGTTCTCTTCGCACAGTCCAACGGCGCGTTCGTTGACATCGACCGCCCAGACCGCGGCGGTTGGCGCCCGATGGGCCAGCGTGAGGGCAATGGGTCCATATCCGCATCCGACATCGCAGAGAGTTCGCATCTCGGGCGTAGGGAGGGGACCTTCCTGAAGCAGCAGGCGAGTGCCGGCATCAACCCGTTCCGCGGAAAACACGCCGGCATCGGTGGTGAGCCGCAGATCACAATCGGGCAGCGATAACTCGACCTGTCGACGGCGGGAAGAGACCTGCGGATCCCGGGAGAAGTAGTGGGAGGATCGGCCGGACACGTCTCGACGCTACCCTTGGGTTGTGGCTCCTCATGTCATCCGCATCATTGGTGATCCCGTCCTCAAGCAGCGGGCGTCCGACGTCGACCGTGTCGACGGCTCGTTCGTCAAGCTCGTCGACGACATGTTCGTCACGATGTACGACGCTCCCGGGGTTGGTCTGGCCGCCCCGCAGGTTGGGGTGCAGAAGCGTTTCTTCGTGTTCGATCATGATGATGACCCCGGCGTCATCATCAACCCAACCATCGTTGAGAGCAGGGGAGAGGCTGAGTTCGTTGAGGGCTGCCTGTCGGTGCCTGGTCTGCATTGGGAGATCGTTCGACCTGCGGAAATCCACGTGAAGGGGTACGACCTGGAGGGCAACGAGCTCGATCTCGAGCTCGATGATTTTGCCTGTCGGGTGTTTCAGCACGAGATCGATCACCTCGATGGCGTACTGCTTATCGAGCACCTCACCGATGAGCAGCGCAAAGAAGCGCGGCGGGCGTTGAGCGATCTGCGCATGCGTCACCTCGCTCCGCCCGAACCTGACATTGCTCCGGGCCGACTCCGCCTCATCTGAACGCGTTGACTTCTACCATCGCCCGTCCCGGCCCGAACATCAGACGTATCGCGTACCTCGGCACCCCTGAGGTCGCAGTGCCAACGCTGGTCGCTTTGCATGACGCGGGGTTCGAGATTCCTGTGGTGGTGTCACGCCCTGATCGTCGACGCGGTCGCGGTGGCGCACTTTCGCCGAGTCCAGTGAAGTCCGCCGCAGTAGCGCGGGGCCTGCATGTCACCGAGGATCTTGAGCAGTTACGGGAGTTCGACATTGATCTCGCCGTGGTCGTGGCCTACGGCCGCATCATTCCGACCTCACTGCTCGAGCGAGTACCTATGGTCAATCTGCACTTCTCGCTGCTGCCGCGCTGGCGAGGAGCGGCACCGGTGGAGCGGGCCCTACTTGCGGGCGATTCGCGCACTGGGGTCTGCCTGATGGAGGTTGCTGAAGGGCTCGACACTGGTGACATCTTCGATGTTGTCGAGGTTGATATCGCCGAAGACGACACACTCGACACATTGCGATCCCGTCTCGTTGATCTTGGAACCGCGATGGTGTTGCGTGCCCTCACTGATGAGTTCGGCGAGCCGCAACCGCAGATGGGCGAACCGCTGCATGCCGCCAAGATCGCTCCCAGCGAACTCGAACTCGATTGGAACGCCAGCGCACAGGTGATGTCGCGAGTTATTCGTTTGGGTGGGGCGTGGACCACCTTCCGCGGTCGCCGCCTGAAGGTGTGGTCGGCTCGGGTACTGCCGCGCACCGATCTCACCTCCGGTTGCATTGACGGCGTTGTCGTGGGCACGGCCGATGGCGCCCTGGAGTTGCTCGAGGTCCAGATCGAAGGTCGCGGTCGGGTGACCGCGACCGAATGGCGTAATGGCGCGCAACCCACCACTGAAGATCGGCTTGGCCAATGAGCGAACCACGTCGTCCCCAGCGCGGATCCGATCCGCGCACTGACGCGTCATCCGGTCCGAAAGGCCGATCCGCTCCTGGTGTGGCTGCTCGGCAGCTCGCGGTCGACGCGCTCGTGCGTATCGATGCCGAAGGGGCCTATGCCAACTTGATTCTCCCGACATTGCTCTCGCGCAGCTCGCTGGATCAACGCGATCGGGCATTTGTCACCGAGCTGGTCTACGGCACAACACGAATGTGTCGATCCTGCGACTGGTTGGTGGATCGTTTCCTTCCTGATCCGGAACGCATCGATGTCACTGCACGGGCATGGCTTCGCATCGGTGCATTCCAACTCGCGTTTCTCGCCACACCTGCGCATGCCGCGGTGGGTGCCACTGTCGAAGCTGCGCCGCGTCGTCTGAGCGGTCTTTGCAATGCAGTTCTTCGCAAAGTCGCCACCTCGTTGCCCGTCACTTGGCCCTCCGATGCGGTGCGACTCAGCCAACCCGATTGGATCATCGAGCGTCTCTCGGAGGACCTCGGGTCCGAAACGGCGCTTGCAGCGCTTGAGGCCATGAATGCAGCAGCCACCTCGAGCGTTCGTGAAGACGGCTACGTGCAGGATCTTGGTTCCCAATGGATCGTCGAGGCTGTCGGGGTCGATATTGGTGATCTCATCCTTGATATGTGTGCCGCACCGGGAGGCAAAGCCACCGCGCTCGCTGCGGCCGGGGCCAGAGTCGTGGCTTCTGATGTGCGTGCAGGCCGAGTGGGACTCGTCGTTGAAAACGCGCGCCGATTGCAACTGAGTGCTGATTCATTCATGGTGCTCGTCGCTGACGGCACCTCGTTGCCGATTCGTCCCGGCATCTTCGACAAGGTGCTGCTCGATGCGCCCTGCTCTGGTCTCGGTGCGCTTCGGCGGCGCCCCGATGCCCGCTGGCGAATCACGCCGGGCGATATTGACGCGCTTGGCGCACTGCAACGGCGTCTCATCGAATCCGCAATCACGATGCTGCGACCCGGTGGTGAACTCATCTTCAGCGTGTGCACGCTCTCTCGTGCAGAGTCTCTTGACATTGATATGTGGATCGGCGAACAGTTCCCCGAAATCGAAGCCCTACCCGCTCCCGGCGGTGTCTGGACGCCGCTGGGTCGTGGGGCGTTGCTACTGCCCCAAAGCGCCGATACCGACGGCATGTACATCCTGCGTCTGCGTGTACCCGGGCCGTCTGACGCGCCAAACTCCTTGTCATGACCGACCACGCCGCCACCACCACGCCTTCAGCCGGTTTGGTTGCCAAGGTGCTCACCGTTTCCGATGGTGTCGTGGCCGGCACCCGTGAGGACCGTTCTGGAGCAGCGCTGGTCGCACGCCTGATTGAGGCTGGATTCACTGTTTCTGATCACCGGGTGGTGGCCGATGGTCGCGAGACCGTGGGTGAGGCCTTGGTCGAACTGGCCATGGGATTCAACGGGCTCGTTATCACCACTGGTGGCACCGGCTTTGGTCCCCGGGATCTCACCCCCGAGGGCACCGTTGTGATCCTGGATCGTCAGGCCCCCGGCCTCGCCGAGGCCATGAGGGCTGTGAACCCCCTGGGGCGTTTGTCACGAGGACAGGCGGGAACACGCGGGGCTGCACTCATCATCAACACTCCCGGATCCACTGGCGGCGCCATCGAATGCCTCGAGGCTGTGCTCGATGTGATCCCGCACGCCATCAGACTCCTCGCCGGCGACTAAGAGCATCGGCGTCGGCGATCTCGGGCCGGAGCTTCGGCGCATGGTGCTGATACCTTCAGACCATCTCGAGCATCCCGATCGACGAGGCCCGTATGGGTCAGGCCATTGAGGCCGCTGCCGCCGCACGCCGTCGGGTCGCCCCCCGGCCGTGGGTTGGCGCTGTCGTGGTGCCTGCTGATTCGCCTGAGCATCCCGGGTTCACCGGTGCCACCGATGGTCGGGCCGGGGCACACGCCGAAGTTGTCGCTCTCGCCGCAGCTGGGCAAGCCGCAGTCGGCTCCACCTTGTATGTCACCCTCGAACCTTGCTCGCATCATGGGGCCACTGCCCCCTGTGCTGATGCCGTGATTGCCGCGGGAGTGGCCCGGGTTGTTGTGGCCGTGGCCGATCCTGACCCCTTGGTCGCAGGCGAAGGCCTCGAGCGCCTCCGGGCTGCGGGTATCGAGGTGGAAGTCGGCATCTGTGCCGAGGCCGTCGAGGCCCAACTCGCTGCGTACCTTCATCACCGCCGCACCGGCCGCCCGTTTGTGGTGCTGAAACTGGCCGCCACCCTCGATGGTCGCACTGCAGCGCCCGATGGTTCCTCGCAGTGGATCACTGGTGAAGCGGCACGTGTCGACGCCCATCGCCTCCGGGCTGACAGCGACGCCATCTTGGTCGGGGCAGCAACCGTGAGGGCCGATAATCCGAGGCTCACCGTGCGCCTGCCCGAGGGCGAACGCGGACCTGACGACACCGAACCTCTCCGGGTGGTGCTCGGTGCTGCTGCGGCCGATGCGGCAATCCATCCCTGCCTTGAGGTTGGGGGCGATCTCGGCGATGTCCTCGATGATCTCGGGTCCAGAGGCATCCTGCAGCTCATGGTGGAGGGGGGAGCCACAGTTTCTGCGGCATTTCACAGCGCTGGCCTCGTCGACCGTTACGTGCTGTATCTGGCCCCTGCGCTGTTTGGCGGCAACGATGGCGTTCCCTTGTTCGCCGGAGCTGGGGCTGCCTCGATCGAATCGCTGCGGCGCGGCCGAATTGTGGAGATGCGCCGGTTGGGCGACGATCTGAGGCTGGATCTGGAAGGTATGTGACATGTTCACTGGAATCGTCGAAGAACTTGGCTCTGTCATCTCCCGTGAGGGCTCGCGTCTGCGCATTGGCGCGCGCAAGGTTCTCGCGGGTGCTGGCATCGGCGATTCCACTGCAGTCAACGGCTGTTGCCTCACCATCGTCGCCTTCGATGCCGAGGCCGGTTGGTGGGAGGCCGACGTGAGCGACGAGACCTACGCCCGCACGGTGCTGGGTGCCCTTCACGCTGGCGATCCGGTCAATCTCGAGCGTCCAGTCCGTCTTGAGGACCGTCTCGGCGGACATCTCGTCCAGGGCCATGTTGATGCTGTCGGCGAGATTGTCGATGGAGTTCCCGATCTGCGTGTGCGCGTGCCGAGCCATCTCATGCGCTACATCGTCGAGAAAGGTTCCATCACTGTCGATGGTGTCTCGCTCACCGTGGTGGTGCCCGATGAGGACAGCTTCACTGTCGCCGTCATTCCCCATACCGCTTCGGTCACCACGCTTGGGGCCAAGGGCCCGGGTTCGACCGTGAATCTCGAAGTCGATGTGATGGCCAAGTACACCGAAAAGCTTCTCGAAGGGCAGCTCGCAGAGCTGGCCCGCTCATTCCCCCCACGGCCCCAGGAGGCCCGATGACCCCTTCAGAACGTTCCGAATACTCGGATCATTTCGCCAGCATTCCCGACGCGGTGGCCGCCATTGCCCGCGGTGAGATCGTCGTGGTGGTCGATGATGAGGATCGCGAAAATGAGGGTGACCTCATCATGGCGGCCGAGTCGGCTACTGCCGAAAGCATTGCGTTCTTCGTGCGACACACCTCCGGTGTTATTTGCACCCCGCTCACCGGCGAGCGTCTCGACGAACTCGAGATTCCGCTCATGGTGCGTGACAACACTGAGGCCCAACGGACGGCGTTCACCTTCAGCGTTGATTATCGCCATGGCACCTCGACCGGCATTTCTGCCGCTGATCGCGCTGCCACGATTCAGGCTCTGATTGATCCGACCACCCGTCCCGGCGATCTTGCTCGTCCCGGCCACATCTTCCCGTTGCGCTACGCCGAGGGTGGTGTGCTCAAGCGGGCCGGCCACACTGAGGCAGCCGTGGATCTTGCTCGCATGGCAGGCATGGCTCCATCGGGTGTGCTGTGTGAGATCGTCAACGATGACGGCACGATGGCCCGAGTGCCTGACCTGGTTGAGTTCTGTAAGAAGCACGACCTTCTGCTCATCTCCATTGCGTCACTCATTCGCTATCGCCGTCAGCACGAGAAGCTCGTCAAGCGTGTCTCTGAGGCGCGCATTCCTACCCAATGGGGCGACTTCACCTGTTATGTCTACGAGTCGCTGCTCGATGGCGAGCAGCACATCGCCATGGTGCGCGGTGCGGTGCAGGGTGAGCAGAACGTGCTGGTGCGTGTGCATTCCGAATGCCTCACCGGCGACGTCTTTGGTTCGCTGCGCTGCGACTGCGGTATCCAGCTCGACAAGGCCATGGAACGCATCGCTGATGAGGGACTCGGCGTGGTCGTGTACCTGCGCGGACATGAAGGTCGGGGCATCGGAATCGGACACAAGATCCGCGCCTATTCGCTCCAGGACGAGGGCCATGACACCGTTGAGGCCAATGTGGCGCTCGGCCTGCCCATCGACAGTCGCGAATACGGCATTGGTGCGCAGATCCTTGTCGACCTCGGGATCACCACCATGCGGTACATGACCAACAACCCGGCGAAGTACGGCGGACTCGAGGGCTTCGGTCTCGACATCGTCGAGCGTGTGCCGTTGGAGTCCATTCCCAATCCCGAGAACATCGCCTATTTGCGCACCAAGCGCGAAAAGATGGGCCACATGCTGGAAGGGCTCGACTGATGTCATCGAATTTCAAGGCCGCCAACTCTGTGTCCGGCGACGTCGATGGAACGGGTATGAGGATCGCTCTGGTGTGTGGACGGTTCAACGACCACATCACCAACCGCTTGCTTGAGGGAGCCGAGAACGCGCTGGCGGTGCATGGTGTCGCCGAGGCCGATGTCACCATCGTGTGGGTTCCGGGCGCCTATGAGGTCCCCATGGCCGCCCTTGCGCTGATCGAAAACGGTCACGCCGATGCTGTTGTGTGCCTCGGCGCGGTTATCCGGGGTGAAACCTCGCACTACGACTTCGTTGCCGGGGAATGCGCTCGAGGCATTCAGGATGTGCAACTCACCACCGGATCGCCAGTTATTTTCGGCGTGCTCACCACCGAGAACCTCGAGCAGGCGCTTGCCCGGTCGAGCGATGAGGACAACAAGGGTGAGGAATCGGTGCGAACCGCAATCGAGATGGTCAATCTGCTGCGCCGTCTCGAGAACGACGAGCAGGCTTAGGCGACAGCAGTACCGAGCAGCTTGCCGATTGCCATGGTGACCGCCATAGCAACGGCACCACCGAGAACGACGCGCAGCGTGGGCCGCAGCGGTGCGGCGCCGCCGACTCGAGCACCAGCGATGCCGAGGGCAATGAGTGCCACGAGGGAAACAAGCAGTGTGGCGATGATGCGGCTGCCCTGAGCGGCGATCGCCGCGGCGATCAATGGGAGCGCGGCGCCCACGGCGAATGAAAGCATCGACGTTGCAGCAGCTTGAAGTGGCCGTGCGAGAGTCTCTTCGGTGATGCCAAGTTCCTCGGTGAGATGCGTTGCTAGCGCGTCATGCTCGGTGAGTTCGATCGCGACCTTTCGGGCGAGCTCATGGCTGAGGCCACGCTCCTGATAGATCGCAGTGAGCTCGGCGAGTTCGCGCTCCGGGGTGTGCTCGAGTTCCCAGATCTCCTTGGCAATGTCAGCTCGTTCGGTGTCGCGCTGAGAACTGACCGAGACATATTCGCCGAGCCCCATGGCCATGGAGCCAGCGGTCAGCCCGGCAATCCCGGCGGTGAGCACTGCAGAGCGCGAGGCATCGGAGGCGGCGACGCCAAGGATCAGCGCCGCGGTTGAGATGATGCCGTCGTTGGCTCCCAGTACCGAGGCCCGAAGCCAGCCGGCCCGGTGACTGAGATGTCGTTCCTTGTGACGTGCCACTTCAGCATCCTATGGGGTGGACCCGGCGAACTCGTTCGGAGTTGGCAGGACGGAGGCGGTAGGTTGGCGCCATGTTGAAGCTTGTTCTCCCCAAGGGTTCGCTTGAAAAGGCAACGCTCGAACTCTTCGAAGCCGCGGATCTGAAGGTTTCACGGAACTCTGCCGTGCAATACAAAGCCACCATCGACGATCCCCGAATTGCCGAGGTGCGCATCCTGCGTCCGCAGGAGATCCCCATGTACGTCGCCGACGGCTTGTTCGATATGGGCATTACCGGCCGTGACTGGATCGAAGAGACCGAGAGTGAGGTTCACTCACTGGGTGAACTGCGCTACTCCAAGGTGACCAGCAATCCCGTGCGCATCATCGTTGCTGTCCCCGAAGACTCTCCGGCCCAGAGTGTTGCCGATCTGCCGCACGGTGTCCGGGTCTCGAGCGAGTACCCCGAGCTCACTCGACGGTTCTTCGCCAGTCGTGGTATTCCCGCAGACATCAAACTCTCCTATGGCGCCACCGAGGCCAAGGTGCCAGACATCGTTGACTGCGTTGTGGACATCACTGAGACAGGCAGCGCGCTTCGCGCTGCAGGGCTCAAGATCATCGACACGATCCTGGTTTCCTACACCGAACTCATCGCCAACCCAACCTCGTTTGCCGATCCCGCTAAGGCACACGCAATGAGCCAGATCCGGACACTGCTCGAGGGGGTGCTTGACGCACGGGGCAAGGTGTTGGTCAAACTGAACGTTCCTGCTGATCGTCTCGGCGCAGTTATCGAACTGCTTCCGTCGATGAAGTCGCCCACGGTGAACGAGCTCTACGGCGGTGCCGGTTATGCCGTCGAAACCGTCGTCGAGAAGAAGCGCATCAACGTGCTTATCCCAGCGCTATCGGATGCCGGTGCCACCGACATCATCGAACTTCCCATCTCCAAGATTGTTCCCTGATGAGCGCCCAGCCCGTCGGTGTGCCATTGGGCAGCTGCACGGGTGTGGTCGTGCAATTCGATGATCCTCGCGGTCTCGGTGAGGTCGTCTCGGACTCGGGTGTGCACTACCCGTTCCACTGCGCCAACATCGCCGATGGAACCCGTCGGATCGACGTGGGAGCGGCGGTGAGCTGGCAGGTCATTGCCGGTCGCCTGGGCCGGTGGGAGGCCTGTGACCTGCGGCCGGTGGTCATCGACCGATGACCCCAACGGCGGCGGTGCGAACGGAGTCGCTCACCGTCGCCTACCGCCATGGCCGCGGCATCAACGATGTCACCATCGAAGTTCCGAGAGGCGAAGTTTTCGGCTTTCTGGGGCCCAACGGTGCAGGCAAGACCACCGCGATCCGAACTCTTCTCGATCTGCTGCGTCCCACGGGTGGCAGCGCTTCGGTACTCGGTCTCGACAGCGTGGTTGATTCGCTGGAGATTCGAAATCGATGCGGGTATCTGCCCGGTGAGTTTGTGGTGCCGGGTCAGCTCACGGGGCGCGAAGCGCTTGATTGGCTCGCCTCTCTTCGCAGGGGTAACGCATCGCGCCGCCGCAATGAACTGGTCGACCGCTTCGGTGTCGAACTCGATCGACCGGTGCGTCAACTGTCCAAGGGCAATCGTCAGAAGATCGGTCTGGTTCAGGCCTTCCAACACGACCCCGAACTGGTGATCCTCGACGAGCCAACCACAGGTCTCGACCCCTTGGTGCAGGACGAGTTCCATCGGCTTGTTCGAGAACATGTTGACCGCGGTCACAGTGTTTTTCTCTCCTCGCATTCTCTCGATGAAGTGCAGCATGTCGCCGATCGGGTGGGGATCATCCGCGAGGGTCGGATCGTCACGGTGGAGACAGTCGAGGCATTGCGCCAACGCGGCCTGCGGCGTGTGACTCTCGTCGTAGGTGACGTCTTTGCTGCTCAGAATCGTCTCGGTTCGATCGATGCGGTTTCTGAAATGCAGGTACGAGGTGATCAGGTGCTTTTCGCCGTTCGCGGCTCATTCGAACCAGTCATCGCTGCGTTGGCGGGGCTCGAGGTCATCGATCTGCTCAGTCGGGCAGCCGATCTTGATGAGGTGTTCCTTGCCCTGTATCGCGGAAGCGAGGATCGGAGATGAGTCGTTTTCCGGTGTTCACCCAGGAGCTTCGTGACCGTCGGAAGTCACTGATGTGGTGGTCGGTCGGAGTGGCCGCATGGATCGTCATCGTTTCGATGATGTACCCGACCATCCGCAACGCATCGGGCATCTCCCAGCTCGTCGAGCAGTACCCGAAGAACGTCCTCGCTATCTTCGGTGTCTCCGATATGGACTTCAGCTCAGGGTCCGGATATCTCGCAGGCGAATTGTTCGGTTTCGTCATTCCCTTGCTCGTTCTGATGCTCACCGTGGGCGCTGGCGGAGCGATCATCGCTGGGGCGGAAGAGCGCGGTTTGCTCGATCTTGTGCTCGCCCATCCGGTGCGTCGTCGGCGGGTGCTCCTTGAGAGTGCTGCCCTCATCGTGGTGCTTGCGCTTGCCTTTGGACTGGTGACCCTGGTGTCGCTGCTTGCAATGGATCCGATCGTCTCGCTGAAACTGTCGCTCATCAATCTTCTGGGCACGGTTGCGGGTGTGGTTCTGCTCGGCATCGTGTTTGGTTGGTTGGCGCTTGTCGTCGGAGCTCTGAGCGGATCGCGGGGCCGGGCGTTGGCGGTGGCGGGTTCGGTTGCTGCGGTCGCCTATCTCGCCAGTTCTCTCGCACAGCTCGTCGATGCGTTGCGTCCGGCAAGATTGCTCTCGCCGTTTTGGTACGCGACCTCGGGCAGCCCACTGCTGGCCGGGTACACCTGGTGGTACGCGCTGGTGCTGCTGGGTATGGCTCTGGCGGTGATCCTCGTTGGCGTCATTGGGTTCGACCGGCGAGCGCTTCGTAATTGATCCACCGATGCCGACCGGTCGATCAGGGTCGCCTTCAGTTCTCGGAAGGGTCGTGGTTCGGATCGTCGCCGGCGGCACTGCTGCGAGCCACATAGGCCCGTTGAGCCTCGGTCAGGGCCTCCCGAAGGGTCTCGCCATCCTCGCCCAAGCGGACTCCGGCGGCATCGAGCAGACCGGCCATGGAGTCGATGGCCAGCCTTGCGGCGGCGAGATCCGGCTGGTTCTGCTTGAGGTGCAATGCGGCCAACTGGAACAGCCCCATGGCATGGTTGGCCACCACCACAGCAGCGGGGGCGGCCAAGATCTGGCGCTGAGTCTCGGCCATTTCCGCGATCAATGCCTCCATCTGGGCCTGTTCAGCGGGGGAGAGGTCATCGAGATCGGGGGTTCCCGGCGCTTCCGGGGGGTTGGCCGAAGCCGTTCCACCCTGTCCGGGGCGGTTCATGGGGACCTCGCCATCAGGTGTCCACAGGCTCATTTCGGTTCTCCTCAGGTGACGTCTCAGTCCGGCTCGCCGGGGCAGGGTTCGCATTCCCGGCTCGAGATCGGTATCGTACGCCCCTCACAACTGAACCGAAGCGGGGTTCGCCCCCACCTGGCCACCACCGGCGAGTGCTTGCACCCGCAGCCTGTGCGTCAGGTCGACTCGAGCAATGACCCGGGACCCATTCGTGGAGCTCTGGCCGTTCGTCCGTCGGCTTCAACTGCCCACCCGAACAGCCGAGAGAGGAACTCGCACGAATGAGGAGTGATTGGCCATAGCAACGGCCACGAATGACGAGCCACGGATCAACGATCGCATCCGCGCCCGCGAGGTGCGGTTGGTCGGAGCCGATGGCGCCCAGATCGGAATCACACCCTTGTCCCAAGCCCTTGAAATGGCCAGGGAACTCGAACTCGACCTCGTGGAGGTGGCCGACAAAGCCAACCCTCCGGTCTGCCGAATCATGGATTACGGCAAGTACAAGTACGAGGCCGCGCAGCGAGCCAAGGAGTCCCGTAAGAAGAGCACCAATGTGGTGGTCAAGGAAATGAAGTACCGGCCCAAGATTGGCGCTGGCGACTTCGGAACCAAGACCAAAAAAGTCGCCGAGTTTCTTGGCGAGGGCCACAAGGTGAAGATCACCATCATGTTCCGGGGCCGTGAGATGCAGCATCCGGAACTGGGACGCAAGATCCTCGATCAGGTTGCCGAAACTGTCACCGAGGTGGGCAAAGTCGAGGTCTACCCCCGGCTCGATGGTCGCAACATGACCATGGTGCTTGGACCCGACAAGAAGGCCCAGGCCGCCGCAGAGAAGAAGCGGACCACGCCTGATGCCGTTGCTCCTTCGTCGAACGAATCCCTCGCCGAAGCACCTGATGCACCTGAAGTGCCCGCAGCGTCTGTAGCGGTCACCGATACTGACGTAGCAGCCCCCGAAGACGCCCAGATCGACGCAGCACCGATCGAAGCGACAGACACAACCGAGGCTTCACCCGAAGTCTGAACCACAGGACTCGCCCCGGCGAGCATCCACACTGGAGACCACCATGCCGAAGATGAAGACCCACAGTGGCGCCAAGAAGCGCTTCAAGGTGACAGGAACGGGCAAGTTGACCCGTCGTTCCGCGAACCTCAATCACATCCTCGAGAAGAAGTCCCCGGGACGCAAGCGCCGTCTCAAGGGTGATTTCGTGCTCGCCAAGGGCGACGCCGCCCGCGTCAAGCGCCAACTCGGCATCTGATTTACCTCGGCCGACCACATCGGCCACCGATCACACGTACCCCACTGGATCGAATTGATCCAACGTCTGGAAGGAGACACCGATGGCCAGAGTCAAAGGTGCAGTCACCGCCAAGAAGCGCCACAAAGCAACACTCGAGCGAGCCAAGGGCTACTACGGCAACAAGAGCCGCTCGTATCGCTCCGCCAATGAGCAGGTCATGCACTCGCTCAACTACGCGTTCCGCGACCGTCGCGCCAAGAAGGGCGAGTTCCGTCAGCTTTGGATCCAGCGGATCAACGCGGCTTGCCGTCTCAACGGCACCACGTATTCCCGGTTCATCGCCGGCCTGAAGGATGCTGGCATCGAAGTTGACCGCAAGGTCCTCTCCGATCTCGCCATCACCGACCCGGCAGCGTTCACGGCACTTGTCGAAGCGGCCAACGCTGCATCGGCCAGCGCCTGATCCACGGCTTCCGACCACTTCGGTGGCCGTCGAACCCACGCCGCTCTCGGCGAACAATCCACGACTTGCTGCCTTACGGCGCCTCACCGGGCGCCGTAAGGCGCGTCTTGAGGCGGGTCAGTTCGTGATCGAAGGTCCGGTGGCCCTCGCCGAGGCGCTGGCCGGAGGGCTGGTTGTCGATGAGCTGTATGTCGACGCCCGCACCTGGGCCGATGCCTTTACTCGATCGGGTGACGATGACCCTCTCGTGCGTACTGTCGATCTCGCCGCCGCCGGTGGCGCTTCGGTGTGGGCGCTTGCCGACGGTGTGCTCGAGTCGGTCAGCGACACGGTCACTCCCCAGGGATTGGTGGCTGTTGCTCCGCGCCGCACCCGGACAGTTTCGGAGGTTGCCGCTGCTGAAGGGCCGGTGCTGGTGTTGATCGATCTTGCTGATCCGGGCAATGCCGGCACCTTGGTGCGGGCGGCGGAAGCGGCCGGGGCGGCTGGCGTTGTATTCGCTGGTTCCTCGACCGATGCATTCGGCCCCAAAGCTGTGCGGGCGGCGGCAGGTTCGTTAGTGCGGCTGCCTGTTGCCGAGGTCACCGACGTCGACGCGTGTCTCGCAGAGTTGCGCAGTTCCGGGCGATCGATCATTGCAACGGTGGCTGGGCATGGAGCGGCACCTGAGGTTCTCGACCTCACCGGACCCATTGCTGTTCTTATCGGCTCAGAAGCCCATGGTCTTTCATCCGAAATCGTGGCGAGTAGTGACCTCAGCCTCACGATCCCGCTTGCCACATCGGTTGAATCGCTCAATGCTGCGGTCGCTGGCGCGGTGGTGCTGTTCGAAGCGTCCCGTCAACGACGCGCGCTATGACGCAGAATTGAATTGGACGCAGCAGTCCATGGGAGACAGGCTCACCACCTCATGATCGATGACATCACGCGAATTAGCGATGCAGCGCCGGCATTGGTGCTCGCCGCGACCACGATCGACCAACTTCGTGGCGTCGAATCCGACCTCCTGGGTAAGCGGGGGTCGTTGACCGAGCTGAAAAAAGGGCTTGGCGCGCTTGACGCTGACGGGCGTCGCGAGGTCGGTGCTGCCCTCAACGTGGCTCGTGCCAGCATCGAGCAGGTCATAGAGACGCGTCGTCTCGAACTTGAATCGGTGGAGCGGGCAGCCACCATCGCCGCCGAGCGACTCGATCTGACCGAGATCACCACCAGTCGCCCCCGGGGAACCACACATCTCGTCACCCAGACTTGGGATCGACTTGTCGATGTGTTCGTCGGCATGGGGTTCACGGTTGCCGAAGGGCCCGAGGTGGAGACTGACTGGTACAACTTCGAGGCGCTCAACATTCCAGCCGCCCACCCTGCCCGCGGCATGTGGGACACGTTGTATGTCGATCTGGGCGACCCTGAAACTGTGCTGCTGCGCACCCATACCTCGCCGGTGCAGATCCGGGTAATGACCGAAACTCCACCTCCGATCTATGCCGTCATGCCAGGTCGGGTGTACCGACGTGACACCGCGGACGCCACCCACATGCCGGTGTTCCATCAGATTGAGGGATTGGTCATCGACCGCGCGATCTCGTTCGCTGATATGGCGGGCACCCTCGAGTCCTTCACCAGCGCCTACTTCGGTGGATCCATTCATTCACGACTTCGGCCGTCCTACTTCCCGTTCACCGAGCCTTCGGCTGAGTACGACATCAACTGCGTGTTCTGCGAGGGCAAGGGTTGCCGAACCTGTTCGCAGACCGGATGGCTCGAATTGGGTGGATGCGGAATGGTTCATCCCAATGTTCTGCGCAATGTGGGGCTCGACGGCGAAGAGTGGACCGGTTTCGCCTTTGGGTTTGGCCTCGATCGCCTTGCGCTCATGCGCCACGGCGTCGATGACATCCGTGAGATGTACACCGGCGACCTCCGATTCCTGGAGCAGTTCCCGTCATGAAGGTTCTTCTCTCGTGGTTGCAGGAGTTCGCGCCATTCCCCAGTGATGATCCCGTGGCGCTTGGCGATGTCATGAGCGATCTCGGCATGGCCGTGGAGTCCATCGAGCACATTGGACAAGGGCTCGACGGAATCATCGTGGCCAAGGTTCTTGAACTGCGTCGTCATCCTGACGCCGACAAGATCCAACTTGTCGATGTCGACACTGGCAATGGTGAGCCGCTGCAGATCTGCTGTGGTGCCACCAACCTCAGCGTCGGCGACACCGTGCCGCTGGCCACGCTCGGAACCACAATGCCCGACGGCATGGAGATCGCCCGTCGCAAGATGCGTGGCGAATGGTCCAACGGCATGCTTTGTTCTGGTCGCGAACTTGGCCTTGGCGACGATCACTCGGGCATCCTGTTGCTTGATGGATCGCTCGCCCTCGGCACGGCCATCGTCGACGCGTTGGGCATTGTGCCGGATGTTCTTTTCGACCTTGAGATCAACCCGAATCGACCCGATGCCATGTCGGTTGCTGGCGTTGCCCGCGATCTTGCTGCGCGGCTGGGATTGCCGTTCGCTATTGCCGAGCCCAACGTCGAGGTCATCGCCGGTGATGCCCCGTCGAGGATTTCGGTCGCCATCGGTGACCCCGACCTTTGTGGTCGGTTCCATGCACGGGTCATCGAAGGCATCAGCATCCAACCGTCGCCCCGATTCATTGCCGACCGTCTCACAGCACTCGGAATGCGTCCGATCAACAATGTGGTCGACGCATCCAACTACGTCATGTTGGAACTCGGAGTTCCCAACCACACTTACGACCTCGCCAGCCTTCCTGGCGGCGCCTTGCAGGTTCGTTGGGCACGCGATGGCGAGTTGATCACCACGCTCGATGGAACCGAACGCACCCTCACCGCTGGTCGCGATGGCGTCATCGCCAATGCTGAGGATGTCCCGGTCGGAATCGCCGGAGTCATGGGTGGAGCCTCTACTGAAATTTCTGCCTCGACGACCACTGTTCTTCTTGAGTGCGCATGGTGGCAGCCGATGGCGATTGCTCGCAGTTCCAAGTTCATGGGGCTTCGTTCTGAGGCCTCAGCCCGCTTCGAGCGGGGCACGGATCTTGCGATTCTCGATCTTGCTGCACGTCGCCTCGCAGAGCTGCTGGCGCCATCGGGAGCGCGCTTGGTTGAAGGAGCGGTCACTGTCGACGGTCAGCTTCCTGATCGATCACCAGTTACCGTTCGAACCAGTCGGGTGAATCGTCTGCTCGGAACTGAACTCGCCGCCGAGGACATCGCATCGCTGTTACGGCCAATTGGGTTTCTGGTCGAGCCAGCCGGACAGGTGGGGGAGTGGTCCGTCACCGTGCCATCGTTCCGACTCGACACCACCACCGAGACCGACATCATCGAAGAGATTGCCCGTCACCACGGCTACAGCCGCATCGCCAACCGGGTTCCCACCTCGACCCAGACGGGATCGCTCACGCCCTTGCAGCGTGATCGACGGGTGTTGCGGCAGGTTCTGGTTGGTCTTGGTATTCATGAGGCAATGCCGCTGCCATTTTTGGCACCAGGTGATCTCGCTCGTGCCGGCCTGCCCGCGGAGGCAGTCACACTCACCAATCCACTGGCTGCCGAGGAGAGCGTTCTGCGCACCTCGCTGCGCCCGGGACTGCTTCGCGCCATCGCCTACAACGAGTCGCATCGCACCGAAGGTGCGTTGCTGTTCGAACTCGGCCGTGTGTTCGGTCTTCCCGGTGTCGGCGCAACGCTGCCTGATGAGCGCGAACACCTCGCGGTCATCCTCGCTGGCAACTCGGCGCCTGCAGCAGTCGAAGTTCTCGCAGCGATCGAACAGACACTTGGTCTGCCGGCCATAACGGTTGATCAGCAGACGGCTCCGCCGGGACTTCATCCCGGTCGCTGCGCGCAGTTGCTCATTGACGGAGTCCTCGTGGGCGAGGTCGGCGAGATTGATCCCTTCGTTCTTGAGGCGTTCGGAGTGCGTGAGCGCAGTGCCTGGTTGCAACTCGATATTGCTGCACTGCTTTCGTTTCCCCATGGTGAACATCGGTACCGATCGATCAGTCGCTATCCATCAAGTGACCTTGATCTCGCGTTCGAAACTCCTGACAACGTCTCGGCGGCCTCGCTTACCGATGTGCTGCGCTCGAGCGCCGGTTCGGTTCTGGTGGCCATCGACCTGTTCGATGTGTTCCGAGGAGGCACCGTCCCCGATGGTTCCCGCTCGCTGGCCTACCGTCTGCGTCTTCAGTCGCCCGAGCGAACCCTGACCGATGATGACGTTGCCGGGGTGCTCGCGGCGGCAGTGGCGGCCGCTGCAACGCTGGGGGCCAACCTGCGGGGCTGACTCCGCCGGTTTGAGGTGAAACCAAACTTCATGCGGGTTCTTGCATACTCATGCATCCATCGGTAGTCTTTCCGGGTGATCTCCGTCGGCATCATCGGCGCATCGGGCTACACCGGTGCGGAACTTCTTCGGCTTTGTTACGCCCATCCTGAATTCGAGGTGGCCTTCGCCACCGGCGATTCCCAGGCCGGCGTTGCGGTGGCCGAGCTCTATCCCAGCCTCGCTGCCGCCTATGGAGACACAGTCTTCAGCGCGTATGAGCCCTCGCTGCTGGCTGGAGTTGATCTGGTCTTCTTTGGTTTGCCTCACGGTGCATCGCAGGCCCTCATGGTCGAGGTGCGCCAGCAGGTCCGGTGGGTGGTCGACCTTGCCGCCGATTTCAGGTTGAGTGACTCCTCGCTCTACCCGCAGTGGTACGGCGAATCCCATGCGGTGCCCGAACTACTCGGCGATTTCGTCTACGGCCTCCCCGAACTGTTCCGCAAGCAACTCGTCGGCGCAGCAGCTGTGGCGACACCGGGTTGTTATCCCACTGCTGCGGCGCTGGCCATGGCCCCGCTGCTCACCAGTGGGCTGGTCGACACTGGCTCGATCGTGGTGAACGCCGTCAGTGGTGTCTCCGGCGCCGGTCGACCGCCGAAAGCCAACACCACCTTCTGCGCAGTCGACGAGGACTTCACCGCGTACGGTCTGCTCACGCATCGCCATACCCCGGAGATCGAGCAGAGCGTGGCCCGGCTTGCTGGTGTTGATTCCTCGGCAGTCTCGGTGCTGTTCACACCGCACTTAGCTCCGATGAATAGGGGCATGCTTGCCACCTGTTATCTGCGGCCCGTGAAATCGATCTCCACTGACGAGGCGCTCGGTCTGTACCGGTCGTTCTACGCCGATGAACAGTTCGTCGTTGTCACTGATTCCTCGCCATCGACGAAGGCCTGTCTTGGATCCAATACCGCGCATGTCACCGTTCGGTCCGATTCTCGTACCGGCCTCATCGTGGCGTTGGCTGCTATCGACAATCTCACCAAGGGTGCCTCCGGCCAAGCCGTGCAGTGCGCCAACATCCTCGCCGGTCTGCCCGAGAGCACCGGCCTGTCTTCTGTAGGGGTCTTTCCATGAGCGTCACTGCTGCCAAGGGCTTTGTCGCCGCGGGAATCGCCGCAGGTATCAAGTCATCCGGTAACCCTGATCTTTCGCTGGTCGCTACTGCTGATGGTCTGCCAGTTCCATCAGCCGGTGTGTTCACCCGCAACAAGATGACCGCTGCCCCCGTCATCACCACTCGTGCCCATCTCGAGGCCACTGGCGGCCACAGTGTCGCGGTTGTGCTCAACAGCGGTAACGCCAACGCAGCAACGGGTGATCAGGGTCTCGCCGATGCACAAGCGATGTGTGCCGGTGTGGCCGCGGCCCTCGAGGTCGACGCCGAGCAGGTGTTGGTGTGTTCCACCGGACTCATCGGCATCCCTATGCCCATCGCCACCATCGAAGCTGCATTGCCAGCACTTGTCGAAGCGCTCTCAGCCGATGGAGCCGCGGCGGCCGCCGGCGCCATCATGACCACCGATACCCATCCCAAAGAGGTCGTCATCGACGGGGATGAATTTACTGTCGGAGGCATGGCCAAGGGTGCAGCCATGCTGTCGCCCAACATGGCCACGATGCTCGCGGTACTCACTACTGACGCCGCTGCTACGCCCGAACAGCTCAAGGCCGCACTCGTCGCCGGTGTGGCGAACTCGTTCAACATCCTCGATGTCGACGGCTGCACCTCGACCAATGACACGGTGCTGCTTCTGGCCAGTGGTGTTGCTGGTCCGGTCGACCAGTCGGTACTTGAGGTGGCGGTGGCCGCTGCGTGTCGGAGTCTCGCCGAGCAGATGTGCGGTGATGCCGAAGGGGCCACCAAGGTCGTTCGGTTCTCGGTCACCGGCGCAACCGACGAGGCTCAGGCGCTCGTCGGCGCTCGTTATGTGTCGCGCAGCAATCTCGTGAAGTGCTCCTGGTATGGCTGCGATCCCTACTGGGGTCGGATCGCCAGTGATCTCGGTTCATGCGGCATTGATTTCGATCCCGCACGTCTCACTGTCAGTTACGGCGGCATCACGGTCTGTGATGGCGCGATCGACGCCGACCATGACAGTGCCGCGGTGGCGGCGCATATGGGCGGAAGACATTTGGAGATCGTCGCTGATCTTGGTCTCGGCGCAGGAGCGGCGACCATCCTCACCAACGACCTCAGCCACGCATACATCGACGAGAACATGGGGACCTCATGAGTGAGATCAAGCCCGGGGCCAGTGTTGCTGTGGTTCCCACTGGTGACGCGTACGCCGCCGCAGAGGTGCTCATCGAGGCCCTCCCGTACATTCGTCGGTTCTGGGGTCGCACAATTGTGGTCAAGTTCGGCGGCAATGCCATGACTGACGACGCGCTCGCCGCATCGTTCGCGGCTGACATCGTTTTGCTGCATGCTGTTGGCATCAAGGTCGTCGTTGTTCACGGCGGCGGCCCCCAGATCGGCGAGCTTCTTTCGAAACTCGGCAAGGAGTCCGAGTTCAAAGACGGTCTCCGGGTCACCGACGCCGAGACTCTCGACGTGGCACGCATGGTGCTTGTTGGCAAGGTCAATCGGGACATCGTGGCGTCAATCAACACGCACGGTCCGCTCGCCGTTGGCGTTTCCGGGGAAGATGCCGGGCTCATCGAGGCCGACGCCCGTGATCCGGAGCTCGGATTTGTCGGCGACGTCAAGAAGATCAATCCCGCAATCCTCGAGTCGCTGCTCGCACAGAGCCTCATTCCGGTCGTCTCCACCATCGGCGCGGATCTCGAGGGGCAGGCCTACAACATCAATGCCGATACCGTTGCCGGTGCGCTCGCTGGTGCGCTGGACGCCGAGAAGGTCATCTACCTCACAGATATCGCCGGCCTTCTTCGTGACATCGCTGATCCGGCAAGCCTGATTGCCCAGACCGACAACATGGAGATCGCCCAACTCATTTCCGACGGTGTCCTGTCCGGAGGAATGATCCCCAAGATTGATGCATGTCTCGAAGCGCTCGAAGCCGGAGTGGGCGCTGCGCATCTTCTTGATGGTCGGGTTCCTCATGTTGTGCTCCTCGAACTGTTCACTGATGCCGGCGTCGGCACGATGGTGACCACCGCGGAGGTCGCACTGTGACCACGCAATCGGCTCATGCCGTCGCCATGGGAGCACCGGTAGGTCTCGACCACTGTCCGTTCATGCCTACCTATGGCGTGCCATCGGTGCAGTTCGTCAGTGGGTCCGGTGTGCATCTTGTTGATCGTGAAGGTCGGTCATATCTCGACTTTCTCTCCGGCATTGCTGTGACCGGCCTCGGGCATGCCAACGCCGAGATTGCCGAGGCGATCGCCGAACAGGCACGCACCTTGGTTCACGTGTCCAACCTCTTCGGCACCAGTCCGGGAGCTGACGTTGCCATCACCATTGACCGCCTGCTCGGTGGGGGAGGCCAGGTCTTCTTCACCAACAGTGGTGCTGAGGCGGTGGAATGTGCCATCAAGTTGGCGCGTCGTTACGGCGGTCACGGTCGATACGGAATCATCAGCGCCTACGGCTCGTTCCACGGCCGCACGCTCGGCGCGTTGGCAGCTACGGGGCAGCCGGCGAAATGGGAGGGCTTCCAACCGCTACCCGAGGGATTTCGCCATGTGGTGTGGAACGATCTCGACGCGCTCGAAGCGGCCATCGATCCATCGGTAATTGCGATCATGCTCGAACCGATTCAAGGTGAGGGTGGTGTCAATCCCGCCACCGCCGCGTACTTCGAGGGCGTTCGGCGACTCTGTGACGAGCACGGACTGTTGATGATCGTGGACGAGATTCAGACTGGCCTTGGGCGTACTGGCGAGTGGTTCGGATTCCAGCACTTCGGTATTGAGCCCGATGTTGTGATGCTTGCCAAGGCACTCGGGAACGGTATGCCTATTGGTGCATGTTGGGCCCGGCGCGATGTTGCCAAGGCGTTCACCGCCGGCGATCACGGCACCACCTATGGCGGTCAGCCGCTTGCGGCTTCGGCGGCACGGGCCACGCTCGCCATCATGGAGCGTAACAACGCACCGCAGCTAGCCGAACATGCCGGAGCTCGCCTTCGCTCGGCGTTGAGCCAACTTCCTGGCGTTGTCGAAGTACGTGGGCTCGGCCTGTTGCTGGCCGCTCAGCTTGGCGATGGCATCGACGCCAAGCTGGTTGTGGCCGAAGCGCTCACTGCCGGGCTCATTGTCAATGCGGTGTCACCAACCTCTATTCGGTTCGCGCCGCCGCTTATCGTCACCGAAGCCGAGATCGATGAAGCCGTGGCGATCCTTCATGCGATTCTCCTCCAATATGGAGCCACATCATGAGACATCTTCTGGAGATCGACGACCTGTCTGTTGGCGAACTCACCGACATCCTTGAGCGGGGGACACACGCGCAACTCACCAAGGTGCTCGATGGTCAGGGTGTCGCCCTGCTGTTCGAGAAGCCATCTGCGCGTACCCGTAACTCGATGGAGATGGCTGTCGTGCAGCTCGGTGGCCATCCACTCACTATCCGTCCTGATGAGGTTGGACTCGATACCCGCGAAACTGTCGAGGATGTGGTTCGCACGCTCGCGGGTTACCACTCGATCATTGGAGCGAGAGTGTTTGAGCACGCCAAACTCGAACGGGCTATTGCCGTCTCCGCTGTGCCAGTCGTCAACATGCTCTCCGACGAGGCGCATCCCCTGCAGGGTCTCGCCGATGTGCTCACCCTCGCGCAGGAGTTCGGTGGTATCGACGCTCTCGCCGGTCGCACAGTCACCTATGTCGGCGACGGCAACAATGTCGCTCGAAGCCTCGCCCTGGCTACCGGAATGCTCGGAATGCAGGTACGGGTTGCAACTCCAGTCGGCTACGAGCTGTCTTCATCTGACATTTCCAGGGTTCAAGATGCTGGTGTTGCTCTCGAGTGCACAAATGATCCGATGGCGGCCTGTCAGGGCGCCGATGCGGTCTATACCGACGTCTGGACCTCGATGGGGCAGGAGGCCGAATCGATCCAGCGGCGAGCGGCGTTTGCGGGATTCACTGTTACCGATGACCTCATGGCGCTCGCCGCTCCCGATTCAGTGTTCCTGCATTGCCTTCCGGCGCATCGTGACGAAGAAGTCACGAACGCGGTGCTCGAAGGATCCCGCAGTCGTGTCTGGGCACAGGCGGCCAATCGGATGCATGCCGCTCGTGGCGCACTTCACTGGTTGATGGAGCAACGATGACTGATCGTTCGACGACTTCCAAGCTCGGCAAGACCCAGCGTCAATATCTGGTGGCCAAGATCATCGAGAATCAGCCGGTCGCGAACCAGGCCGCACTTGTTGATCTGCTCGCCGCCGAGGGGGTGAGCGCCACCCAAGCCACGGTGTCGCGCGACCTCGAGGATCTTGGTGCCATCAAGGTCAGAATGCCCGGAGGCGACACCGCATATGCAATCCCTGCGCTTCCGAAACAGCAGCAGGCGCCCGAGGATCATCTTCGACGGGTCTTTGGCGACTGGGTGGTTGAGGTCACCCATTCCGACAACATCGTCGTCATCCGCACCCCTCCGGGGTCCGCGCATGTGGTCGCCTCTGCGCTCGATCGCTCCGGTCTGCGCGGCGTTCTCGGCACCGTCGCTGGTGATGACACGATCTTCATCGTGGTCGCCAGCGATCTTGGAGGTGCTGCGCTTGCCGCTCAGCTCTCCGAACTCGCGGGTCTCTGACTCCTCAGAGCATCGCAATTCCAAAGTCGTCCCCTACTCACAGCATTATCCGCCCCCATTACATGAAGGATCTGAACATGGCGCAACGAGTCGTACTGGCATATAGCGGTGGTCTCGACACCTCCGTCGCCGTCCGTTGGATGATTGAGAACTACGGCGTCGAGGTCATCACCGTCGCGTGCAATCTCGGGCAGGAGGGCGACTGGGAGGGACTGCAGGCCAAGGCCTTCGCCGCGGGCGCCATCGAAGCAATCGTGGTGGATTGCCGTGATGAGTTCGCCCGCGACTTCCTCACTCCTTCGTTGAAAGCGAACGCGCTCTACGAGGGTAAGTACCCGCTGGTGTCCGCTCTTTCGCGGCCCACAATCGTGCGACATCTCGTCGCCGCGGCCCGGACGCACGGTGCCGATGCAGTGGCCCACGGGTGCACCGGGAAGGGCAATGACCAGGTTCGTTTCGAAGTCGCGACGCGTGCCCTTGCCCCCGATCTCGAGATTCTCGCCCCTGTTCGCAACTGGGGAATGACCCGCGAGATGAGCATCGAATACGCCCAGCAGCACGACATTCCCGTGCTGGCCACAAAGGAAAAGCTCTATTCCATTGACGACAACCTCTGGGGTCGCGCCATCGAGTGTGGCGAGATGGAAGATCCCTGGGCACGTCCGCCCGAGGGTGTGTGGAGCATGACCACTGTGCGGGCCTCGGAGGCGAAAGAGATCACCATCGGTTTCGAGCGCGGTGTTCCGATCTCTGTCGATGGTCGGAGCATGCCTTTGCACGAACTCGTGGTGGAGCTCAATGACACTGTGGGCGCCTATGGCTGGGGCCGGCTCGACATGGTTGAGAACCGCCGGGTGGGCATCAAGAGTCGCGAAACCTACGAAGCGCCCGCTGCGCTCGCGCTCATCCTCGCTCATCAGGATCTCGAGTCGATCACCCTTGAACGTGATGTCATGCACGAGAAGCAGCGGCTTGAGGGCCGTTATGCCGATCTCGTTTACGACGGCATGTGGTTCTCACCGCTCAAGAACGCCTTCGATGCGTTCATCGAATCCACGCAGCAGTTCGTCACCGGCGAGGTGCGACTGCGTCTCGAGCCGGGTCGTTGCTTCGTCGTCGGTCGGCGCAGTCCGCACAGCCTCTACGACTATGGACTGGCCACCTACGACGCAGCAGATACCTTCAACCACGCCGATTCCGAGGGCTTCGTGAAGCTCTGGGGTCTCGGAATTCAGACCTGGGCGGCCAAGCAATCTGCCTCGGGCACGACAGGGGAGTAACGCAATGAGCACGCTCTGGCACGGTCGGTTCGAAAGTGGGCCGGCGGAGGAACTGATGGCTTTCACCGTCAGTCTTCCGTTCGATCAACGTCTTGCCTCCGACGACATTGCAGGATCGCGCGCGCATGTGCGCGGGCTGTGCCGAGCGGGCATCCTCACTGAGGCCGAGCGCGATTCGGTGCTCGCAGCGCTCGACACGGTCGAGTCGGAACTCGCGCAGGGAACGTTTGTCTTTGTGGCTTCGGACGAGGACATCCACACCTCTGTCGAGCGGCGGGTGACTGAGCTCGCCGGTGCTGCTGGCGCAAAACTCCACACTGGTCGAAGTCGCAACGACCAGGTGGCCACCGATCTGAGACTGTTCACGAAGCGGGAACTCGGTGCCATCGCGTCGCGCATCGTCGTGTTCCAGGAAACACTTCTCGATCGTGCGCGGACAGCGGGCGATGCGTATCTTCCCGGATACACCCACCTTCAGCGTGCCCAGCCGGTGCTGCTCGCGCATCATCTGCTGGCCCACGGTTGGGCGTTGTCGCGCGACCTTGATCGTTTGCACTCCACCATCGATCGACTCGATATCTCGCCACTCGGAGCCGGTGCACTTGCTGGCTCATCATTGCCGCTCGACCCGGCAGGTACCGCCGCTGATCTTGGGTTCGCTGGTGTTTTTGCGAACTCGCTCGATGCCGTAAGTGATCGGGACTTTGTTGCCGAGGCATTGTTTGACCTTGCCCTTATTGGCGTGCACCTCTCCCGGCTCGCTGAAGAGATCATCTTGTGGTCAACCGATGAGTTTGGTTTCCTCCGACTCGATGATGCCTATTCCACCGGCTCCTCGATGCTTCCGCAGAAGAAGAACCCGGATATCGCCGAGCTGACTCGCGGGAAGACCGGCCGTCTCATCGGCAACCTCACCGGACTGCTGGCCATGCTCAAGGGACTTCCGCTGGCATACAACCGCGACCTCCAAGAGGACAAGGAGCCGCTGTTCGATTCACTCGACACGGTCTCGCTCGCGCTTGCCGCGATGACCGGGCTGCTGGGGTCATCCATCTTCAACCTCGCGGCCATGTCCGAAGCGGCCGATGCACCCACCAGCGCGGCAACCGACCTTGCTGAGCATCTCGTGGCCACTGGTGTCCCGTTCCGCGACGCTCATGCAATTGTCGGAGCGCTTGTTCGTAAAAGCCTCGATGAGGGCATTGCTCTGCGCGATCTCGTAGGCGCGTCTGACGACCTTGGCGAGTCGGCGCTGCATCTACTGGACTGGGGTGTGGCCGTGCAGCGTCGCACGACGCCCGGTGGTGCTGGTCCGGCTGCAGTCGCGCCGCAGCTTGAGGCATTTGCACAGCAGTTGGTCGCCGCCAAGGAGCGGATCGGGGCGTGATGTCGCCGCTATTCGCTGCTGATTCGCCTGATCTCCACTCCACCTCGGAACTGTCGGATCTCATTGAGGTGCTCGAAGAGATCCGGCCACGAGATGATCAGCAGGATGCTGTTCGTCTGGCCATGCTGGACTTCGCCCGCTCTCATCCTGATTCGCTCCATCGCACATGCGTCGAGGGTCACTTCACTGGCTCGGCATTGGTCGTCGAAGAGCGCACGGGACGCGTTTTGGTGCTGTTCCACACCAAATTACGCAAGTGGCTGCAGCCAGGTGGTCACACTGACGGCGAAGCCACGATGGCAATCACCGCTCTGAGGGAGGCAACTGAGGAGACCGGACTGCACGGCTTACGCGTGCATCCCGAAGCGATCGATCTCGACATCCACGAGGTACGCCCGCCGTCGGAACCACCGCACCTCCATCACGACATCCGCCACCTCGTGCTCGCCCCACATGGCTCCGTTCCGGTGGGTAATCACGAATCGGAATCCCTACGGTGGGTGACCACTGAGGAACTCGGCGATCTTGATGTCGATGAGAGCGTGCTGCGCCTAGTCCGCAGCGGACTCGCGATTGCGCGCCAACTTCCCGAAGCGCAGTTGCGTTAGCCGAGGTCTCCGGGCGTTACGCAGTTCGGCATGTCGTTGTAGGTGGCGAAGAAGTCGATGGGCTTGGTGATCTGCTGGCCCTTGACCTTTTCGGTTACATAAAACCGAGCATCAGGGTTGGCGCCGAGAGCATCCACGTAGCGTTCGCGATCACCAAGGTAGGTCCGCCAATCGGCCAACCATTCCCCAATCATCCGGCCGTCATTGCTTGCACCGACCTCAGGAGCTGACGCTGTTAGTTCGTCGAGCATTGTTCGCAGTGCAGTATTCGCCTGGGTGATGACGAGTGCTCGAGATCCGGCATCGGTTGCAGTGAACGCCTCCGGCAATGCATCGATGAGGGCAGCAGCTTTCGTGCAGGTTGCCTGGGCCTGTACCGCCCAAGCGGGATTGGCCAACACGCCCGGTGGGGTCTTCTTTGTGGGTCCCCACAGGGTGTAGGACCACAGGGCTGCGATGCAGAGCATCACGGCCAGAGCGAGTATCCGAGCGGCGCGACTCCCGAAGGACAACGGCTGCGCATCCTCGCTCTCGAGGTCCAGATCGCTCGTCTCCATGCGGTCACTGTTGCCTGATGACGGCCGATCCGCCAGTCGAAGCGCGCAATGGGTTGGAATATGGGTCACCGATCGGAGAGAGTGGACCACTGTGAGTACTGCCGACATCCTTGATGATCTTGCCGCCCGCGGCTTGATCCACGACTCCACCGATTCTGATTCGCTCCGTGCGCGTCTGGCCCAGGGCGCCACAGGTGTCTATGCGGGCTTCGATCCCACTGCCGACAGCCTTCATGTGGGCAATCTCGTGCCGTTGCTTCTGCTGCGGCGATTCCAGCAGTTCGGACATCGACCTGTCGCTGTTGCTGGAGGTGCGACGGGCATGATCGGCGACCCCGGCGGTCGTTCCACTGAGCGGGTATTGCTCGATTCAGCCACCCTTGACACCAATCTGAGCGCCATTACCGAGCAATTGCGGCGTCTCCTTGATTTTTCCGACGGCCCGAACCAAGCGCGACTGGTCGACAATCGCGAGTGGACTGCGCCCATTGGTGTCCTTGAGTTCCTTCGCGATGTCGGCAAACACATCACGGTCAACACCATGCTCGCCAAGGATTCGGTGCGCACCAGGGTTGAGAGCGACGCCGGCATCTCCTTCACGGAGTTCAGTTACATGCTGCTGCAGGCCAATGATTTCAAGCATCTCCGCGATCATCTCGATGTCGAACTCCAGGTTGGCGGCTCCGATCAATGGGGAAATATCACTGCGGGGATCGATTTGATTCGACGCACCTCGGGGAACCACGTCCACGGCCTCACCGTCCCGTTGATCACCCAGGCAGATGGTTCCAAGTTTGGGAAGTCAGTGGATGGCGCAGTGTGGCTGTCGGCCGAACGAACGACGCCGTACGCGTTTTACCAGTACTTCGTCAACACCGATGACCGCGATGTCGAGCGATTCCTGCTGCAACTCACGCTGCTCCCACTTGAGCAGATCGCATCGGTCATGAGCCAACACTCGCAAGCGCCCGAGCGACGATTCGCCCAGCAGGAACTGGCTCGATCGGTCACTGCCTTGGTGCACGGCGAACAGGAAGCTGACCGCGCAGCCGGTGCTTCACAGGGCTTCACACGAGCAGCCGCCGAGCTCGAGGACGCCGAATGGGTGCAACTGGCCGCCAGCCTGCCGGTCACGGAGCTTGCATCTGACGACATCGGACGAGACCTCATCGAACTTCTCGCGGCCCACGGGATCGTCAGTTCGAAGGGGGAGGGGCGGCGTCTAGTGGCCCAGCGTGGTGTTTCGCTCAACGACTCCGTCATAGTTGACGGGCAACTTCTTACCGAGAGTGACTTGCTCGCTGCGGGCTGGGCGATGGTCCGACGCGGCAAGAAACAGCGTTTTCTTCTGCATTTCGTGCACTGAGGTGAATCGCCCACCTGGGTGAAGACAGAACGTGACCAGACGGTGTTTGCGCCCCGTTCACACTTGGTCTATGTTGACGCCTCCACCCGCCCCGGCCTCGCCGGTTGCGGGGCTCCCCCCGAGCAAGCAGCCTGCTGGGCTGCGGCCGAACCGGTTTCCGGTCCGCCCGCTTCCCGCCGAGTTGCGCACTTGTGGGAGGCCCGGTAGGGTGGCAATCCGCTCCTGAAGCGGCCTTCCTTCGAGAAGGTCCCACTGGAAGCGGTACCGCCTGGTCGATTCGTCGGTCGGGCGCATCACACCGAGTTCTGGCTCGGGCGTTTTCGCCCCGCTTCCTCGGGCCCGACATGATCGGGTAGGTGCTCCTTGAAAACAGAACAGAGGACGAAAAAGCCAGTGCGGGCGATCACCGCAACCGGCACCTTCTTGTGCTCACCGGGAACTTTTCAGTTCTTGCGAGACCTTCGGGTCTCGAGTGAGGCCTTCGGGTCTCCAGTGGGGAAGGTGTACGAGTCGTGATCGTTCACCATGCAATTCCGGTGATGTGCCTAACCCGCATATCACCAAAGCTGAGAATTCACAGAGGTGAGCCCCTCTGTCTCGGCTCTCTATTAATGATCGATGTCAATGCCTTCGGGCTGCGACTGAAATCTCGACGGAGAGTTTGATCCTGGCTCAGGACGAACGCTGGCGGCGTGCCTAACACATGCAAGTCGAGCGGGATCCATCCGGTAGCAATACCGGTGAAGATCTAGCGGCGAACGGGTGAGTAACACGTGAGAAACCTGCCCCGAACTTTGGGATAACACGAGGAAACTCGTGCTAATACCGAATACCTCCATCTGGTCGCATGGCCGGATGAAGAAAGATTTATCGGTTCGGGAGGGTCTCGCGGCCTATCAGCTAGTTGGCGGGGTAACGGCCCACCAAGGCGTCGACGGGTAGCTGGTCTGAGAGGACGATCAGCCACACTGGGACTGAGACACGGCCCAGACTCCTACGGGAGGCAGCAGTGGGGAATCTTGCGCAATGGGCGAAAGCCTGACGCAGCAACGCCGCGTGCGGGATGAAGGCCTTCGGGTT
>CANFQA010000005.1 GCA_947449015.1 Microthrixaceae bacterium | reverse complement strand
TGAGATCGAAGGTGTACGTCTCGCCGCGATGTTCGAATGAGATCCATTCGTGAATGTCGTCGTCGGCGATCTCTGAGGGAACTGGTTTCGACATCGTGCCTTCTCGTCAGTGGACGTTTTCAACCTTAGCGGTCGTCGCTGTCACAGCATGTGCGTCATGATCAGTAGATGGCAGGAGAGTTTGATGACATCCGAATCCGACTTGAGTTGATCGCAGAGGAACTCGCCGATCTCGCAATCGCTCGTTTGATGGAGTCCATTGACGCCGGCGGCAAGGAACTGCCGGTCGATGAGAAGCGCCTCACACGCGCCCGACGGGCCGTTGAGAAGGCAGCAGGAATCCTTCGGGAGCAGACCGATTCTGATTTTTGAGGCTCGGGATCTGCCTCAGGCAGTGGTCAGCCGTCCGTACAACGTTGTTCGCTGCTCAAGAGTGCGTCCGAGCGGTGCGACCAGATCGGCGAAGTCTTGGGGCTCCATACCTTGCCCATGGTCGGCACCAGCAGCACGGCTGATGTTCTCATCCATCAGCGTGCCACCAAGGTCATTGGCTCCGGACTGAAGCATTTGGCGTGCACCCTCGGCGCCGAGCTTGACCCATGAGGCCTGCACGTTGTCGATGAGGCCGTGATATGCGATTCGGGGGACCGCGTGCATAAGGACTGCCTCACGAAAGGTCGGCCCGCGACGGGCCCGTCGCTGCAGATAGAGAGGCGTGGCCATATGCACGAAGGGCAGGGGGACGAACTCGGTGAACCCACCGGTTTCAGCCTGCAGATCTCGCGTGCGGACAATATGTCGGGCCCAATGAACGGGGTTCTCGACCGATCCGAACATGATGGTGATATTGGATCGCAGGCCAACGCGGTGCGCCGTTCGATGCGCATCTAGCCATTCGTCGGTGTCGATCTTGTCGGGACAGATGAGGGCACGGATCTCGTCATCAAGGATCTCCGCAGCGGTGCCCGGCAGCGTGCGTAGACCAGCCTCCATAAGACGTCGGAGGTAGAGGTCGAGAGGTTCTCCAAGCCGTTTGGCGCCCTCGGTCACCTCAAGCGCGGTGAATCCATGCACATGGATATTGGGTGCCGCTTCTTTCACGGCCCGAGTGACATCGATGTAGTAATCCCCGTCAAAATCGGGATGTATGCCACCCTGAAGGCAGACCTCAGTGGCGCCGAGCGCAGCCGCTTCCGCCGTGCGTGAGGCGAGATCTTCGAGCGTGAGTAGATAGGGCGTGCCACGAAGGTTGAGCGACAACGGCCCTTTGCTGAATCCACAGAAACGGCACTTGAAGGTGCAGACGTTGGTGTAGTTGATGTTGCGGTTATGCACCCAGGTGACAACGTCACCGACGGTCTCGGAGCGAAGTTCGTCGGCGTGACGGGCCACAGCTTCGAGTCCGGGGCCCCTCGCGGAGAACAGCGTGACGATCTCGTCGACGCCCAGGGTCTGGCCCATTCGGGAGCCTTCGAGAACCTCAGCCACGCGGCCATGCGCTCGCCCAGGTCCAGGTACCAGTCGCGGCGGCGCCACGCTCGCACCCGAGTACCAGGCAGTGGAACGCGGCCCGATCTGGAGTATCTCGATGCCGTCGTCAACCTGTTCTGGTGACGGGGGAGTGAGACGCTGGGGGAGAACCGCTCCGGGGTCATCGCGTCCGAGTCCCTCTGCGTCAGATCTGTCCATCACGGCGAAGTGAAGATCAGAATGAATCCAGCGCTGAGGATCGAGCACAAACTCGGGGTGCACGGTGAGGCGCGGCGCCAGGGAGAATCCACGCTCCTCAGTGACTGTTCGCAGGATCTCGAGATCCGGCCAGGGTCGCTCTGGGTTCACATGATCGGCGGTGACCGGCGAAACGCCACCCCAATCATCGATACCAGCATCGAGTAGGAGCCCAAAATCATCCGAGAGGTTTGGAGGTGCCTGCAAATGAATCTCAGGCGGAAGTATGAGTCGGGCGAGCGCGATTGCATCGAGATACACATCAAGCGGACATGCGGGCTCGGCGTGCATTGCCGTGCCCTCCTTGGGCAGGAAGTTCTGAACGATGACTTCCTGAACATGTCCATGTCGACGATGTGAGGCAGCGATTGCTTCGAGCGCTTCGATGCGATCGACACGGTCCTCGCCGATGCCAACCAGAATGCCGGTGGTGAACGGAATCTGCAGTTCGCCCGCCCATTCAAGGGTGGCAAGCCGGCGCTGCGGAGTTTTATCGGGGGCGCCGCGGTGACACAGCAGATCGTCGCGGAGCGATTCGATCATCATTCCCTGCGATGGTGAGACTGCTCGCAGGCGTTCTAGATCGGTCTTGGAAAGCGCCCCAGCGTTGGCATGGGGGAGTAGCCCGCTCTCGTCGAGAACGAGCTGGCTCATGGCGATGATGTAGTCGACGGTCGTGCTGTAGCCGTGTGCGGTGAGCCACTCGGCGGCCACCGGGTACCGCTCTTCGGGGGCCTCACCGAGTGTGAACAGCGCTTCGTGACAGCCCACACGAGCTCCGGAAACAGCGAGGGCCCGGACCTGAGACGGGGAGAGATACGGCGAGTCCAGTCGAGCTGGTGGCTGGGCAAAGGTGCAATATCCGCATCGGTCGCGGCACAACATCGTGAGTGGGATGAAGACCTTTGGCGAATAGGTGACGCGAGATCCCCATTGCGCATCGCGTACAGCACGCGCTTGGGCTAGGAGGTCATCGAGGGGTGCGTCAAAGCGCGACATGACCGAACCCTATCGGTGTCGTGAGGTGCCGAGCGCGTCGGAGTCCACGATCCAAATGAGGTTGGCCGCATCGATTGCAGAAGCCGGTGCGCTTGGGTCACCTTCGAGGACGCGGGTCAGGGCTTCGTGCTTGCTGGCACCCTCGACGGTCACCACGACAAGCGATGACCGTTTGATCCCGGCGTAGGTGAGGGTCATCCTCGGATGTGGGTTGCGTCCGGACGGATCGAGGTTGGAACACGCGAGCAGGTTGGGGTCTGCGGTAAGGGCCGTGGATTCGGGGAACAGTGACGCCGTATGCCCGTCCGGTCCAAGACCGAGGTGAACCAGATCGATCGGCGGGATCGAGGCCAACAGGTCGTTGTAGGACAAAGCACCGTTGTTCTCGCAGACCATTGGATGGGCGCTCCCCAGTTGCTCGAATCTTGCCCCAAAAGCCTCTTGAGCCAGCAGGAAGTTGGAGTCTGGATCATCGAGTGGGACGCAGCGCTCATCGCCCCAGTACGCCTCGACCGATGACCAGAAAGTCTCGGCGCCAGAGATGGCCAGATGCTCATAGCAACGACGCGCGGTTTCGCCGCCGGAGAACGCAATCGAGAAATTCTCTCGTCTTCGGGCCTCGAAGGCAGCCGTAACTATGCGTGTGAAGGTCGACCCAATGTCGTCGGTGAGGACGACTTCGCCATTCATCGAAGGGAGTTCGCCTTCTCCGTGAGCGAGGCAAGCAGGTCATCGAATGACGCGGAGAAGGATGCGACACCCTCACGCTCGAGTTTGTCGGTGACATCGTCAAGGTCAATACCGACAGCGGCGAGTTTGGCGAGAACTGCAGCGGCTCCGGAAAGATCCGAATCGACCGTACGAGCCACGGTGCCATGATCCTCGAAGTCCTCCAGAGTCTTCTCCGGGATGGTGTTCACCGTGTTTGGTCCGATGAGCGTGTCGATGTAAAGCGTGTCGGGATAGACGGGGTTCTTCGTGGACGTCGAGGCCCACAGCGGACGTTGCACTCTGGCGCCACGTGCGGCAAGCGATTCCCAACGGGGTCCACTGAACGTTTCAACGAACGCGGCATAGGCAAGTTGTGCGTTCGCGACTGCGACCCGACCGCGAAGTTCAAGCGCGTCGGCAGTGCCGATCGCCTCGAGTCGAGCGTCAGCTTCAGAATCCACCCGGCTGATGAAGAATGAAGCGACCGACGAGACTGTCGAGAGATCGCCTTCGAACGACTCCAGCCCGGCGATATAGGCCTCCATTACCTCGCGATAACGAGAGAGCGAGAACAGCAGGGTGACATTGACTGATCTTCCTTCGGAGATGACCTGTCGGATGGCTGGGATCCCCTCGGTAGTTCCGGGAATCTTGATGAACAGATTCGGCTGGTCGATGAGGTCGTCGAGGTGCCGGGCGGCAGCAATGGTTCCTTGAGTGTCACGGGCCAGTAGGGGGGAAACCTCTACCGACACGAAGCCATCAAGACCGTTGCTTGCGTCATGAACCGGGCGGAAGATGGCGAGGGTGTCGCGGATATCGGCCACCACCATCTCCCAATAGCTGTCAACCACGCTGGTACCGGAAGCGAGTAGGCCTGAGAACTGCTCGTCGTAGGCGTCACCGCCGGAGATCGCCTTTTGGAAGATGGTGGGATTGGAGGTGACACCACGCACACCTCGATCACGCCACCGCGCCATCTCCCCATCCCGAATCCAGTCGCGCCGGACGTTGTCCAGCCACGGGCTCTGGTTCTCGACCTCGAACAGCTCGGTGAGTCTCGTCATGGTCGTCTCCGTCTTTCTGCGCAGAACTAGTCGGCGAGGACGGCGTCGACGTGCTCGATGATATTGGCAACGTTGATGCCAAAGTTCTCCATAAGGACCGGGCCAGGCGCGCTCGCACCGAAATGATCGATCCCGACATTGGCTTCGGCCCAAAGCGACCATCCGAAGGTTGATCCAGCCTCGACAGACACACGTGGGATCGAATCGCCCAGGACCTCAAGGCGGTAGTCCTCGTCCTGTTCCATGAACAGTTCCCAGCTTGGCATGGAAACAACTCTGGCTGCGATGCCGGAGGAGAGCAGTTCCTCAGCCGCCTGCAGGCAGAGGTGTACTTCTGATCCGGTGCCGATGATGATCACATTTGGGTCGCCTTCGGTCTCTCGCAGCACATAGGCACCGCGATCCACACCGTTCGAGCTCGCCGTTCCCTCGAGCACGGGAAGGTTCTGACGGCTCAGGATCAGTGCCGTCGGCCCACCACGTTCGATGGCGATCCGCCACGCTGAGCTGGTCTCATTGGCATCCGCTGGGCGGATGATTCGCAGGCCGGGCATGGCCCGTAGCGAAGCAAGATGCTCAACGGGTTGATGGGTGGGGCCGTCCTCGCCCACGCCGACCGAATCGTGGGTCCAGGAGTACACGACGTGAAGTTCACTGAGCGCGGCGAGACGCACTGCCGGGCGCATGTAGTCAGAGAAGATGAAGAACGTACCGCCGAAGGGAAGCATTCCCCCATGAGCGGCCATGCCGTTCATAACTGCGCCCATGGCGTGCTCACGAATTCCGAAGTGGATCTGACGTCCGGTTCGATTGGCGATTGAGAACGGCACTGCTCCCTCGATCTCGACACCACAATTACCGGTGAGGTCGGCTCCTCCTCCGATCAGGGCGGGAACGTAGGGCAGCAGCGCGTTGAGGATCTTCTTCCCCGCATTTCGCGTGGCCACTGATTCACCAGGAGTCCATTGCGGCAGCGCGTCGAGCCACCCAGCAAGCGGCTCGCCCCGAAGCGTTGAATCAAGTGCTGCGCGGTTTTCGGTCCATCCATTGCGCAATGTCTCCCAAGCTTCACGCTGCGACTGGCCGCGTCGTCCAGCCGCGTGCATGTGCTCAAGGACATCCTCTGGGTCCCAAAACGACTCGTTGGGCATGCCAAGCACGGCTTTGGTGCTGGCGATTTCATCAGCACCGAGCGGATTGCCGTGGGCGTGCGCTGTATCGGTGTACTTGGGAGAGGGGTAGCCGATATGGCTGCGCAAGACCAACAGTGAGGGTCGATCCTCACTACCCATGAGTGATCGCAGGGCAACTTCGAGCGCGTCGACATCCTCCGCGATCTCGCCAGCATCGAGGACATTCCATCCGCAGGCCCGGAACCGTTCGACCGCGTCATCGGAGAGCGCAAGTTCGGTGGGTCCATCGATCGAGATGTGATTGTCGTCGTAGATCGCGATGAGCTTGCCGAGACCTAGGTGACCAGCAAGTGAGGCGGCTTCATGGCTGATGCCCTCTTCGAGATCACCGTCGCCACAAATGACGAATGTGTAATGGTCGAAGAGCTGACTGCCGAAGGTGGCTCGCAGTGAATGCTCGGCGAGCGCCATGCCCACTGCGTTTGCGAACCCTTGGCCCAGAGGACCTGTTGTGACTTCAACGCCGGGGGTGTGATGGAGCTCTGGGTGGCCGGGGGTACGCGAGCCCCATTGACGAAAATCTTCAAGGTCGGAGCGCTCAAGGCCGAAACCAGTGAGGTGGAGCATTGCGTACTGAAGGATGGAGGCATGACCGCCAGACAGGACGAATCGGTCCCTGTTCGGCCAGCCCGGAGCGGTGGCGTCATAGGTCATGATTCGCGTGAACAGCGTGTAGGCAAGCGGCGCGAGGGCCATCGCCGTCCCCGGATGTCCTGAATTGGCCCTCTGGGGTGCATCCATGGCGAAGCCCCGGATGACGTTTATTGCACGCGCTTGCAGATCGGTATCGGTCACGGGCCGAACCTTAGTGTTGGCTCATGCAGGTTCGGTGGTGTGGGTGAACTCAGACCACCGGGGCAAGCAGGGTGAGAGGAACCACCGTGGTGGGACCGAGGTCGATCCGGCAATGAGCCTCGATCGTCCCGTACTCGGTGAACTCCAGATCCGCGCGCACGAGGCGGTAGTTGAACTTGCCTGGCTCCACTTGAAGAGGCTGGACGTTACGCGCCAGTTGTTCCTCTCCTCTGCGGTAGACCACCTCGAGCGCCGCTGAGCCGGCGTGACTAGGGGGGCAGTACACGATGACGCACAGATGGGGCTCGATCGTGACGGGAACCGGCCCGGGCGCGGCGAGGGAGAATTGAATGCCGCTGAGATCGATTCGGGTCGCTGGCCCCTCGACCTGGCGGAGCTCAATGTTCTCGATGAAGAGGGCGGAGATGATGTCCATCACCGAAACGTACAAGTTTTCCGCCACTGACCCGACAGTCGACCGGTACTGTTGAGAAATGGCAGCGAGCGAGGCGGTGACGCCGACACGAGAGGCCATTCTCGTGGAGGCGGAGCGATGCTTCGCTGAGAATGGCTTCGATGGAACCTCACTCAATGACATCGCCGAGTCAGTGGGTATCCGTCGATCGAGTGTGCTCCATCACTTCCCGAGCAAAGACGCCATTTATCGGGAGGTTTTCGAGCGAGCGCTGGTCCAGTGGATCGCCCGGGTCGACGCCGCCACATTCGACCCCGCCGAAGGTTGGAACAAGGTCGACAACGTCCTGACAGCCGGTTTTGGTTTCTTCAAAGAGAATCCCCAGTTCGTGCGTATTGTCCGGCGGGAGGCACTCGACGGCGGGCAGCGCCTCGGTCTCGACCTGGGAGTCTCGCTTCGGCCGCTGTTTCAGCGAGCAGTGACCTACTTTGAATCCGAGATGGCAACCGGGCGGTTCCGACGATTTGATGCCCAACAATTGCTACTCACTGGATACGGTGCGTTGCTGAGTTACTTCTCCGATCTTCCGTTCATCGAAGGGCTCCTCGATCGGGATCCGCTCGCCGATGAAGCCCTCGACACCCGCCTCGACCATCTCCGGTCTCTGTTCAGAGCTGCTCTCGAACCATGACGTCAACACTTTCCGAGGCTCAATCCAAGGAACTCCTCGCCCCCTTCGGTGTGCCGTTCCTGCCTGAACGACTTGTCACGAGCTCCATCGAAGCCGGTGTGGCTGCCGGCGAAATCGGGTTCCCCGTCGTGGTCAAGTTGTGCGGGGAAGCAATCGCCCACAAGACCGAACGTGGTTTGGTGAAACTTGGCCTGCGAACTGAGGTCGACGTTGTCGCAGCAGCAGAGGAACTCTTCGCCGCAGCTCGACCTGAGGATGGTTCGGTCCAGGTGCTTATCGCACCGATGGTCACCGCCACACGCGAATTCATCGCTGGAATGGTCGTGGACCCACAGTTCGGCGCAACGGTGCTGCTCGGAGTTGGGGGGATTCTGGCTGAGGCCATCTCTGACGTGGTGATCCGTCTGGTCCCGATCACACTCGTGGATGCGTTCGAGATGATCGATTCGCTCGGTAGTCAGGCGCTGCTCGCACCATTCCGTGGCGAGCCGGCTGTTGATCGAGTCGCGCTCGCTGAGGTGCTCCTGGCCCTCTCTAACGCGGCAGTGGCCACGCCAGTTCTTGCATCAATTGATCTGAATCCATTGATGATCGCTGATGGTCGACCAATCGCGGTTGACGCACTGGTGGAGATGAACTGATGGTGACGAACCGCAACGAGCAGTTCAAGGCTCTGTTCGATCCAGCTGGAGTGATCGTGGCCGGGGCTTCCACCCATCCGGGAAAGTTTGGATTCGTGGTGCTTCATAACATGATCACCTGCGGGTACGCCGGGCGGATCTTCGCCACCAATCGCGATGGCTCAGAAGTGCTTGGACGCCCAACGCTCACCTCAATTGCAGAGGTCCCCGATGGAGCAGCTGACCTGCTCTTCGTATGCACTCCTGCGTCCACAAATGCCGAGTTGCTCACCGCTGCTGCTGCCAAAGGCGTGCGAGCTGCGTTCATCGCGTCGGCTGGTTACGGAGAAGCTGACGATGAGGGGCAACGACGACAGGACGAACTCGTTGAGCTCGCCGACAGTCTCGGGATGCTCATTGTGGGGCCAAACGGCCAGGGCCTTGTCTCCACTCCGTCATCGCTGTGCGCACAGATCGTTGCTCCATATCCACCTACAGGTCATATCGGAATCGCCAGCCAGTCCGGAAACTTCGTCTCCTCGTTCATGAATCTCGCATCTCAGTGCGGGGTAGGTGTCAGTCGAGCTGTTTCTGTCGGTAACGCCGCTCAGGTCGGCGTGCTTGATGCTCTCGAATTCTTCGCAGATGACCCCCACACTTCGGTTGGGCTTCTCTATGTCGAAGGCATTCCCGATGGAAAGCAGTTCGCACAGCGCATGGCGGCAGTTGCACAGCGCATGCCGGTCGTAGTTCTCAAGGGGGGTACCACCGCATCGGGTGCCCGAGCGGCTGCGAGTCACACTGGTTCTCTCGCTACTGATGATCTGGTGTTCGACGGGATGTGCGCCCAGTACGGGATCGTCCGAGCGCGCACCCTCACCGAGGCTTTCGACTGTGCTGCGACGCTTGCGACCCAGCCGATGCCGTCGGGACCGCGTACCGCTGTGGTGACCACGGTGGGAGGATGGGGCGTGGTTACCGCTGACGCTCTTGCCAACACGCGGCTCGAACTCACAGCACTTCCGGCCGATCTACGTGCAGAGCTTGATGGGCTGTTGCCTCCTCGATGGAGTCGTAATAACCCGATCGACATGGCGGGCGGCGAAACGAAGGACACGGTTCCGGCGGTTCTGCGCGCGGTAGCCGGTCATCCCGAAATTGACGCAGTGATCCTGCTCGGCGTCGGCATCCAATCCAATCAAGGGTCGCTTGAGAGAAACGGGCCGTTCTACCCGGACCACGGACTTGAACGAATTGTCGCGTTCCATGAACGCCAGGACCGTCGCTACATCGAAACCGCCGTGTCGGTTTCTGCCGAGTTCGCAAAACCTGTACTTATTGCGACGGAGTTGGCCACTGCAGATCCTGACAACGCAGCGGTTCTCGCCATGCGGGAGTCGGGGAAGTATTGCTTCCCGTCTGCCGAGCGGGCCGTGGTTGCCCTTGATCAACTCCATGCTCTGGCGTCGTGGAGACAGCGACGTGGTCTGGAACCTCTGGCACCGTGACCGTCGAACCGAACCGCTCGTTCCCAAAACTTGCGCTCATTGCCGCTGCCACAGTTCTTCTTGGTGTTGTTGGCACACTCGGACCCGCAACGTTGGCTGATGCGGTCAGCGGCCCCGCGCCCGTGCCCGTGACCCCTGTTCTTTCGGCGCGTCGCCTTCCTGAGGTGCTGCTTGGCGCAGCGGCCGACCCGAAGTTCTCCGAGTCTCTTGACTCCTATTTGAAAGGCGTGGCTGGGACCACCTGTGTCTCGGTGACGCAGCAAGGGCGAGTGGTCTACTCGCGCGGCGCCACTGAGCCTCTCGCGCCAGCATCGACGATCAAATTGCTCACGGCGACCGCCGCCCTCGACATTATTGGAGCCGACACCCGCCTCGTCACGAGATTGGTTTCGGCGAAGGAACCTTCTGCCGGCGTTGTCGACGGCGACCTCACGATTGTTGGCTCAGGTGATCCGCTCCTTGTGACAGCCGGGTACAAACAGAGCCTCGAGGATCCAGACCAGGTGGTCGAGGATTTCGGTGCCGTAGCCGATGCTGTGGTCGCAGCCGGAATCACCGAGATCACTGGCTCCATCGTGGGTGATGACGTAGCACTCGACCGAACGCGCTGGAACCCAAGCTGGCCGTCTCGCTATCAAATCGGTGGGGTGGTGGCGCCGCTTTCTGCGCTACTCGTCAATGATGGGCAAACAGGATTTTCTGATCATCCGGAAAAGGCAAACGCCGAGAGGAAACCGGGAGACCCTCCAGCACTTGCTGCGGCGACGTTGCGCACGATGCTTGTCGCTCGGGGAGTGCGAGTCGGAGGCGGTTCGTCCAGTGGCGTGGCTCCACCTGATCCCCATGAGGTCGCAACCTACGAGTCGCTCCCGATACGCGACATCGTTGGCGAGATGCTGACTGATTCCGACAACACAACCGCAGAAATTCTCACCCGCCTCATCGGTCGTGAGGCCTCAGGGAGTGCGAGCACCTCAGCAGGGGTTCAAGCGACCCGGGACGCCCTTGTCGCTCGCGGGATCGGGCTCGACGGCCTCGTCATGGTTGACGGTTCGGGTCTGGACCCCACCAATCGCTCCACCTGTCGGCTCCTTGTTGAGGTTCTTCAACAACTTCCTCCCGGCAGCCCGATCACTGAGCACCTCGCTCTTGCCGGTCGTACCGGAACGCTGCGGAAACGCCTGATCAACACGGCGGCGGCCGGAAAAGTGAGGGCCAAGACTGGAACGCTCAGCATGGTGAACGCGCTGGCGGGTTTCGCGGAGCCGAAAGCTGGCTCCGAACTCACCTTCACCATGATCGAGAATGGTTCCGACCCCCGAGGCTCAGGTGTCACCGACGGGCTTGCCGAACGGTTGGTGACCTATGGGGACGGTCGTCGTGTCGACACCCTTGTTCCCGCTCCGGCCCGATGACTACTCCGATGCCGATGTTCCCTCTCGGCACGGTCCTGCTCCCGGGCTCATTCCTACCGCTCCACATCTTCGAGCATCGGTATCGACAGTTGGTGGTCGACTGCCTCGCTGGTGACTCCTGCTTCGGCGTGACGCTCATCAGCCGAGGGGTGGAAGTTGGTGGTGGTGATGAGCGGACCACGGTCGGCGTGATTGCTCGGATTGTTGAAGCAGTTGAGTTCGACGATGGGCGGTGGGCGATTGGAGCCGTAAGTACTGCTCGAATCCAGGTAACGGACTGGCTGTCCGATGAGCCTTATCCGCGAGCGCTCGTCGAAGAGTGGCCCGATGACACAGGCGAGTCGATTCCCGACGCGCTGGTGGCAAGGTTGATCGATCTACTCGCCGCGGTCACCGCAATGGCTCGAGTACTTGGTGAGCCTGTCGCACCGTCGATATCCGAACTCCCCGATGGGGCCAGTGAACTGTCCTTTGCCCTTGCCTCTGCCAGTCCGCTTGGATCAGCAGATCGCTATGACCTCCTTTGTGCTGCAGGTCCGCTTGAGCGCCTGCAGTTGTTGGAGCAGCGGCTCAACGATCAGCAGGTTCTCTACGGCGCTCGGATCGCCATGGAACAGGGCTGATCAACAGATCCCTGAAATCCTTCGGAGATCTCAAACACATCAGAGGCTTATGAGCCCCTGGAGCCGTCCTGCGGGGGAGTTGGTAGGGTTTCGCATTCCGGAGGCCGCCAATTGGCTGCCAGGTATGTGATCCCGAGGCGCTCGATGTTCCCTTCCGTCAGCTCAGTCAAGGAGACGATCCGAGATCTGTGGAAGTTGCTTGTCTCCTACGCGAAGCAGGAAACAATTGATCCGCTGCGCAATCTGGGCCGGTATCTCGCATTCGGCCTGGGAGGGATGGCGCTGATCACGCTCGGAGTGTTCTTTCTCGGACTCGCCGTTCTCCGTGCAATGCAATCAATGACTGGCGACCTGTTCTCAGGTTTTTGGTCATGGGTTCCATACCTTGTGGTGGTGCTTGGATTCGCCGGTGTGATTGCGTTCGTCCTTAGTCGCATCAGTCGAGAACTCAAACACTCCCGGGGGGACGAACTGTGACCGAGCAGCGCCAGACAACACGCATCACCCGAGATGACATCGAATCGCGATTCCGACAGATTCAGGGTGATGTCGTTGCTGCCGAGGACGAGGCCCGAACTTCCGTCGCCGCAGTGGTGGTGGTGGCAGCCGTAGCGGCTGTAGCGATTGCGTTTGCGTTGGGGTCACGGCGTGGCCGCAAGCGCCGCACGATTGTCGAAGTTCGTCGGTATTAATGAACCCGCTCGCCACGGCCCGTCGCTACGGCATTGAACGTGGACTGTTCGGTCGGAGTCGCCTCTGGCTCGTAGTTGGCGTTGCTGCATGGGCCATTCGGGCCCTTCGCTGGGCGTGGCGACCGGCTCCAGTCAAGGTTTTTGGCGGTCAGCTCAGCGAGGGTGAATCGATCGTGATCACACAGTTGGCGCCGGGACCAACGCGTCGGCAGCGGCGGCGTTCCGCTCGGCGTGAGCGGCGGTCATCGAGCAGATCTCGGCGCAGTCCGCAGCACTGAGCACTCAGGATGCTCCGGGTGCCCGCTGCACCTGCGAACATGGGTGAGTGAAGGTGATTCTGCGCAACCCCCGCCGGGAACTTGATATCTCCGGTCCGAAGACCGTGATCAACCTGCTGGCCACTCTTGATCTCAATCGTGAGGCACACCTCGTGATGCGCGATGGAGAGCTCATCCCGGGCGATGCTGCACTCGGCGAGGATGACGTGATTGAAGTGCGCCCTGTGATCTCGGGGGGATTTTCATGAAGTGTGTGACCTGTCGGGGCCCAGCGGTCATCGATATCCGGCGTCAGAACGCCAACTATTGCGTCGATCACTTCCTTGAGCAATGTCGTCGACAGGTCTCCAAGGCGATCCGCGAATGGGACATGGTCGAAACCAGCGATCGAGTCCTCGTGGCCGTCTCAGGTGGCAAGGATTCTCTGGCCGTCTGGGACCTTCTTCTTGAGCTCGGTTATCAAGCTGACGGGCTGTACGTGGGTCTTGGCATAGGCGACTACAGCGATACCTCTGCGGTCTATGCCAAGAACTTTGCTGAGGAGCGCGGCCTCAATCTCATAACGATCGATCTTCCGACAACCTATGGATATGACATTCCAAATGGTTCGCGAGCCGCTCGCCGTGCGCCTTGTTCGGCATGCGGACTCTCGAAGCGACACCTGTTCGACTCAGCAGCACTCGAGGGCGGCTACGACGTTCTGGTAACCGGGCACAACCTCGATGACGAAGCAGCGGTCCTTTTCGGCAACACCCTGCACTGGCATACGGAATACCTTGGCCGCCAGCTGCCCGTTCTTCCGGCACGCGACGGCTTCCCGAAGAAGGTGAAGCCTCTTGTGCGACTCACCGAGCGCGAAACAGCGGCGTATTGCCTGATCAAGGGCATCGACTATCTGGTCGATGAATGCCCAATGGCAGTCGGGAATCGACACCTGTCGTACAAAGAGGCACTGAACGACATTGAGGTGAAATCGCCAGGGGCCAAGCATTCGTTTTATTTCGGATTCCTCGATCGAGCCTCCGCATTGTTCATTCCAGAGGCCGAAGAAGATCGAGCCCAACTGCAGGACTGTCTGACCTGCGGGGCACCAACAACTGCGGACATCTGTGCGTTCTGTCGACTCGTCGATCGTGCGGGTGGCCATCATCCCGAGCCGGTGCCGGTGCATCTGGGCTCCACACGACGGGGGTCGTCATCATGAGTCGTAATTTCGCGATTGGGGATCGGGTTCTGCTGATCGACAGCAAGAAGCGCCGGTATCTCATCACGTTGAAGGAAGGCGGGGAGTTCCATTCTCATGCCGGGTTCGTCCCCCACGATTTGATCATTGGGTCGAATGAGGGTTCCACGGTTCGATCCACTCGCAATCAGGGCTATCTCGCCGTAAAGCCGACCCTTTCTGATTTTGTGCTGAAGATGCCGCGCGGTGCGCAGGTCATCTACCCAAAGGACCTTGGTCCGATCCTGATGCTGGCTGACATTTTCCCTGGAGCTCGAGTCCTCGAATCCGGGGTGGGTTCTGGTGCTCTGTCAATGGCGATGCTCCGAGCTGGTGCCAACATCGTGGGCTACGAACTGCGGGAAGACTTTGCTGAGAGGGCAAAGGAGAATGTTGAATCATTCCTTGGGGCTGAGGCGATGTCGCGATATGACGTTCAACTGCGAGATTGCTACGACGGCATCGATGAAACAGACCTAGATCGGGTCATTCTGGATCTCCCCGAGCCGTGGCAGGTCGTCAAGCATGCCGAGCGTGCCCTTCACCCTGGTGGCATCTTGCTCGCCTACACACCGAGCATCTTGCAAGCGATGCAATTGCGTGAAGCCTTTGAGTCGAGTGCGTTCGACATGCCCGAGACCATGGAAGTTCTCAATCGAACTTGGCACATCGAGGGCCAAGCCGTTCGCCCTGACCATCGCATGGTTGCCCACACAGGCTTTCTGACTCACGCCCGTTTGCTCGGTACTTGAGATAGGCGATAGTTCGCTCGCAAGCGTTCGGGGAATAACAAAGGCCCCGAGCTCATTGAGCGTCGGGGCCTCGATTCAATCTTGAGATGACGACCCGAGGGTCACTCCACCTCGATGAAGATGCACTCTCCCGGGCATTCCTCAGCGGATTCGATCACGCCGTCAAGCTGGCTATCGGGGAAGTTGGCGAGTCCGGCAGCGCCGCCCGGATCGGAAAACACCTTCGCACCCTCCTTGACGTAGGCAAGGCCATCGTCGAGCAGCGTGAACACATCGGGGGCGATCTCTTCGCAGAGTCCGTCGCCCGTGCAGAGATCCTGATCGATCCAGACCTTCATACGTTGAAAAACCTCTTCGTGAGGGGGATAGTTTCGGGTGTTGCGCCGGGTAGAACTTCCGACTGGTGTGAATTGTAGTGCGAGAGTCAACGCTAGCCCCACTCCGGGACCTGTTGCGCATGACCACAGGCCGATTGTGGCCACCAGCAGGCGACCGCACCTGTCGAGGGCGGTAGGGTCCGGACATCGCAGCCCGCAAGCACGACCCCGTCAAGGAGCATGCCGGATCATGGCCGACGCACCCGATCCAACCACTGATGACCGGACCGCCGAGGAACTGCTCAGCCAGATGCAGCTGCTCGAGGAGGAGGTTGCCTCGCTTCGTCGGCGACTGCAGGACGTTCCCAAACGTGTGCGTGTTCTTGAGGAGCGACTTCTTGAGTCCAAAGGCCAACTAACCCAGGCCGTAACCCAGAACGAGAAACTCACCTACACACTTCGCGAAGCCCGAGAACACATTGCTGCGCTTCGTGAAGAGGTTGAAAAACTGAGTCAGCCACCGTCGGCGTACGGAACATTCGTCGGTCGGAATGATGATGGCACCGTGGATGTGCATTCGGGCGGGCGCAAGATTCGCGTTTCGCTGCATCCCGAACTCCAGTCAGAGAATCTCACCCGAGGAGCTGAGGTCGTCCTCAACGAGGCACTCAACGTGGTTCTGGCCAGAGCGCCAGAGCGCACCGGCGAGGTCGTGACGTTCAAGGAACTCCTCGAGGATGGGCATCGAGCGATGATCCTCGGCCGGGCCGATGAGGAGATGGTTGTTGAGGTCGGTGACGAACTGCTTGGCACTCGTCTGCGATCCGGCGACGCAGTCCTGTTTGATCCACGTGCATCACTTCTCATTGAGAAGCTTCCGCGTCCCGAGGTAGAGGAACTTGTACTCGAAGAAGTTCCTGACATCTCCTATTCCGACGTGGGCGGACTCGATTCACAGATCGAACAGATCACCGATGCCGTTGAACTGCCATTCATTCACCACGCGCTTTTCGCTGAATACCGCCTGCCAGCTCCCAAAGGCATCCTCCTGTACGGGCCTCCGGGCTGCGGCAAGACACTGATCGCCAAGGCAGTCGCAAACTCCTTGGCCAAGAAGGTCGCCGAAGTTTCTGGCGATACCCACGCCCGCAGTTACTTCCTCAACATCAAGGGGCCAGAGCTTCTCAACAAGTATGTCGGTGAGACCGAACGCCAGATTCGACTTGTTTTCGAGCGAGCTCGTGAGAAGAGCGAAGAGGGTTGGCCCGTCATCGTCTTCTTCGACGAGATGGATTCACTCTTCCGCACCCGCGGAACCGGCATTAGCTCGGATATGGAGTCGACCATCGTTCCTCAGTTGCTCGCAGAGATCGACGGCGTTGAGACCCTCAAAAACGTCATCGTGATAGGAGCTTCCAATCGCGAAGATCTCATCGATCCGGCCATTCTTCGGCCCGGTCGTTTGGATGTGAAGATCAAAATCGAGCGGCCGAACGAAGAGGCCGCTTCTCAGATCTTCTCCCGCTACCTCACTGCAGACCTGCCGATCGATGCCGATGAAGTCCAGACGCTCGGCGGTGGCGACCCCGAGAAGGCTGTTCGTCTGATGATCGAGAGCACCGTTGCCGAGATGTACCGAGCGGACGAAGCCAATCAGTTCCTCGAGGTCACCTACCAGAACGGCGATAAGGAGATCATGTACTTCAAGGACTTCTCGTCCGGAGCAATGATCGAGAACATCGTGCGGCGCGCGAAGAAGCTCGCCATCAAGCGTCTTATCGCCACTGGAATCGGAGGTATCCGCTCCGATGACCTCCTTGAATCGATTCATCAGGAGTACAAGGAGCACGAGGATCTCCCCAATACAACCAATCCGGATGATTGGGCGAAAATTTCTGGGAAGAAGGGCGAGCGAATCGTTTACATCCGGACGCTCGTGAAGACCATCGACGCCGATCCTCAGGGCGGGCGTGCTATCGAGCGAGTCGGCACGGGCCAATACCTCTAAGCACAACAGTCACGCTCGACCAACCGGTCGCTATGGTGCCGTTGTGTCCATAGCCAAGATCTGCGGAATCGAGACTGAGTACGGGATCGTTTGGCGCGGGGTCGACGAGCCGAATCCGATCACCGCTTCATCCATCTTGATCAACAGCTACGTCTCGTCACTTCAGGCCGCTCCGGGGAGATCCGGTTCGGGTCTCCGCTTCGAGTGGGACTTCGAGAGTGAGCAGCCCGGAACTGATGCGCGAGGGTTCAGTCCCTTGGGGGCGCTTCCGCCCGAGGTGGAATCACATCTGGTCAACACCGTCTTAACCAATGGCGCTAGGTACTACGTCGACCATGCCCATCCTGAGATGAGTAGTCCCGAGTGCACCAATGCCCGTGATGTTGTGGTGTTCGATCGTGCTGCGGACGTCATTGTTCAACGGTCGATGCTGGCTGCGAATCGGATCCTGCCCGAGGGCCAAGAGATCGTCATCTACAAGAACAACTCGGACGGAAAGGGAAACTCCTATGGCTGTCACGAAAACTACCTTGTCGACCGCAACCTTCCGTTTGGGGAAATTGTTTTTGGCATAACGCCACATTTCATTACCCGTCAAATCTTTTGTGGTGCTGGAAAGGTCGGCTCTGAGCTGGCCGCTGATACTGACGAGGTGTCATTCCAGATCACTCAACGCGCCGACTTCTTTGAGGAGGAGGTGGGTCTCGAAACAACGCTCAAGCGACCAATCATCAACACTCGCGACGAGCCGCATGCGGATCCGATTCGGTACCGAAGGCTCCATGTCATCATCGGCGATGCGAATATGTCCGAGGCCGCCACCTTCCTCAAGGTGGGGACAACGGCTGTCATGCTGGCCATGCTCGAAGACAGGTTCCTTCCAAAAAACTTCTTGTTCGCAGCACCGGTAGCTGCGTTGAGGAAAGTGAGTCGTGATCTTTCTCTGCAAACTCCGTTGCGCTTGGTCGACGGGACGACTGTTCGAGCCATCGAGGTGCAGTGGGAGTACCTCCATCAGGCTGTTCGCTACGCCGAGCAGGGCGGGCTTGAGGTAGTGGGGGAGGAGGTCGGACGTCAGATTCTGCTCGAGTGGGAATCGGTTCTTTCCGATCTCGAGCGTGACCTGTTCACAACCGCAGACCGCGTCGATTGGGTGGCAAAGTTGCGACTCATTGACGGCTACCGCGAGCGCCATGACCTCCGCTGGAACGACTCGAGACTTGCGGCACTCGACCTGCAGTACCACGACCTGCGGCCCCAGCGGTGTCTTGCCGCAAGGGTTGGTCTGCGTGGGATGTGCACCGAGGACGAAGTTTTGGAGGGAACCCATCGGCCTCCGACAGATACGAGGGCATATTTCCGGGGGGCGTGTCTTGAGAAGTTCGGTTCTGAGGTCATCGCCGCGAATTGGGACTCGCTCGTGTTCGATATCGGAGAAGAATCGTTGCGCCGCGTCCCCATGATGGAGCCGTTGCGCGGTACGGTCGCACACGTCGGTGAGATCCTCTCCCGGAGCGGTTCGGCCGCCGAGTTGCTTGACCATCTGGCCTCAGTACGCGAAACCTGAATACGACCATCGACAGAAATCGAGGGATCATGCAAGAACAGGAGCACGTCCGAAGGACGACAACTGATCGAACTGATGCGGAGATCGAAACTCCAGTGGCGAACACAGAGGCTGGCGACCGCCTCAAAGCGGAACTCGACGACCTCCTCGACGAAATTGATGAGGTGCTTGAGACCAATGCCGAAGATTTCGTTCGAAGCTTTGTCCAGAAGGGCGGTCAGTGACGCCGTCGGTGTCACTGACTGACGCAAGCCGGTAGCCTCGCTGACGTGCCGATTCCGCTGTTCAACCCATCAGAAGACCCGGGACCCGATTTCGCCTCACTCGTGCGTCGACTCGGCCTTGACCCCCAGATTCCTGGCGTGGACGTTTCCTCCAGGATTCCGATCACTCATGCGACGACTGTGGTTGCGCTTCGCTACGCAGATGGTGTGGTCATGGCTGGAGACCGTCGTGCGACGGCAGGCAACATCATCGCCCATCGGGCGATTGAGAAAGTCTTTCCGGCGGATCGACATTCTGGTGTCGCCATAGCCGGCGCTGCCGGTCCCGCCATGGAGATGGTGAAACTGTTCCAACTCCAACTTGAGCATTACGAGAAGGTCGAGGGATCGCCACTTTCGCTCGAAGGTAAGGCGAACCAGTTGGCACAGATGGTTCGGTCGAACCTTCCTGCGGCCATGCAGGGTCTCATGGTGGTCCCAATTTTCGCTGGTTATGACACCCGGCGACGGATTGGACGTCTGTTTCAGTACGACGCCACTGGTGGACGCTATGAAGAGTCGCACTTCACAACGAGCGGCTCGGGTGGTTCTCTGGCTGGCAGCGTCCTCAAGCAGGGCTACCGCGATGAACTCTCGAAAACTGCAGCCATCGACCTGACTATCTCTGCGCTGTTCCATGCTGCCGACGACGATTCGGCCACTGGTGGTCCCGATCCGATTCGTGGCATCTACCCCGTAGTCGCAACTATCACCGCCGATGGTTTCCAGCGGGTCGCTGATGAGGAGATCGCAGACCATTTCTCCCAACTCATCACCACGCTGACCGGTCGCGAATTCGGATCCGTCCGTGTTGCTGAAACAAGTTCCGAAACCAGTTCCGACCAAGGGGTATCCGGACGATGAGCATGCCGTTCTACGTCGCTCCCGAGCAGGTCATGAAGGATCGCGCTGATTACGCGCGTAAGGGCATCGCTCGTGGGCGTTCGCTTGTTGCTCTTGTGTATGAGGGCGGGATCCTGCTGTGCGCAGAGAATCCATCGGCGACCCTTCGCAAGATCAGTGAGATTTACGATCGCATCGCCTTCGCCGGTGTTGGTAAGTACAACGAGTTTGACCAGATGCGCATTGCTGGCGTTCGGGCCGCAGATCTCAAGGGCTATACCTACAGCAGAGAAGACGTTGATGCCCGAAGCCTGGCGAACAACTACGCCCAGATTCTCGGTCAGGTCTTCACCCATGAGATGAAGCCCATGGAGGTCGAGATCCTTGTGGCTGAGGTGACCTCGGATGCCTCCGATGATCAGTTATTCCACATCCTCTATGACGGCACCGTCATGGATGAAGACCGCTTCTCGGTCCTGGGCGGCGAGGCGGACGCGATTTCAACGCGGCTCGGCGCAACCTATGAATCCGGCCTCAGCATCGGTAACGCACTTGGCGTTGCGGTGCGCTCACTTAGTGGGGACGACCGGACGATCGATGCGTCCGACCTTGAGGTGGCGGTGCTCGAGCGAACTGCCGAGCGTCGGGCGTTCCGTCGAATCGACCGGTCCGACCTCCCAGCGCTACTCGATCAGTCATCCTGAGCGAATCTGGGTCGTTGAACTGGCACTGCGGCGACGCGAAGCAATCGCTGCGCCGGTAGGTTTCACGCATGGAGCGACGGATCTTCGGGCTCGAGAACGAGTACGGCGTCACATGCACTTTGCGTGGGCAGCGCCGACTCAGCCCCGATGAGGTGGCGCGCTACCTCTTCCGCCGTGTTGTGTCGTGGGGGAGAAGCTCCAATGTTTTTCTGGCCAACGGTTCAAGGCTCTATCTCGACGTTGGTTCGCATCCTGAATACGCCACTGCTGAATGCGACTCCATTCATGAACTCGTCGCTCACGACAAGGCTGGCGAAAGGATTCTTGAGCAGCTCCTGGTGGGCGCTGAGGATCGGCTCGCTGAAGAAGGAATCAACGGCGATATCTACCTCTTCAAAAACAACACCGACTCAGCTGGCAATTCCTACGGCTGTCACGAGAACTACCTGACATCGAGAGTCGATGACTTTTCTGTCTACGCTGATGCGCTTATCCCGTTTCTTGTCACCCGTCAGATCTATGCCGGAGCGGGCAAGGTTCTTCAGACCGCACGGGGTGCGAAGTTCTGTATCAGCCAGCGTGCTGAGCACATCTGGGAGGGGGTCTCCTCCGCCACGACGCGCAGTCGACCGATCATCAATACCCGCGATGAACCCCACGCTGATGCCGATCAGTACCGCCGGCTTCATGTGATCGTCGGAGATTCCAATATGAGCGAATACGCCACGTTCCTCAAAGTCGGTACAACGTCGATTCTCCTGCGGATGTTGGAGGAGCCCAACGTCGTGTTGCGCGATATGTCCCTCGAAAATCCAATCCGGGCAATCCGAGAAATTAGTCATGACATCACCTGCACTCGAAAGGTACGACTCGCCAACGGCCGAGAGGCAACCGCTCTGGAGATCCAGAGCGAGTATTTGACCCGGGCGCTGCGTTACGCCGAGCGACGCGATCTTTCGCCACTTGAGAAGCAAGCACTCATGATGTGGGAGAGGGCTCTCACTCAAATCGAAGCCGACCCACTTGGACAGGACCGCGAAGCCGACTGGGTCATTAAGCATCGCTTGATCGAGTCGTATCGTGCACGGCACGGGCTTGAGCTCACCGATCCTCGTGTTGCTCTGCTCGATCTTCAGTATCACGACATCAGTCGTCGGCGCAGCGTCTTTTATAAGTTGCAGGACCGGGGTCTCGTGGAGCGAGTCTGTGACGACCGCGAGATCGATGAAGCGATGGAGACACCGCCGCAGACGACCCGAGCGAGGCTTCGCGGTGAGTTCATCAGGGTTGCCAAAGAACGGAAACGTGACTACACCGTCGATTGGGTGCATCTGAAACTCAATGATCAGTCACAGCGAACTGTGCTGTGCAAAGACCCATTCCGCTCCCACGACGAACGCGTCGAGAGCCTGATCGCTTCGCTCTAGGACCATGGCCGCTGCTGACAAGTTCGAACGAATGATGAATCTTCTTGCGGCCCTTTTGGATGCGCGGCGTCCGCTGACGGCGGAACAAATCCAAGAACGAGTGGCTGGCTATTCCTCAGACAAGGAAGCGTTCCGACGCACCTTTGAACGAGATAAGGATGAGCTTCGCGACCTTGGTGTTCCGGTCCAGTTGGCCACGGTCCCTGGAACCTTCCCCGAACAACAGGGATACCTCGTCGACCGTCGGATCTACGAACTCCCCGATCTTGACCTTGAACCCGACGAGGTAGCGGCGCTGCGTCTGGCGCTTCAGGCGGTGCGAGTCGGTGATCCAACCGCCCATGATAGTGAAAGCAGCGCAGCGCTGTGGCGTCTCGGCGGAGTCGCAGATGGGAGCACGCTTGACGTTGATGAAGAACTGGCAACCATTCCTGTCGATGAGCGTCATGCAGTGATTCTTCGGGGAGTGCTTGAGCGCCGGGTTTGCGAGTTTGACTACGACTCCTCCACTGGATCGAGCCGACGATCCGTTGAGCCGTGGCGCATCGGCTACGAACGAGGTCACTGGTATCTCACTGGATACGACCAGCAACGCAGTGACCAGCGCAGTTTTCGACTGGACAGGATTGGGGAGAGGATCGAACTCGGTGATCCCGATTCGTTCATCGGTCCGGTGCGCGCCCCTGAGGATCGTGACTACAAGCCTTGGGATGATGGTTCGACCGAGGTGCAGATCGCAGTCCTGCGGGTTGACGCCGACCAAGCGCCTTGGGCGCGAGAGTTACTTGGGGACCACACCGTGGATTCCTCAGATTCTGAGGGCACGACGTTCAGGGTGCCGGTGACATCGTGGCCAGCATTCCGCTCATTCCTTTTGAGTTTTCTCGATAGAGCTGAGCTTCTTGAACCACTCGAACTCCGAGAAGAGCTCATCGCGTGGCTCACTGCTGTTGCGACGGAGACTTCACGATGAGTGCATCCCTTTCCGGGCGTCAGCGTCTCGAGCGAGCATTGGCCATCGTTCCATGGATCGCCGGACAAGGAGGCACAGCGTCGATCGAAGAGGTCTGCGCTCGGTTCGATATCGACGCAGAGCAGTTGCAGTCCTGTCTCACCACCGTGTCGATGGTTGGGGTCTATCCCTACACTCCCGATGCGCTGCTCGATGCGGGTATGGAACCTGATCATGTCTTCGTCAAGCTTCCGGACTATTTCTCTCGCCCATTGCGGCTCACCCCAACCCAGACGTTCAGCCTCATCGCCGCCGGACGCGCTCTTCTGTCACTTCCCGGCACGCATGCGGACGGCCCCCTCGCCCGGGCGATCGCAAAGGTCGCTGCTGCTACCGGAGCCACGACTGCTGTTGAGATCGATATCGACACAGCCCCTGTTGGCGTCCTCGACCAACTCCAGACGGCACTCGCCGCTCATCGGTGCGTCGAGATCGAGTACTACTCCTACTCCAGAGATAGTTGGAGCGTCCGCACCATCGATCCCTGGAGGGTTCAAGCGGTCGATGGTCGCTGGTACCTCGAGGCGCATTGCCACTCTGCCGAAGACACCCGACTCTTTCGTCTCGATCGCATTCGTGAGCTCGAGCTTCTCGATCAGACCTTCGCCCCGCCGGCGAATCTCGCACCGTTGGCAATCTTCGAGGTGAGCGGGACTCTTCCGACCCTCACACTCGACCTCTTACCGGGCGCTTCTTGGGTGGCAACGCAATACCCAATTGAGTCAAGCACCCAACTCGATGGCGGTCGGCTTCGGGTGACCTTGGCGGTTTCAGCGCTGCCGTGGGTCGAGCGACTCCTGCTCCGACTTGGCGATGATGCCGAGATCGTTGCCGTTGACCCAACGCTTGCCACTGCGCGTGCAGATGGAGCTCGTCGGGTTCTGGCCCGATACCTGCACTAGCCTTAGGACTCCATCTCATGCCAGCGAGACCGCGCCGATGACCATCACCCCAAACGATGACTCCGAGACGGCAGGCCCTCTAGCAGCGGTTCCCGAGCAAGGCGCCGAAGCAGGCAGGCTCGAGCGGCTCTTCGGCCCCACCGGGGCAACAATCGTCGAATGGGCAAGCGTCATCGCCGGAGCTGTCCTTCTTGCGCTGGTTGTGAAGGTCTTCCTCCTTCAGGCTTTCTACATTCCGTCGCCATCGATGTACCCGACCCTGAAGAACGGTGATCGGGTCCTGGTGAACAAACTCAGTTACAAACTCCACGACGTGAATCGTGGCGATGTCGTTGTTTTTGAGCGTCCTCCATCTGAAGCCGAGTCGACCATCCCGGATCTGATCAAGCGGGTTATTGGACTTCCCGGTGATTCAGTTTCGTTCCAAGGCGGGCACGTCTTCATCAATGGCGACCAACTTGATGAGCCGTATCTCCCTGAGGGTGTCACCACCACCTCGGATTTCGCTCCGAATCATTGCACCACCGATGCACCGTGCCTGGTCCCGCCTGGCGATGTTTGGGTCATGGGCGATAACCGCAATGACTCCAAAGACAGTCGTTACTTCGGGCCCATACGTGAAAACTCAATCGTCGGCCGAGCATTCGTCATTGTTTGGCCGCTCAACCGCATTGCTTGGCTTTAAGCACGTCCGAGTGCGTCAACCATCCGATCCACATGATCGCTGAAGACGCCATCGATACCTGCGTCGAGGAGACCATCGAGGATCCGCTCGTGCTGGGCATCCCACCCGAAAGCAAGCATTGAGAATCGATGGACGAGCGCAATCTGACCACCGTTCCATTCACTGTGGTGGAGATTGACCACTTCGATTCCCATGGCGGCAGACCGGGCAACGTGCCTCTCGAAACTTCCCTGCATCTTTTTGATCCGGGTCGACTCAACGAGATGGATTGAGGGCGAGAGTTCGCGCCAGGTGGCAAGGAGTTCTCGGTCGGGATGACAAAGCCAGATCCGATCCTCGACGCCAGCGTCACGGGAGCAGGCAACGATTTCGGCGGCAGCATTGGGATCCTTGACGTCAAGTGAAAGGTCGATAGTCGGCCCGATCTCCTCGAGCAATTCCGCAAGTGTCGGGATATGAGAGGGGAGCTCTGTGCGTTGTGCGTCTGCGATCGGGCGTCGCTTCAGTCTCGGGCCGATCACGCCGTCATGGTCGAGCACGGCAGTTCCATCGGCGGTGATCCACGCGTCACTCTCGAGTGCTCGCGCACCAAGGCGCAGTGCAAGCCGGAAGGACTCCATGGTGTTGTCAGGAGCAAGTGCGCTGGCGCCGCGGTGGGCGAAACCGATTGGTGGACGGGCGGAGGGGAGTCGAGTCACGAGAAGATCTTGCACCAATTCTTCAGTCAGTAGCGCCGAGGTGCCCCGATTCACCGGATGTAGTGGTCGGCGTTAGCATCACAGAATGTTCAATGTCGGAGGAGGAGAGATCATCGTCATCCTGCTTCTGGCTTTGCTCGTGCTCGGACCAGACAAACTTCCCTCCACCGCGAAGAAGGTCGGCAAGTTTCTCCATGAGGTTCGTCGGATGACCTCCGGTTTCGAGCAGGAAGTCCGCAGAGCGATGGATTTCGAGAACATTGGCTCAGATCTTGTTCCTCCATCCGCAGCGGCACCAGAGTCCTCTGTCAGCGACACAGAGGACGCCATCGCCCGGACCACCGATGGCCCGCGACTCACTGGACCAATTGGGACTTCCGGGACTGCTGGAACAGCTCCAACGCCAGTGAATCCATTCAATCGTTCAACAGCCCCAGCGGACTCCGCTGCATTTGTGGTTGATCTCTCAGGCACCGGCTCTGTAGTCGAAGACGAGTGATCGGTGGAGTGCAGGTGAGCGCAGGAGAGGAAACGGTCGGCACGGTTGTTGGTGGGCACATGACGATCTGGCAACACATCGCCGAGCTGCGAAGTCGCCTCATCAGGGTCATCATCGCTGTTGTGGTTGGGGCAATCCTGGGATGGTTCCTGTTCCCGTACGTGCTGAGTTTTCTGCAACATCCGTTTTGCAAGGTGCAGACTGATTGTCAGTTCATCGCAACCGAACCCCTTCAGGCTTTTGGTTTACGGATAAAAATGAGCGCGTACATCGGCATTGCGGTTGCCATGCCAATCATCATGTGGCAGGTATGGCGCTTCGTGACGCCGGCGCTTTACTCCCATGAAAAGAAGTACGCGATTCCCTTCATGGTGAGTGCCCTCACGCTGTTCGCCATGGGCGCGGCGGTGGCGTACTTCTCGCTTATCCCGACGCTGCAGTTCCTCACAAGCATCGGCGGAAGCGACATCACACCGTTCTACACAGCGGAGAGTTACGTAACGCTCATTGTCTGGATGATGTTGGCCTTCGGAGCCGGATTCGAATTTCCGGTCATTCTCGTGGCGCTGCAGCTCACCAATGTGCTCACGCCGCGCAAACTTCTCCAGTGGTGGAGGATGGCAATTGTGCTGATTGCGATCATCGCTGCAGTCATTACTCCAAGCGGTGACCCTATTTCGATGGTTGCGCTTGGCGTTCCTATGCTCATCCTCTACTTCGCCTCCATCGGTGTTGGTGCGGTTCTCCTTTGGTTCCGTCGTCGGCGGGAACGGCGAAGTTCCAGCGCTGCGGCCTGATCGTTGTCCCCATCGGGGTGAGCAATGGCCGTAGCCTCAGTTCGTGACTTCTGCGCCTCCGCCTTTTGCTCTTGATGTATTCCAACTCGACGCAATTCGAGCCGTCGACGCAGGGCATTCGGTGTTGGTCAGTGCTCCGACTGGATCTGGAAAGACAATCGTCGCCGAACATGCGATCAATGTTGCGCTTGAATCTGGCGGTCGAGCGTTCTACACCACACCGATAAAGGCTCTCTCGAACCAGAAGTTCCATGATCTGGTTGAGATGCACGGAAGTGATCGAGTGGGGCTCCTCACTGGTGATACCTCGATCAATGGCGACGCACCGATTGTGGTGATGACCACCGAGGTTCTGCGCAACATGATCCACAGCCGGTCCGCCGGGCTCGTGGGTTTGCGTTGGGTCGTTCTTGACGAGGTGCACTATCTGCAAGATGCCTATCGAGGCTCGGTGTGGGAAGAGGTCATCATCCACCTCCCGCGCGAGATTTTGCTCGTTTGTCTTTCAGCCACAGTCTCCAATGCACCAGAACTCGCAGAGTGGATAACCACGGTGCGGGGCCAAACAGACGTCGTTGTCGAGACGAAACGACCAGTCACGCTTGATAACTGGTTCATCGCCGATGATCGCCAGAGCGGCGATCTTGTGATGATCGACACTCTTCTCGAAGGTGAACCCAATCGCGAGGGATTCCGGTTCGACAGCGATCCACGCGACGCGAGACGCAACACCCAAGGCCATCGCCTGCAGCGTCGATGGGCGACTCCAGGGCGCACTGCGGTGATAGAGCTCCTTCATGAGAAGTCAATGCTTCCAGCGCTCTACTTCATCTTTAGTCGCGCTGCCTGTGATGACGCTGTTCGATCCTGCGCCCGATTCGGACTGAATTTCACCTCCACAGAGGAACGACTTCGTATTCGTGAGATAGCCGAGCATCATGTCGCCAATCTCAGCGAGGAAGATCTCCGGGTCTTGGAATATGACCGATGGCTCGATGCACTTGAATCCGGTATCGCCGCCCATCATGCAGGAATGGTTCCGCCCTTTAAGGAGGCAGTGGAGCGGTGTTTCATCGAGGGCTTGGTCAAGGTTGTGTTCGCCACCGAGACGCTCGCCCTTGGGATCAACATGCCGGCACGAACGGTTGTCATCGAGAAACTCACCAAATACAACGGTGACGGTCACGACGTCCTTACCGCTGCGCAGTTCACACAGTTGACGGGAAGGGCCGGTCGCCGAGGCATCGATCACCATGGCCATGCCGTTGTGCTCTGGTCGCCATTCGTCTCGTTCGAAGAGGCCTCGCGTCTTGTGGCGAGCCGTAGTTTCCGCCTTACAAGTTCCTTCCGACCGACATACAACATTGCCGCGAACCTGGTTCGGCGTCACAGTGCCTCAGAGGCGCATCGCTTGCTGTCGCTGAGTTTCGCCCAGTTCCAAGCAGATGCCGACATTGTTCGGCTTGAATCGCAGCTTGAGTCCCGTCGCACCACGCTTGCTGCGTTGAAAGATGAGTCTCGTTGTGAACGAGGCGATGTTCTCGAATACCGACGTTTGCTGGACCGAGGCAGGAAGAACACCTCGAGCGGACCATCGAACGCGATTGAGGCTGCGCTGGCCAGAACAAAGCCCGGCGACATCCTCCTCGTCGACGACGACTCTGAACGAGTTGCAGTTCTGTCTGTCTCGCAACGTCGAGGTGGTTCAACTCGATTGAAGGTCATCACGACCCGTCGACGCATGCTCACCATCGGAGCCGCTGACCTCTCAGAGCCACCCGAGGTTGTCGCCACGATCTCGCTTCCAGCGCCTTTCGCTCCATCGAAGACCTCGTTCCAGAAGCAGGTCGTCGCTGCACTGCAGAGGGTCGATTCCGGCAAGCGGAGCCGCAGGCCGAAGTCCGCGCCCAGCGATGGGGCCGACTCACATCCGGTGCACGGCTGCCCCGACCGTGACGCGCACCTGCGCGCGCTGCGGCGAGCTCAGCGGCTCGCTGAAGAAATCCGCACCAGCGAGGAACGAATACGGGCTCGCAACGAGTCTCTCGTGGAAATCTTTGATCGAGTCCTGCAAGTCCTTGAGCAGTGGGGTCATCTCGACGGCTGGGCACTCAGCGAGACAGGGGAGATGCTCGTCAGCATTTTTCACGAATGCGATCTGCTTATTGCCGAAGTTCTCTCGGCTGGACTCCTCGACGGACTCGATGCGCCCACTCTCGCCGGACTCGTCTCGGGGTTCATTTATGAACACCGCAATTCCGCTCCCGATATTCGAGAGTGGTTCCCGTCGACCGCGATCGCCCAGCGTGCGTCGGCGATTGAGCGGATCTCAGTCGATCTCGAGAACTCTGAGCGGATGCTCGGGTTGCCGACCACACGGCGGCCCGACATGAAATTTCTCCCGATCGCTCACGCATGGGCCAGCGGTGAGGACCTCGAGCGCATCCTGAGTGAGGATGAAATCTCCGGTGGCGACTTCGTGCGAACGATGAAGCAACTCATTGATCTACTTCGCCAGATCGGCGATTCCGCGCGCGATCCCCAAACTGCTCGCACTGCACGGATAGCTGCCGAAAGCCTCTTCCGCGGGGTCGTCGCTGCGTCTTCTCCCGCCGCCGAGGACTTGAATCGGTCTACGTCAGAGGGACCGGAGCCAACGTGATCTCGCCGGGTTCGCCCTATGGAGTCTTGGCTGATGCGCCACCTGGCGCAGTCGAGGTCAATTCCGATGGAGCCGCTGCAGATGTCCTGAGCGCTGCGCGACGCCAGGGTGTTGCTCTTCCAGCGCTGCTACTGCGGGGCGGCGACCTCTACAGAACGCTTGGTGGCCTCACGACATTGAGCCCCGACTCGAATTCCTCGCGTCCATCGGTCAGATTTCCAGTCGATTTGGGCGTGGTCGAAGTCGATGGCGCCGAGTATGTCTTTGTCGCCCACGCTGTGTTGCGTTCCCGGGCATGGAGAGGACCATTTCTTGTGGCAATGAATGCCCAATGGTGTGGCCCTCTAGATCTCGGCCCCCGGTCCCATCCCGCAGATGGTCGCCTCGACATCACCTCGGGCAAGCTTCGGTTGGCCCAGCGACTCGAGGCACGACGCCGAGCCCGCTCTGGAACCCACCTCCCGCACCCGGATCTCTCCATTCGCCGCACACGAACGGAGATCTTCCAGAGCGACCGGACGGTCACCCTCTATCTTGACGGGCAGCGGGTCCTGCGCTGCGCACAGGCGAGTCTGCGAGTCGAACCTGATGCGCTCACGGTCTACATCTGAGCTCCGTGAGGGCGCATCCCGCTAGCGTGACGAAGTATGGATCTTGAAACGCTCAAGTCGTCGATGTGTGCGCATATTGACGGTCATGCCGAAGAACTTCTCGCGGTATCACGTTCGATCCATGCGCATCCCGAAGAGAAATTCGAAGAGGTCCATGCCCACGATCTGCTGTGCGATCAGATCGAGCAGGCCGGCCTCACGGTAGAGCGTCACGCCTTCAACCTTTCCACTGCCTTCCGATCGCGAGCCGGTCGCAGTGGTCCTGACATCGCGGTACTTCTTGAGTACGACGCACTTCCCGGTCTTGGTCATGCATGCGGGCACAACATCATCGCCGCGGCTGGTCTTGGAGCTGGCCTCGCGGCCGCCGCATTCGCAGAGGTGGGTGGTGGACGAGTCACGCTCCTTGGAAGCCCTGCCGAAGAGGGCGGTGGCGGAAAGGTGTTCATGATCGAGCGAGGAGCTCTTTCCGAGATCGACGCCGCCATGATGGTTCATCCGGCAGATTCCGATCTGGTGACCATGGATGCCATCGCATTCCATGGACTCGATGTCGTTTACACCGGTGAGGCCGCTCATGCTGCAGCCCACCCCTGGCAGGGTCGCAATGCACTGGACGCCGCCGTCCTCGGATACATGAATATCGCCGCCCTTCGCCAACACATCGGCCCTCAGGAGCGGATCCACGGGATCTTCACGAATGGGGGAGAGCGGCCCAACATCGTTCCCTCGAGCGCGGCGATGAACTGGTACGTCCGATCGGGAACTCTCGAAGGTCTCGAACGTCTCAAGCCCAGGGTGGTTGCTGCGCTGGAGGCCGGAGCACTTGCTGCTGGCTGCGAGGTCTCGATCACGTGGCGAGATCCGGTCTACGCCGATCTCATGGACAATCCGGTCCTGTCCGGCCTTTACAGCGCCAATGCCGCTCGACTCGGCCGAACGGTGCTCCGCCCAGATTCGACGACTGCTGTTGTCGGCTCCACAGACATGGGAAATGTGAGCCATGTCGTGCCCAGCATCCATCCAATGATCGCCGCAGCACCGAAGGGAGTTGGAATTCACACTCCAGAGTTTGCGATTCATGCCGGTTCCGAACCCGGGGATCTTGCCGTGATCGACGGTGCCAAGGCAATGGCGATGACTATCGCTGATCTTTGGGCCTCCTCTGGTGAGGTTGATCGGATGAAGTCCGCATTCCAGGAATCCTGAGAAGGACGCCTTTCGTGACTATCCGCGAGGAACCCCGGAACAACCCGTACGCTCGCCGATCGTGAGTGTGTATGTAGCAGAGGAATTCAACGCCGAAGAGGCCGACATCCTCCGTCGCTATTTCACCAATCTCTACGGCCCAGTGTTTGCCCTCGTGAATCTCCCAGAGGTTGTCAAAGGGGCACTGTTCGCTCGGTACTCGCGTTCACCGAAGAGCCTCCGACGCCTGTTCCTCGATGAGTTCGTCGGCGAGCTCGACATTTCGGGTGATGCTGGGATCGATGCCACTGTGGGCCTCCGTCGTGCCGAGGAGCTCTACGACAAAGTCTTCTTCGAGTACGGCGATGATTCAGTGGCTCAGCTCGGCGGCGTCCATCTGGCCTGTGAGCAGGCGTCAAACCTCCTGACGAAGGTCCTGGAGTGGGGTCGGCTCATGGCGTATCTCGAGCAGTCCACCCGGTACATCGCCTATGACGCTCGCATTGGCGGGCGCTATCGGTTCCACCGTCCTCCCGAGGTGCTCCAGTCAACCCTCGGCACTCGCTACGTGGGTGAAATGGATCGAATGTTCGACACCTACGCGGAAATGCTCCCGCTTGTCGTCGACCATTTCCGGGCCACTATTCCCAAGGATTCGGGTGACAGCGATTTCGTCTATCGCCAAGCGATCAGGGCCAAGGCCTTCGACTCGATCCGTGGCCTTCTTCCGGCGGCGTCGCTCTCCAACGTGGGCATCTACGGAACCGGACAGGGTTACGAACAGCTACTCCTGCGCATGCGGGCTCATCCGCTGCCTGAAGCTCGTTCGTACGCCGATCTGATGCTTTCAGAGTTACGCAAGGTCATCCCATCGTTCCTGAAGCGTGTCGATCTTGATCAGCGCGGCGTGGCTTGGAGTGAGTACTTCGAGGGAAGTCGACACGCGATGGACGACATCGCAGGGCGTCTCTTTCCAGCAGGGACTCCGATCGATCCTGCACCTGTCGTCACCCTTGTTGACTTCGATCCCGACGCTGAGATCAAGCTCGTTGCCAGCGCGCTGTACCCGCATCTGTCGATCCCCGAGGCACAGATCGAAGAGCAGGTGCGGCGGATGACCACCGAGGAGCGTCTGGCAGTTCTGGTTGCGTACGAAGGCGAGCGAGCCAACCGACGTCATAAGCCAGGTCGCGCTCTTGAACGACCCGGCTACAGATTTGATGTGCTTGCCGATTACGGGGCATTTCGCGACCTTCAGCGCCATCGAATGCTCACCATCGACTGGCAGAGACTCTCGCCGCTGCACGGGTACACCAAGCCCGAAGCAGTTGACGAGGCAGGTGTCGGCGGCCGATTCGACGAGGCCATGGCCCGCTCTGCATCGCTTCATGACGCGATGCTGGCCCAGTTCCCTGATCAGGCGCCCTACGCAGTCGCGTTGGCGTACAAGGTTCGGTTCTCAATGGACATGAATGCTCGTGAGGCGATGCATCTCATCGAGTTGCGCACCACCCCACAGGGTCATCCTGCGTATCGACTGGTGGGCCAGGAGATGCACCGCCTTATCGCTGAACAGGCTGGTCATGGGGCCATCGCAGAGATGATGAAGTTCGTTGATCACAGTTCAGAACCCGAGTTAGAGCGCCTCCAAGCGGAGCGTCGGGCCGAAAGCAAACGGCTCAGCTCCTGAACCTGTCTCGAGGGTGACGTAAATCTCGGCGGTCCATGTTGGCGCTGGTGCCCGGATTCGTGCCTATGATCCGCCCGTCGACTTCCGCATCCGCTGGTCGATCACCCGCACCACTGCAAGGAACCCATGGCTGACGCACCGATCGACGAAGAGGATTTCGAAGAGGGAATCGAGGTCGAGATTGATCTCGAGGGAGAGGACATTCTCGTTGATGACCTCGAGGATGTTCTCGACGAAGGCGATGTGCTTGACGAAGACATCGCGGACGTGCCCCTTGTCGACGAAGACGATGCCGAGGAGGACTCCTCCCTTCCCGCCCGACCAAAGCGCGAAGACGAGGAAGAGGATGAGGATGAGATCGACCCCGATGACGTCGAAGCCGATCTTGATGCGATTCTGAAGGATCGCATCGCAGCCGCTGACGATGAGGACGAAGAGGATGAGGAAGTTGTTCCGGAGCCTCGTTCTTCTGGCGATATCGCCGAAGGTGTCACGCCGAAGAAGGCCAATGAATTCACCTGTACCGGCTGCTTCCTGCTCGTGAATCGCGGCCAGTTCGGTCCTGAGGGCGCAATGCATTGTCCGGTTGGCGAAGCTGAATGTCCGGCAATTACCTATCTCGAGACAGCGCCTCCGCCTGCGAAGAAGGTTGCCGCAGCCAAGAAGGCTCCGGCGAAGCCGGCAGCTCCCGCCAAGAAGGCCGCTCCCGCCAAGAAGGCCGCTCCTGCCAAGAAGGCCGCACCGGTCAAGAAGGCTGCCGCAGCCAAGAAGGCTCCTGCGAAGTCAGCCGCGGTAACGAAGAAGGCAGCTCCCGCCAAGAAGGCTCCAGCGAAGAAGCCAGCGAAGTAAGAGGGGCGAAAATGGCTGAAGGTGACACGACACGAGAGCCGGTTGAGGCACTTCTGGATCTTCTGCTCTACGCCCCGCTTGGTCTAGTGACCCAGCTCGATGACCTTCTGCCCGGCCTGATCGAGCGTGGCCGCTCTCAAGCAGCGATGGCCAAGACCATCGGAGAGTTCGCTGTGCGTGCGGGCAGTCAAAAGGCCCAAGGTAGAGCTGAAGAGACCCAGCGCACCCTGGAGCAAGCCGCTCAAGCGATCCTCGGGGTCTTCTCGAGCGTCATGGACAGGACTGGGACGGCTACCAGCGCCAGCCAAGCCGCTTCAGGGCACGCACCGGCATCATCACCATCGCCAGCCTCCGTGACCACGCCTACGCCTCGGGGCGGAACTTCAGGACGCCTTCCAATTGCGAAGTACGACAGCCTCAAGGCCGCCGAGATCATTCCACTGCTCGATGGGCTCAAACCGGCCCAGAGGGCAGCCATCGAGGCCCATGAACGTTCCGGGAGATCCCGGAAGACCATTCTGAATCGGTTGGCGCAACTCTCATCCCGATGAGTGATCCTTGGAGAGCAAGAACCGCTGCGGCGAATGAGCTCGACCAGATTGCTGAGCTGGTCCGCCATTGCATTGTCGAACTTCAACCACAGCGCGGTGGTGCCATGTGGTCTGTCACTGCAGCGCGCATCGAACCGATCGAGGAGAAACTCAAACTCGAGCTCGACGATGATGCGAAGTCTGTGGTCGTGGGGGAGTACGAAGGCGCAATCGTGGGCTACGCGGTCTGCGAGCTCGTCATCGCGTCTGATGGCCGTCCATTTGTGCGCGTCACTGACCTGTTCACGCTCGAAGGGGCACGCCATGTCGGTGTCGGCGAAGCAATGATGGACTCGTGCATCGAATGGGCCCGAGCCCATGGAGCATTCGCGATCGACGCAGCAGTGCTGCCCGGTACCCGAGATGCAAAGAACTTCTTTGAGGGGTTCGGCTTGACCGCCAGATTGCTGACGGTCAGCAAGGATCTCTGAGAGAGCCTCAGCGGCCCTTCCACTGCGGGGCACGCTTCTCAATGAAGGCGTTGAGGCCTTCGGAGGTGTCTTCGGAAGCGAGAACTCGGGCGAACGCTTCGCCAGTGATCTTCTGAAGCGTGGCTTCATCTTCCCAGTCGGCGGCGATGACGAGCGAACGGCTTTCCCACACAGCGAGGGGCGCGTTTGCAGCGATCTTCTCTGCCAATTCAACTGCGCGGATGAGTGCATCACCGGGCTCGACAACCTGATTGACTAACCCAAGGCTGTAGGCACGCTCTGCGGTGAGCGGCTCGCCGGTGAGTGCAACCTCGAGGGCGACGTTCTTCCCGATGACCTTCGGCAGTCGGTACAGGCCGCCGGCGCCAGCGACCAGGTTGCGCTTGACCTCAGCGAGACCGAACGCAGCTTCCCTCGACGCGACAATCATGTCGCAGGCAAGAGCGATTTCGCATCCACCGGCAGTTGCCAAGCCATCGACAGCAGCGATGACGGGCTTGCGACGCTGGTAGGTGGTGAAACCACCGAATCCGCCTTTTTTGGTGGCCAATTCACCGGCCTTCCCAGCATTGATCGCTTTCAGATCTGCGCCTGCGCAAAATACGGGTCCGTTTGCGGCCAGCACGCCGATCCAAACCTCGGGATCAGCTTCCATCTGGTCGAGGGCTGCTTCCATAGCCAGCGCAACTTCGCCGTTGATGGCGTTGCGGGCTTCCGGGCGGTTCAGGGTAATGACGGCCACATGGCCTTTGAGTTCGTAGTCAACCATCTCCAAACCTTAGCCAGTCTGATCATTCCCGTTGAGGGGACGGTGAAAGGCCCTCGCAGCCCTTTGGTAGGTTCCCGAGGTGTTCTCTTCCCGCACCGCTATTTGTGACCTTGACGGAACCCTCATCGACTCCGACGCCGCTCTGGTCGGTGCGTTTCTCGCGCTTGGAGTCGAGCGCTCCGCGATCAGTTTTGGTCATGTGATTTCGCAGGAGTGCCAGCGTCTTGGTATCTCGCTCGATCAGTACGTGGAGGCCTATGACATCAGCGCAGCCCAGCCATTCCCCGGTGTGGCGGAACTGATGACGCACTTGGATACTTGGGCGATTTGCTCGAATAAGCATCCCGTTTCAGCAACTGCGGAGCTTGACCGTCTTGGTTGGCAGCCCACGGTGGCGATGTTTGCCGACATGTTTGATGGCGCGAAACGTCTCAAGCCGGTGCTCGACGCACTCGAGTTGAATCCTTCGCAGGTTGTCTTCCTCGGCGATACCGATCATGACCGGCACTGCGCGCAGGCGGCCGGTGTGGAGTTCGTGCTGGCGGGATGGAATCCCAGGGCAACGCGTCGCAGCGGCGATGTCGTATTGACCTCGCCACTCGACCTGCTTGAGCTACTCGGAGGCTGACGCTTCCGTATCGCCCAGCTCAATGACCTCGACGATTTCCGAGCTCTGAGTCTCCGAAACAGTTATTTCCGCTCCATCAGCTTCGATGATTGTGGTCTCGACAGTCTCGATTTCAATCACGTCGATCACGACGACGTCGGAATCCTCAGTGATGATCTCGGTCACCTCGGTGATTTCAACGTCGGTCACGTCGACGACGACAGTGGTCTCACCATCGGACACAATCGTTATGGACTCGGAGACCTCGACATCAACGGCATCTGTAACAACGGCATCCAGAACCACGGTTTGCCCAGCGCTCTCGGCTGGCACGGCCTCGCTGGTCGATGTGGTGACAGCCGGCTTCGGGGGGAGCGGCTTGGATGCCGGACGACCCTTGCCCTTCCCTGAGCGGCCAGCAGTTGGAGCCTCGATGCCAAATAACGCAGCGATGGCTGGAAGCCGAGAGGCGAGTTTGGTCACGGCAGTCCGCAGTGCGTCTGTTGGCTCGGTTGGAATACCTATCGGCGTGACCTGGGAACGCACTGGCGAGAAGGCAAGAGCATCAAGGACGGTTGCATAGCGGTCCGATGCGGTGTCGGTGGTGAGCGCAGCGCTGGCGGCTGCGGCAAGACGGCTGCCCAGCTCTGCCGGGAATGGTGCACCGGCCTTGGGTGGTCGTGAACTCACACGAAGGGCCCGCACTGTGCGGCCTGCAGCCAGGGTTTCTGTGACTTCGGTAATCCACGCGGCATGCTCTGCTTCGACGCGTGCCGCAACAGCAGCCCGCAGTTGTGTGGCGAGTTCTCTGGTCTCCTCATCGCGTGCCGCATCGTCGGCAGCGACCACCACTGAACGGAGATCTCGTAAATCGAGTTCTCCGGCGCCAGCAAGCGCGGCCTCAGCCTTGTCACGCCAGTCAGCCACGCGAAGTGCAGGTTGGATCTGCTCTGCAAGAGCGAGCAGGGGAGCGGGGTTGATTTCGGGACGACCGTCGGCTCGGTTGGTTTCGTTCTGCTTTTCCAGCGCCGCACGCACGGCGGGAATGCCACCGCGGAGAAGTTGATCAGCGATGGGCTTGTGCTCATCGGGCAGCGTTGCGAGAACCGCATCACGATGCACGCGGCCAGCACGGAGACGCTTCGGCTTCGCCTTGGGCTCGGGCGCGGGACGCGCTGGACGCGCAGGGCGTGCTGGACGCTCGGAGCGGCCAGCCCCGCGCTCGCCGCCAGCGGCTTCCTCTTCGACGCGGGGACGAGGTGCACGAGGGGGCCGAGAATCACCATCACGGCGAGGGCGACCCGCGGAGTCGCCATCGCGACGCGGACGGCGATCGCCTCGGTCCTCACGCTTCTGCTTCGGAGCAAGCGTGGTTGTCACCAGTTGGTCATCGTCTTTGCGCGGAGTTCCGACGACCTCGATGCGCTCCGGTTCACGTCGGGCACCCTTCGGGGCCAGAACTGCGATGATCTCGATGCCGTCAAGCATGAAGTCCGCGTCGGCTTTCACGACGTCGCCGGGCTTCGCGCCCTCGAAGAGCAACGAGCCGGAGAGATCCCCCTTCGGGAGCTTCGCCCCTGCGGCCCTCCAGGTCCAAGACCCATCGGGTCGTGTGCTTGTGAGTTCGATTTCAATCCGGCGAGACATAGGGTGGCAACGCTAACCCGTAGCAGTGGGGGTGGGCGAACGAGGCGCCACTGGCGGGGTGGGCTGCTACGTTCGCCCTTGTTCGATTCGTGCTCGGGGGAACGCTTTGTCGGCATCACGAAGGCAGGTCATTGTCGGGAGCGTGAGCCGATGACGTCTCGAAACGCCGCCGATTTTGGCCAACGGCCGTTCACGGCGCCCGCGGGAGCAACCGAGATTCTGCTGGTCCGCCACGGACAGTCGGCCTCGTTCGTGGATGGGGAGTTGTTCGACCTTGTCGATGGGCAAGGAGATCCACCGCTTTCCGATCACGGGCACGCGCAGGCCAAACGAATCGCCACTCGGCTTCGTTCCGAGCCGATCGATGCGATCTACGTCACGACGCTTCGGCGCACACATCAGACCATTGCTCCGCTCGCTGAAGCACTTGGGCTCACACCGTCGGTGGAACCTGATCTTCGCGAGGTTCATCTCGGGGAGTGGGAGGGAGGCCTCTACCGGAAGATGGCCGTTGAACGTCATCCCGCCTTCCTCGAGATGGAACGCACACAGGATTGGAGTGCGCTCCCGGGCAGCGAGACGTCAACCGCCCTGCGAACGCGCGTTCGACGTGGCATCGAGCGGATCCACACGCAGCATCCCGACCAGCGCGTCGTCGTGGTCAGTCATGGGGGAGCGATCGGCGCAGTCCTCGCCGAAGCCACTGGATCTCGCACTCTCGCCTTTGCCTCAGCCGACAACGCATCGATCAGCCACCTTGTGATTATCGGCGACCGATGGCTGGTTCGGCGTTTCAACGACACCGGGCATCTCGGGGGAGACCTGTCTGTTGAAGTTGATGCACCGACCTGAGCACCTGTCACCATACCGGAATGGCCGATTCTGTCGCCGATAATCCTCGTTATGTAAAGTTATGGATCGAGTCTGGGGCGAGCACTTTGGCCGACAGCCGCCGCCGGTGATGCCTGCTGGCCTGAAGCCTGTTCTGGTTATCGAGAAGTCCTCGGTTCGATCCACAGAGCAGCGACGGGCTCAGCGTTCTCACGCAACCAGGCCAACGCTTCGGCAATGTCTGCTGGTTCGGCCGAGCGCTCCAGATCTCTACCGATGTCCTCCAGCGCCGCCTGCAGGCAGTACAGACGGCTCTGGAACTCCTCCAGCGTTGTCCTTGACACGACAAGATCGTCGTCGCCAAGCCCATGGGACTGCGCGAGCTTCCGGGCGAGATACGCCTGCTGGCGACATCCGTCTCGACAGAACTCACGGGGACGCCCTCGGCCCGGCAGCCGATCCACTCGGCGTCCGCACCAGCGGCAACGAATTTCTTGGTCCTCACCACCCTGCCGTAATTCCGTCATGTGACGATAATACGGCCACTGACTGTCAACAGGTGGATCTCGCCTGAGGTTCAGCCTGTGTAGGCAGGTGCCACAAGGTCGCCAACCTGATCACGTGATGGAGGCTGCGGCTGTGTGTGGTACTCCACCAGAGGTGCAAAGGGGAACGGACGCTCAGCAATCCCCCACGCTCCTTGGAACGTGGCGAAGAGGTCTCCCGATCCGGCGCTGTAGGGCGAGGAGAACCCGCCAGCGTCTGGACCGCTGGCGATCACCCAAGCCTCGAGCGATGCCACTGGGTCTGCGGCCCTCACAGTCCAGCTCCGCGGGGCCACCCCGGCGGCTCGTAGCGCAAGGATCGCCAACGCCGTCGAATTTGGATCTGCCGGGTCGCCAACGTATTGACCGAACCCACCAGCGGCGGTACCGCTCACCGCCTGCATGGAGTGCAGCCACGCCACCCCTGCGTCGATTGCGTCATCCAGTCCAGAAATAACGACACCACTGCCGCGAACTGCAGCCAACGCCATGATCGCGTATGCGGTGCTCGCGGCATCGGGCCGGTTGTACTCGGCGGAGTTGGTTGCCAAGCAGTCGGCAAGGGTTCCTGGAGTCACAGCAGCGCGGTAACCCTGCCACGCCCCTTGTTGACCAGTCGGGCCCGAGCATTGCTGTGACATCAACCAGGACATCGCCGCTGGGTCAATCGCAGTCTGCGAGCCGACCAGGGCGAGGATCGCCAGTGACTGGTTCGTGACCGGCGTGTAATCGTCGACTGTGCCGTACAGGCCGGTCTCCGAAGCCGAAAAACGCGAGCCCAGGCGGGCCAAGAGATCGATATGGCTGGAGCCGAATGAGGACGGGTCTTCCCCGGTTGCAACAGCAAGGAGAATCAGCCACGAGAGATGTCCGGCGACATCGGAGGTGCCGCTGGCTATGTACTCCTCAGCATGAGTCGAGATGAACCCAAGGGCATCGGCCAAAGCAGCAGGCTGATCACCCTCGCTCGCCAGCGCCAAGGCAACGTTCACGGTCCAATCAATCGACGGGTCGGTGCCATAGGGGTCAAGAACCGAGCCATCCCCCGCGACTTTCGCCGCCAGCCATCCAGAGGTCGTTACGCCGGCACTCGAGGGCGTGGCCAACACGAAAAGAAGCAAACTTGCGATCGTCATCGCGATCGCAGCGAATCTCCGAGTTGTGCGTGTGGTGCAGCGAGATGGTGCAGCGGTCATGGCGGTCTGCTTCCTTTTGGACCGTTCGGAGACAGCACCGACCGCGATCGTCGTCCGACAAAGACACGTGTGCCGGAGGAAGTTCTCGGACTCGGCACCGCTCTCCACGGCGGTGGTGATGAGTCTGAGCGACTGGTTCGGTGATCCGACTCGTCTCGTTCAGGGCTAGGTGGTGTACCCACTCCCCTCACTTGACACACGGTTGCGGGACAGCGCCGGGTTCACACCGGACTTCCCCTCACCAGACGCTTTGCTATCGCCAAGTGAACCACATGGTGATGGGCGTAACAAGGATGATGCGCAACGCCACGAACCGGTCATAACTCCTACACTGATTTCACCGGCTGACAGGACCGAGTCGGTCGATACCCGAGGAGCGACATGCCGGAACTCATGCAGGAACCCGACTCCACACTCATCGCCGGAAGAGCCAAGCCCATCCCCTATGAGTTCCCCGAGTTCGACAATGTTGAATCGGAACGACTGCACCGTAAGCAGCGTCTCGCTGCAGCATTCAGGCTCTTCGGGCGCTTTGGATTCGGCGAAGGGGTAGCCGGACACATCACCGTTCGTGACCCCGAGTTCCCCGATCGCTTTTGGCTGAACCCCTTCGGTGTTGACTTCAGGTTGATCACTGTGTCTGACCTGGTTTGCGTCGACCACGATGGAGTCATCGTGGTTGGCGATTACGCAATCAACCAGGCGGCCTTTGCCATCCACTCGCAGGTTCATGCTGCCCGGCCCGATGTGGTCGCTGCGGCACACACGCATTCGGTTTACGGCAAGGCGTTCTCCTCTCTCGGACGCCTGCTCGACCCAATCACCCAGGATTCCTGTGCGTTCTTCGAAGATCATGTGCTCTTCGATGACTTCACCGGTGTTGTTCTTGACACCTCTGAGGGGCGTCGTATCGCTGATGGTCTCGGTGAGCACAAGGCCGCCATTCTTCGTAACCACGGCCTCCTTACTGTGGGACATTCCGTGGATGAAGCGGCCTGGTGGTACATCACGATGGAGCGGACCTGTCAGGCCCAGCTGCTGGCGATGGCTGCTGGTGAACCGATCCATATTGATGACGCTGCCGCCCGACTCACTCGTGAGCAGGTCGGGAGCCATTTCGCCGGTTGGTTCTCCTTCCAGCCACTCCATAGCGTGATCCTGCGCGACGAACCAGAGCTGTTGGAGTAGGTTCACAACACAACTGAAGCCAGCAATCCTCTGCGGGAGAGATCGACCCGAGTCGGCGCCGAAGGAGCAACCCCCCGGGAAACTCTCAGGCACAGGTACCGCAGAAGTAGGCAACTCTGGAGAGCAGCCGAACTTGGACCTTGTCGTCCGGTGTCGGCTCACCGACGGGGAAAATCGAGACTGCAGTCCGACAGCATCGAGGTCGGAGTTCCCGGTGAAACTCTCAGGTCCCACGACAGAGCGGGGTCATTGACCGAAGCGCGCCACATCGGCGCGCGACCCGCACTCATCGGAGACCGCCATGACTTCAGCAGCCGCTTCTGGGAATTCGCAGCATCGTTTTGTCGACCGTCATATCGGGCCCGACGATCATGAGATTGGTTTCATGCTTCAGGAGATCGGCATCGGATCCCTCGATGAACTCCTTGACGCAATCGTTCCACCGTCGATCCGTCAGGAACGCGAGCTGGAGCTTCCACCGGCCGCCGATGAGACGACAGTGCTGACGGCGCTCGCCGCGCTTGCTGAACAGAACACACGCCGCGTCCCCATGATCGGCAAGGGGTACTTCAACACAATTACGCCCGCTGTACTTCGGCGAAACGTGTTGGAGAATCCCGCTTGGTACACCGCGTACACCCCATACCAGCCCGAGATTTCCCAAGGCCGTCTTGAACTGCTGCTGGCGTTCCAGACCATGGTGTGCGACTTGACCGGCATGGACATCGCAAATGCGTCAATGCTTGATGAATCCACCGCAGCGGCCGAGGCGATGACACTGGCGCTGCGCTCCAATCCCAAGGCAGGCGATGTCTTCGTCGTCGACGCCGACACTCACCCCCAAACCCTTGGGGTGCTTGCCACTCGAGCCGAACCGCTCGACATTCGTCTCCACATCACGTCAGATCTTCTTGCGCTACCTGAGGGAACTTTCGGCGTTCTGTTCTCCCATCCCGGATCGGGCGGACAACTACGCGACCTCTCCCCCATGATTGAGTCTGCTCATGCCTCGGGAGCGCTCGCTGTTGTCGCCACCGACCTGCTGGCATGCACACTCATCACTCCGCCAGGCGAATTGGGAGCCGACGTTGTTGTTGGATCCTCCCAGCGTTTCGGCGTCCCTCTCGGATTCGGCGGTCCAAGTGCTGGATTCCTCGCAACCAGAGATGCTCATCGCCGCGTTCTGCCCGGACGCCTGGTGGGCGTCTCAATCGATGCTGCTGGGCGGCCTGCACATCGGCTCACACTCCAAACACGTGAGCAGCACATCCGTCGGGAGAAGGCGACCTCCAATATCTGCACTGCACAGGTTCTTCTTGCGGTCATGGCGGCGTTGTATGCATGTTGGCATGGGCCCGACGGTCTCCGTGCCATTGCCCGTCGCGTTGCATCCTTGAGTTCAGCGCTCGCTGAAGCGCTTCGGACAAGCGGTATCGAGATTGAGCACGAAGAATTCTTTGACACTCTCACTGCCCAGGTTCCCAACCGAGCCGCTTCTGTCGTTGCCCGAGCCCGCGAGCTGGGTATCGATCTGTTCGAGAGCGATGCATCACATGTGTGCATCACGCTGGACGAGACAACAACCATCGAACACATCGAACGTGTCCTTGCCGCATTCGGTGCGTCCGAAACAACCGTGGATCCGAACCCGGATTCCAACGGCGTCCCTGACTCCATGCAACGCACTTCGGCATTCCTCGATCATCCACAATTCACCCGCTATCGCAGTGAGACCGACATGGTCCGCTATCTGCGTCGACTTGCTGATCTCGATCTCGCCCTGGATCGCACGATGATTCCGCTTGGCTCGTGCACCATGAAGCTCAATGCTGCTGCCGAGATGGAACCAATCACTTGGCCCGGATTCGCCGAGATGCATCCATTCACATCGCCCAGCGACTCTGAGGGTTACCGGCGCCTGATCGCCGATCTTGAAATGTGGTTGGCCGAGATCACCGGATACGACGCAGTCTCGCTCCAGCCCAATGCTGGATCGCAGGGAGAATTCGCCGGACTTCTCGCAATTCGAGCCTGGCATCGCAGCACCGGAGCCGAGCACCGAAAGGTCTGCCTCATTCCTGCCTCTGCTCACGGCACCAATGCCGCTAGTGCTGCCATGGTCGGCATGGAAGTTGTTGTCGTCGGCTGTGACGGCAACGGAAACGTTGATCTTGATGACCTTCAGCGGCGCATCGAGGAACACCGCGACCAACTGGCAGCGCTCATGATCACCTATCCCTCGACTCATGGAGTTTTCGAGGAGGCAATCGGAGAGATCTGCGATGCAGTCCACGCAGCGGGTGGACAGGTGTATCTCGATGGAGCCAACCTCAATGCGCTTGTCGGGGTCGCTCGTCCCGGCCGCTTCGGAGCTGACGTCAGCCATCTCAACCTCCACAAGACGTTCTGCATCCCGCACGGTGGCGGTGGCCCCGGTGTGGGTCCTGTTGCGGTGCGGTCACATCTGGCACCGTTCCTTCCCACCCATCCAATCATCGCCACCTCAGGACCTGTCCGTCGTTCGGATGACGGTCTCGGCCCGATCGTCGGGCCGGTGTCGTCGGCGCCATTCGGATCGGCGGGAATCCTCCCGATCCCATGGGCCTACATCGCCATGATGGGCCCCGACGGTTTACGGCGGGCCACCTCTGTTGCGATCTTGAATGCCAACTACATCGCAAAACGGCTGAGCGATGCGTATCCAATTCTGTACACCGGCCGCAGTGACTTGGTCGCCCACGAATGCATCCTGGACCTCAGGCCGATCACTCGTGATACAGGTGTCACCGTGGACGATGTTGCGAAGCGACTGATGGACTACGGATTTCACGCCCCAACCATGTCCTTCCCAGTGGCGGGCACACTCATGGTGGAGAGCACCGAGAGTGAGAGCCTCGAAGAGCTCGATCGTTTCTGCGAGGCCATGCTTGCCATACGAGCGGAAATCGACATGGTGTCAACCGGAGTCTGGCCCGCTGAGGACAACCCGCTTCACAATGCACCGCACACGGCAACCGACGTCGCAACAGATGATTGGAGCCATCCCTATTCTCGCGATATCGCAGCGTGGCCGTTCGGCCCGAATCGCTCGAAGTACTGGCCACCGGTCAGCAGAATTGACGGAGCGTATGGCGATCGCAACGTGATGTGCTCCTGTCCTCCGGTCGAAGCATTCGCGGCATCTTCCTAGACAGCAGGACAATCAGACGAACGGAAGATCGACCACACGTGCATCGAGTCGAGAACCGCGCACATCCAACTCCACCTGAGTTCCGACCGGAATTTTCGGATACACGAGGGCCAAAGCAATCGCGTGCCCGAGTTCCGGGGAAAAATTCCCGCTTGTGACGGTGCCGATCGGCGAACCATCAAGCAGAACAACTGCTCCATCACGGGCAGGACGCCGGCCTTCAACAGCGAGTCCTCTCAGCAGGCGGCTCACGCCGCGCTCACGCTCGGCAATGAGTGAGTCACGACCTGGGAAATCGCCTTTGGTCCAGGAAACTACCCAGCCAAGATCAGCCTGCAGGGGGGTAATCCCCTCCCCCAGTTCATGGCCGTGCAGTGGCAGACCGGCCTCGAGCCGAAGCGTGTCACGGGCGCCGAGTCCAGCAGGGTGGATTGCGTTGGATGCCAACTCGTTCCAGAGTTCCACGCAGCGGGTTGCGGGCACAGCAATTTCCACGCCGTCCTCGCCGGTGTATCCCGTGCCGGCGACGGTTACAGAGACGCCGTCCCAGTCGAGTGTTTCAACTCGGAACCGACCGACTCGGTCTGCCCCGGAGACCACCCCAGCGACGCGCTCGCGCGCAAAAGGTCCTTGCACCGCAATGATGGCGCGCTCGGCGGTGACATCCACAGCGTCCACAGCTCCAACATCGGAGACCTGGGCCGATGTTGCAATAACACCAGTGATCCGGTCGGTGTTGGATGCATTCGGCATGACATCAAAATGCTCTGTATCGATCCACCACACGATGATGTCATCAAGCACCGAGCCGTCCTCGGCGAGCAAATGGGTGTACTGCGCTCGCCCGGGCCCGATCTTCGTGAGGTCATTGGTCAGGGTTCTCTGGAGCACAGCGAACGCTCCTGGACCGGTGACCCGAACCGTGCCCAGATGGGAGACATCGAACATCACTGCGTCATGACGACAGGCCCGATGTTCCTCCAATGTGCCGCCGGGATAGGACACGGGCATTTCCCATCCGCCGAACGGCACCATCTTTGCCCCTGCAAGACGATGAACTTCGTCCAGGGGTGATCGTCGATCTGTCACGGTGTGACCCTAGTCATGACAGATAGTTCACGCCGTTAGATTCACGAAGCAGTGAACTGGATTACTCACCAACTGCAAGATCAACCGGGTTCATGGTTGGACCAGCAGGACGAAGATCTCGAATCCGTGCATCCATCTCCTCGCGCACTCCGGCAAGCGGGAGAATATTCAGAACGCCCTGCCCGCGCTTGACCAGATCGATGAGTTCTCCGTCGGATCGAATCAGGACAGATGACGAACCTTGGATTACGAGACTCGCAGAGGAAACATCGGAACCGAGATCGTCACGCAAGTAGGTGAAAACCTCGCGCACGCTTTCAAGACGGATGCCTGCGTCGAGCAGACTCTTAATCACGCGGAGTTCGAGCAGATCGGTATACGAGTAGCGACGACGGCTCCCGCTTCCGGTCGCGTCGGAAAGGGTGGGTCGCACCAGATCGGTGCGGGCCCAATAATCGAGTTGCCGGTACGTGATTCCGACGATCTCTGCAGCGCGTGCGCCACTGAACCCTGAACTCTCACGTGAGGTCATGCAGTTACCCTTCGACCGGAAATTCGACAGCGTCGGCTGACTTGCGGCCAACCGGCCTGAGGCCGCGCTGGAGGTAGAACTGTACTGATCTCGGTTCGAGGGGGTCAACAGTGCCCCCGATGGCGTTCAGCCAGCGGGATTGAAGTCGTCCGGGTTGATCGAGTCGATGAACTCTCGGAACTGTTCGACGACGTCCTCGCCACCCTCGACCTCTTCGTGAGATTGAGGGGTCTCGTCTGGATGCACTCCAGCGACCTCTAAGACATCGTCGGCAACGTGGATCGAACAGCGCACTCTGACTGCCAACGCGATGGCGTCCGAAGGTCGCCCTGAAACGATGCGCTCTCCCGACTCGGTACTTATGACGAGATCGGCGTAAAAGACTCCCTGGTGCACATGAGTGATGACGATGCGCTGAAGATGCGCTCCAAGATCCTCAATAACGTCTTGCAGGAGGTCGTGAGTCATTGGGCGCGGCGTCGGTGTGCCGTCAAGTGCCCAGTTGATCGCGAGGGCCTCGGGCTGCCCGATGAGAATTGGAAGAAGTCGAGATTCGCCCGCAAGTTCGCGCAGAACCACCACCGGTGAGTTCACCGAACTGTCCAGCTGCACCGAGAGCACTTCCATCTCAACCATCTCCCCCACCCTATCGGCGGCTGAGAAGGACGCCCACCGCTGGGTCAGGACGTGCCGAGGTACTCACGCAGCACTGTTCGAACCATCGAAGCTCGAAGGTCGTCGGCGAGCTCGGCGAGATCCTCAAGGATGCCCACCGCCTGTTCCCGTGCCTCCGCGGTGCGCTTTCGTAGTAGCGGCGTGATGAGCTGTTCGAATAATGCTGCCTCGCGCTCGGCGCCAACCTTGAACATCCTGAGATGACGCGTTTCGATGCCGTGGCGGTGAAACCCTGCAGCGAGTCGGGCCACAACAAGCGCTTCGTCGTCGTAGTAGGTGACCTGCCCTAGAGACCGAGTGCTGATGAGGCCGAACCGCTCGAGATCGCCAAGTTCCCGGATCGAGAGTCCACTTTCTCGTGCGAGATCTTCGAGGGAGAAGTGTGCCCCAGAGGACCGACCAACCGCTTGGGGAGACTCCGGGCTTGGATCACCGACAACATGTACTGCCGGATGGCGGCCACGCTCGTCCTCCTCGGCGATCAGTTCGAGATTGCGGTGGCTGACTCCTTCAGGAGCTTCCATCAGTTGGGCGACAACGTGTGCGCGACCGGCTGGGCTGACTTCGTGCGCCGCAGGATGAGTGACGGCTGGAGAATCGTCCCCATGTCGTCGGCCTAATGGGAGCACGCCTTCAGGCACGTCAGACGAGAGGTCACCAGAGGCGAGTCGTTCCTTGATGACTTTGAGGGGCAGAAAGTGGTCGCGCTGTTGCAACAGGATCCAACGAATGCGCTCGATATCGGCATCGTGGAACTTGCGGTAGCCAGACGGAGTGCGCTCTGGGTCAAGTAGGCCCTGTGCCTCTAGAAAACGAATCTTCGAGATCGTGACGTCCGGGAAGTCCTCCTGCAGAAGCACGAGAACTTCACCAATGGACAGGTGGCTCTGGTCCCCGTTCACGGGGCCACCCACCCCTCCCCTTGCACAAACACCAGCTTGAACTTTCCGATTTGGATCTCATCGCCGCTTGTCAGTGCAACCTTTTCAATCCGTTCCCGATTGACATAGGTGCCATTGAGCGAACCGGTGTCCACAACCTCGAACCTGTTGCCCTCTCGGACAATCTGGGCGTGGCGACGCGAGACCGTGATGTCATCGAGAAAGATCTCGGACTCAGGGTGGCGTCCAACAGTTGTCGACGGCGAATCAATCGCATACCGACTGCCGGCTTTCGGACCCTGACGCACCACGAGCACAGCAACAGGGGCAACGTTGTCGGTGAGCGCGGACACATCGAGCTCGTTCGGATCTACAGGCGTCACCGGGTGAAAGGTGATTGTCGTGTGCTCCGTTGAGCCGCGTTCAAGCACCGCACCGCAGGACGAGCAGAAGCTCGAACCGAGTGAGTTGCGGTGACCGCAGTTGTTGCAGAAAACCTCACCGGACCCAGACATCACGTACCCTCGATCAACCGCCGATATGAATCGACATCGAGCAACGAGTCGAGATCAGACGGGTTCGTAGGCTCAATGATGCAGATCCACCCATCACCGTACGGATCATCGTTGAGCCGCTCAGGAGCATCCGCAAGTTCCGCATTGACTTCGACAACACGTCCCGCCACAGGCGCATAGATATCTGACACGGACTTGGTTGACTCAACTTCGCTCACCTTGGCCGAAGCGGTGAACTCGGATCCAACTTCGGGGATCTCCACGAACACAACATCGCCGAGGGCGTCTTGGGCGTAATCGGTGATCCCGAGGCGGAATCGACCGTCCTCGAGTCGAACCCATTCATGGTCGGTCGAGTAGCGGAGATCATCAGGCAGCTGCATGTTGCGAACGCTACCCGATCACCCGATGCGAGCCACAGAGAGCGTCCGGGAGGGGTTCTCAGCGCCCTGTTCGCCCACTTCGGCCTTCCTGCAGGGCTCGTCGACCGATGGGGACGTACATCACTGCTGCCCAATAGGAACACAGCAGGCCGGGTACGAGGAACAACCAGGCCAGATCATTCGCAAGAGGTGCCCACCAGAAGGTGCTGGCACCGGCGACGAAGGCGGGGAATGCGAACATCAAAAAGAACGTCCCGGTTTTACCGGCTCTGGTGACATCAATACGACGAGCACCCAGGGCGGCAAGCACGAGGGTGGCAACCGAGATGACGACCTCTCGGGCCAAAACCGCCCAGCACACCCAGGCCGGTGCGCAGCCATCAATGAGGATGGCAATGAGTGCCGTGAAGAACAGGAGTCGATCAGCGACTGGATCGAGGATCTTGCCGAGCGTTGAAGTCTGGTTGAAGCGCCGTGCGATGTAGCCGTCAACCCAGTCAGTTGCCCCGATGGCTCCGAGCAGCACCGAAGCGGCAGCTCTGTTGTGCTCAACGAGGAGCAGCCAGACGAAGATCGGCAGACACGCGAGGCGAACGGCGGTGATGAGGTTGGGGACTGTGAGAATACGCGAGTCGAGAACGTCGAGTCCGGGCGCTTCGATGGGGTGTTCGGGGTGGCTGGGCGACATGTCCACGAATGGCACTCTACGATCTGAACCCGATGAGCACGATCTTCTCCAAAATTATTGACGGTGAGCTTCCGGGGCGCTTCGTCTACCGAGACGACATCTGCGTTGCGTTCCTCACGATTGCTCCTGTCACCGAGGGCCATACGCTCGTGGTCCCGCGCGCCGAGGTTGATCACTGGATAGATCTCGACCCGGAGACAATCGCCCACCTCAGCCAGGTGGCCCGCCTCATCGGAGTCGCGCAACAAGAGGCGTTCGGAACCGCACGAATCGCACTCATCATTGCCGGGCTGGAAGTTCCCCACACCCATCTCCATGTCCTGCCGATTCGCTCTGAATCTGATATCGACTTTGGCCGCGCAGATGCTTCCGTGGCGGGAGATGTTCTCGACGATGTGGCACAGCGGCTGCGTGACGCCCTCGGAACTCACGGGTCGAACTAAAGCAGCCTTCCCTGTCCGGGAATCTCACCGAGTGCAGTTGGTTCGATCTCGTCTGTTAAGTGTTGACCGTTGTTCCGTGCTGAATTCACTTCAGTGCTGACTGGATGCATCCTGAGCAGTCCCAGTTCCATGGGAACGAGCAGGGAACTGAGATCACCGGATTGAGCGTTCGGGTCAAGCCAAGCATCCCATGAGTCGCGGGCAAGAATCACTGGCATCCGGTCGTGGATTGAACTGATGAATTCATTCGCCGCGCAGGTGATGATGCAACACGAAAATAGGCCTGCGTCCTGCTCGCTCGCTCCTGGTGGTCGCCAAAATTCATGGAGACCGGCGAAGGCCAACGGGAGGCCATCGACGGACTGGATATACATCGGCTGCTTGCGTCGTTCTCCCGGGACGGTTGTCCATTCATAAAAGCCGTCGACGGGAATGATGCAGCGCCGACGGCGAAAGGCAGAGCGAAACGACGGCTTCTCGGCAACTGTCTCAGAGCGAGCGTTAATGAGGCGACTGGCCCCGGTCACATCGGTTGCCCATGGCGGAACTAAACCCCAATGCATCACCCGGATGCGCCGGCCGGCACTCCCCTGCCCAACGACGTACACATCGCGGGTCGGCGCAACATTGTGATCGGGAGGAAGGCTCTGCTCGGGCAGCTCAGCATCGAAGAATTTGGCAAGCGTTGCCGCAGGCGTCGTACTGACAAAACGTTCGCACATAACGAATGCCCTAGAGGCCCTCGTGGATCGGATGCCCAGGATCCGAAACCGTTCGGGGCAGCAAGAACTTCCCAACGATCGGAATGTTCAGGAACCCCTCAACTCCCGAATACAACAACGCAACTCGTGGCAGTGATCGAAGATCGTCGTAGACGATGCATCGGGGAATCCAATCCGGGTGAAAACGTTGGTTGAACTCTTTCAGTGAACGAATTTGGTAAAAGGGACTGAGCAGGTTGAGCCCGACCTTCACGATGCGCTGAGGAATCGAATACTCAACGTCGTCCTCAAAGAATCGACCCCAAGCTGCGAAGTTCATTGAAAGACGGTCAAGCCCCATCTGATCAAGCTGCATCATTGTGCGGGTGAGAAGAAACTCGGTCATGCCATTCGGTGTCTCTGGGTCGCGGCGCATGAGATCGAGGGTGTACCCCGGATTGTCGCCATAGATCGGCACAACCCGCAGGAATCCCCCAGGTCGGTCGTTCTCGTCCAGAGCAATGCAAAGTCGGAATTCTGGATTCGTTCCTTCAATGTCCTGGCTCAGCGTCATTGTGAAACCGCGCTCAGGGGCCTTGCCCCTCCAGCGACGGGAAATCTCGTTGAGTTCGGCAATGAGTTCGGGACTCGCGTCAGTTTCTGCAATCCAGACGAATCGATAGGTTCTGGCCACTCTTCCGCTTGACTGTCGGATGCTCTTCCACTTTTTCCCTTCGAGCGAGAAACCCCTGCAGTGAACCACGGCTTCATCGCCGAGATAGAGGGTGTGGAGCCCTCGGTCGAGATACAGCTGCCGGTCCAGTTCGCGAGCAGCGAGGAATGCCACGCCCCAGGCTCGTTCGGCGCACATGTCAAGGAACTCATCGATCACGCGAACACACGAATCGGGTCGACCGATTGGATCGCCCGAAACAAGTGCATGTCTCCCGAGGTACGTGTAGGCAATGAAGGCTTGCCCGTCTGCCCCGAAGAAGAAGAGTTTGTCGTCTCGGAGCGCGAATTGGTCGAGCGAGTCGTGCCCATATGTCCGGAGAATCGTCATCGCGTTATGCCATGAGGTTGCTCCCTCCTCGGGCTTCGCCACGATCGGGCGGAAGAGGAGAAAGAGCGCCCATGCCAAACCGCCGAGACCGATCACGAGCAACGAGGTTGGGAAGAACCACTCGAAACCGCGACGAGTGAATTCGTAAGGCCCATCGATTCCGAATACCCCGAGCGCAGTAGTTTCCAACGCTCCAGCAAAGGTGAGCGATGGCGAGATGCTGGCTCGTTCGAGATACAAAGCGCTGAGCCCGTAGGTAAACACTCCCACCACGTACCACGGCAGGAAGCGGATGAACTCGAACAGTGTCGGTGGGTCTCCTGGCGCTGTGAATTGCTCCCGACTCAGAGCGAGAAGTACCACCATCAACACCGAGTACATCGCCGCGTATCCGTGGTGGACTCGTAAAATATTGACGATTCCGCTGGTGCCGAACAACACAACCGCCACGAACCACGCGAGTCGGCGACGTCGAACAAGTTGACCAGCGAGATAGAGCAACGCGAATCCGACGGCGAGCGCAATGGCATTGCTCGCCACCTCCACCCCAAACGGCGTGAAGACATTGGTAACTCGCTCAAAGCGACGACGAAAAACCGGCAAGGTTGAGATGATCAGGAGCAGGCCCCCAAACGCGGTGAGTAGCCCCAGCAGCCGGGCCCTTCTCCTCTTTCGCCTCATCTGGCGACGTCGAATCTTCCGCGAGATCCGGAATTCAGACGAACATCCATGCGATCAGGCCGAAGGGAAGTCAGCATCTGACAGCCCAGCCTCGGGGCGCAGGGTCGGGAAGAGAATGACCTCCCGGATACTTTCAACTCCTGCGAGAAGCATGATCAGGCGGTCGATTCCGATTCCGAGTCCACCAGCAGGAGGCATTGCGAACTCCAAGGCCCGTATGTAGTCGAGGTCAACATCACCAGCTTCGGGATCGCCCGCCGCCTTGAGATCAGCCTCATCACGGAACCGCGCAAGCTGCTCAACCGGGTCATTGAGCTCGCTGTAGGCGTTTGCCAGTTCGCGTCCGTCGACGATGACCTCGAAACGCTCCACCAAGCTGTGGTCGTGTCGGTGAGGTTTCGCCAGCGGTGAGGTTTCGCGCGGATGATCGAACACGATTGTCGGCGCGATCACTGTGTGTTCGACGAGTTCGTCATACACCTCATGAGTGCAGCGGCCAGAACCCCAAGTGGGCTTATAGGTGAGACCGAGTCCATCGAGAATCTTCCGCGCCTGCTCTATCGGCATTGAGGGATGGATCTCAACCCCGAGCGTTTCGCTGATGAGATCCACCATCGAAACACGACGCCAGGAGGGAGCGAGATCTATCTGGACATCACGGACAGTGACCACCATGGAACCAGTAGCGGCCAGTGCTGCCTGCGAAACAAGCAGTTCGGTGAGGTCCATCATCTCGGAATAATCAGCGAATGCCTCGTACGCCTCAAGCATGGTGAATTCAGGGTTATGGCGGGTGTCAATACCCTCATTCCGGAAGACGCGACCGATTTCGAAGACCCGCTCCAAACCCCCAACGAGTAGTCGTTTGAGCGGCAGTTCAAGAGCGATCCGAAGGTAGGTGTCCATGCTGAGCGCGTTGTAATGGGTGATGAAGGGACGGGCCGTTGCCCCTCCTTGCTGCAAATGGAGCAGTGGTGTCTCGACTTCAAGGAAGCCACGTGACGCGAGTTCACGCCGAATTGAATCCACGGCCGCGAAGCGGATCTCAAATACGCGACGGGCATCAGAATTGACTGTTAGATCGACATAACGCTGGCGGTATCTCGCATCAACGTCGGCGAGACCCTTCCACTTATCCGGCAGTGGGCGCAGGGCCTTACTGAGGAGCTCGAATGACGCAACCTTTACGGAGAGCTCGCCCTTTTTGGTGACCATGACGGTTCCACGCACGCCAATCCAATCGCCGCGATCAAGATCGTTGAACGCTGCGAGTTCTTCCTTGCCTATGACGCCAGCCGACACGAAGAGCTGCACCTCGCCACTGCGATCACGCAACTGGCCGAAGGTAAGACGTCCCTGATCTCGCTTGAGCATCAGTCGACCAGCGAGGCGAACAGAGACCTCAACCTCCTCCCCTGCCTCGAGCGAGCCGTATTCCTCGCGGAGCTCAGAGATAGTTCGATCTCGGTCAAAGCGATATGGATAGGGATTCACACCCTGTTCACGTAACGCAGCAACTTTGCCGAGACGCTGTGCTCGGATCGATGCCCGCTCCTCTTCCGAATGCTCCAGTTCCGCCTCGACCACTTCATCGGTGGCGCCGGCGGTCTCAGCGGAGATCTGCGGATCGGATTCGGCCATGAGAGGTGCTCCGTGTCGGGGGACTGGTGGGAAGTCTTTCGCACCTGCGGGGTGCCACCGGGGCACCCCGCTCGGTTTGGTCGGGCTGGCGGGATTCGAACCCACGACCTTCGGTCCCCCAGACCGACGCGCTAACCAAGCTGCGCCACAGCCCGTGGACTGGACACCTTAGCGAGCCTGAGCACTCCCGCCGGAATCGGCTCCGACCGACTCAAACCGGGAGCGACGGAAGCGCCGAGTTCGCAGCCAGTACTCGATGGTGGTCCCAGGCCACATGGTGTCGACCTGACCGGAAGCCGATCGATACCAACTCGAACAACCGGTGGTCCAAACAGTCTTCTGAAGACGACCTTGCACCTCGGTATAGAACCGATCAACTGCGTCGCGACGAACTGAGGAGACTGCTACCCGGTTGCGTCTCTGATCGAGCAGCGCCCCCCGCACGTAGTGGAGCTGGGCCTCGATCATGAAAATGATCGAGTTGTGACCGAGGCCAGTGTTGGGCCCAGCCAGAAGGTACAGATTCGGGAATCCATCGATTGTGATTCCGAGATGTGTCGCCGCTCCATCACGCCAACGCTCGGCGAGTTCCAGTCCGTTCCGCCCGGTTATGCCAACCGGGCCGGGAAACTCGGAAGCAGCGAACCCAGTGCCGAGGATGATGGTGTCGACCTCGTGGTGCACGCCATCGGCGGTGCGGACTCCAGTTGGGGTGATTTCGAGGATCTGCTCGGTGCACACGTCGACATCGTCGCGGGCCAATGTGGGATACCAACTATTGGCGATCAGAAGTCGCTTGCAACCTGGCTCGTAGCTTGGAAGAAGCGCCGCCTGCATCTCAGGATCACTTATCGACGCTGCGATGTGATCGCGCACTCCCTGCTTTATGCGCTCGGCGAGGCCTTGCGCAGTGCGGCCACGTCCGATGAACGCAGCTGCAAGCATCTCTTGGCGGGCGTAAACCCTCCATCGGTGAAGCCGCTGCAGAAATGGAACTCGCCGGTAGAGCGCTCGACGCCACTGAGGGGCTGGCCGATCATCACGGGGTAGCACCCAGGGAGCCGAGCGCTGGAAAACGGTGACATGGTCGGCAACAGGTGCAATCTCAGGAACAAATTGCACTGCTGATGCGCCGGTGCCGATCACAGCGACACGTTCACCTTTCAGCGAATGAGAGTGATCCCATCGAGCCGAGTGGAACATCGTGCCTGCGAAGGATTCGATTCCCGAGATAGCAGGGAGCGACGGACGACTGAGGGGTCCGGTGGCAAGTACGACCGAGCGAGCCCGGTGCTGCCGGCCATCGCTGAGCGTGATCGTCCAGAACTGCTCGACGTCATCCCATTTCGTCGAGGTGATCTCGGCGCCAAATGTGATGGACTCCCGCAGATCTAGGTCATCAGTGACCCTCTCCAGATACGCCTCAATCTCGGGCTGCGCCGGATAGCTGCGAGACCACTGCGGGTTCTGAGCGAACGACAATGAATACAGATGACTGGGAACGTCACAGGCGCAACCCGGGTAGGTGTTGTCACGCCAGGTGCCTCCGACTGTTGAACCCTTGTCGAAAATCCTGAATCGCATTCCGAGGTCACGAAGCATTGCGCCCGCCGCAATGCCGCCTACCCCAGCACCGATAACGACAACATCGAGATCGGGAGTGCTCATCTGCTTAGAAGCCATTCGATGCCTTGGATGGCACGCCACCCAAGATAAAGACCCGCTGCTACCACGAGGACCCAGAAGTGCCATGGCACGCGCTGAACCTTGGGTGGGTCACCAATGAGACGCGCACATGTTGGGCAGGTTCCATCCGGTGGAAGTGAGTTGGGATTCCAGAATCTCGAGCAGTCATCACACCAGGGCATCGATCATCAGTCCCGCTTGCGAACACGCAACTTGATAGGTGTCGCGCCGAACCCGCATTCTTCACGCAGAGAGCGTTCGAGATAGCGCAGATACGAGGCTGGAAGTTCCTTGTTGGCGAACAGGGTGAATGTGGGCGGATCGACAGCGCCCTGGGTGGCATACAGAACCCGTCCACCATGAGGCGCAGGTTGTGCAGCCTGCGCTGCCCGCAGGACCTGATTGACTTTTCGGGTCGGAATGCGGCGGTGGTAGTCGTCGATTGTTCCTGAGAGTGCAGGAAGCAGCCTGTGCACACCCTTTCCCGTGAGGGCGCTGATCTTCAGCACGGGCGATTCACCGATGAAATGGAGCTTCTGGCTGATTTGGTAGCCAACTTCTGCATGCTGCTCAGCATCAAGCAGTTCCCACTTATTGAGCAGCACAACCACTGGGCAGCCAGCGGCATCGATGCGCTCGGCAAGACGCTGATCCTGCGCGGTGACACCAACAGTGGCATCAATGACGAGCAACGCAACGTCCGCCCGATCGATTGCCTGCAAGGCACGCACCAGCGAGTAGTACTCAGTTCCCTCGTCGATCTTCGCCCGGCGACGCATTCCGGCGGTATCAACGAACCGCACAGGACCATCCGGTGTTTCGACGATGGTGTCGACCGCGTCCCGGGTGGTGCCGGGCATGTCGTGGACGACGGAACGGTCTTCACCAATAAGACGATTGAAGAGGGTGGACTTCCCAACGTTCGGGCGTCCCACGATGGCCACCGAGAAAATCTTGTCCTCAGGCAAAGCAGTTGGAGCGGGTTCTTCAACCTCTAGAGCTGGCAAAACGAGGAGCAGAGCGTCCAACATGTCGCCGGTGCCTCGACCGTGCAGCGCACTCACAAGAACCGGGTCGCCGAGGCCAAGCCCCAGTAACTCCCAAGCTGCTGCGTCGCGGTTGGTGTCGTCAACCTTATTTGCAATGAGAAGAACAGGTCGTCCGTGCTTTCGCAGAATCTGTGCGACTCTGCTGTCTTCTTCGGTGATGCCGACGTTGACATCCACGACGAACAGCACTGCATCGGCGTCGAGGATTGCTCGTTCACTTTGCTTCGAAACCTTGGCGTCGAGCTCCGATCCACCGGGCATCCAACCGCCAGTGTCGACAAGCGTGAACTCGTATCCCTGCCATTCGGCCACGATCTCTTTGCGATCTCGAGTGACGCCCGGCTTCTCCTCAACGATGGCTTCCCGTCGTCCGACGATGCGGTTGAAGAGCGTCGACTTTCCGACATTCGGACGACCAACGACCGCCACAGTTGGCAGTTGGCGTGGTGTCGCGGTACTCATCGTTGCTCCAATGCCGCTCGAAGAGCGATGCCGTCGGTCGGAACTACTTCGACCGGCCGAGGAAGATCCTCAGGGGTGGTTCCGTCCAGGAAACGACCCTGAGACAAACACACGTCGGGAAGAAGATAGCGGTGACCGTCAGGTTCTCCCGAAAGGGTCCGAGCGAGGTCGGAGCCGGTCATGAGGCCCGCAACCCCCGTGTTCCCCCCGAAATACTGATTCTCGACCTCAATAATGCGAATGTCATCACGCTGGAGCGCCGCGACGAGCGGCCCGAGAATCGAAGCCCCGTATGGGCCAGTGAGGATACCGATCGGAGCTCGAGCCGACGGACGGAGGCTCACTGTGTGACCCCCACCATCAGGTGCTGGTAGGGATCGAGGGGCGCGGTAACCCTCAGGGGGCGCGCCATCCACCCAAGCGAAGAATCCTGTGGCGACTCCGGTGGGGCTCTCGACTTCGCCGTTGAACTCCAACTCAAACGTGCGAGCCATGCCCACGCCGTCCTCGTGCATCGGGAAACCCTCATACGCCGCTGGCTCCGGGAATGCGACATCGGCCAACAGGTAGTACTCATCAGCTGCGAAGACGAGTCGATGGCCAAGCGTCAGACGGAATACTTCTTGCCAGTCTTCAACCGTGCGCACGACATCGAGTGCTTCTGTGCGCGTATGGGGCCGCATTGCCTCTTCGGTGTTGTAACGGCTCACGCCGAGTGGAACGACACAAATACTCGCCAGTTCGGGGAACTGATCGAGGATTCCGGCAAGCGTGTCATCAAGAATTTCACCGTTATTGCGATCAGGGCACACCACGATCTGTCCGTGGATCTCGATGCCGTGATCGAGGAGCGCGCGCAACCAGCGCAAGCTTGTCGCTCCCCGGCGGTTACGAAGAAGTGTCGATCGGATGTCTGGATCAGTCGCATGGATGGAGACATGCAACGGTGAGATCCGCTCTGTCACGACACGCTCAAAATCGGCCTCGGTAAAGCGCGTGAGTGTCGTGAAATTTCCGTACAGGAATGACAACCGATAATCGTCATCTTTCAGATACAAGCTCTGCCGCATGCCCGGGGGGAGCTGATAGATAAAGCAGAACTCGCAATGATTGTCACAGGTTCGTACCTGATCGAATAGCGCCGATTGAATCTCGGCACCAAGCGGCTCCCCCACTGCCTTAAGCATCTCAAGCTGCAGTTCGAGACCACCTCGGGAGATATCGAGGGTCAGCTCCGCCTCATCAGTGAGAAGGCGGTATTCGATGATGTCTCGCGGTACCTCGCCATTAAGCGCGAGAATCTCATCGCCGGGTTCTACCCCAGCGAGGGCGGCGGGCGATCCCGGAGTAACGGCGATCACGAGAGGTGCGGACATGGCCCACCACGCTACCGCCAGTAACCTCAAGGCCCATGGACGCCTCCCCCACAACCGATTCAGTGCAGCGTGTGCTTTTGGCTGCACCACGCGGATTCTGTGCCGGGGTCGAAATGGCAATTAAGGCTCTCGCCTGGATGGTCAGGGCCTTCGAGTCCCCTGTGTACTGCTACCACGAGATCGTTCACAATCAACGTGTCGTCGAGCGGTTTGAGGCTCTCGGAGTGATCTTCGTCGACAGCATTGACGAGGTGCCGCTCGGCAGCCCGGTCATGCTCTCAGCGCACGGATCGGCACCGGAGGTTGTGGCAACTGCCCAACGAAACGGTGGCTATGTCGTTGATGCGGTCTGCCCGCTGGTTACCAAGGTGCATCACGAAGTGAAGGTCCGTGCTGGCAAGGGCTACCAGATTGTGTACATCGGTCACGAAGGACACGAAGAGGCCGTCGGCACAATGGCTGTAGCTCCTGACTCCATCCATCGAGTCGAATCCGTCCAGGAAGTGGCGATGCTTCCCTCGTTTGAGGAGCCAGTGGCGCTTCTGGCGCAAACCACCCTCAGTCATCGCGACTGGGCCGATGTTCTCGACGCCACTCGAGATCGTTTCCCCGACATGTGGGTTCCAGGACGGTCTGATCTCTGCTTCGCCACCACCAATCGCCAGTCGGCACTGTTAGAAATTTCTCCCCGGTGCGATGCTGTCATTGTGATCGGGTCCGCCAACTCGTCCAACACTCGTGCGCTTGAAAGCCTCGCTCGACATGCCGGGTGCCCTCGGGTCTACAGAGTCAACGGTGCTGAGGAACTTCCCGATGATCTCAGCGGGGTCGTCGGTGTCACTGCAGGGGCCTCAGCCCCCGAAGAACTTGTAGAGGCTGTGATCGCACGCTTGGCTCCTGTCCTTGGAGTCGAAGAGGTTCGGGTGACTGAGGAAGACGAGTATTTCCCGCCCCCTCGCAACCTTCGTGAGCTCATGACCGCCGTCGATGTGGCTGGCACCTTCATGCTCGGCGGGCCTGTGGCCGACCGCACCCCAGTCAACGATCGCACGGTTCATGCCAGCGACGTGTTGGCATCACTGGGGTAGCGCACAGATACGGTGTCAGTGGCAGACTTCGCACATGAGTTTCACGCGAATGGACGAATCAACCGCCGAGCAGTGGATGGAAATCGGTGCCCGGACAGCGGAGAACCAGGGTCGAGTTGCCGACCGGATGCTGATGCTTCTGGAGTCACTTGCTGAAATCACCGACGGGTTCGGCACTGACCAACTCACCCACTGTCTGCAGACCGCAACGCTGGCGGAGCGAGCCGGTGCCGATGACGAGGTCATCTTCGCCTCGCTCATGCACGACGTCGGTAAGGCAATCAGCGTTACGAATCACCCCGCCATCGCTGCTGAGATGATTAAGCCGTTCGTTCGTCCGGATGTTTACGAGATGATTCGTGTCCATCAGGATTTCCAAGGCCGTCACTACTACGCGCATTTCGGCGGCAATCCCGATGCTCGTGAGGACCACCGCCCGGCTCTGACCTCTGAGCAATTCGATCTGGCCGAACACTTCGCGGATGACTGGGATCAGATCGCGTTCGACCCTGACTACGACACGCTTCCGCTTTCACATTTCGAGCCGCTGGTTCGTCGCCTCACCGCAACGACAATGCGTTAACCCTTGTGCAGCGCGGAGAGGTCGGACTCACAGACCTCTTTGGTCTTCGACCAAACCGAGCAGCACCTGTGCGGAGTCGAGGTAGGTCTTCTCCGAGATGAAGGCGTGCTGCGTACCGGTGTAGAGATCACGGAACGCTCGCTCAAGACGGCTTCCCTGGCGAATGGCGGTCGTCCCGGCAGCAAGATGGGCCCACTGAGCGACCTCTCGACATGCCTCCGTTGCGTAGGTGGCGGCGATTCGGGTGTCGGCACGCATCGTGGGTGTCAGTTCGTTTCCGGCTGCAACTTCGGCTTCAACCCGAGAAAACGTGTCGAGTACAAGCAGTTGGGCGGCTCGCCACATCCCAAGATGATGTGCGTACCCGCGCTGGAACGAAGCTTTATGCGCAAGAGTCTCCATATCGCCCATGCGAGCCTTCACCAGCGCAAGGTCGCGGACATCGTCGAGCATGCTTTTGGCGACACCGAGTGCCCAGCCTGCATGCCCAGCAGCAGTGATAGCCATGAGCCCCATATGGAACGCGGGTGATGCTCCCCGGTTCGGCGTACGAGCAAACAGATCAAAAGTGCGGTGCTCAGGCACGAAGAGCTCTGCGACGTTGTAATCGAAGGAACCAGTTCCTCGAAGGCCCTGCACATGCCAGCCGTCAGTAAAAGTGATTTCCTCGCGTGGAATGACTGCGACCATCAGCGAGATCTCGCCGTTGGCGTCGAAGCAGAAGTTTCCATCGTCTATCGGCAGGAATCCGGCGCAGACATAGGCCGCGTGTCCGGTGCCAGAGCCGAAGTTCCAGGATCCGGAAATGCGGTAGCCACCCTCGACCTTGACGCCCTGGCCGTTCGGAGCGAACTGTCCTGCGAGCGTCACCCGATCGGATCCACCAAAGACCTCCTGAAAGCCTACCTCTGGGAGGTATGCCGCAACCGCAGCTGCTGAGGGCAGATTGGCGATGCCGATCCAACCGAAGGAACCATCGAGCCAGGCCATGCGTTCCCACATCTCAAGCATCTCTGCGAAGGATGGTTCGGTGCCACCGGCAGCGGAAGGGTTCATGTAGCGCATGAGCCCGCTCTCCCACATGGCGTCGACCACGCTCGAGGTCATGGTTCGTGCTTCCTCGCACAAGCCAGCCTCTGCGGTCACCACCGCAGAGATCGAATCGATGAGATCGGTTCCGTGTTCCCCCAGAAGTGTCATGGGTAAATCATGACGCATCTTCGGAGGGGTCGGCGACATCTGTCGGATCTTCGCCGAGTGGGGCAACGCTCTCGGTCGCCCATCGGGGTGGGTTGGGACGTCCAGCTCGCAACTGTGCCTCATCGAAGAGTCCTTGGATTGCAGCGCCGAGCCGAGAACTCTGCTCACGAATGGCCCTCCGGGGGACGCGACCGCCGTCGGTGGGCACATCAGGATGGAGAGGCTCACCCACGACGATCGTGATCCGGACCGGGCGAATCATCTTGGAGCCTTTGGTCATTGCCGCCTCGGTGCCGCCGAGACCAACAGGAATGATGGGTACACCGCTGCGGCAGGAAACGTACGCGGGTCCGTCGAAGAACTCAGTAAGGACCGGACCGCTCTGACGGGTCCCTTCAGGAAACATCACCAATGGTTCCCCGCGCGAGACCACGGTGAGCGCAGCCTTGAGCGCCTCGCGATCGGCTGAACCCCGCTGCACGGGGAATCCACCCATGGCTGAGAAGAACCAACCGGTGATTCGGGTGGTCCACAGTGATTCCTTGCCCATGTAGCGCATACGACGGCGAGTGATCGCCGAAATAACCAGCGAATCAAGGTTTGAGCGGTGAATGGGCGAGACGATGTAGGAGCCAGACTCCGGCAGATTCTCGAGGCCGATGATCTCCAGACGATGCCAAGCCAGCAGGTAAAGGTGAATCGCTCCGCGAACGACGCTGTAGAGGAGGTTCTGGGAGCGGCTCATCACCTCCCCCTTCTCGTGACCGGCGGGCACGTGCAGCGGCTCGCGACTCATTCGAGCAGCTCCAAAATGCTGTCGACGATCTCCTCAACACTGAGGTGGCTTGTATCGATCACACATGCATCTTCTGACACAGTCAGCGGATCGTGGGCGCGGTTCTGGTCAAGCGCATCGCGTCTCGCAAGATCGGACGCCACCGATTCGTATGACAGATCGGCAACTTCCTTGGAGCGACGAGCAGCACGAATCTCGGGGGACGCATCGAGATACACCTTCAAACGGGCGTCGGGAAAGACAACGGTTCCAATATCGCGTCCTTCCATCACTCCCCCGCCCTGCTCACGCGCCCACTGACGCTGGCGAGATCTCATCTCTGACCGAACGGTGGGGTTCGCAGCCACAATGCTCACTGCTCGGGTGACTTCCGGTCCGCGGATCTCGATCGTGGCATCAGCACCGTCGACGAGAACTGTGCCGTCCGGTCGCATCACCAGTACCAATTCTCGAGCCAAGTTGCTGACCTGCTCTGCGTCTTCTGGATCGACGCCAGCGCGCAGCGCGGCAAAGGCGACGGATCGGTACATCGCACCGGTGTCCAGATAAGGAATTCCCACCCGTTCGGACACCGCTCGAGCAACAGTGGACTTCCCCGAACCGGCGGGTCCGTCAATGGCGATGATCATCGGTGAATCGTTCATGAGTGCTCCGGACGAATGGATTCGAGAACTTCGAAGAACCCGGGAAACGTCTTGGTGACACAGGCAGGTTCGGCGATCTTGATGCCCGATGAACGTAGACCAAGCAGAGAAAAACTCATAGCCATCCGGTGATCATCGTAGGTATGCACCGTGGCGGCCTTCACTGTTGCCGGAGTGATCTCAAAACCATCTTCGGTCTCTACCGCTCCGATTCCGCAGCGTCGCAATTCGGTGACAACAGCGGCAATTCTGTCGGTTTCTTTGGCCCGGATGAACCCAATTCCTCGCACCCGTGTAACCCCCTGCGCGTAGGTAGCGACAGCAGCAAGGGTTTGGGCGGTGTCAGAGATGGCTGAGAAATCGACGTCAACCCCTCGGAGGGAACTCCCTTGAACGCTGATTGAGGTCGCGTTTCGCTCAACGAGTGCTCCCATGTCGCGGAGCACATCGACGAAGCCGATGTCGCCCTGGATCGAGCTGTCACCAAGTCCGTTGATGAGCACTCGACCACCACAGATCGCAGCCGCCGCGAAGAAGTAAGAAGCTGCCGAAGCATCAGGTTCGATCCGGTAGTTCACGGCCGTGTAGCCCCCGGGCTCGACGAGGAACACTCCGGGTTCCTCGTCGTTGACCTGGGCGCCGAAGCTGCGCATGACTGACGCGGTCATGGCGAGGTACGGGGCCGAAACTGCATCGGTCGAGAGCTCAAGTCGCAGGCCATGGTCGAGGCACGGTGCAACAAGCAACAACCCTGAGATGAACTGGCTTGAGATATCACCAGGCAGGACAAGGGTTGGACGTTCTTGCTGGCTCGATCCTCGAATTGAAACAGGGAGACGCCCGGGAACTCCAAGTTCGTTGACCTCCGCACCCAGCATCCGCAGAGCCTCAATGGTGGGTTCCATCGGCCGGGCTCGCATTTGTGATGACGCATCAAGAACGCGACCCTCGCTCGACAACACAAGCGCTGCTGCGATGAACCGAGCTGTGGTTCCAGACTGGCGAGCATCGAGGGCCCCAGGTGACGGAGAGATGGAACCGCCAGTTCCTTCAACAGTCACGACCGAATTTTCCCGGTCGATGCGCACGGTTGCCCCGAGAGACTGAATGCAACTCAGCATGGCTTCGGTGTCGTCCGCGAAAAGTACTCCTTCGAGTCGGCTCGTACCCGCGGCCAACGCCGCACACAGAAGCGCTCGATTGGTGATGCTCTTCGAACCAGGAACCTTCACTTCGGCGTCAATGAGGCCACTGAACGGCTGCATCGAGTAGGGATCGGGAAGGGTTGTTCCGCTCTCAGCCACGGTCAGTTCCATCGAGAGGCCGAAGTACTGGATGATGTCCCGCCTCGATGAGGCCCTCTCGAAGTCGCTCTCCGTTCACAGCTTCGACGAGAAGAATCAGAACCCCCTCATCGCCCTCGACTGAATGGGCAATCTCGATGTCCACGATGCTCACATCAAGCTCAGCGGCCTGGGTAGTGATCCGAGCGAGAGCTCCCTTTTCATCGGCGATCGGAACCCTGATCTCGACAAGATCTTCGGCACGAGTGAACCGAGCCGGCAGGGCCACTCGAGCTGCTCGGGCATTCTCGAGAATTGTGAGTAGCGCAACTCGATCGTTCTCAGCAACGACAGCTCGGACATGCACCAGTGCCTCAATGAGCACATCAAGTTGCCCGACGATGGCAGACGCGTTCTCCGCACAGATATCTGGCCAGATGGTTGGCGATCCGGCAGCGATTCGAGTCATATCCCGGAAACCACCCGCGGCCAGACGCAAAAGGCCCCGGTGCTCTGCAGCCGCCGACGCAGCGAGACCCATCAGGCTGGCCGCGGTGAGATGAGGTACATGTGAAACTACCGCCACCATTGCGTCATGGGCATCTGGAGGCAGAAACACCGCGTCGGCTCCGAACCCTGAGATCACCGAGCGCAGCCGGGCAAGCGCATCATCATCAGTGGTGTCCACGGGGGTCAGGACCCAGGTGCGACCTTCGAACAAGTCAGCCCTCGCACCAGCTACACCCTCAAGCTCGCTACCTGCCATCGGGTGACCGCCGACGAAGCGGGGATCCGACATCAACGAGATCAACCCGGACTTCACACTTCCAGCATCGGTCACAAGCCCGTCGGTCTCCGCGAGGGAGCGAACCGCCTCAGTGTTGATTGAACCAACTGGCGTCGCGACAAATGTCACGTCGATACCGGCAACGTAACCATCGGGCGCTACGCCGTCGATGACGCCAAGCTCCATCGCCATTTCGAGCGAGGAAGAAGAACGATCTCGACCGACCACAGACCAACCGGCTCGCTTCAACGCAAGGGCGATTGACCCTCCGATCAGCCCGACGCCCACGACCAAGGCTCGGCCCGCTGGCGGAGCATCGTTGATCGCTGGTTCGAGATCAGCCATGACTCACCCGGGAAGATCGTCGCGTAGCCCTGCGGCGCCTTCGAGGTACACGTGACGCAACTCAGACCGAGACGCCGAGGTGGAGAAATGCATCATGATCCGGATGCAACGACGAGTTGCATTCTCAATATCGAGTTCTCGGGCACAGATGAGCGGTACATCACCGAACCCGGCCTGCCGAGCCGCAGTTGCCGGAAAGGTCGAATGAATGTCATCAGTCGCAGTGAACAAGATGCTGATGATGTCATCGTGGTCAACACCGTTGCGATCGACCATCTCCGTGAGCAACGCAATAGTGCGCGATTGCACCTGCTCAACTGAGTCGTTCTCGACGGTCGTCGCACCACGGAGGGCCCTGACTGAAGCATTCACAAATCTGATACTAGGACCGTCGACCCCGACCGTTGGCGGGAGTTCCTGTAAGACCGCTTGCAGCGCGTTCCAGCGCTCGAAGTTCATCGCTGGTGAGTGGACGCCAGGCACCTGGCTTCAGACGTCGATCGGCGAGGGGTCCGATACGCGAGCGCACAAGACGAATGACCGGATGACCGATTGCATCGCACATCCGACGCACCTGGCGGTTTCGTCCCTCATGGATGGTGAGGCGGAGAACTCCGGGGGCCAGCAGCGCAGCATCGGCTGGGGCCGTGAGACCGTCCTCAAGTTCAATTCCCTCACGCAGCCGGCGAAGAGCCGCTCTCGTTGGCGAGCCCTCGACGTGAGCGATGTATTCCTTCTCAACCCCGAAGGACGGATGGGTAAGGCGATGTGTGAGATCGCCATCATTGGTCAGCAGCAGCAAACCCTCGGTATCCATATCGAGGCGACCGACCGGGAACACCCGTGGTTCGTCAGGAACGAGCCCTATGACTGTCGGGCGACCCTGGGGATCGTCAGCCGTCGTCACCACTCCAGCGGGCTTATTCAACAGATAGTGCACGAGACCAGGCTTCACGCCGACAGGCACTCCATCGAGTTCAACCATGTCTTGGTCAGCGGCGATGCGTCGCCCAAGATCAGCGACAACTCCGTTCACCGAGATCCGACCATCCGCGATCATTTCCTCGCAAACTCGGCGACTACCGAATCCGAGACGGGCCAGAACCTTCTGCAGACGTTCGCCGTCGGCGGACATCTCCTCGAGCGTCAAGCTGATGCATCCCCATCGAGAAGATCGCCAAGAGAAGGGCGCGAAGCATCCTCTGCATCGGATGCAACCGGAACAACCGCAGCCGCATCGATGCGCAGACCGTGCTCGAGAGCTTCAACGACATCAGCGCCCGGCACGAACTCGGCAACAGAGGGAAGGTCGGAGACGGAGTTGATACCGAGACGCTCAAGAAACAGTGGCGTGGTCCCGAAGAGCACGGCTTGTCCAGGACCAGGATCCCGGGCTACTTCACCGATGTAACCACGCTGCTCAAGAGTTCGGACCACACTGTCGACGCTCACGCCTCGAATTGCTGCGATCTGCGCGCGACTCAGGGGCTGCTTGTAGGCAACGATCGCCAACGTCTCGAGCGCGGCGGCGGAGAGCTTTGCCGACTGACCCTCCAGCACGAAACGCTCCACATAGGGCGCCATCATCGGATGGCTCTGGAATCGCCAACCACCGGCTACGTGGGCAAGTTGGAACCCTCGCTCCTGCAGCTCGTAGTCAGCCGCGAGTTCTGCGAGTTGCGCCTCGACCTGTTCGACGGTCTGCTCAGTGAGCTGCGCAAGCATCTGAGCCTCCAGCGGAGAGTCGGTGACCATGATGATCGCCTCAAGTGCGCGTCGTGATTCTGCGGACAAGGGTTCCTCAGCCTTCGTAGGTGTCGATGTCGGAGAGATCAGCCACGCCAAGTGCCGGAGAACCGATCCAGATGATTTCGATGTCTCCGAACGCTGCTGGTTGATCGAGTTCGATGAAACCCTGCTTGAACAACTCGAGCACTGCAAGGAATCGCACAACGATTTCAAGTCGTTCAACGAGAGTGCCAGTGAGTCGACGGAACGTCACCCGGCCGACTCTGGGAAGTTCGTCGATGAGCTCCTCCACTGCATCGGTGACACTGACGCGGATGCTGTGAATGTGATCGATACTGACCACGGGGCGAGGCTTGGGAATCGTGGCCCGGATGAAGGCCTTGCGAATGTCATCAAGGTCAATGCCCTCGAGAAGGTCGGGAGCGAGTTCCATGAACTGCTCTTCGAGTCCCGCAGTTCGAGGCGCGGAGAGCGAGGCCGAGTCGAACAGAGCTCCAATGACCTGCGCAGCATCCTTGAAGGTTTTGCAGTCAAGGAGGCGGGCGATCAGGAGGTCTCGTTCCTCCCACAGAGCGAACTCATCATCAATATCGACGTCGACGTCTTCGGGAAGAAGCCGCTTGCACTTGAGTTCGACCAGAGTCGCAGCGATCAAGAGAAACTCAGTGGTGATCTCAAGATCCAGCACCTCCATCCGGTCGATCTCCTGGATGTAGGCGTCAACGATCTTCGCCAAAGAGACCTCGTAGAGGTCGACCTGCTCGCGCAGAATCAAGTGAAGCAACAGGTCGAAAGGACCTTCGAAGACTGACGTCTGGACCTCGTAGGGCATCGCTGAGACGTTAGGCCAGTCTGCAGGGCCCATGGAGCACTACCCGGCTCACCACGGGATGGACGATCACCCGTCCACCTCCCCCTAGCATCAGCACCCATGACACGAGTCTTCTCGGGCATCAAACCAACCGGCCCCGTTCAGCTCGGCAACCTTCTGGGAGCCCTGCGTCACTGGGTCGCCGATCAGGCCGACGCTGACACCATTTTCTGTGTCGTCGACCTCCACGCCCTGACCGTTCCCCAAGATCCGACCGAATTGCGTACCCGCACCCTTGAGCTGGCTCAACTACTCCTCGCCATCGGGATCGATCCGGACCGCTCCACGCTGTTCGTTCAGAGCCACGTGCCGGAGCACGCCGAGCTTTCATGGATTCTGGAGTGCACCGCTGCTTTCGGTGAATTGCGCCGCATGACTCAATTCAAGGACAAGAGCACTGACGCCGAGTTCGTCTCCGCCGGACTGTTTACCTATCCAGCGCTCATGGCAGCCGACATCCTTCTCTATGACACCAATCGGGTCCCGGTGGGCGACGACCAGCGCCAGCACCTCGAACTCGCACGCGACCTCGCGATCAGGTTCAACCACCGCTACGGCGATACGTTCGTCGTTCCCGAAGCCGCAATTGCCAAGGTCGGCGCCCGAGTGATGGATCTGCAGCACCCCACACGCAAGATGTCCAAGTCCGAAGATTCCCCACAGGGAACCATCCTCGTGCTCGACGACCTTGCCACGGTGGCAAAGAAGATCAAGCGGGCCGTCACCGATACTGAAACCGATGTGCGTTTCGACGTTGGTGAGAAGCCAGGTGTCTCGAATCTCCTTTCAATTCTCTCGGCCTGCACCGGAGAGACTCCTGAAGCCCTCGCCGATCAGTACACCCGCTATGGGGATCTGAAAACAGCCTGCGCCGAAGCTGTCGTTGAGACGCTTCGTCCAGTCCAGGATCGTTACGCCGAGTACAACGCCGATCCGACCGGCACCGCTGCCATCCTCGCCCGAGGAGCCGCCCGGGCGCGAGAGATTGCCGGGCCTGTGCTTTCACGGGCCCGAACCAATCTCGGTCTTCTGGAACCTGGTTCGGTCTGAACCAGATCTCGGCAGCCCTACGGGGCGACTGAGGTGAAGTCTGCGAAACCGGACGGGGTGTGACGGCCAGCAGTCGAGTGCTCGAACAGACCCCAACCCTCGGCTCCATTGCACTGCGCGCGCCCGACGTGATCGAGGATGCTGTAGTGAGTGGCAATGAGGTTCGACGGGTCATTGAGGTCATAGGTCGCACCTTCGACCCAGTTACGACCGCGCCACACACCATGGGTCCACTGGGGATCGGGGCCATAGCCACAACCGGCAGAGAGAGCCACATGGCCGAGCGCTTCCACTTCGACCACAACTGGTGTGCCGTCGGCCTCGAAGGCTGTGATGGTTGCTCCGGTGGGAATGCGTGTACCTGAGCGGTAGCGGATGTCGTACTTCGGGTAGCCGAGCGTCTCGACGCCACGAGGATCACCCTCGGGCCACACACGCAGCGCGTCGTTCAGGGTGCGATGCCCGTTGGCATCCTCTTGGGCAATGAAAACGAGTGCGAATTCCTCGAAGCGAAGCGGAACATAAACCCAATAAAAACCGCCGTCAGCAGGACGCTCCTGGGCAAAGCGGGCCTCTGGCTCAGGTTCACCGACTGGACGGATTCCCCATGAGCGATCGCGGGTGCCTACCCATGTGTCCGGACTGACGATGAACTCCTCATCGTGCACCCGAAGGACACCTTCCCAGGTGCCGACCTGAGCGAAGCGCTGTGCGTCGAGCATGACCTTGGAACCATTGCGCAACAGGTGGGGAGATTCATCGACAGCAGGGAACGAGCCACGCCAGTGGAGATCAAACGAAATCCCCCACTCGTCGCCATCACAGGTCAGGCGAAGTTCCTTCAGCGGGTCAAGAACTTCGATTCGGTAGGGACCGACCTGCTGGTTCATGCGATCAGGCCCGAGAGCGTCGCTCATTCGGATCGTGTGCTGCAGGTCGCCACGACGGATGCAAGCAAACGCATCGGTGACACCAAGGTTCGGGTACTGCCCAAGCCCGGTAATCAAGAACACCTCACCGCTGCGGTCGTGGGCATTGAGGTAGCACCGGTCGTAGAAATTGCGATCGCTCGATGCGGCGTGGGCAAGTGAGTACGGAGCCTGATGGAGCGGGTATTCGTCGGCCGGAATCGGTGGCATGGTTCTGTCTCCCCCTGAGAGCGCTTCTGACGCGCAGTTCGATCCCTGAACATTAGGAGATGGCTCGGGCGTGGTTGGCATGAGAGACGAAGCCAATCTTCCATTCCGACACTTGGGACCCGCCGGCAGTGCGGGCTAGGGTTTCCCGCCTCGGGCGATTAGCTCAGTTGGCTAGAGCACTGCCTTCACACGGCAGGGGTCGCTGGTTCGAGTCCAGTATCGCCCACTCGAGAAAGCGCATCACAGGACCGAGATTCGTCTCGGTCCTGTGATCGTACTGGCTTGATGCTGACGCGGCGCCTATCCGCGTGCTCGACCACCCGCGGTCAATTGATGACAATGCCTCGGATGAGCTCATTGATCATCGCTGTTGTGCGGAAGCGTCGGTTATACGAGCCGAGAACCACGTAAATCCCGAACGCACGACCCGACACCGTGAAGAACTTCTGCGCACCGGCCTGACCCGCCAAGACCCGCTGTAATCGGTTCGGGTCAAAATCAGCCGGAGCAATTCTCGGCAGGCCTTGCGAAGCGAACATTGGAGTTCCAACGCTTGCTGGACCGAACTCCGTGAGCACAACGAGCACATCCGGAGTTCGCATGATCTCAACAGCTCCACTCCCGTAGTCGCCGCTGTCAGGCGGGAGCGAGAAGTTGGAGAGATGGACCACCGAGTACTGGTCACCGACCTCAAGAGACTGAGCCGATACTGCATCCGGACTCGCACCGCTGCGCTGAAACCTTGCCTCCCACCCAGGGACAAGATCGATGGAGATTCCGGATTGCGCGATTGAGGTCATAACAGTGTCAACAGTACAACGGCCGATGCCAGGGCAATCATCATGAGCACTGCTCGAGTGAGGCGATCTGCCCGAACCGAAAACTCCACAAACCGACGGTTGAGCTGCGCCAATTGTCTCGGAGTTCGCACCCTGGAGCCCAGCAGAACTACTGCTCCTCGAACACACCCGAATGTTGCGCAGATGGCAACGGCCCAACCGAATGAAAAGGTCAACACTGCGAGAAGGATCGTCAGATAAACCGCAGCGGTGGTGACGATGGTGACCACACCGAAACCGAGCTGACCCCCGAATCCGAATCCGTACACCCAGCCTCGAAGTTCATCCAGCCAATACTCATTGACCTGTCGATGAATTGTTGGAAGCCAGTTCTTGAATCGGGGAAGGTCCACCAATGCGGCGAGCAGCGCGAGCGATCCGACCAGAATGCAGATGATCCCTGGAGAGGGGTTCGGCGCCACTGCTCCAAGAAACACTCCGACCGAACCCGCGACGAAACCCAACGCCACTCCCCCGAGGATGCTTCCGAGGACATACGACGTTGCGGTTACGGCATAGGAATTTCCGCGTCCCCGCTCACCGAGCGGAGTGATGCTGGCCAGCACCGACTCGCCTCAGGGCGACCAGCTCGATCGGATTGCTCCGACGACTGCTGTCACCACCCCAGCAACAAGCGGAAGCAGCAAGATCATTGGTCCAGTTCACCGGATGATTGATCAACTTGGTACAGACGATCGTCGCCGGGCTTGAGACCTGCAGCACGAAGTTCTTGGTCGACACGAGCAGCCCTGTCGGCGCCACCGCGTCCGAATGTGCGTTTCGAGGAACTCTGCTTCTCGCGATCGAACGCGAGACCCAGATCAGCCATGGACTGGGACATCAGATTTTCTAGTTGTGCCCAGGTAGCCGCAGCCCCCTCACCGATGATCGTGTCAGTGCCGCCGTCCACCAAGACGAAATACGGCGCCACCGGAACCTCGTAATCACTCCATCCGGCACTCGACATGATTGTCGTCACGTTGCGCGGTGCAAGGTCCCGAAGCGCGGATTCACTTTCTGCCTCGAATCCCTTCGCAACGATGACCGGTCGGGCTCCCCCCGGAATCGCAACGAAATCGTTGTCGAGATCCTTCCAGAAGCCTCGACAGGTGAGACAAGAGCTCGACAGGAACGCCAGCAACGTGAGTCTTCCGGTACCGACGATGGCCACAGAAAGCGCCTCGTTGCTCAGGTCGACGCCGATGATGTCGGTGGGCTCAACCTCGCCGACACGTGGACTTGGGATACCAGGCCGCAGGCGGGGTTGGGAGACCGACTGAGACTGGGTGCCAGACGTGAGGTCCGAAGAATCAAGATTGATTCCGAGATCGTGAAGCGCACGAAGGATCTCAGCGTGGCTCCTCAATAAGCCTGCAACGAGCAGGGCCAGAATCCCGACGATGAAAACGAGCGCAACAACGACGGCAACCATCACCTAGCTCCACCAAGCCGGCTGCGTGCACCCGCGGCGAAGCGCCCCACCAAGGGGAGGTCCGATTCGTCGCCAAATCGAAGTTTGAATTCCGGATATCCACCACTGTTCGAGTTCCGGAAGTACCAAGTTGAGTTTCGAACAATGCCTGGTGTCATGACCCCATCACCATTCCAATCTCCAACGACTGCATAATCTCCCTGATCGCCATAGGTAAACGAATAGTTCGCAGATGCTGGACCGAACTCGTTCTTCAGGTTCCACTGGCCCGCACGCACAACGCCAATGCCGTCGTGCTTTGCTGGCGATCGCCAACGACCCGCAACCGGTTGATCTCCGCGTTGACCGAATCGCACAATGTGGTCAGCGGGTCCGGCGCTCAACGAGTTGCGGAGATACCAGGTGCCGTCTTTGAAAACTCCGATGCCATCAATGCCATCCCCATTCCAGTCACCAACAACCGGGATGCCGTCACTGGGTCCAAACGAGAATGAGATTTCTCCATTCCCGGAAGTTAGGGAGTTGCGCAGGTACCACGTCCCAGAACGGAAAACGCCAACTGTGTCGATGCCATCGCCATTCCAGTCGCCCACGACCGGACGGTCGCCCGGACCGCCATAGCGCAGGGCAATATTCGGTTGGAAGGGCCAGTTGGGAGTGCTTAGCGACCACGAGCCCTGCGCCATGATTCCGGTGAGACGAGGACTCGTGTGGAGACACGCGGCGTCGTGAACCCCGGTTCGATTGTCGGTGAGTGCAGCCGTCGTGCACGACGGATCAAGAATCCACGGCGGGGTGCAGGTGACGACTCTGCACATGATCGCTCCTACCTCCGGGTATTCCTGATGGCACTGCCCGTAGCGGAACTGTGTGCAACAGGATGCTCGGTTATTGCAATCCCCATTGGCACAGCCGCAGGAACACGGGGAGTTTCCTGGTTCTACGTTGCAGTCGATGTAATAGCGAGGACCACCGCACCATTGGGAGCCATCAGCCTTCCACCAACCGGCGGGAATTGTGCCTTGTGGGCAGGTATTCACACCGTTCAAGGTGCAGCAGAATTCGGTCCAACCGTCACAGCAGGCTGAACCGCAATCGCATGAGCTCCCCTTGCACATGCAGGTGGCCGCGTAGGCCGATTGAGGCTTCAGAATGAATCCGCCGGGGTTCACTGCAAGCGCAGACCCAACGATGGCCGATCTGGCAATGAACCCACGCCGGTCAACTGTGCGATCGAGCAAGCGGGTTGCCTGCTGCTGGAGCCATCGACTCATGATCTCGACCCGGCATCGGGAAATCTCGCGTCGTTCCACTGCGCTCTGTACACCAGAGCCACGATAGCCATGTAGGTGCCGACCGTAACGACGCCAGCGAGGAGAATTCCGTCCATCGGAGAATTGCGGAGTTGCTGGATCAGACCGCTGTGACCATTGAGCGCCACAAGCATGCTTGCGCCGGCAAACAGGATGTTCAGGATCACATGCATCCATGACGGCGGTGTCTCAACTTCGCCAAAGCACCCGCAGCTCACTTTGCGATCGCCCACCGCCATGGACATCAGAACGAACCCGGTGAAACCGAGATACAGAACCGCGGCACCAATGCAAGGAATCGCCCAACCAGTGAGCGCCGCTGAAATTCCGATAACGAACTCGAGCACGCCAAGTGAGCGGGCGAGGCCGATCGAGGACGGAATCCGAAGATTCCTCATTGCTCGAACGGTGGCCAGTGGACGGGCGGTCTTTGAAGTCCCCGAAACGACGAGCAGGATCGCTCCAACCAAAAAGACGCCGTTGAAGATCGATTGTTCGACTGCGATCAGCATGGTGAGTTGTTCTGTTTCAGTCGGCGGAGAGGCTCATCGTATTTGAGGCACCGGTACAATCTGCGTCGGAGGCGTCCGTGCACCTGGTGGGCTCCGCTGTCTTCAAAACAGACGAGACGGGTCACTCCGTCTGGCGGGTTCGATTCCCGTCCGCCTCCGCCATCAGTTCCTACCGCGAAGAACCCGTCGCTCGCCGACGCGTTTTGTGACCTGCATTCGATCGAGAATCTCTCCGATTGCGAGCGCAGTTCGGCGACTTGTTTGGAGATGGTCACGCAGTTGGCCAAGCGTGAACCCCTCTAGCTGCTCCGTGGCGAACTGCTCAATTGCAGGGACAATTTCGAGAATCGCAGCGGTCGTGAAATAGCGGCCTTCGGCCTCCTGAAGAAGACCTAACCTGACCATCTGCGAGAGAACAATTGCGTCGAGATTCTTTGGGTCAGGGGGCTCGATTCCAAAAGAGCCAAGGTACTGAACGATTGGATGACCCTCGAGGAGTATCGATCCGCCCACGCTGGCGATGCCATTGACGACTTTCACCGAAGGAAGAGTCTTGAGCACATGACGAGCTCTCCTGTCTAACGACGAGATATCGAGGAGGCCTGCGGCTTCAACCCGAGCAAGCAGGTCAACCTGTTCAGCCTTCAGAGTCTGGGGATCCACAAACCATCCGTCGAAGGTTTCGGGCAGTTGCCGCCCAGTTCTTCGCCACCACTGCGAGACATCCGTCCAACCATGCGGGCGTCGAGGCTGGTGCTCAATCTGATCGAGCGACGAGTCCTTCAGCGCTGCGGTAGGTGCAATCTCCAGCACCTTCCCACCGGCAATGGATATCCCGTGTGAAGCGTCGCGAAGTACAAATCGGTCCCCGCGCCGTAATGGAAGCGGTTCTCGCAGCACCACTCTGACAAGTGCTTTCCCAGATGGCTCAATCTCTCGGGAACCGCTAATGCTGAGTGAAACCGCCTGCATGGAGGTTCCAATGTGGAGAAGATGCGCGCCGCGTCGCCGCAGCGGTCTTTCAACAGTTGGCAACACTGAAACAACTGCGTCAAGTTCCTTCACTGATTCCCAGTCCCCTAGAGAGACCAGAGCACTGCCGCGTCGGATAAGGCCGACATCGGACCCAACCACATTCATTGCATAGCGCTGACGAGGGAGAGCTCGTTCCACAGTGTTTCCATGGGACTGGATTTCCCGCACTCGAACAAAATTGGTATCACCCCCGACAGAAAGTTCGGCCCCAGTCGATAGTGACCCTGAATCAACCGTGCCAGTGACAACGACACCTCTCCCCTTCACATCAAAGACTCGGTCGACATACATGCGGAACCTCAGATCGTGCTCAGAAATCTGAGTGCTCGAAACAGCATCGAGGATCTTGTGGATCAGTTCATCCATGCCATGGCCGATTCGTGCCGAAGTAACGATCGGACCCAACCAGTGGATTGAACTCGATTGAAGGCGCTCGGTGACCTCGACCACTCTTCGGTCCACGATGTCGCTGTCGACCAGATCGGATCGTGTGATGACCACAATTCCGCGAGCATTCCCGAGCGCCTCACAAATGCAAAGGTGTTCCTGCGTCTGCGCCATCCAGCCCTCGCGAGCATCGACTACCAGTAGGACGAGGTCGATGGAATGGACTCCCGCAATCATTGAATTGATGAAGTCCAAGTGTCCGGGCACATCAACGAAGCTGAGCAACGTTCCCCGAACAGTTGCGGAGGCGAACCCTAAATCTATTGATCGACCAGTGCGCTTCTCCTCGGGAAGACGATCAGGATCGATACCGGTGATCGCCTGCACCAACGAGCTCTTCCCGTGGTCAACATGGCCAGCAGTGGCGATGACTGTCATTGGAAGGCGCTGAGGGCACCGAGCTTACTGAGCAGGAACGGATCGTCCTTCGGTGAAACAGTTCGCAGGTCCAGCACTGTGGCACCTTCGGAACATCTCGCAATGATCGGCTTCACACCTGAACGAAGCTCCCCTGTCCGATCCCCAGGGATCGATATCCCGACCGACCGCAGGTGCGTTCCGGGCGAGGATCCAGCGCCGATGACTGCTGCGGTCTCGATAACCGCTCCGAAACCGAGTCGCTCAACGATCTCCACGGCACGGCGGGAGAGCCCGGACACTGGAGCGGTTGCCATCTCCCAAAACGGAATCTCAGTGCGAACCGTGCGGGAGAGGTACTTCAGAAGTGTCTCCTGTAGCGAGAGAAGCACATCTCGACCTGGCCGCAACGCGCGCATCAGTGGATGGCGCTCACACTGGGCAATAACTTCTCTACTCCCCGCGATGAGCCCACATTGAGGTCCACCGAGGAGCTTGTCTCCACTGAATGTCACCACCGACGCGCCAGCAGCAAGGGCCTGACGAGCTCCCGGCTCACCATGCAGCCAACTGAGGTCTGCCGTGTGGCGGTCTGTCAGCCAAGGAGTGGTCTCATCGAGAAGGCCAGAGCCGAGGTCGACGATCGTCGGGAGTCCCAAACCAGCGAGCTCGCTGACCGCAGTTGACGATGTGAATCCCTCGATGCGGAAGTTGGACGGATGGATTTTTAGGATGGCGGCGACATCCCCGGCCGCTGCGGTGATTGCCGTTGCATAGTCCTCAAGCCTCGTCCGGTTGGTGGTCCCGACATCAATAAGCCGAGCACCGGAGAGGGACGCAACTTCCGGAATGCGGAAGCCACCGCCAATCTCGACGCATTCCCCGCGTGAGACCAGGACAGACCGGTCTGCAGCAAGAGCGGATACGGCGAGAAGAAGGGCGCCAGCATTGTTATTAACGACAACAGCTGACTCACTACCCACCAATGCTGAAAGCAATGGCGCGATACTGCGATGGCGTGACCCGCGTTCTCCAGTATCGAGATCGAACTCGAGATTCGTGTACATCGCGTCGGAGTGCGTATCCACCGGAGCGCGACCGAGATTGGTATGGAGAAGTACTCCCGTTGCGTTGATCACCCCGCGAAGAAGTCTCTGATGCGCTCGTCCAACTTCGACGAGCGCCTGATCGAAAACGGGCTGTAGCCCGCTCGCTACAGCTCTGCGAGCACAATCAACAAGCAACGGATGAGCGAGGTCCGAGTGAGCAGATAGCAAACGAACGATCGCGTCGATCGATGGCGGATGTGATTCAGCCTGAGATTCGGAATGTGCCATCCTGTCGACACGCCCTTCATTTCCTGCAAGCACCGGAGACCTCGATGACCGAGCCAGTAAGACTAACTGACTGGACTTCCTGCGGAGGTTGCGCAGCAAAGTTCGACGGCACAGTTCTTCGTTCGATCATCTCCCCGCTCTCAAATGAGACCAGCCTTCCGCTACTCGCTGGACTCGCTCCATTCGACGACGCCGCGGTATTCCAGCTGACCGATGACCTCGCCCTGGTCTCCACGCTGGATTTCTTCCCGCCCCTCATCGACAATCCCTACGATTTCGGTTTTGTGGCCGCCGCAAACTCGTGTAGCGATATTTACGCAATGGGGGGAACGGTTGCGATAGCTCTGAACATCGCGGGGTTTCCTGAAGACCTGCCTGTCACCGCTATCGCCGGAATACTCGCCGGAGCCAAAGATTGTGTTGCGGCGGCGGGCGGAGTCGTCTGCGGCGGTCACACCGTAAGGAACCCCGAGCCCGTCTTCGGTCTTGCGGTCCAAGGGGTCGTGAATCCGAAACTCATCTGGCGTAAAAGTGGAGTGCAAGTCGGTGACGTGCTGCTGTTGTCGAAACCGCTCGGGACTGGTCTCGTCGCGGCAAAAGGATCCGATGCCCAGAAACAGCGTGCAATCGACTCAATGAAGACACTCAATCGAAGCGCTGCTGATTCACTACGAGAACTCGGCGCGCGCGTCCACGCCGTCACCGATGTAACTGGATTCGGACTCGCAGGCCATGCCCTGGAGCTAAGCGAGCAATCGGATGCTTCGATCGAACTGACGGCCGAAGCGATACCAGTGCTTGACGGTGCGCTCGATATTGCTAGGAGTGGATTTCGCACCGGTGGTGACGCGCGTAATCGGGACTACGTCGCCGATGCGTTCCACTCATTTGCAGATGACGCAACCACTGCAGTGGTTCTCGACCCCCAAACCTCCGGGGGATTGCTCGCAACCGTCGATGCCACATCGGCTGATGAGCTCATCTCAAGCGGTCAATGGTGCGCCGTTGGGCGCGCGGTAGGAACCGGACGCAGCGTTACGCTGCGCTGATGGCCTGTCGATGATTCCCTGACCGGGACCTACGCTGCCGATCCATCAATTTTTTCCAGACGTCTGAGTTCCTAAGCCTCAGATGTCCGATAGTCACCGAACTTGCCATCACGTTTGGTGAGAGCAGCAGTCAGCCCACCCTCTTTATCCTTCTCCGCCATGAACTCGGCGAAGGTTTCAGTCTCGATTGCGAGCGCACAAAGTTCCGTGCCCTGACGGATAGCTGTCGGGAATCCCATCACAGCCATTCCACGATGCACGGTGCGCTTGTTGATCTGCAGGATATCGGAAGGGATAAGTGCTATCCGCTGGGCAATCTCCAGAACACGCTGCTCAAGCTCATCAGCGGGATAGGCGCGGGTGGCGAACCCAGCGCGAGCAGCTTCTTCACCCGAGATCGAATCACCGGTGAGCATCAGTTCCATACCGAGGCGGGGGCCAAGCAGCCAGGCGTGCCATTGCATATCCGGAGTTCCGAAACGAACCGCGGGATAGCCAATTCGAGCATCATCGGCCACGTAGACAAGATCACAGCCGGTTGCCAATTCGGTTGCGCCAGCGAGGCAGTAGCTGTGTACCTGTGCGATCACGGGCTTTGCGAGATCCCAGATACTCATCCATGTCTCTGTCACCTCTCGTGGATAACTACCCAGCCCCGACGCGGATTTGTAGGCGGGCGGTTCGTCATCTGTCGCACCCCCAGTTAGGTCGTAACCAGCTGAGAAGCACTTGCCAGCGCCACGGATGATCGTCACACGGACAGCTTCGTCGTCATCGTGAGTGCGAAGAGCAGCAATGATCTCCCTGCGCATTGTGGCTCCGAGCGGGTTTCGCTTTTCCGGATTGTTGAGCGTGATGCGCCGAACTCCAGCTGCTGGCTCGTCAACGATGATCTTCGTGTACTCCATGGTTCCCCCTTGGTCAGTGGTTCGATGATGGCAGATCAACCAAGGGCTGTGGGTCAACGAAGCCGCACAGCCACCTCATTAGCCAGGAGCCGTCCTTCGAGCGAGAGGTGGAGTCTTCCGCCTCGTTCAATCAGGAGTGGACCAAGTTCTTCGCGATCGGCTGCACTCAAGGAGGTACTGGGTACTCCCCCGCTGGTCCGTACTGCCAACTGAAGGGCTTCAATCCTCCGAGTTTCGCCATCGAGTACCTCCGCCGATGCCTCGACCGTCTCGCCGGCGCAGACAGCAGCGATGTAGCGCTCTGGAGTTCTGAGGTTCCACCATCGACGCCCGTCAACATGCGCGTGTGCAGCACAGCCAAACCCGAAGTACTCACCCTGGTCCCAGTAGAGGAGGTTGTGCACGCACTCCTGACCAGGTGTTGCCCAGTTGGAGATTTCATAGTTCTGCAAGCCCGCTGCAGTGAGCAGTTCATCAGCGAGGAGATACTTGTCGGCCTGATCATCATCATCGGGATGACGAGCAGGGTCCTCTGCCAACGGAGTGCCCGCCTCAACAGTCAGCGCATAGGCACTGACATGGTCAGGACCGAGTCCCACAGTTGTTTCAACCGTGCGCTGCCATTGATCGAGAGTTTCGCCGGCGCCGCCGTAGATGAGATCAAGGTTCAATCGGGAAATGCCCGCGGCTCGAGCGGCAAGAACTCCAGCTTCGACTGAGGCTGGATCATGAGTGCGACCGAGAGCAGCGAGAACCTCGGACACCATCGACTGCACCCCAAACGAAATCCGGTTCACGCCCCCAGCCACATAGGTCTCGAACATGGCGGGATCGACCGTGTCGGGATTGCATTCAACCGTGACCTCAGCCTCGTGAACCCGAGGCACGGCCGAAAGGATCCTGACGAGTGCGGAAGCCGGAAGCAATGATGGTGTTCCACCACCGAAAAACACCGAGGTCGCGACCCGATCAGATGAGAGCGCGAAGGTTCGCTCGATATCGGCGCACACCGCGTCAACATAGGAATCCATAAGGTGATGACGGTCAGTCCATGTTGCGAATGCGCAGTAATCGCAACGCTTGGTGCAAAACGGCACATGGACGTAGACGCCGAATGGAACCGGAGGATGGTCTGAGGTCACGTTGTCGTCGCTGGCGCTATGAGCCCTGCGCGCAGGGCAGACAGTACGGAGGCTGCAGCGAACGATGCCGTCTCCGCCCTCAGCACGCCGGGACCGAGTCCCATGACACCAGTGAACTGAGCGCGCTCTTGCTCCGACCAACCACCCTCGGGCCCGATCATGACCGACGGGTTCAGCAGAGAAGGAGCGTCGCCATTGCGGTCAGCAACAACGAACCCCCCTTCAGCGAGAAGCGAGGAAAAGGTCGTCACTTCGCGGACAACCGGAAGCCAAACCCGTCGTGATTGCATCGATGCCTCTGCTGCAACCCTGCGAAGACGCTCAGAATTCTTTCTCGATCGTTCCACGTCCCACCGAACGACTGAGCGGTCAGCAACAAACGGAACGATCTCGTCAACACCGAGTTCAGTAAGTTTCTGCACAACCATCTCGGGCTTTTGGCCTTTGACCAAAGCGAATGCGATCGAAATACGAGGCGAGGGTTTCGCAACACATTCGATATCACCGTCGATGGTGAGCTCCGAACCAAACAGGCACCATCTCCATGCACCAGCCCCATCAGTGACCGAAACTGCATCGCCGACGCGAAGCCGAACAACTCGTTCGAGATGATGGCGATCATCAGGAGCAAGCACCGGCACAGAAATGTCGCTCACAATCACATGTGGGCAGGAACCGCCAGGTACGTCAGGATGCCCAGACATGGGCTACTTGAACGCACCACGGAGCTTCGACAGCAAACCGTGTTCGGGTGGCGTGATGTCGTGGCCGCGAAGTTCGGCGAATCGGGCCAGGAGCGCTGACTCCTCGTCGGTGAGATCAGTCGGCGTATCGACAATGAGTTGCACGAGTAGATCTCCCCGACCACGGCCTTGGAGATGCGGAACACCGAGTCCTCGGAAACGCTTCACAGAACCAGTCTGAGTGCCGGGTTCGATATCGAGTTCTTGCTCACCATCGAAGGTGTCAAGGATCACTCGTGCCCCCAACGCCACTTGCGTGATCGGGAGGTGCAGTCGATAGATCAGATCGTCAGCCTGACGCTCGAACAGCGGGTCGACTGCAACGCGGATTCGAACGTAGAGGTCGCCGGCTGCACCACGACGGACGCCTACTGCTCCCCGACCTCCGACTCGCAACGTTGCGCCACTATCGACACCTGCAGGAATTTGAACCGGATAGGTGCGCTCCTCGATCAGCCGACCGTCGCCTCCACACGTCGAGCACTGGTCGGAGACAACGGAGCCGAAACCGCTGCAGCGTCCGCAGGGTCCAGCGGTGACCATCTGACCGAGAATTGATTGACGGACGCGTCGAACCTGGCCTGCGCCGTTGCAGTCGGGACAGGTGCTCGGAGCAGAACCGCCTTCGGATCCGGTCCCGGAGCAGTCTTCGCAGGTCACAGCGGTGCGGACCTGAACATCAGCCGTGGTGCCGACGATTGCATCCTCGAGAGAGATCTCTACGGCAGCCTCAAGATTCTCCCCAGGCGGTGGGCCGGAAGGTCCCTGCTGGCCACCAAAGGGGCTCTGACCGTTGAAGAACATGTCGAAAATGTCGCCAAAGCCGCCACCGAATGGGGAACCACCCTGCGGACCGGCTTCGCCGTACATGTCGTACTGCTGCCGACGCTGCGGATCTGAGAGGGTCTCGTAGGCAAGCGCAACTTCCTTGAACCGTGCCTCTGCGGCCGGGTCGTCGGGGTTCGCGTCGGGGTGCAACTGGCGAGCCAGTCGCCGATAGGAGCGTTTGATTTCGTCTGCAGACGCCGAGCGATCAACGTCGAGCAGTTCGTAGTAGTCGGCCACGCTCAGTTCTCGCTCAAGCTCCGACCGAGACGGTTGGCTACAACTGCCACCGCAGACAACGCTTGGTCGTAATGCATCCGGGTCGGACCGAGCAGACCAATTGTTCCCGCAGTCTCGCCATCAACCACATACGGCGCTACGACAAGCGAGCAATCCGCCAGTGCTTCATTGCCAGTCTCACGGCCGATGGCTACAGATAATCCACGATCGAGAACATCCTCGAGAAGGTTCACGACGAGGAGTTGTTGCTCAAGGATTCGCAGGATTTCACTCACGGTCCCCACCGCATCGAATGAAGAAACCATTTCCGATGTTCCACCGATGAACACCTGATCCTCATGACGATGAGCTCCACCGAACACTCGCAGTGTTGAGCGGACCAACTGATCAAGCGCCGAGTTGGTCTCTGAGCCCGAAAATGCGCTCTGCGGGCTGAGGCTGGAAAGGTCGGCAAGGGATCGTCCAACCGCCACCGAGGTAATGCGCGCTCCTGCGGCATTGACGACCAGCTCATCAACATCGCTATCGAGTTCAATGGTGTGCTTTTCCACCGCGCCGCTCGAGAGCACAACAACAGCAAGAACGACCCGCGGCACGAGTTGGACGAGATGCACTGACTTCACCGTCGCAACCTCGTGTGGCGAACCAACGACGACCGCTGCGTATCGAGTGAGATTCGAAAGCAGGCGACTTGTGTCAGCGAGCATCTGCTCAAGTTCTCCGTGGGCCTGAGCGAAGAAGCTGCGTACCTGCTGAGCCTCAGAGGCTCCGAGACGTCCGGGCCCTCCGAGCTGGTCGACAAAGAACCGGTAGCCCTTCTCGGTGGGAACTCTTCCAGCGCTGGTATGAGGCTGCCGCAAATATCCCTCAGACTCCAATGACGCCATAGCGTTGCGAACGGTGGCCGAGGAAACATTGACCTCCGGTGAGGTCGCGACATGACTTGAGCCGACTGGCTGGGCGCTCTCGATGTATTCGGTGACCACGGCCCGCAGGATGGTGGCCTTACGTTCGTCGAGCATCAGGACCTGAACAGGATCGGGCTGAACGTAGTCAGCGCTGGCAGTGGTCATGATACTCGGGCAGCCCCTCGACAAGCAGTCGAGACCCGAGACTGCCAGATCGGAAGCCAACAACTGTCGGGATCCGGATCCACTCAGTCATCGAGACGCAACGCGGAGACAAACGCCTCCTGAGGGACCTCGACGCGACCGATGTTCTTCATGCGCTTCTTGCCCTCCTTCTGCTTCTCGAGGAGCTTGCGCTTGCGACTGATATCGCCGCCGTAACACTTGGCAAGCACGTCCTTGCGCTTTGCCTTGACAGTCTCTCTGGCAATAATCCGACCGCCAATAGCGGCCTGGATCGGAACGTCGAAGAGTTGCCGGGGAATGAGTTCCTTGAGCTTCTCGGTCATCCGGAGTCCGTAGCTATAGGACTTGTCCCGGTGCACGATCATGCTGAACGCGTCGACGGGTACCGAATTCAACAAAATGTCGACCTTGACAAGATCAGACCGACGGTAGTCCGAAGGTTCGTAGTCAAGACTGGCGTAACCCTGCGTGCGACTCTTCATCTGATCGAAGAAGTCGGTCACCACCTCAGCGAGAGGCAACTCGTAGACAAGTTCCATGCGCTCGGGTGACAGGTACTCAATCTTGATCATGTCTCCACGGCGTGCCTGACAGAGCTCCATGAGGGTTCCGGTGTACGCGGTCGGCGTGAGGATTGTGGCTCGGAGGTAGGGCTCCTCAATGTGGTCCACTTCGGTGGCTGGTGGCAGTTCGCTCGGATTGTCAATGGTGACCACTGAGCCGTTTTCCTTGTGCACGACATATTGCACCGATGGGGCCGTAGCGATGAGGGAAAGATTGAACTCACGCTCAAGCCGTTCGCGAATGATCTCCATATGCAGCAGTCCAAGGAACCCACAACGGAATCCAAAGCCAAGCGCACCGGAACTCTCAGGCTGGAATGTGTAGCTCGAATCATTGAGGCGAAGCTTCTCAAGCGCCTCACGCAGCGCCGGGAACTCATCGCCGTCGATGGGATAGATCCCGCAGAACACCATGGGCTTGGGTTCCTCATAGCCCTCAAGCGCTGGCGCTGGATGCGCTGCAGTGGTGATGGTCTCTCCGGAGCGGGCTTCACCGACATCCTTGATGCCGGCAATGAGATACCCCACCTCGCCCGCGCCCAGCGATGCGATTGGTGTGGGGTCGGGCAGTCGAACGCCGACTTCGTCGGCGTCATAGACGGCACCAGCCTGTACGAAACGAAGTCGAGTGCCAGTCGTGAGCGTCCCGTTCATCACGCGCACTGATGAGATAACTCCGCGGTACTGATCGAAATGGGAATCAAAGATGAGTCCCTGCAATGGAGCATCTGGGTCGCCCTCGGGGCACGGGATGCGTTCGATCACAGCATCCAGCAACGCCTCGACTCCCTCCCCTGTCTTCGCACTTACCCGAAGGATCTGATCGGCTGGGATCCCCAGGACCTTCTCGATTTCTGCGGCATAGCGATCCGGGTCGGCGGCAGGAAGATCAATCTTGTTCAGCGCTGCAACGATCTCGAGATCGTTCTCAAGTGCGAGGTAGCAGTTGGCCAGCGTCTGGGCCTCGATCCCCTGAGCTGCATCCACCAGCAGGATCGCTCCCTCGCAGGCAGCCAACGAGCGACTGACCTCATAGCCAAAATCGACGTGACCGGGAGTGTCAATGAGGTTGATGGTGTGTCCTCGATGCTCGAGACGCACGCTCTGGAGCTTGATCGTGATTCCCCGCTCGCGCTCGATATCCATGGAATCGAGGTACTGGGCCCGCATTTCTCTGGGGTCGACGGCCCCGCATAGCTCAAGCAGACGATCGGCAAGCGTGGACTTGCCGTGGTCGATATGGGCAATGATGCACAGGTTCCGGAACCGGTCGAGCGACGCCACGGACACGCTTTCCTTGGGATGAGGGGTGGGGCAACACTACTTCCCGGCCACTCATGGACCCGCACTTGGGTAGCCCGGCCACCCGTGGGCTACTATCTGCGCTCCGTGTGCGGTCCTCGTGACCGAGTCCGACTTCCAGTCCGGCAACGACTCCCCCTACGGGCCCTCGAGCCCGCCGAACCCCGATCCGAAGGTGCCCCATGGCGAACATCAAGAGCCAGATCAAGCGCAACCGCCAGAACGAGAAGGCTCGTCTGCGAAACAAGGCTGTCCGCTCCGAACTGAAGACCCGTACGAAGCGTGCGCTGTCGGCTGCCGAGCAGGGCGCTGAGAACAGTGCCGAGGTAACTCGCGAGGCTGTTAAGCGCATTGACATGGCAGCCAGCAAGGGTGTCATCCATAAGAACACCGCGGCGCGTCGCAAGAGTCGCCTGATGAAGCGCACGGCGGCTGCTCAGAACGCCTAGTTCGCTGAGGTACCCAGCCCGGCCCTCAGCGCCGTGCTGGTCGGCTGGATCGTGTGCGTCCAGCAAGTCGTGCAACAAGGACCTCGACCACTAATTCCGGTGGCCAGTTCTTCGCGCCATGCAGATCAAGATCTGCCTGTGCGAGCAACTTGACGAACTCACCGAGTCGTTCCGCACCGAGTCGCTGGGCACCAGCAAGCGCCTTCTTTGCAGGGAACGTGCTCTGTTTGCCGACGATACCGAGCCTCTCGGCCGCCATCTTCTCGCCACGGATCTCTGGACTCTCAACCTCGAGCATCTTCAGGTAATGGCTGGAAAGAACTGCGAGCACCTGCAGTGGATGTCGGGCGCCGCCGATCAGCATGCGCTGGAGCAATTCCAACGAACCGCTGACGTCGCCTCGGTCAATTGCATCGATGAGTTCCCATGGGACCACATCGCCGGCCGCACCGAGGAACGGTTCGATGTCATCAGCGGTGACTTTGGTGCCCGGTGCGAACACACCCGCCAACGTGGTCAGCACACCGGGGAGCCTGCCCATCTCGTCGCCAATGTGTTCGGCAAGATATTTCGAGGCGCGGGCGTCAAACCGGATGGGGCTGACTTTGAGCTGCTCGGCGAACCACTCCGAGCGCGCTTGGCCACTTCCCGCCGATGTATCGACAATGGTGCCGCCAGCCGCGGTGATCGCATCTACGAGCGACTTTGGAACCGCAGGCACCTTCTGGGCTCGCTGCGGACGAGGGTCCTTCTCCCAGACCAGCACCAGGATCGTCGATGTCAGAGGGTCCCCAAGGTAGGAGACCAGAGGAGCCGCCAGTTCTTTGGTTGAGAACACCGCTGAGTGTCGGGCCACCACGATGCGTCGATCAGTCAGAAATGGTGGGGTCTGGGCGGCGTCCACAAGACGCCCGATGTCATAGTCCTCGCCATCTGGACCGATGTGATGATCAATACTGAGTTCTTCGACGAGAAGTGACCGGTCATCGCCACCGACAAGTTCATCAAGTAGCTCAGTAAGTGCTGCGCCAAGCAGCACCTCGTCGCTCCCCTTCAGTACAACGATGGAGGGATGCGATGTGGCGGTCATGCGGCTTCGAGCACGGCCGCCATCATGTCGGCTACCCGTCGTCCATTACGGACATCGTGGGACCTGAGGATGCGACAACCCAAGGAGATTCCCAATGCGTGTGCGGCCATCGTGCCGTCGCCGGCAGAGCCGCGCTCCACATCAAGCAGCGTCCACAAGAACCGCTTATTCGAAGCCGAGAGAAAGACCGGGTAACCAAGCTCGACCAGTGCATCAGAATGGCGCAGGAGCTCAAGTGACTGGGTCTCACTCTTGCCGAGGTCCAGCCCGGCATCGACCATGATTCGCTCAGCGGGAATCCCAGCTGCTCGGGCACGCTCGGAGCGATCAGCAAGGTACGCACACACGTTCGCAATGAGGTCGTCGTAGTGCGGGTCCGGATCTGGGACACGTGGCTGCAGACGGATGTGAGTTGCGACCACGGAGGCTCCAGCAGCGGCGCAGACGGAGAGGTACTCAGGGTCGGCAAAGCCACTGATGTCGTTGCCGACGACCGCGCCGGCATCGAAACATGCTGCGGCAACAGATGCTCGCCAGGTGTCTACCGACAAAGGAAGATCGAATCTCGTTCGCAGCGCCTCGACAGCAGGGACGACTCGCTCAAGTTCCTCGGCTTCGGTGACCTCTTCACCAGGACCTGCCTTGACCCCACCGACATCGAGAAAGTCAGCACCATCGACGACAAGTTGCTCTGCCTTTCGGAGGAAATCATCGAACGCGTAATACGCCCCCTGGTCATAGAAGGAGTCAGGCGTCCTATTCAGGATCCCCATGACCACTGCTCGGTGGGTGATGTCGAAACGCGTTGTACCCAGGTCGAGAAACACGTTGCGACCCTATCTGTCGCCGGCCCCCTGACCATGGTGGAACTCGGGAGAACTGGAGTGCGGTGTGCGTATGTTCGCTCGGTACCGACCGAGCAGCCAAACAGCGAGGACGACAGCACCCAGTGCGCCGAGATGAGCGAGCCCCAGCCTGGGGCCATTGATGCCGGCTGTTGTGTGAGCCACGAGCAGGATCCACTTCAATGCCAGAACCGCGGGCAACTGGAGCGCACTGCCTACAGGTCCGCCAATGAACCCAGCAACCATGCCCACCGTGCACCCCCACATCATCACTAAGGCTGCCGCTGGCTCAGCCAGCACGTTTGCAGGAATGGCGAGAAGCGGCTGAGGACCAAACAGTGGGATGGCCAGCGGGGCGACGCCAAGTTGGGCGGCGATCGGAATCGCCAGTGCGACAGCGGCACGATCTGGGAGTGGAAGTCGTCGGGTGATGGGACCGGCGAGCAGGACAATGCCCGCTGTAGCGGCAAGAGACAACTGAAACGCACGTGAATTGACGATTAGAGGGTCCAGCGCCAGGACAAGAATCACACCGAGCGACATCACCCGGACTGGGCTGGCTGACCGGCCAACGCTGATGGCAACTCCTGCCACCAGCGTCATCGCCGCAGCGCGCAGGATCGAAGGTTCGAAGCGAGTGATGGAGAGAAACCCGACGACCACGACCAGCAGCACAGCCAACCTGCACCGCATACCCACTCTCGAAAGCATCGGGCTGACGAGCACCATGATGAAAAGAAGATTCTCACCGCTCACAACTGCCAGATGCGCCAACCCGGCGGCACGGAGATCATCAGTCATCTGTGCTGAGGCGCCGCGGTCGTCGCCGATGACAAGGCCGAGGTAAAGGGGACGCACCTCGTTGGGAAGGATCCGGCCCCCTTTCGAAATTTGCCTCCTGAGACCGTTGATCAAACTCACAAGTGGCGTTTCCCCCTCCGAAACCTCCACTGAGCCGACCGACACCATCGCACGGAGATGCCTAGAGCGGTCTACCCATTGAGACCGAATCATCCCTGTCACCATCACCCGATCGCCCGCAGCTCGAAGACGCAGGGTCCCGGCCGCCGATCCCCGAGCCACGAGCCGGACATGTCCTTGCTCCGAGCGGACGTCGACGATCTCGGCTCCGTGTATCTCGGACGGATCGTTCACAAGCTGCACCCACTCACGGAATGCTCCTGCGCGAAGAGGGGTGCAGTCTGCCTGGGCGGCTCCAGCAAGTGCCCCGCAGAGAAGAACAATCCCGATCGACAGGAGTAGCGCCCGACGTCCAACGCACGCCGCCGCCAGAATCCCCCCTGCAACAGGAATCGGAACATCCGGGGCAACAGCACACGCGGCGAGACAGCCAATCGCTGTCGCTACCGGCCAAAACGCCACGACAATGCGGTTCGGAAGAAAACTCGGCGTCTCTTGAAGGGCCACTCGATTAACGAACCACAATCAGGTCTCGAAACTGATCCAACTTCGCCTCGCCAATTCCTCGCACTTCGAGGAGGTCCTCGACTCGAGCGAATCTCCCAACACGCCGCCGTTGTTCAAGGATGGCTTTCGCCGTGGACGGACCGATACCGGGAAGGGACTCGAGTTGTTGCTGCGAGGCGGTGTTGAGTTCGAGCGGCCCGTTCGGCAACTCCGAAACCCCCGCAGTCGCCCCCTGCGTTGAGGTCTGCGGCTCAGGAGTTGGTTGGCCAAGGCGAGCAATGAAAATGCGCTGACCATCAGCAAGAGGCGCTGCAAGATTGACACGATCAATATCGATAGAACCATCAACTCCACCAGCTGCTTCGATGGCATCAGCGACGCGTGATCCGATAGCGAGTCGGTACAACCCAGGCGCACGCACTGCGCCTGCGACGTGAATGACAACTGCAGGGGTTGTCGTACTTGTCGTTGTTGCCGGCTCAAATATCGCCGGTTCTGCGCCCGAGCTCTTCGCCGTGACAGGAGCCGATCGCACAGTGATGGCGACCCCAACGATCAGGAGAACGAGAATCGCAGCGCCTGCGAGCAGTACTCGGTCATGAATTCGGCTCCGAATGTTCCTCACAGTGGCGCCCACCTGCGCCAGGACTCTGTCGAGCAGTATCTCCAACGCCAGTCCTCCTCCGTTGACCCGTGACTTGGGCGTGTTGCCGGGGAGGAAACTTCAACCTAGAGGTACCAAAAGAGAGAAGGAAGGGTCCTCAGACCCTGCTCAGAACAGACGTGATGTCAGTTGCCGACGGAAGCCGGCTGTTCGCCCATCATCAGGACCAAGCAGCTCAAGGAGGTCGAGGAACTCGCGGCGTGCGTCATCGTCGCCCTTGACCTGGTCAAGCAATACCGTCAGACGATCGACAATCGACTCATCAGTTGCGTACCGACCCTCGCTTCGCGCGTAGGCCGCAATGCGACGGGTGTCCGCCGATTCAGGCACACGGTCAAGGAGCCTCAGCGCTTCATCGAAGCGACCGTCACCTGCATAGAGTTCTGCAAGATCGCAGATAGTCAACTCGTCGGCAGGTTCGAGTTCGAGAGCCGCAAGCAGGGATGCTTCGTCTCCGATCTCTCTGAGTCGTTCAACTTCGCTTTGCTCACGGGTGGGGAGCAGAGACTGAACGAATTCACGAACCTCCGACTCGGGCTTGGCACCCAGAAAAGACGGCCCAAGCTTTCCTTCGATGATTGCGTGGACCGCAGGGATGCTCTGGGCCTTGAAGGCCTGCGCGATCTGTGGGTTCTCGTCGACGTTCACCTTGGCCAGCAGCACCGCGCCTTCAGTCTCGGCCACCACCTTCTCAAGAATGGGGCCGAGCTGCGTACAGGGGCCGCACCAAGGCGCCCAAAGGTCAACGACCACAGGGGTGGTCATGGACCGCTCGAGAACATCGGTCTGGAAACTTGCGTCGGTCGTATCAAATGTCACGACCTCAGGATAGAGCCACTCCCAGCAGTCTCCTCGACCTCCCCGCACCGGTAGCGTGGGGCGACCAGTCAGGAAGGGACGCAGTGGACTCGACGATCGAAATCGCTGGAATCGATAACGAAGCGGTCACAAGGTGGATGACGAGTCGCGTCCCGAGTCTTGTGCCGCCGATCGGCTTTGAGCTGATCACCGGTGGACTGTCGAACCTCACGTATCGCCTGACCGACACGGCTGGTTCTCGCTGGGTTTTGCGCCGACCCCCACTCGGTCATGTGCTTGCTACAGCTCATGACATGGGCCGAGAACACCGAATCATCTCTGCGCTTCAGTCAACAAAGGTTCCGGTACCTCCGCTTGTTGGATTTTGCGAGGACTCGGAAACAAACGGAGCCCCCTTTTACGTCATGCACAACGTCGATGGCATCGTCGCTCGCGATGTCGCAGCGGCACAGACCATGACGATCGACGCCAGACGACGAGCCGGTTCTGAACTCATTGATGTGCTCGCTTCTATTCACGAGGTTGACATCGATGGTGTGGGTCTCGGCGATCTCGGACGACGCGAGTCCTATGTTGAGCGACAGCTCTCACGCTGGCATCGGCAGTGGGAAGCCACCAAGGATGGCGACAACCCGACCATGGAAGCGCTGCATCAGCGGCTGGCCAACCAGGTCCCGACGCAGGGGACCGCAACGATCGTCCATGGCGACTACCGCCTCGACAACTGCATCCTCAATCCGGATGGCTCGATTGCGGCTGTTCTCGATTGGGAACTGTGCACCCTTGGCGATCCGCTCGCCGATGTTGGGCTCATGCTGGTGTACTGGTCTGAGCCGAAAGATGCTGTTTCGATCGGACTCCCCCAGGCTTCCACCGTCGAAGGATTTGCGTCCCGCCAGCAACTTCTTGATCTCTACGCCGAACGCACGGGCAGGGATCTCTCCTCCATCGGGTACTACGTCGCTCTCGGGTATTGGAAACTCGCCTGCATCTTGCAGGGCGTTCTCGTTCGCTATCGAGCAGGAGCGATGGGTACTGCAGCGACCAATGAGGACCCGTTCGGTTCGCAAGTCATTGCGCTTGCCGAGGCCGGCATGGAAGCGCTCGATGGTCGGATTGGTTCCCGATGAGCGAATTGTACGAGTTGCTTGAAAGCCCAGATCTGGAATCACCCACAATGATCCTCGGGCTCGAGGGCTGGATCGACGCAGGGTTCGCCGCCGCAAACGCGTTCGGCACCATTCTCGAGGATCTCGACACCATCACTGTGGCCGTGTTCGATACCGATTCGCTGCTTGACCATCGCTCCCGTCGCCCCACAATGCACCTCATCAATGGGATCAACACAGCCCTCAGTTGGCCCTCAATCGAGCTGCGCGCTGGAGTGGACCGTGTCGGTAACGAGGTGCTTTTCCTCGTGGGAGTCGAGCCCGATCATCAGTGGAGGGCCTTCTCCGCGGCAATTGTTGATCTGGCCCACCAGTTCGGCGTGGCCACTGTCTATGGACTCGGCGCCTATCCCGCCGCAGTCCCCCACACCCGCCCCACACGGCTTGTCGCGACAGCTACTACCCCGGAGCTTGCGGCAATCGTTGGCAGTGTTGATGGCCGGATGGATGTTCCTGCGGGCATCCATGCCGCGATCGAACGCCGGTGCGCCGAAGAAGGACTCCCTGCGAGTGGTCTTTGGGCGCAGGTGCCCCACTATGCAGCCGGAATGCCGTATCCCGGTGGAGCCTTTGCCCTCATTGAGGGGCTACGCAACATCGCTGGTCTGCAGTTTCCACTTGGCTCACTGGTCGATGATGCCCGCATGACCCGAAGCCGACTCGACGAGCTCGTCTCTAACAGTGATGAACACGTGGCCATGGTTCGCCAACTTGAGGCACAGGTCGACGCCGTCGCCGACACCACCCCCACCGGACCACTTCCGACCGGCGATGATCTCGCCGCCGAACTTGAGCAGTTCCTTCGCGACCAGGAGTGACAGTCGCGCTTAGAGAACGATATTGACCAGTGCCGGAGGACGTGCGATCACCTTACGCACAGGCGCACCAGCGAGTAGTTCAATAACCCGGTCAAGGGCGAGTGCACGATCAGTGGCCTCTTGTTCGGTGATCGCGGGATCCACCTCGAGACGCTCACGCACCTTGCCATTGATCTGGATAACCATCGTGACTGAGTCGACAACAAGCATTGATGAATCGGCTTCTGGCCAAGCTTCCTCGTGGATATGGCCGCCGCGCCGGTGCTCCCACAACTCGGCGCTGATGTGCGGTGCCATTGGAGCCATCAAAAGAAGCAGGGTGTCTACGCACTCAGCAACAACTTCGAGTTCCGGACCCTCGTCTGACTGAACATAGCGATAGATGTCGTTGGTGAACTCCATGAACGACGCCACCGCCGTGTTGTACGACCAACGTTCGAAGTCCTCGTCAACCTTCACGATCAAACGATGCAGCCCCCGGAGAATGGCGATATCGGCGCTGGTGCGGTCTCTTTGAACGGGAAGTACTCCCACCTCTCCGAGAGCCAGTCGCCAGACCCGCTGGAGGAATCTCGAACAACCATCAATCCCGACGCCTTCCCAGTCGACATCGTCCTGTGGTGGGCCGACGAACATATGGGCAAGCCGGAGTGCATCTGCGCCTTGCTTGTCGAGGATCTCCTCGGGCGCAACCAGATTCCCCTTCGACTTCGACATCTTGTCGCCGCCGAGTCGGATCATCCCTTGGGTAAACAGGCGTGTGAACGGCTCGCGCAAACCCGCCGGAGCAACACCAAGATCAGAGAGGGCCTTCGTGAAGAAACGGGCGTACATCAGGTGGAGGATGGCGTGCTCAACGCCACCAATGTATTGGTCCACCGCCATCCAGCCTTCTGCTGCTCCGAGGCTGAATGGTGCCGCGTCGTTCCAAGGGTCAGTGAAACGCAGGAAATACCAGGATGAGTCAACGAACGTGTCCATGGTGTCGGTCTCCCGCTGCGCCGGGGCCCCACAAGACGGACAGGTGGTGTTGAGGAATTCCGAATGTGCGCGCAGCGGGGACTCCCCCGTCGGCAAAAACTCCACGTCATCGGGTGCGAGCACAGGAAGTTGGTCCTCGGGAACTGGCACAACACCACAACTCGCGCAGTTGACCACCGGGATTGGGCAACCCCAGAAGCGCTGCCGGCTTACGAGCCAGTCACGCAATCGGTAATTCGTTCGTTGCTCGCCGAGACCCTCTCGCTCAAGGAAGGCAGTTGCAGCGACTATCGCTTCCTCTTTGCCCATACCGTCAAGCCAGTCACTGTTGATGTGCACGCCATCGCCGGTGAATGCACCGCCCTCAAAATCATCTGGCGGTTGGATCGTACGAACGATCGGGAGATCGTGGGCAACTGCGAAGTCCCAGTCGCGCTGGTCCTCAGCAGGGACCGCCATGATTGCGCCGGTGCCGTAGCCCATAAGCACGTAGTCCGCGAGATAGAGCGGGACGGGACGCCCGGTGAAGGGATTTCGCACGAAAGCGCCGGTTGCGATGCCGCGCTTGTCGAGGGATCCGTCAGATGAGAGTCGTTCGACATCACTGAACTTTCGAACCTCAGCGACAAATGCTCGTACCGCATCGCGCTGGGAAGCGGATGTGACGAGATCAACCATCGGGTGTTCGGGAGCCATGACCGCATAGGTCATTCCGAAACTGGTGTCGGGTCGTGTCGTGAAGACCTGAACCTTCAGGCCATCGGGATGATCAACTCCGTCAGCATCAGTCACAGTCATTGTGAACTCAGCGCCGTCCGAGCGACCGATCCAGTTCCGCTGCATGGTCTTGACGCGCTCAGGCCAATCGAGTCCTTCGAGATCGTCGAGGAGTTGTTGGGCGTAATCGGTGATCTTGAGAAACCATTGTTCAAGGTCGCGTTTATCGACAGCATCGCCGGAACGCTCACAGGTGCCATCGGCGAG
>CANFQA010000004.1 GCA_947449015.1 Microthrixaceae bacterium | reverse complement strand
GAGAATCCGGCTCCGACGATCACTGCGTCGAACTGCTCACATGGTTGGTCGTTCATGATTCCCCCCTTTGTTGAACCGTAGGCGAGAACGATGGGGTCGTTCCCTCTTTCATGGGGTCCCGCAGTCTCCTACGATTCGGATTCGCACGCAGGTGTGCGTCGAGTTTCTGAGGGGGAATCGTGTCAGCTGTTGAGACGCCGTCGATCAATCTGTTGGACCCGGGCTTCTACAAGGATCCGTGGGAGGCCTATCGATGGCTCCGCGCCAACGATCCAGTGCATTGGGATCCGGTTCACCGGATCTGGGGGATCTCTCGGTACGCCGACATCGTCGAGGTGGAAAAGAACACCGCGCTGTACACCTCAGTCGAGGGTTCACGGCCTGCCACCAATCAGCACGATGACACCTCCATGATCAATCGCGATGATCCCGACCATCAGCAGCAACGGATGCTGGTTGCTCGTCAGTTCACGCCGCGAGCGGTTCGTCAGATCGAGGATCAATTGCGCTCGTTGGTCAATGAACTGATTGATGGTGTTATCGCCGATGGGACCTGCGAGGCCATCGAGTCGCTTGCGTCGCCATTGCCGGCCATTGTCATTGGCGACAAGCTGGGGTTCCCGCGGGAGCTGTGGCCCAAGTTGCGGGAGTGGTCCGAGATCACGATGTATGAGTCTGGGCAGAACCCTCCTGATGGAACTCCTGCACCATTCTCAGAGCGTTCCACCAACGCCATCATGGAATTCGTGGGCGTGGTGATGGAACTCATCTCCGCACGCCGAGCGAAGCCCGAGAACGACCTGATTTCGATCTGGGCCAATACTGAGGTCGATGGCCGAAGATGGGATGAGGGCGAGATCATCTCCGAGTGCCTGCTCTTGCTTGACGGCGGAGCCGAAACCACCAGAACGGTCATTGGCTCAATCATCCGTGAACTCGCACTCGATGACACACAGCGAACTCTGCTCGCGCAGCGTCCTCAGATCATCGGCGAAACCGCAGTCGAAGAATTCATCCGGTGGGTCACTCCGATTCTGAACATGCGACGCACAGCCACGCGTGACCACGAGTTCCAAGGGCGTCAGATTCGCGCCGGTGATGAACTGCTCCTCATGTACGCATCGGCCAATCGTGATGAATCCATGTTTGACCGTCCTGATGTCTTCGACGTCACCCGCGCCCACAATCACCATGTGGCCTTCGGTTTCGGCACCCACTTCTGTTTGGGTGCATCACTGGCTCGCATCGAGATCCGAATCATGTTCGAAGCGCTGCTTCGGCGAATCCCGAACTGGCGTCTTGTGCCGGGCACCCAGCCGGAAGTCCTCGGGGCCACCTTCACCCGTGCCTATGACGCGGTACATATTGAGTTCGATCCGACCTGAGATGGGCGTGGAACCCCCGAGCGAATTCACCCCCGCAACACTGCTTTGGGAGGGAACGGTTTCCTCGTTCGCGCACCGGGGAGCACCGAACCTGATCAGTGACCGCGAATTTGAAGCGATCACTGGTTGGGAACTTCGCGTCGAGGGTCTCTGCAACGGTGACAAGTGTGTGCCGGTGCGGGATCGGTCGCTTGTGGTGCCAGAACCCGGCGTGCTTGATCTCGCCCGAGTTCTGCCGCTGCTTGATCGTCCCTTCGTGATCGATACCACCTCACTCATCGTGTCGGTGGGCAGCACCCATGCGGCTCGTCGGGAGGCGCTTGTTGATCGACGCGCTCCGGACTTCTCGCTTCCAGGTCTCGATGGTCGAGTTCATTCACTCAACGAACTTCGAGGTCGCCTCACTGTATTGGTCACGTTTTCAACCTGGTGCGGTTGTCGTTATGACCTCCCGGGTTGGCAGTCGTTGCAGGACGAACTGGGACCAGAGGGACTCAATGTGGTGGCGATCGCGTTTGATCAGGAAGCAGAGTTGGTCGCGCCCTTTGCGCAAGGCATCGCGATCCCGCTGCTCTATGACCCATCGCATCTGCTGAGTGAGTTGTATGCCATCTCCAACGTTCCGACTGTCGTGTGGATCGATGAGCAGGGGCGAGTTGCTCGCCCCAACACGCCGGCGTTTGGAACTGACACCTTCGCTGACTTCCATGGGGTGCCGTCTGGGCCGCACCTTGATGCCATTCGCTACTGGGTTCATTCCGGCGCGGTGCAAAGCGCGGCGAGGGCCCCGGGGGTGGTGAGTGAACTCAGCGGCGAGGAGATCGACGCACGGCTGTGGTTCCGTATTGGAGCGCATCTCCACCGCGTCGGTCGTGACGAAGAGGCGGCAGTGGCATTCGAAACTGCTCGTGCCTTGGCTCCGCTCGACTTCACCGTTGCTCGTGCCGCCATGCCACTGACCGGTCGCGACCCGTTCGGTCAGGAGTTCCTTGATCTCTACGATGAGTGGGTTGAGGCCGGGAAGCCGTTCCACGGCTCCGAACCTGACCTCTGAGATTTCTCTAGGGCACGGGTCCACGCCCAGAACTCCTTGAGGCAGCAGACTCCTCACATGGCGTCAGTGACAACAACCTCATCGCGAAGCCGCAGGATCGGTGTTTGGATCCTCGTAGCGCTCGCCACCTTGATCACCTTCGGTTCGGCAGCAGAGGTCTGGGTGAAGCACCAACTGCTCGATACCCCGGCATGGGTGCGGGCCAGCGACAAGTTGCTGGCCGACCCGGCGGTAAAGGCTGCGCTCTCCGACTACATCGTCGATCAGGTCTACAGCAATGTCGATGTGCAACAGCAACTCGCTGACAAGCTCCCTACGGACTGGGAAGGGTTGGCCGGGCCGCTCACTGCAGCAGTGCGTGGTCCCCTCACCGGTACGGTGGAAAAACTCCTTGGCACTCCGAAGATCAGGGCGATTTGGCACACGGTCAATACTCAGGCCCACGAAACCCTTGTCAACGTGCTGAAGGACAACACGAAGTATGGGTCGACCGCCAATGGCAAGGTGGTTCTCGACCTTGGTGAGGTCATCCGCGCCGTTGCAAAAAATCTGGGCCTGCCGCAGAGCGCGGTCGATCGCATCCCCGCTGATGCTGGACAGATCACCCTCATTCAGAGCGATCAACTGTCGGTGGCGCAGCGAGCAGTGAGGGCACTTGGCATTCTCAACTGGGTGCTGCTCGTTGTGGTGGTCGGTCTCTACGCACTCGCGGTTTTCCTGGCTCGTGGTCGTCGGCGTGTGACGCTCCGCACCGTTGGTTTGTCGCTAATCATCGTCGCGTTCGGACTTGTGGTCGTGCGCGTGGTTTCCGGAAATCTCATTGTCGACCTGATCCATGATCCGAACCTCACACCCGCCGGTCGCGCCATTTACCTGATCGGCTCCGAACTTCTCGTGTCGGTGGCCACCACCATCGCCACCTATGGGGTCGTCATCGTCTTCGGAACCTTCATTGTTGGTCCGTCGCGTGCAGCCACAGCGGTGCGGCGATTTGCTGCTCCGGTGATGAACGCTGATACCGCCGTGTTCTGGATCGGTGCGGCCGTGCTGTTTGTGATCGTTTGGATGTGGGAACCCACCCCAGCTTTCGGAATCTGGTGGTCGGTACTGGCACTGCTGGTCGTTGCTGGACTTGGACTCGAACTGCTTCGCCGACGCAGCCTTGCGGAGTTTCCTGACCAAAGCCTCGAAGTCGGCATGGACGGGATCAAGCAATCGGCGGCGGGTGCATGGCACTCCCTCGCTGGCAAGGTTCGTGGCCAGGGTGGCTCATCGACAGGTAGCGATCCGGTCGAGCGCCTCGCAGCGCTTCAGTCGCTTCATGCCAGTGGTGCACTTACCGATGAAGAGTTCGCCAAAGCGAAGGCAACGGTGCTCGATCCCAGCTGAGACAGGTCAGGGAACGCAACGCTCCAGTCGAGCCCGGCCCGGGCTCGTGGTCGCAGTTGCCTAGAGTTCGGAAGGTACATCTCACCGGGGAGAGCAGTGGAACACCGAACGTTCTGTCGGATCTGCGCTGCGGCGTGTGGGATTCTCGTTGAGGTCGATGGTGATTCGGTACTGCGCGTGCGCGGCGACTCAGAGCATCCAGTCTCGCGGGGATACACCTGTGCAAAGGGACGGGCGCTTCCTCAACTTCATCATCAGGCGGATCGACTCTCTGTTCCGCGAGTTCGCGGCGTCGAGATGGAGTGGGAGGACACGCTCAATGACCTCGCAACCATTCTTGGGTCGGTGCGCATCGAGAGCGGACATGATGCGGTAGGTCTTTACCTCGCGACCGGATTGGCCTATGACTCTGCGGGCCAAGTTGCGTGTGGTCTCACGATGGCGGCGCTTGGGAGTTCGTCGTTCTACACGGCAGCAACTGTGGACAACGCACCAGTGCTTGTCGTTGCTGAGCAGGTCGCCGGCAACGCCATGATGAACCCGGTCTGGGAGCCGGGAAATGAGGGACTTCTCATCGTCGTTGGCTCGAACCCGGTGATCTCGCATGGCTATGGCACGACACTGGCTGATCCAGTCCGCCGCCTGCGCGACCATCGCGAGGCCGGTGGTCGAATCATCGTGATCGATCCTCGTCGCACCGAGACTGCAGCGCACGCGGATGTTCACCTTCCTGTTCGCCCTGGATCGGATGTCATTTTGCTCGCGGCGGTTGCCCGCGAGCTTCTTGCCGATGGTGCCGATACCGCGGAGCTCGCAGGGCATTGCGCCGCCGAAGAAGTGGAGGCGCTGCGCGAGGCGCTTACGCCGTTCACGCTCGATGCTGCAGCAATTGCCACGGGACTTAGCCGTGACACGGTCGACGCCTTGGTCGCTGATATCGGTGGTTCCAGCGGTCGGCTCGCCATGTTCTGCGGGACTGGTACCACCATGGCCCGCGATGGTGTGCTCGTCGAATGGTTGCGCTGGGTTCTGCTGATTCTCACCGGATCACTCGATGTCAAAGGCGGGATGCGTTTCAACCGTGGCGTCGTCACCATTCAGCGCCCGCCCCGCTCGATTCCGAGCCCCCAACCCGGCCCGCCCTCGCGCCCGGATCTCCTGCGAGTCGCTGGTCAGATACCAGCAGTGGCGATGGTCGATGAGATTGAATCTGGACGACTGAGAGCTCTCATCGTTGCTGGTGGTAATCCGCTCTCCGCGTTCCCGGAGCCGGACCGATTGCGTGCGGCCTTTGCGTTGCTCGATGCCCTCATCGTCCTTGATGTTGCCGAGGGTGAGATGACTGAGTTGGCGACCCATGTACTTCCCGTCACCGCCCAACTCGAACGCGCGGATCTCACCCTTGCCGAACAGGTCAGCTTCCGATCCGGGATGCAATACACCGATCCTGTTGTCGAAGCGAGCGGGCTCCGGCGCCCGGTGTTGTGGATTCTCGCCTCGGTCTTGGGTCGGCTGGGTCTGGAACTCCCCGGAGCTATCGACCCCGACGCGATCGATGACCGAACCTTCCTTGCTGGCCTTCTTGCCCATGGGCCTCTCGACGCCGGTGATGTGTTGGAAGCAGGCGCGCATGGTGTCGAACTTCCCCCCACCTACGGATGGGTGCGAGAAGAGTTCCTCCTTGATCGACAATGGCGCATCGCTCCGCAAGTGTTTCTCGATCGACTCGGTCGTCACCGCGGGCCGGAGGCGGGGCTTGTGCTTGTTCCCCGCCGGGAGAACGCTTGGAGCAACTCGATACTGGTGGCCGGTGACGGCGCCGAAGCAGTCGCACACCTTCACCCCGAGGACGCGTTGGCGGCAGGGATTCATGACGGTGGATGGGCAGCGGTCACCTCGGCTCATGGGTCAATGGTTGTCGTGGTCCGCGTTGATGCGGGCTTGCGAGTTGGCACTGTCTCGGTCACTCATGGTCACCGGGGCGCATCACCCGGTCTGCTAGTGAGTGGCAGTACCGACGTCGATCCGATTACCGCAATGCCCTGGGCATCAGGACTTCCGATCATCCTGCGGCCATTGAGCGGCTGATCTACCCAGCAGGCAGACTCGTGCGGCGTACAACCAGGAGGTATCGCAAATGACGACGTCAGACCATCCATGGCTCGGAGATGCCAGCTCGCTGGTCGACGCGTTCCGGAGCGGCGAACGGTCGCCGGTTGAGGAACTCGAAGCAACCATCGCCGCGGTCGAGGGCTCTACGCTCAACGCGTTCAGTCATCTTGATCTCGCGGCTGCACGTGAGCGGGCGCTCGCGGCCGACATCACATTGCCCTTCGGTGGGGTGCCCACCGCCATCAAAGAACTCGAGCCAGTTGCCGGTTGGCCGCATACCGAGGCATCGCTGGTCTTCAAAGGGCGTCGGGCCACACAGACCGCTCATCATGTGCGCCGACTGGTCGAACTCGGTGGCGCCAACCCTGTTGGCGCGACGACCGCGAGCGAATTCGGTGGATTGAACGTGAGCGTCACCCGCATCAACGGAGTCACTCATAATCCGTGGCGCGTGGGTCGAACTGTCGGGGGTTCTTCAAGCGGCTCGGCAGCGGCGGTATCGGGTGGCTTGGTGTCGCTGGCCACCGGCGGCGATGGAGGCGGGTCCATTCGTATTCCGGCTGGTTACTGCGGGCTCCTCGGCATGAAGGGAACGTTCGGTCGCATCACCCGCGCTCCCCACGCCTTTATGCGGCCCAATACCGTCGTGGTCGGCAATCTGTCGCGTTCGGTGCGTGACGCCGCTCGTTACTTCGATGTATGCGCCGGGGTCGATACGTTCGACCCCTCCACGCTTGAATCGGCTGGGGAGTGGGAGCGCAATCTCGGCCAGCAGGATCTCCGCGGTCTGCGCGTGGCTGTGCTTCCTTCGATTGCCGGGGTCCGTCTTGAATCGGGTGTCGCCCAACTCATTGAACAACAGGCACAACTGCTGATTGCGTCGACTGGCATGGTGCGAGTGCCGCTAACGCTGGAACTACCGAACCTCGCTGCGCAGTGGATGGTGGGCAACATGGCAACGCTTGTGGCCGATCTCGGTGATCGTTGGCCGGCATGCGCGTCTGAGCTCACCGAGGAGATCGAGATCGGTATGCGCCTTAGTCATGCGCTGTACAACCTCGATACTGCGGCGGTGGCCGAACAATTGCGGGTGCAGGCGAACGAAGTGATGGCGAGGGCATTCGAAGAGGTTGATCTGGTGATCTGTGCGACGAATCCGGGCCCAGCCTTCGCTGCCGATGCCGCAATGAGCAGTTCGGAGCGGAGTTTCATCGACTGGGCCAAAGACTCAGCTGTTGGACGCTATGGCACGCGTGCGGCGCTGTTTGGTCTGCGTGCTGCGAGCACGCTGTCACCGCGGCTCCCATCGAAACTGCTTGGGCAGATGGCCGAACGATTCCCTGACCTGGTCACGATGGGTGGTCTCACCATGATTTCCAACATGTATGGGAACCCGGCGGTATCCATTCCGGCGGGAACTCTTGATGGTCTGCCTGTGGGTATGCAGGTGCTTGCTCCACGACATCGCGATGCCGTGTTGTTCGATGCTGCGCTTGCTGTTGAGCGAGAGCAGCCTTGGCCGCTCGTGGCACCCGGTGTCTGAGCGCACGACTCGTCCCACCCGCGATGAGCTCAACGCATGTCATGGGCTCACCGTCGATGACGTGCTGCCCACCCCGCTGCGATTGTTGTTTGTCGGTATCAATCCCGGTCTCTGGACCGCTGCGGTCAATGCCCATTTCGCCAGGCCGGGGAATCGATTCTGGCCAGCGCTGCATCGTGCCGGAATCACCTCCGAATTGGTTGATGCTTCTCTCGGGCTACCGTCCTGGGCGGCTCGGGAGTTTGACGAGGCGGGCATCGGAATTTCCAACATCGTTCCGGTCGCCACCGCGCGGGCCGATGAGCTCTCCGCCGCGCAACTGCGCGACGGAGGAGAGCGACTCCGTAATCTCGTGGCGCAGCGACAACCGACGGTGGTTGCGGTGCTCGGGGTTACCGCCTTCCGTCAAGCGTTCGGCCGTCGCGATTGTGCGATTGGCCCGAGTGACGAGTTGTTCGAGGGAGCACAGCTGTGGGTGCTGCCGAATCCAAGTGGTCTCAACGCCCATGAGAACGTGGACTCGTTAGCTTCCTGGTACCGCAAAGCTGCTGAAGCAGCCGGCATTGAACTGCACGATCTGGCGTGACTGCCGTTGAGGGATTCGCACTGGCGCGAGCCGTTACGCGGTCCTAGTCCATGCCCGGCAGTTTCCCGCCCGCGGCGATCCACGCACCGAAGACCCGTTCGCCTTCGGTGGGGTTGTAGACGTCTTCTTGGTAGGAGAACTGCCCGTCGCCGGCGTATTCGAGAATGGTGATGCAACTGAACCGGAAGGGCTCGCCGCCGGTGGGGTGAGGAAGCACCTGCCACGGGTAGTACACGACCCTGTTGCCATCGATGACCACCCACTCGATCGGGAACTCCATACTCAGCGGCGCTTGTGCCATCACCGACACGATTGCTTCGCGAATTTCCTCACGACCGTGGAAGGTGCCGAGGTGGTGCTCGACCCACAGGCCATCGACGGTGTGCAGGTCGGCCCAGGCGTTCCAGTCGCCGCTGTCGCCCACGGCGACGAAATTCTCGTACGCCGCTCGCACCTCAGCGGGTGAGAAGTTGGTGTTCGACGACAGCGACATGGTTACCCCTCATGGTCTGATCCACGGTTCGGTTCGAACCGAGATGATCAGTTTGCTCCAGGGGCACCGGTCGCGCCGAGGATGTTCAGAAGCGCTCGCGTCGCGGCGTGATCTTCTTGCCCTTGATTGTGGTTCGCTTCATGGCGCCGATGACCTCTTCGACCGCTCGACCCGGCACTTCGACCAGCGAGAAGTTCTCGGTGATCTCGATCGCACCAATGTCTTTGCCTGACAGCGAGGTTTCGCCGGCGATGGCGCCAACGAGGTCTCCCGGGCGGATCCGTTCCGAGCGACCGATCGGGAAGTACAAGCGAACAGCATCACCCTTGCTCAGTCGTTCGCCGCTATCGCCCTTCGAACCCTTGCCGTCCTTGGATGGCTTTGAACCCTTGCCGTCTCGAAAAGATTTGCCATCTTTGAATGACTTGCCGGACTTCCCACGGTTGTCTCGGTCGCCGTAGCTACCTGAATCCTTGCGGGGCGCGATCTCGGGGATCTCAGTCTCATCCTCATCGCCACTAACGGCCTCATGGGCAAGCTTGACTGCTGCCAATGCAACCTCGACGAGATCGAACTCATCGGTGAGGGTTTCGACGATTGTGCGATAGCGGTCGAGATCATCATCAAGCAGGGACTCGCGCAGTGTGGCGAGCGTGAGTTCCATGCGCCGGTTACGGAGATCGGCAATGGTCGGGACCTTTTCGAAGGCGATCTTCTGGCCGGTGACGCGTTGGATGTTCTCTACGAGCCGGTGTTCGCGCGGCTCAGCCAGCGTGATCGCCACGCCCTCGCGACCAGCGCGACCGACACGGCCGATCCGGTGCACATAGGCCTCGGGTGCCGATGGGACGTCGTAGTTGACGACATGGGTGAGCTGGTCGATGTCGAGGCCGCGAGCGGCAACGTCGGTAGCGATCAACAATTCGGCAGTTCCCGCACGAACACGACCCATGACCCGATCACGGGCCTCCTGGCTCATGCCGCCATGCAGTGCCTCGGCGCGATAGCCGCGGCCGTTGAGCGTCTCGGAGAGTTGGTCCACCTCGTGGCGGGTGCGGCAGAACACGATGGCCGCGGTGGGGGATTCAACATCGAGGATCCGTCCAAGTGCGGCGGGCTTATGCGAGCGAGGCACCACATATGCGCTTTGGCGAACCTTTGGTGCTGAACCCGGCTCGGCGGCTTGCCGAGCGATGCGAATGTTCACCGGATCGTTCAGATGACGCCGGGCAAGCTTTTCAATCTTCGACGGCATCGTCGCACTGAACAGCACGGTCTGACGCGATTCGGGCGTCGCTTCGAGAATGGCATCGAGGTCCTCGGCAAAGCCCATGTCGAGCATCTCGTCGGCCTCGTCAAGCACGACCATCTCGATGAAGTCGAGCGGCAGTGTGCCTCGCTTGATGTGGTCAACTGCTCGTCCTGGTGTGGCGATGACCACGTCGACTCCGCGGCGCAGCGCCTGCAACTGACGGCTGATCGGTTGCCCGCCGTAGATGGGCACCACACGTGCACCGAGGTCCTTGCCGTACTTATGAACCGCTTCGGAGACCTGCATGGCCAATTCTCTGGTCGGCACGAGGATGAGGGCCGAAGGCTCGTCGCCCCGGTTGCCCGGCTGGAGTCGGTCCAGAATCGGAAGGGCGAATGCCGCGGTCTTGCCTGTGCCGGTGGCGGCCTGCCCAAGCAGATCTCGTCCGGCGATGAGGTGGGGGATCGACTCCGCCTGGATGGGCGTCGGCTCCTCGTATCCGAGGGAGTTCAGCGAGCTGAGAAGCTCATCTCGCAGGCCGAGATCGGCAAAGGTTTGGTTGGTTTCGGCAGCATCTGTGCTCATGGGGAACTCCTCACGGGCCATACAGACCCTCCTCTACGCTCCCACGCCGGGGCCGGGAGCACGAATCGACCGATTCCGGGGCTCCGCTGCGCGATGATTTCAGACATGGAACTCGCACCCTTCGCCACGCTCACGTTGCAAACCAGTTCTGAGGGACTTCATTTCCTCGGCACGACCCCTGTGGGCGTCAGAATCATCCAGGAGATCGTCGGCGCCCGGCTCGAAGGGAGCGGTCTGGCCGCCTCCCTGAAGGGTTCTGCCGCCGCGGATTGGCTTGCGGTCGATGCCGCTGGCGTGGCCACCTTCGATATCCGCATGACGCTGGCCACCGACGACGGGGCCATCATTTACCTGCGCTACGAGGGTCGGGCTGATTGGTCCGAGGGTCTGGGAAAGGGGCCGATCGACGCTGCGTTCTGGTTCGAAGCCGGCGACGAGCGCTACACCTGGCTGAACGCAATCCTGCCGGTTGGCCAGGGACGCACCGGCGAGGGTGGAAACATCATTTACGAGCTCTACCGCTTGGCATAGTCCTATAGAATATGCCTGTCCGAGACGTCATGATGGAGGGGCCGTGCTGCGTAACCGAATCACCGAGATGATGGGAACCGAGCTCCCGATCATGCAGGCGCCGATGGGTTGGATCGCTCGGTCCCAGCTTGCCTCTGCGGTGAGCAATGCCGGGGCCATGGGCATGATCGAAACCAGCTCCGGGGAACTCGACAATGTTCGTCGCGAAATTCTGGCGATGGCGGATCTGGCACCCGGCAAGCCCTTTGCCGTCAACATCGCCCAAGCATTCGTGAGCGATCCATCCATCATCGACTTCGTTGTCGAGCAGGGCGTCAAGTTCGTGACAACCAGCGCTGGGGATCCTCGCCAGTACACCGAGCGGCTCAAAGCTGCTGGGCTCACGGTCTTTCATGTCGTGCCCACTCTCCGGGCGGCGTTGAAGGCCGTTGATGCCGGAGTTGATGGCCTCATCGTCGAAGGCGGCGAGGGTGGCGGGTTCAAAAATCCCCGTGATGTCGCCACGATGGTGCTTCTGCCATTGGTGGCGTCCAAGGTAGATGTGCCGATCATCGCCGCCGGTGGATTCCTTGACGGCCGCACAATGGCCGCCGCACTCGCTCTCGGAGCCGAAGGTGTGCAGCTTGGCACGGTCATGGTGGCCACCCAGGAGTCGCCAATCCATTCCAACTGGAAGCAGGCCATCATCGGAGCAGCCGAGACCGACACGGTGATGCTCAATCGGCATGCTGGCCCGGCATTGCGGGTCCTTCGGTCAGATCGCAGCACTGCGTTGGAGTTCGACACCACGGTGAATGCCATGACTGCGATGCTCGATCACAAGAAGCTCTACTTCGACGGCGACATGGAAGCAGCCGTCGCGCTATCAGGGCAGATCGCAGGAAGGATCGAAGCGATCCGTCCCGTGGCCGACATCATCCGTGAATGCGCGGAAGACTGCCTTGCGGTTCTCTCGCAACTTCATCGCCTGTACGTCGACTGATCAGAGTTTGTACTCAGAGTTTGTACTTAGAGTTCTGGATCAGTCGATCGGCAGACGTGCCATCAGATCGATTTTGCGCTCTTCGAATTCGTCGAAGGTGATGACTTTGTCATCAAGCTGCTTGTGAATGAGTTCGATCTGGGCGAGCAGCTCAGCTGCGGAAAGTTCGCCTTCAGTGGTGAGTTCGACCGTCGGGGCATCATCGTCGGGGGAGTCATCACCTGACAGACGCTTCTCCCGCTTCATTGCTTGCTTGGCCTTCCGAGCACGATCGCGCTGGAGTTTCTCGAAGCTTGTGCGTTGCGCACCCATGTGCGCCTCCTTTTGTACATCCGCCCGGCCGCTGGTCGGGGACGCGACGTGTTCCGGGCACGGACAGCGATCGGGGGTGCGTGGAGCACCAGCGCCGGTCTCGAATGCGTGGCCGGATCCCGCCGCGGGGCGAATGGGAACCTCACTCAGCCTACCGGCACCGGAGCAGGGGAGGGGGAATCGATTGCAGTGCCCAGCCCCGGCTTGTTGACGCTGGCTAGGGTCGGGGCTTTCACGACTCCGGGGGGATCTATGTCATTCGTGCTGGTCGACAAGCCACAGCCGCATATCACCGTCATCACGCTGAATCGCCCAGAGCGGATGAACGCAATGGCATTTGACGTGATGCTTCCATTCAAGGAGCAACTCGATGCGGTTGCCCATGACAACGACACCAGAGTCGTCATTGTCACAGGCGCCGGAGAGGGCTTCTGCTCCGGGGCCGATCAGAAGATGTCCGGCGTAATTCCGCATATCGAGGGGCTCACCCCCACGGTGATCGCGCATCGCGCGGGCAAGTTGCTCGACGACATCGTGCTTGGAATCCAGGAGATGCCTCAGCCGGTTATTGCCGCAGTGAACGGTGCCGCGGTCGGCGGTGGTCTCTGCCTTGCTGCGGCCTGTGACATCAGGATCGGAACGCCCGAGGCATATTTCCGAGCCGCCGGGATCAATAACGGACTCACCGCCACTGAACTTGGCCTCAGTTTCCTGCTGCCCCGAATCATTGGCGCAGGACGATCCACCGAACTCATGCTGACCGGTCGCGATATGGATGCTGTCGAAGCGGAACGCTGTGGGCTGCTTACACGGGTCGTAACCCGCGAAGAACTACTGACGAGCTGCTACGAGACTGCCGATCAGATCGCGGGGCTGAGCCGAATTGGCATCGAACTCACCAAGAAGATGGCACTTGCTGGTCTTGAAGCCACAAGCTTCCGCTCGCATATGCGCCATGAGATGAACGCGCAGCTGTATGTGCGACTCACCACGAAGAACTGGGATGAATCAGTGCTAGCCCGTGCAGAAGGACGCAAGCCGAACTTCCGCGATATGTGAGGTGCACTCGCCGCTCAGCTCAGTTGGGCAGACCGCTGAGCAACGCCTTGAGCCATGCCGGCGCTCGTGTGGCGCGCCCGCGAGCATCAACCACACCGTGCATTGTGGCGCCAAGCGCGCAGATTTCCTCGCCGAGCATCAGTAGGTAGTCCATCTGGAACGACGCCCCGCGCATCTCGCGCACCCGGGTATGCACGGTGACCTGGTCATCGAATCTTGCTGATGCGCGGTATTGCACGAACACCTCGAGCACTGCGAGATCGAATCCCTCCGCCCGCAGTTCTCCATAGGGGCGCCCGAGATCACGCAGGTACTCCACTCGAGTTTCCTCGAGGAACGCCACATAGGAAGCGTGGTGCATGACGCCCATGGCGTCGGTCTCGGCGAACCGGACCCGGATGTCATGGGCGAACGAGTAGTCCGTCGGATCGGCGGAGATGTCGAGGTTGACTCGCATCAGTTGCGGGGAACCTGACTCCAGGGAATGTCCTTGTCGCCTCGGGGCTCTCCGGGGAGGCCGAGGACGCGTTCACCGAGAATGTTGCGCTGAATCTCTGAGGTGCCGCCCTCGATTGAATTGGCTCGCGAGCGCAGGAACATCTTGCGGGCCGACCCAGGAGGGCCAGTGAGTCCGAGTGATTCACTGCGACGCATCGTGAAGTCGTAGTCGGTGAGGGCGCGTGCGCCGAGCAAGTCAACACAAAATGCGTAAATGCGCTTGTTGACCTCAGCGAACTGCAACTTGGCAATGGAGCCCTCGGGCCCGGGGTTCCCTGCTTTGCGATTCTGCGAGCCTCGCATATTGGTGAGGCGCAGCACCTCGGCCTCCACCCACAACTGCATGAGTTGATCCCTGTGGACTGGGTTCTGCTCGGTCTCGCCGTCATTCCAGATTCTGATGGCTTCGGCGATGGCGCCGGACCCGGGCTGTGGGGTGCCGCCCCCGCCGCCACCGATGGTGGTGCGCTCATTGGCAAGTGTGGTCATGGAGACTCGCCAGCCTTCGCCAACGTCTCCAATGCGGTCGGAGTCAGGCACGCGCACTTCAGTGAGGTACACCTCGTTGAACTCGGCTTCGCCGGTCATCTGACGAAGCGGACGCACCTCGACACCGGGTGCGGTCATATCGAGCGCGAAATAGGTCATCCCTTTGTGCTTGGGAGCCTCGGAGTCGGTGCGGGCAACCAGCATCCCGCGATTGGCGAGATGAGCAAGCGTGTTCCAGACCTTCTGTCCGGTGATGATCCACTCGTCGCCATCGCGCACCGCCTTACATGCAAGGCCGGCGAGATCCGATCCCGCGCCTGGTTCACTGAACAACTGACACCAATAGTCCTCGCCGGTGAACATGCGGCGAAGTCGTTCTCCCTTGGTGGACTCATCGCCATGGGTGACGATTGTTGGACCGGCCATGGTGAGCCCGAAGAAGTACGGGCTGTCGATGGAAGCGGCCCCGGCTTCCTTCAGGCGTCGGTCGATTTCCTTCTGAAAGTTGGGGGCGAGCCCGAGACCGCCGAAACCTTCCGGGAAGTGCACCCAGGCGAGACCGTGGTCGTACTGGCGGCCGCGAAACTCGATGTTGTCGGTGGCGCGAGGATCGACTTCGGCCAGTAGCGCATCAATGCGCTCGGAAACCAGTGATTCGGTGGCAAGCGTGGTCATAGTGGAATCGTAGGCAGAATCCCGAACCGCTGCGAGGGAGGTTTCGTCGTCGTGGTCTTGGTCGTGTTCGTGGGCCGATACAGTCTGGCGAACTTCAGTCTTCCGTCCTGCTCACCATCACATCCTGAAGGGGATCTTCCATGACTTCTGTGGCCTTCGACGACATTGACGCCATTAACGCCCTCGCCTCGGAAACCTTCGGGGATTGGGGTTCCACCATGGTGGTCACCCAGCAGATGATTAACGACTTCGCGGAACTCACCGGCGACCGTCAGTGGATCCACGTCGATGTGGAACGTGCCGTCAAGGAGAGCCCGTTCGGTGGCCCGGTTGCCCACGGCTTCCTCACACTCAGCCTCATGCCCAAGCTCGTCACGATGCCGGTTTCGGTTGTCGGGTTCGGCAGTGCGGTGAACTACGGCGCTGAATCACTGCGCTTCCTTTCGCCCGTTCCGGCCGGTGCTGAGGTTCGTGCCCGCTCTCGAGTCGTACGCGCGGATGCCAAGCCGAAGGGCACGCTCATCACCACTGAGGCCGAGATCGCCGCAGTTGGTTCGGAGCGACCCGCGCTGCTGTATCGCATGCAGGTGCTGTACACCCCCAAGCTCGGCTGAACAGAGGCGGCGAATCAGCCGCCTGATGGCGAGGTAGAACTCGACGAAGGCTGAGCAATCTGCTTTGCCGCGATCAGTTGCGGAGCAAGCCAGTCGGCCACTGTCTGGAGATGGTCGGCGCGTATATGTACGCCGTCGTCTCGCGTGGCGACATCTTTCGCGCCGCCGGTGGGGCCGAGGTAGGACGGATAGTCGATGATCATGCTGCGAGGCAGCGCTTGGATCATGGGCAGCACAATCTCATTGAGACGATCAATGCGATCGGGAGCGTTGAACGGACCTGGTCTGTTGATATGCGCGGTTTCCAACCATGCGATCGAGGCGCCATGACCCGAGAGGATGGACAGTTCCTGCGAGTACTCGGACTGGAGGTATGCGTCGTAGGCGGGATCGCCGGGTCGAACCCATTGGTCGCCGATCTGGGGAAGTTTGCGATCGATGGTGTCCCAGGGGCTGCCGGAGGCGAGAACGACATCGGGATGGTAGGTATCGATTGAGGTGACCCAACTGATGATGTTGGGATCGGCGACCAGAAGCGGGTCAGTGGGTTCGGCCCAGGTGTCGCAGACGGGACTCACTGGCCCGGGTCCTTCCTCGTAGCGATGCTCGCCGCCGCGGGTGGTTCCGCATCCGAGCTCTGCGTCTGACATCACCAGGATCTGGCCGGGGTTGCTGGCGCACCAATCACGAAGTGCGGCACCGAGCTGCACCATGGCCGAATCGCCGACGATGAGGATTCGCACCGGATCGCTTCCGATCGGAGCAACACACGGGCTGTTCTTCCCCAACGCGATCGGCGTGGTTCCCTGCGCTGGAACGCCGTTGAGGGCGGTGACTTTGGATACTCGAACCGTGTTGGCATAGAGCAGCAGTGTCAGAGAGATGATGATGCCGGCGCTGAGCCCAGCGACAAGTTTCCATCCTGGCCAGCGACCCTTGATGAATGGTTTCTCAATCCATCGGTAACTCGCCCACGCGAGCAGGAACGTGAGGCCGACCCCAACGACCATGTCGCGAGCATTGTTGAGTCCGGGCTTGTCGGCGGCGAGATTGCGGTCGATCGTGATGAGGACCAGCCAGTGGTAGAGATACAGCCCGAAGCAGAGACGTCCGGCCCACCGCAGGAATCGGTTCCTGTAGACGGCGTGCATCCAACCGGTTGGCGCGGTGACTGCTCTGGTCATAGAGACTGCAAGTACGGCGACGAGGAAGAAACCTCCGTACTCAAACATCCACCCGGTCTTCTCGCTCACCGTGAGAACGAGATAGGCAAGTACTCCGGTAGAGATGAGGCCCAGGAGCTGGGTGATCCAACGCCCGGTCTTCGTTCGAGCCGGACCGTGCTCATTGCACACGACGGCCATGGCGATACCGAGCAGGAGTGCAAACGCCCGCGTGTCGGTGCCGTAATAGGCACGTGAGATGGTCTGCGGGTTGTTCGGGTCGAACACCACTGACATCCAAATGGCCGAGATGATTGCACCGCCCACCGACAAAATGGTGAGCCAGCGTTTCGAAAGCCACCTGAGGCAGATGATGATGGCGAACGGTGCGAAGAGATAGAACTGCTCCTCAATTGCGAATGACCACACGTGACGGAATGGCTGAGGGTTTGAGTATTGACTGGCATCGAAGTAGTTCGTGCCAGCGAAGATCTCGCGCCAGTTCGCCACGTAGCTCATTGCCGCGGTGATGCCTCCGGTCCACTTGGGGATCCGGGAAGCGTCAAGGATGAATGCCGTGACGAACGAGGTGACGATAAATGTGGCGATCAGGGCGGGGAGGAGACGGCGAACCCGACGTGAGGCATAACTCCCCACATCCAGCCTGTCAGTGCGGTCATGCTCATTGAGCAGGATCGTGACGATGAGGAAACTTGAAATAACGAAAAAGACGTCGACTCCAAGGAACCCTCCCGGCACGAGGTTTGGGGCGAAGTGGTACAGCATCACAATGATGACGGCCACTCCCCGTAAGCCGTCGAGAACGGGCATATGAGCGACTCGTCCCGGGCGGGCTCGGGTGGACTCATCCTCGGCGGTTGTCGGTGAACCGGGTTCGGTGCTGTCATCGACTGCGTCTAGCGTCGTTGTCATCGAACCCCCTTCCCGGTCGATCAGCTCTCACGGCGGCCAAGACCAACCACGATTTTCATTCTGTCATGGCAGGGCCGGCATATGGCCCGGTTGGGGTGCGTCAATGCGGCGATTTACCGTCGCCAGCGACGCTCTGGGCTGATGCTTACGGCGAACTCGGCGCTCTTGTCGGATCCGCTGCGGTTGGAGGCGCGACCGGTGCGATACCGGTGGACCGTGCTGCGGAGATGATTGCTGCGGCCAGTTCAGGCGCGAGGTAATTGATGCCGGCGGTTGTGAAGTGCAAGCCGTCATCGCGAATCTGTTCGCCTGATGGGGTCTGATTGGAACATGGAGATTCCGGGCACACGATTGGTTTGAGATCCACAACACTTGTGTGGGCATGGCTGGAGGCATAGCGCCGATAGAGCTCGCCCATGTGAAGGACTCGCCAGTTTTCCGACGGGCGGGCATTTGGTTCGAAGATGCACGCGGGCAGCGCCTGATCGAGCAGAACCACTTGGGGTTGATCGGCAACGAGCGGCGTCATGGTTCGCTCAAGCGCATCGAGGTACATCTGGTCGAACTCGGGCGTACCAAAAGCAATGAGTCGACCGTTGACATAGCGATCGTAGGTATCGCTCACAACGGCACTGAACACAACGATCTGTGGCCGCAGTTTGGCGGCTGCGTCGGCCCAATCATTGTTGTCACAGTTGCTGTTGTGTGCCCGCATGACTCCGTTGAACTTCGAGGGATAGCGCAGGATCTCGCAGGGGTACACCGCGCGGTTCCAGATCACGAGTTGGTTCGGATCGAACGGTGAGGTGAACGAGGTCGGCTGAGGGAACACAATGTGGCCACCGCCGCCTAGCGTCCACATCACCGAGTCGCCGATCCAGAGCGTTGAATAGGGGGCAGAGGCCGGAAGAATTCCGGGTTGCAGCGTGGTTTGCGTCGTCGCGATGGGCGGAGGTTCGGCGGTCGAGGTTGTTCCCCCGAGGCGCGGACCGATTGTCATGAGTACAACAAGGAGAACCGCAACTGACGAGGCTGATCCCCATGCGAGCAGGAGGCTTCGCGTTGAACGTGGGGTCGGCAGCTCTGATTCTGTGTTGGTCTTCACCGCTCTCGGTCGGCGGAACGGTTTCTCGATGAGGAAGAACGATATGGCGGTGGCGGCGGCGCTGAGCAGGAGTCGAAGGGCAAAAAGCGCAAATCCATTGATGCCGGTTCGCTGTGGGGTGAGGAACACCATGACAGGCCAATGCCAGAGGTAGAGCCCGTAGGAAACCTCGCCAAGAATTCGCATCGGGCGGGCGGTGAGGAATCGGTGGCCCGGTCCCACTTGGTGGCGCGCGAGCGTCCAGATGAGACAGCCAGTGGCGAGTGCAACGGCGGTGAAGCCGCCTCGGTACAGCCAATCGGAATGGAAATTGGCGGCAAGCACTGCGCCGAGCAAGACCACCACCAAAACCGAGGCGGCAATGGAGGCAGGTCGACTCGGCGATGCGCTTCGCAAGGGCGGAATGAGGTACCACAGGCACGCCAGGCCGACACCAACGAGGATCGTCTGCACCCGGGTGTCGGTGCCGAGGTACTCACGAGAGGGATCGCCGCCGGGCGTATGGATTGCGATCATTGCCAGTGCGGAAGCAACCGCTCCCGCAATGGAGATGATGAGGAGTCCGATCGCAAGATTTTGATGCTGTGCGAAGGGCCAATTGCGTCGACGGATCACTCGGAGAAGCGCTGCGACTCCGACGATGGCAAGCGGGAACAGGAAGTAGAACTGTTCCTCAACCGCCAGAGACCAGAAGTGAGCGACTGGTGACTGGGGCCCGAAGGTCGAGGCGTAGCTGTTGCCCCTCGCAATGGACCACCAGTTCGACATGTAGGCGACTGCGGCGACGGCCTCTCCGCGGAGCGTGTTTCGGGTGTAGGCCGGCTCGAGAATGAACGCGAGGGCAACGCTCACGGTGATGGTTGTGAGCGCTGCAGGCAGGAGCCGGCGGATTCGGCGCTCCCAGAAACCGCGCACCGAGAGGCCAGATGAGTTGTGATGCTCGACGAGTATCAGGGAAGTGAGCAGGAAACCGCTCAGAACAAAGAAGACGTCGACTCCGAGGAATCCTCCCGGAAATATGTCAGGGGCGAAGTGGAAGAGAACAACGGCTGCGACAGCCAAGCCACGTAGACCATCGAGAACCGGGAGATGATGGAAAGAACGAGATCGAGGTCGAAGGGTATGAGAATCCTGAAATTGCCCTTCGTCGCTGAGGTCGCTGTCTACCTCCGACGCCTCGTTGGCACTCGTTTCCACTCATCGAACCTAGCAGCGAGGTTTGATTGGGTGCAGTCGGGGCCGGCCAGTGGGCGGGTACATTTTCGGTGGTGGCCATCGGGGAGCGAAGTGTCGTAACGGGATCCGAAACTGGTTCCAGTGGCACTCGGCTGCGCGGACTCGACGGACTACGTGGTCTTGCACTGGTACCAGTGCTGCTGTTCCACCTCTGGCCAAGGTTTCTTCCCGGGGGACTCGTGGGCCTCCCAGTGTTTTTTGCGCTCTCCGGTTTCGTCATCACGCGAGGGCTCCTTGGTGAGGTCGCTCGACATTCAACAGTCAACCTGCGCGGGTTCTTCTCCCGAAGGTTCCGTCGTTTGTGGCCGGCGTCTGCCGTTGTCTTAGCTCTGATCACGGTGATGTGGCTGGCCATGGCATGGATGACGCACTCGATCGCCGTTGATGTCGGCTCGGCGTTCTTCGAGGTGGCGAACTGGCGGTTCCTTCTGACCGGAACGACCTATGGAGCCCACGAAGCATCTCCCGTGGCCCATTTCTGGTCACTTGGCATCGAGGAGCAGGTGTATCTCGTGGTGCCGGTTGTGGTGTGGTGGCTCCGGCGTCGGCCCAAACTGCTGCTCGCAGCATTTGTGCTGCTCATCTGTGGGTCGTTCCTGTGCACCCTCGCAGCAGGCGGAGACGCCACCGTCGTCTACTACTCGACGTTCACGCGATGCGCAGAATTCTTCATCGGCTCTCTACTTGCCGTCCTCGTTGCTGGACGCGACACCAGCCCCCGTCATGATCTTGCCGGACGTGTTGTCGGGTTGATCGGATTCCTTGCCCTTGGTTCGCTTGTATGGCTTTCGGTGTTTTCATCACTTGGTACCGAGGCCTATTACCGAGGCGGACTCACCGGACTTGCCGTTCTTGCGGCGCTTGTGATTGCTGCGGGAATTTGGTCACCGGCAATGTTCGCAACGTTGTCGATTCGCCCACTGGTCTGGGTTGGTTCGGTGTCCTACGGCGTCTACCTGATTCATTGGCCGGTGCACATCGCGCTCCTTCACAGTTCGATGCCAACCTGGATGCAGCCTTGGGTTGTTCTCGCCATCTCATTCACTGTCGCTCCGCTCTCATTGCGCTTCTTTGAGGAGCCAATCCGAGTTCGCAAGATCACGCTCCGAGCGTTCGCGCCATGGGCAGTGCTGCTGACTGCGGTGGTCCTTATCGGATGTTTGATCGGAACCACTCGGGGGGCTCCCGCCTCCGAAATCGATTTCGCATCGGCGCAACATCGATTCGAGCAGCGCGCGAATGCCGCGAGCCTCGCTGCGCCTATTGATGCATCCGCGCCGATCGGCACGCCCGAGCATCCGGTCACTGTTCAGACCTTCGGTGATTCAACGGCGCTCATGTTGGCCTCTGATGTTGGCGCCGGTGACCCGCGTCTGCGGGACATGGGTGGTTGGTCGCGGGTTTGGTGTCCGCTCGGCCGCGGTGGCCTCGTGCGCGGCGAATCCGGTGGTGGCGATGACCCCCAGCGACCTTCAATGCCCTTCTTCGACTTCTGTGATTGGTCAGCCAATTGGTCTGGGGCAGTGACCGCCTCCGGAGGAGTTGATGTGGCGGTTGTCCTCACCGGCAATTGGGACGCCTCGGGTCGCCAGGTTCCGGGTCTCGGTCAATCCTTTCGCACCATCGGCGATGCGGTCTATGACGATTGGCTGGTGACTGAGATCGCTGGTGCCGCCGATGCCCTTCACGCTGCAGGCGCCACACAGGTTGCCTGGCTGACACTTCCGCCAAAGATCGGCCAGGGTCCCAACCCCCGGTTCGAGCAGTACACCGGGATGATCACGTCGGTGGCAGCAACGCGTCCGTGGATGCGCATCGTTGACTATGCCGGCCACATGGCATCTGAGCCTGACAATCTCAAGATGCGTCCCGACGGAAGTCATCTCGATGAAGCTGGTGCCGCCGAGCTTTGGAGCACGTGGCTGAACGATGAAATTCTCACCATCGCGCAGAATCCCGCTCGGTAATTCAGCGCCGTAGTAGTCAAGGGGCGGCTGCGGGCCTCATCTAGACTTTCCACGATGGTTCCCCCGGTGACGTTCACACTCGATTTCGAGGATCTCCGCACCTCGCCGACCCAAGAATCACGGATTGAGTACGCCACTTCGCGCATTCTCGATCGCCTCGCTGAACTCGATATCCGCGGCACCATTTTCTGTGTTGCCGAAGACGCTGCGCAAGAGCCACAACTTCTTCGGCGTATGACTGAACTGGGACATGAGATTGCGGTCCATGGCTTTCAGCACATTCCGATCGATCTGTTGGGCCAACCGCGTTTCAGTGAACAAACCATCCGAGCCAAGGAGATGCTCGAAGACCTCAGCGGTCAGGAGATCAGCGGGTTCCGGGCACCCCAGTTCTCGATTGTTCCTGAGACCCGTTGGGCCGTTGATGTGCTCGCAGAGGTCGGGTTCACCTACTCATCGAGCATCCTGCCGGTGGCCACCTTGATGTACGGCTGGCCCGGTACGCCCACGACCCCGTTCCGTTGGCCGCAGGGGATCGTGGAGATTCCATGTCCCGTGGTGCGATTCATGGGCGTCACCATCCCGTACCTCGGCGGTGCCTACATGCGAGTGCTTCCCTCGCTGGTTCGACGTCGAGGCATGCGAACTGCAGACCCCTCCTCGGTGTTGTGGACCTATTGCCACCCTTGGGAGTTCGACCCCGATGAGCCGTTCTACGTCTACGAACATGGTGGTTGGCTCGTGAGTCGTATTGGCTGGATCAACCGTGGTGGGATGCTCGCTCGAGTCGAGCAGTCCCTGCGCGCGGCCAGCGGACCACCATTGCGCGAGGTTGTCGCAGGCCTCAGCGACCTTCCGGTGTTTGATCCTGAAGGCTCTTCGAGTCGTCATGTTCCCCTCCAGGGACGACTGCGCCGCAAGGCTGATGCATGAGTCTCCGGCGTCCATCCCGATTCGCCCTTGCGCTGTTCGCAATCTCGCTTCTGGGACTCGGGATCCGTGTGGGTTTCATGGTCGCCGAACGGTCGACGCCACTTGGTGGCGACGCGATCTACTACAGCAAGGCTGCCGGTCTGGTCGCTGATGGCAAGGGGTTCATCGACCCGTTCCGCTATCTCTATGGCAGCGAGGAGACGATCACGCTCGCCAACGGTGAGACGAAGACAGTCACCATTCCAATCGGCCACATCGAGCCCACCGCCGGCCACCCACCGGTCTATGTGCTCTACCTTGCCGCGTTCGCAAAGTTGGGCATGCGCTCCGCGCTTTCGCTCAAACTGGCGTCAGTTCTGCTTGGTTTGGCATCGATCGTTCTCGCTGGACTTCTCGGCCGAGAGTTGCGCAGCGAGCGGCTTGGCCTCATTGCCGCGTTCCTGACAGCGGTCTACGCCAACATCTGGATCAACGACATCGTGCTGATGTCCGAATGCGCGGCGCTCGTCATGGTGTTTTTGGTGACGCTCTTCGGAGTCAAGTTCTGGAGAGCGCCCACGCTGCGAAATGGTGTGTGGTTCGCGCTTGCCGGTGCTCTCGCCGCGCTTTCGCGTGCGGAGTTGCTTCTCTATATGCCGATCATCGGGGCTGTGGCCCTGCTGAAAGTTCGACTCCCGTGGATGGATCGGGCGCGGATTTATGCGGTGATGGGTGTGGTTTGCATTGCCGCCCTTGCCCCCTGGGTGATCCGCAACAACCTTGTGATGAAGAACCGCGTGACGCTTTCCGACGGGGCGGGGACCGTGTTGGTGCAGGCAAATTGCGATCACACCTACTACGGCGATGAACAAGGCGACCACATCGGTGGCTGGTATCTCTATTGCGGCAGTCGAACCCAACCGTATGGTCCGAATGGCGAACTGCTCGATGAGTCGCAGCGTGATGTTGTCGTGCGCAAGCAGGCCATGGAGTACATCTCCTCCCATGTCGGTCGTCTCGTCACAGTGGTTGTACCGGCGCGGGTCGGTCGCATGTGGAGCGTCTACCAGCCGATTGATCAGATGCGCACCGAAATCGTCGAACGGCGTCCGGCTCTGCCCTCGTGGATCGGTTTTTGGCAGTACGTGTTTCTCATGCCGTTCGTGTTTGCCGGAATCGTGATTCAGTGGCGTCGGCGCGAGCCAGTACTGGTGTTACTCCTGTGGGCGGCGCTGGTTACGTTCACCGCGGCCACCGCATTCGGGAATCTGCGATATCGAACTGCCGCTGAGATCACCGTCGTGATGTTCGCAGCGATCAGTTTCGATGCGATCTGGGGCGCAATGTCACGATCTCGAACGGCCCCGGCGTGATCTTTGATGAGGCCGAGCTCGCCCGCACGGCCGCTCTGCTGAACGAGGTGTTCGGCCATGAGCATCCGCTGACGGTTGATTCACTGCGTTGGTATTACGAGGCGAACCCCGTCGGGCCTGCTGCGGTTGGCAATGTCGAAGAAGACGGCAGGCGTTTGGGAAACTACGCGCTGGTTCCTCAACGCTTCATTTCTAGCAGTGGCGATGAACGCACTCTCGGCGTGGGGGTGGATCTTGCGGTATCGCCAGATGCCCGCGGGGGAGGTGTGTTCCGACGGAGTGTCGAGGACGCATACGCGAGGGCCATCGACCTCGGCCATGACGGCATTCTTGGAGTCGCAAATGCCAATTCCGCACCACGCATGGTCGCCACTCTCGGCTGGCGCGCTCTTGAACCGCTTCCCGTGACGTTGTGTCCTCCCACGGGAGGCGCTGCAGCCTTTGAGGTGATTGAGGCTGACAACCGTTTCGCAGATTCGGAGATCTTTGATCGCATCGCGGGTCGTGGATTCCAAGCCGAGACAGGCCCTGGCTACGCGCCGCTGTGGACTCCCGAGTTGCTTCGCTGGCGGGTCGCCCGACCAGGTTTCCGTTATTGGGTTCACCTCTCGCCCCAATTGGCGGTGATTTCCACCCGAACCAAGGTCGCTGGCCTCACCTTCGGAGTCGTGCTCAAAACCCTCGCCCTACCAGGCCTGATGTCAATGCCATCAGCAGGATCAATCGCCGCGAGTGTCGCCAGAACTCATCGCACGCCGTTGGTCATCCACTGGGGTCGCACACCATGGGTTCGCTATCGAGGAGTCCCACTTCCACAGTCGCGTATGCCCTCGCCGCTCTCGCTGGTACTTCATCGTCACCACGAAGAGTTCGACGAAGAATCGTTCGAGTTGGGCGCATTCGAATTTCTCGACTTCGACGCGTACTGACCTCGTGGGCGGAATCATGATCTCGGGTCACGGTTCGTCCTAACCTGCGATCCGATGACCTCGTCACAGCTGTCACCCTCGGGCACCCAGATGTCGGCTCGGCGGTTCTGGATCATTCTTGTTGTGATCATGAGCGTCGCGCTCGGCGTGCGAGTTGTGAATCTTGCGATGACGCAATGGGATCACGCACCAACCGGTGACGCCCGCTTTTACCATGAGAGCGCAAATCTTCTCGCCGACGGTCACGGTTATATCGACCCGTTCCGATATCTCGAGGGGTATCCCGATCAAACGGAACGCGTCGAGTTCGAGCATTTTGGGATTCCGATCACCGTCGAGGTACCTCCCGGGATCGAACAGCCAACGATGTCTCATCCGCCTCTGTGGCCGATCATCCTCGCTGGCGCGAAATTGGTGGGGCTCGGGACTTCGAACGAGCAACGACTGCTGGGCACATTGCTCGGGGTTCTTGGTGTCGGGCTCATTGGTCTGGTCGGACGCAAGCTGTATGGCGACCAAGTGGGACTTCTCGCTGCCGGACTCGGCGCTGTCTATGGGTTTCTGGTTCTGAACGATTCCTCGTTGATGAGCGAGAGTCTCGTGGTTGTCTTCGTACCAATTGCCACGCTGGTGGCGGTGCGATGGTGGCGATCCCCGTCCTGGCGACTGGCCGCGCTTCTCGGTGTTCTGACCGGTATCGGGGGACTCCTTCGACCGGAACTCATCATGTACGCACCATTTGTGTTGCTTGGTGCTTTTCTTGTTCGCCGCGCGCCATGGCGACGTCTGGTTCTCGACACGCTTGTCGTGGCGGTGATTTCGGGAGCGGTTCTGGCCCCGTGGGTTCTCCGGAACATGACGGTTTTCGAAAAGCCCATGACCCTTAGTCAAACGGGAACGACACTGGCCCAGACCAACTGTGACGCAACCTATTTCGGCGACAAGCTCGGCTACTGGGAACTCTTCTGCGGTGGGGTCGTCCCCGCATCCTCGTCTGAGGCAATTCCGGATGAGTCAGTTCGGGACGTGCTGCGCCGCGATCAAGCCATCAGTTATGCGAAAGCGCATTCCATGCGCCTGGTCACCGTGGCAGTTCCGGTGAGAGTGCTGCGGATGTTCAATCTGTTTGGTCCGATTCAGACTGCCAAATACGACGTCGTCGTTGAGGGTCGAAGCCTGCGCGCCAGTGAGTTCTCACTTGTTGAGTACTACGTCATAGCGAGTGCAGCAATCGTCGGGGCAATCATCGCCAAACGACGTCGGCTTGATCTCTTCGTGGTGGCGCTTTGGCCGCTGCTTGTCGCTATCGTCGCTGCGCTTGGTTTCGGCAACAACCGGTATCGAGTGACCTGTGAACCGGCACTGCTATGGCTCGCCGCTCTCGCGATCTATGCCGCTTTTGGGCGCTTCCGCGCAGCGAAGCGCAACAGGCTTTCAGCGACAACGCAGAACACCGCGATCAACGTAAGCTCGTGAGCGATCAGGAATCCTGAGACCCACTCAACCCCGACCGGGATTCGTCGTTTCATCTGGAGTGCGACGTAGAGGAAAACCACGCCGGACATTGCCACGATCGGCGCAGCGATGAGAATCAGACGCCCCTTCGGGCGGATGGCTGCGATCACGGCGATCGCGGTGACGCAGAGGCCAACAGCAGCGCCGCCGACGAACCCTGCGAGGAGACCACTGGTCAGCACGGCGATTGCACGAGCGGGGAGCGTCGCGCCAGTGAAGACGGCGAGGTCAGTGCCTGTTGGCGCAGGCACAGCGAAGGCTCCACTGAGCGGGGAGCGACTTCGGTATGCGCGAAGAGCAAAAACCACTGCGGCGATGATGAGCAGGCCAAGCCACAGCGCTGAGATGAGCAGGGCGAGATTGACGGTTTGCTGCGGCGCCCACACGAGATCGATGGTGATGTCGGTGCCGACCACGCTTGGGTCAATTAGCCAACCATTGGCGAATCCGTCGATCAGTGTGGGCTCGCCGAGTGACGCACCACCATGAACCTTTGCGGTCCAACCCTTCGACAGGGACTGGCCAAGCACGAGCCAGTACGGCGACGTGCCGTTGGCGCTTGTGACCCGATAGGAGAGGCGTCCGGTGGGGTCGCTAGTGATGCTCGGGCATGCAGCGAACGCAGCGGGGTCGGCACCGCCAGTCTGAACCAGATCAGTTCCCGGGATCAGCGACGACAAAGAGATCTGGTCGATGTCGATGCCGGTGTCGAGACCACTGGTGGTACTGAGGGCGTGGTCACCGGCGCCGAGGTCGGCGGTGGGAGCGGAGCAGGACTGTGCGTCAATTGCTTGTCGGTCGAGTGCTGCGGCAGTGGATCCAGAGAGCCGAACCGGGAGATCAGTTCCGTCGAGGTTGATGACTCCGCTGTGGCAAGTCTCGGGTAACTCGGCCGGAACCGGTCCGACGATGTTCGGAACGCCCAACTCGGCAATGGCAATCGGAAGCGCGTGGGGCAGAGCAGTAAATGGATCTTTGGTGTTGACGTAGCGCTCATCGGCGATCGCAACTCGCAGGCTCGTGGTAGTGAATGCGTTAACGGGCACTGTCACGGTGCTCACCGAACCGGCGGTCGCCAGATCGCCAATGGCAGGGATATTGACCTGATGTTCGGAGCCATCATCGGCGGTAAGGGTGAGAGCAGTTGGCACGGAATGCTGGCCATCGGCGATGACGCTGAGTTGAAGGTGATCGATGGTGGTCGGTCGGGGATTGTTGATGGTGAAGCCGCTGCCGATCTGCGGACCGAATGGTGTGACCCACGCTGTCGCCAGATCCCCGTCATTTGCCGAAGACGGACGCGCGCTCAGGTCGCCATAGAGATAGAGGTCGCCATCGACTGAGGCATAGCCCTGGGCGGTGCCTGGTCGACCGATCAGGGCGTCGATCAGTTGTGAGGACGCATTCCCTGAGACTCGGGCGGTCGTGCGGATTCGAAATCCGGAGGCCCGCGGCGTAGTGAAAAGTCGAGCGAGATGAAGCTCAGGGTCCTGCCGGTATCCCTCAAGAGGGTTCGCTCGAAGTCGGGTGAACAGATACGAGATTGGACTGGTCGAGGCCCCGAACTGCGCAAGACCAGCTGAGGGGACTCGTATCCACTCACTTGCAGTGACGCCGGGGACGATGACATCGCGAAATCCAACATCAGAAACGCCGGAGAATGACACGAGATGCTTCACGTTTGCGTCGTCGATTCTCAACTCGAGCGAGGTGAAGGTGTGCTCGCCGCCAAGGTCGATCCGCTGACCTGGGGTGACGAACGACGAGTCGTCAAGGTGCACCGTGGTGGCGACCCGACCATCGAGCAGTACCGAAAGAGAGGTGATGAAGCGATTTCCCTGCAGCTGGGTGACGTCAATGTGGTTAGCAGTAACTGGATGTCGGTAGTCGACCACGAGGCGATCACCAATGACTTCGCGGGAGTCGCCGACTGTCCACTTGGTGCGCGGGTCACCGTCGATCGCGTTGATGGGCCTCGCTCCGACGGAATACGCACCGTCGACCCCGTAGCGGGTTGCACGAACATTGGCGACATCTGGTCCGTATTCGGCGACAGTTTGATAGGCCTCGGAAGATCCGGGGAACATGTCGAGACGGGTGTCTCGTGGGTCAACGATCAGCGGAGTGGATCCCGCCGCTTCGGTGGCTCCACTGTTTTCGCGTGTCGTACCCCATCGGGAACCCTGCCGGCGATTGGTATCAGTGATGAGCAGCGACGGAGTCGTCGATCGTGTGGGGGAGACGATGCCGGGGTGTGAGTCAAGGGTTGCTGCGTAGAGAATGGCGCCTTTGGTCGAAAGCATTCCGGCGCCGGCGGCATTCACGAGACCAGAACTGTCTCCCCAGACCAGAAGTGATCCCGTGGTGGGTTCAGCGCGGATCATCGAGCGGGCATCGGACACCGGGTACAGCGCAAGTGGTGGGTTGAGCGAGACGTTGGTGGGACGTGCCAGTTCGTACTCGTCGACAGTGGGCTGCCGCTGATCAGGCACGAACGGGGTCGGGTGGCCGAATGTGCGCGGTGCTGCCAGTCCTAACGCGGGAAGTCCTGACGCGCTGCCGAACTCGGACCACAGATCCGCCGGGCGAGGGGCGTGATAGCGCTCATACTGGGTGTCCATGCGCAACAGCACGTCGGAGGCGCCGAACAGTTGCGCAATTGGTGCCACGGAACCGGGCTCGAAAACGCTCTCTTGGATCGGGACATCAAGCGCCCGGATGAGGTTGACGCTTGGCGGCGAGCCGTACGCCGTGAGTTCGCGCCCTACCCAAGGCCGGTTGATGATCCCAGGGGTGATCGGATCCTGGGTCTGTCCCCATCGGTAGGCATAGAAGTCCGAACCAGGAAGTTCGAGAACCCTTGATCCGTCAGTGGTCGAGTCGATAGCTGTTGCCGCATCGGTCCAATACGAGGGCAATGGATCTGGGAATTGGAGGTCTTTCTGAATGAGTTGGCCAGTCCACAGCGCAGGGAGAGCCAGCACGGCAAGAAGGATCAACCCCGTCGCAATACTTGGCGCGACATAGCGGCGACGTGTTGGGCTCACTCGCAAACGAATGGCAGCAGCTGCAGGTTCGATCGCGGTGGCTAGGAGTGCAGCGAGACCGAGAACAAGCAGAGGTAGCGCACGCGATGAGTTGCGCAGAGCGAGGCCAGCAGCGCTGCTGGTGCTTGCCTTGACCAGCGCACCGAACGGGGCTGGATTGTCATACGGGTAGGTGCCGAGTCCGGCGAGAAGACCCACAACCACCAGCACCAAGAAGTACGCCCGATAGCGCCACCGAGTGAGCATCGCGGCAACGAGGCCGAGGGTTGGCAGGATGAATCCGATTACCAGCATCGCTGGGTTCTGTGTGTAAAGCGTGCTGGATTGGGTCCATTGCGACAAGCCATCGCGACCGTAGAAGTACCAGTACCCGAGTCCGCGAAGCAGTTCTGGGGCTGTGGAGGTTTGGGCAACGGTCTGCACTGTCTCGGTGAGTTGCAGGATCGGCAGCCCGTAGGCCCCTTGAACGTAAAGGCCAGCAACCCACCACAGCTGGGCCGGGATTGTGGCGACTGTGATGCGCACCAGCGTTCCAACGGCCTCGCGAACTCGTACTTCGTGGGTCACCCAGATCATGAACGGAACAAGGAGCGCGGGTGCCGCCAGAACGAAGATCACCGAGCTGGCATTGGTGCCCGACATCACCGTGATGATGAGCGCGATGAGTACAGGTGCCCGCCAGCCGCGTTCGCGCAGCGCAATCATCATCAGGCCGATCAACCAAGGCAGCGCACACCAGGGCTGCAGGATGACCGAGGTTCGTCCGAAGTAAGCGAGGATGTAGGGGCTGAGCATGTAGACGAAGCCGCCCACGGCAACGCCGCCACCGCGGACGCCGAGACGGCGCAGCATCCATACTGCGCCGTATCCGGCGGCGAACAGCATCGAGCCAAACCAAAGCCTCTCCGCGATCCACGTCGGCATTCCCAACGCGTGCATCAGCCAGTAATACGGGCCAAGCGGGAACAGGTAGCCGATGTTCTGGTGAACCACGGTGCCGGCATCAACATGGGTGTTCCACATGAGCCATGCGCGGTCCAGCAGCTTGCCGGGATCGAGATAGAGGTAGGCCTTGGTGTCGGCCGAAATCTTGCCGGGCGATGACAACAGGAGCGGCACATAGGCAACAAATGCAAGCGTGAGTCCGAGCCAGCAGCGACCGATCCAAGCGAGGACGCGCATGTCCCTTCCGGAGAATTCCGGTGAGTTGGTGGGGTTGGCGCTGGATCCGGATTCGGCTGTCGTGGTCATGATGGGCGAGCAGACCCTACCGGTGCGGGAACATGTGATCAGGCAGGGCAGGCGCCCGGGGGATCATCGAAATTTGAAGCGCTGATCCACGGCCCGTTTCGCCATGGTTGTGCCGCGGGTGGGCTCAAATGGAGATTCACGGCGGCGTCGAGAACTTCCTGGGCAAGACGGGCTGCCCCCTCTTGGCAGAGGTGCCAACCATCGGGCTTTCTGAGAAGCACGGTGGCTCCAGAATCGTCGACATAGGAGATCCCATAGGTGCCGTCGGGACGAAGAAGTGAGGACCCGATAGTCGGATTGAAGACCGACCCGGGGAAGGCGTTGGGGAGAGTGGTGAAGATCTCATTGATCGTCACGTCGTTCACATTCCCGGCAGTGAGCTTTCCTCCGGGAAGCATCGGCAACCAGATGATGCGTGCTCCCCGCCGCGTCAGAATCGTGATTGCTTCGGCGAGCAACTGTTCGTAGGCCTTCGTGCCCTTGGCGTTGACGAACTTCATGTCCCATCCGCCCATCATGACGATGACGAGGTCGGGATTCACTTGGTCGATCATCCTGGTCCAATCGCCACGCCAGTCCAATGGCTGGCTCAGTCCAAGTCCAGGACCTGCACCTAGGCCGATATGTCCGGCACCGGCGGCATGAAACGCAGCTTCGAGGGCCGTTTCCTCATCGACCATTCCGGAGTCGCCGAGGATGTAGACGGATTTCGGCGCCCCAACGGCTGGTATCTGATCTTCAACGTGGCTTTTGCCATAGGTGAACGTGTCGCCGATCTTGAGATCAGCGAACGAAGCGGTTCGAGCGGGTGGGGAAAGCGTGATGGTCACCGCCAGCAGAGTGACCACCAGTGCTGCGCTGATTCCCGCAGTGAGTGCCGAGCGACCTGTGGTGAAGAGCCGCCCCCGGCGAATCGGCATCTCCAGCAGGAAATACGAGACGCACGCAAGCGTGATCGTGACGCACATTCGAAGGGCGAACAGGGGCCACGGCGACCATCCGATGCGTGATTCGCTCAGAACGAGGAAGACGGGCCAGTGGTAGAGATAGAGCCCATAGGAGATCAGGCCCGCCGATCGCAGAGCCGAGAACGAAAGAATCCTGGTGACCAGACCGCGGCGAGTTCCCGCAGCGATGATGGCGGCGGTGCAGAGCGCGTAGAAGGGGAATCCGCCACGTGGCAGCAACGGAGAGGTCTCGCTCACTCGCCACCACGCACCGAACATGGCGACAAGCGCGGCAATGCCCACGGTGTCGCCGATCAGCGAGCGTGAGGAGATATCTGAGTTGAGTTCATCGGTGTGGCTTGGTCGGCGGCTGGGAGCGGACCACCACAGCGCCAGCAGCACCCCAATGAGCAGTTCGGAGACGCGGGTGTCGGTGCCGTAGTACACGCGGTCTGTGTTTGCGCGAAGAAACATAGAAAGCGCGATTGATGCAATGGTTGCGAGTCCTACAGCGAAACTCAGGATTCGACGGCCACCGATCCGCATGAGAACGATCACAATTGGGGGGAAGAACAGGTAGAACTGCTCTTCAATGGCGAGGGACCAGAAGTGCTGCAGTGGGCTCGGCGCAGCAAACAGCGATCCGTAACTTGTGCCCGCGAAGTAGAAGCGCCAGTTGGCGACGTACCCAAGTGCTCCGATCATGTCGAGCCTGAGGTTGTGTAACTGTTCGGGCGTACCGAGGCGCCAGAACACCAATCCGGTCGCAAGAATCGTCACGATCGCTGCGGGCAGCAATCTGCGGAACCGACGTGTCCAGAATCCACCGAGACGAATGGCGCCGTGTGAGTCCCATTCACGCACCAGCAGATTTGTGATCAGGAATCCAGACAGCGTGAAAAAGGTCGAGACCCCGAGGTAGCCGCCCTTGGCCCAGTCGAAGCCGGAGTGGAACAAGAGCACGCCGATGACGGCGAGACCACGAAGCCCATCGAGGGCGGGGAGATGGGGCATGCGGAACCGGCCGGTAGTAGCCGAGTTCGCCGATACTTGATCGCTGGAGACGACCGACGTCGTCATCGGAGTCTCCGAGAATCGTTCACAGCGTTGAAGGTACCAGCGAGCCCGTCAACGACTCGGTCATGAAGGTGCTCACCAACCCATTCGAGCGAGCCTCCGAGAACTCCAAGGTACGATTCTCAGGTGGCGTCAGGTAATGAGACAGAGGTCGGCTCTGAGCGAGGCAGCGGGCTTCTCCCTGATCCCGCGCCAGCTGAGGTGACCTACACGATCATCTCCGTCGACGACCATCTTGTTGAACCTCCGGACATGTTCGAGGGTCGTCTCCCTTCGGCTCTGCAATCTCGAGCACCTCGTGTGGTCGTTGATGAGCGTGGCCACGAGGTCTGGGAGTACGAGGGACGTCGGTTCACACAGGTCGGTATGAACGCTGTTGCTGGGCGCGAGCAGTCGATGCGCAATCTCGAACCAACCCGTTTCGCAGATATGCGCCGGGGTTGCTGGGACATCGAAGCCCGTATCCACGATATGGATCTCAATGGTGTCTGGGCCTCGCTCAACTTCCCCTCCATGATTACGGGGTTCTGCGGACGGGTATTTGCCGATGTTGATGACCGCGAACTCGGTCTGCACACCACGCGGGCCTGGAATGACTGGCTGCACGATGCCTGGTGGTCACCCCATCCCGAACGAATCATCCCCCTTGGCATCACCTATCTTGCCGACCCGGAACTCGGCGCAGCCGAGATTCGGCGGAATGCTGAACGTGGTTTCGTGGCGGTCACCTTGCCTGAACGTCCGCATCGCATCGGGCTCCCGTCATTGTTCACCGGCTACTGGGACCCGATCATCGAGGCCTGCGCTGACACCGACACCGTCATCGCACTTCATGTCGGGTCCTCTGGGGGCTACGACAATCCAGAGATGGCGCCGGCATTGCAGTTGGGTGCCACCATGTTTGGGCAGCTTTCGCTTTCGGCATGTGCGGAGTGGCTTTGGTCTGGGTACGCGTTGCGGTATCCGACATTGAAGATCGCCATGTCAGAGGGCGGTATCGGTTGGGTGGCGATGCTCCTTGATCGACTCGACAACATCGTTGACCGCTCCGGGTACGGACTGGGTTGGGATCTGCGGCCGGCTGAGGTGCTTCAGCGGAATTTTTGGTTCTGCACTCTCGACGACCCTTCGACGATTTCCACGCGCCACCGCATCGGGGTGGAGAACATTTTGTTCGAGACCGACTACCCGCATGGCGACGGCACATGGCCACACACCCAAAAGCTCGTCGCGGAGGTCTACGGTGACCTCCCGGCGAACGAACTGCGAGCCATCCTTTGTGAGAATGCGGCCGCACTGTTCAGGCACCCGTTGCCGCCGGTGGTCCTGCCCGCACTCTGATCCCTGCTTTTTGCTTTCCGCTCCTTGCTTGCCGCTCTGAAAGGTCGCTTCTGTGTCTGACTGGAACTTCGCCGATGTCTGGGAGACGATCGCCGAGCTACAGCCCGACCTTCCCGCCATGGTGCGTGGCGAGACCATCCGCTCTTGGCGGGAGTTCGAGCAGCGCAGTGCGCTGGTCGGTTCGACATTGCTCGCAACTGGTCTTTCACGACAGTCCGCAGTGGCCTGCTATCTCCACAACAGCATTGAGTACATCGAGACCCTGTTCGCCTGCTTCAAGGTGTCGATGGTTCCGGTCAACACCAACTATCGCTATGTGGCTGACGAACTTCGGTATCTGTGGTCCGATGCTGGGGTTGCCGCTGTGGTGTTTCACGGCGCATTCGTCAGTCGAATCGAAGAGATACGCGCCGAACTTCCGGCGATCATCTGCTGGCTCTGGGTCGACGACGGTTCCGGACCATGCCCGTCATGGGCGACGGCCTATGAGAGCGCGGTGGCCACGGCGGAACCGCTTGGTCCGGTGCAGCGCTCTGGTGACGATCTGTTCATGCTCTACACCGGGGGCACGACTGGTCATCCCAAGGGTGTGATGTGGCGTCAGGATGATCTCTTTGCCGTGCTCAATCGGACCTCGCAGGTTCGTTATCCGGAGGAAGGCGGCATCGACGATGTCGCATCGGTGCTTCCGCCTCTCAGCGAGCCTCGCGGACGAGTGTTGCCCGCAGCTCCTTTGATGCATGGGACAGCTGCATTCTCGGCGTTCGGCATGTTGGGTGCAGGTGGGGCGGTTGTGCTTTGTGAAGGCACGAAATTCGATGTGATCGAACTTCTTGACACGGTTGCCCAGCAGCGGGTCACTGACCTTTCGATTGTCGGGGATGCGTTTGCGCGACCCATGCTTGAAGCACTCGACGCCGAACCAGACCGCTGGGATGTTTCGACCGTGCGCGTGATCCTGTCATCAGGGGTCATGTGGTCAGCCCCAATCAAAGAGGGACTCATCGTCCACATGCCCGAGGTGCTGTGTGTCGACACGCTCGGTTCTTCCGAAGCAGTTGGGCTCGCTCGTTCAATCTCATCGTCGAAGCGCACTGCCAGCACGGCTGGTTTTAAGTTGGGTCCAGACGCGCAGGTCATCCGTGATGATGGAACCGCGGTTGAGCCAGGGAGCGGTGAAATCGGGCTTGTGGCCATTGGCGGTCGCGGGCCAATCGGCTATCACGGCGATCCGGAAAAGACTGCTCGTACCTTCCGCCAGATCGGAGGACAACGCTGGATCACGCCAGGAGATAACGCAACCGTCGACCTCGATGGCACTATTCATCTCCTCGGACGAGGTTCGAGTTGCATCAACACCGGTGGTGAAAAGGTTTTCCCCGAGGAAGTTGAAGAAGCGCTCAAACTCGATCCGAGGGTGTTCGACGCCGTTGTCGTTGGAGTTCCCCACGAGCGATTCGGTGAGATGGTGGTTGCCATCATTGAGCCGAGTGGGGGAGGCGACACTTCAGAGGCCGATCTCCTTGGCTCGTTACATGACCGTCTCGCCGGCTACAAGGTTCCGCGTCATCTCTTCGTCGTTCCCACACTCGGGCGGGGTCCAAATGGAAAGATTGATCAGCGTCGCTGGCGAACTGAGGCCGCCGAGCGAGTGTCATCGCTATGAAACCTGCCGAAGCCCAGGAACGAGCAGCGCAATGAACAACGAATCCACAGCAATCTCCGCAAAGGTCGATGGATCGAGCGGAGAGACAAACTGGAACCCAAGGGTGAATCGGTGGACCGCCCGCACACGAGCGCCCCTTGACATCCTTGCGCTGCTCACTATCTGGTTGAGCTGTGTTCCTATCTCCACAATGCTCCACTTCTCGAGCTACCGGATCTGGTGGGTCACCGCACGCCTGGCGCTTTCTGTCGTGTACGCGATCGATATAGGTGTCAGGGCAATACTTTCCCAACGGCCACTGCGTTATGTAATGGACCATCCGCTCAGCGCACTTGTGGTGCTGCTGCCACCGCTGCGTCTGCTGTTCAGCATCAGGCTCCTGCGCACCATGTTCCGCAAAGGGAACCTCGTGGAGTTCCTTGCTGTCGCGGTTTTGGTGGTGCTTAATTTCGCAGTGCTCGTGGTGGTTTTCGAGCATGCGGCACCCGGCGCCACCATCACCTCTGTTCCCATTGCACTGTGGTGGACCGCATGCACCGTCTCAACCGTTGGCTACGGCGACTACACGCCCGTGACAGCGGGCGGTCGAATCGTGGCTGTACTCATCATGGGCGTTGGGCTCACCTCTGTCGCCGTCATTACCGCCCAGATTGCGTCGAGTTTCATGGATCAGGCTGCAGCCCGACGCCTGGTCGCTGACGGCAACGCAGCGGAAGTGCCGAACGCTCCCGAAGTTTCCGAGGGGCCTGCGCTCGCCAGCGACGCGACCGACGAGCAGGCCCGGCATCATCGGGTCATCGAACGACTTCAGGTGATTGAGGAACTTCTTCGAACTGAGGATCGAACCTGAATCCCAGCTGCTCTCGTGAGATTCGTCTGCGTCAGATGTAGTCGTTCCGGTGCATCCACTGCATGGCGACCCATCCCCATGCAGGGGGCAAGTATGCAGTGAACATGCGGGCCGTGAATGTTGCGGCAATTGCGGCTTGGTCGGGCACGCCCGCAGCAGTGAATCCAGCAATAAGGCCGGCTTCGATGACTCCCATTCCTCCGGGGACGGGGGCGATGCCGCCGATTATGGAGGCGATGGAGTTGATCACGATCAACTGCAGAATGCCCAACGACTGTCCATAGGCGTGCAGTGCGGCCCAAAGCACAAGTGCGTAACAGAACTGCGAGATGAAGTTCCCACCGAAGAGTTGTACGGCCTTGCGTGGTTCGGAAATCACCGTTGTGAAGTTGGTGCGTGCAGCTCGGAGATGCGGTCCGATCAACGCGGTGAGTCGGTGTCTGAATCGTGGGATCAGGGCCAGCACGATTCCGAGGAGGACGAGGATCGCCAAACCAATTGCCAACTTTTCAGCAAGGCTGCTGGCCCCCCCTCCCGAGTGGGTGAACCGAAGGGTGGTGTCACCGACCAAAAGTCCAAGGCTCACCAGGACCACCTGCACGATGCCCGAGGAGAACGAAGTCATCAGACTTGAACTCACGGCGACTGCTGGTGAGAGGCCCTGTTTCTGGAAGAAACGCACCGTCATGGCCATTGTGGCAACGCCACCACCGACCAAGCCGGTGAACTTGTTGGCAAACTGAAGGATGAACACCGGCCTCAACGGGAGCGACTGGCCCACCGCACCCAGCAATGCCATGGCTGTGCCGAACAGTGGAAGCTGGGCGATGAGGACAACGAGAACGACCCATGACCATCGGGCATCGTTGAACGTGGTGGCGAAGTCAATCTTCGTCAGTTGCCCGATGAGCAGGTAGAAGCCGAGAACCGTCGCTGCCGCAAGCAGGATGTTTGCTGGGGTGACGCGTCGCAGTTCGGTGAGCTTCTCGGGAGTAAAGCCGGTGACCTCGGCAACCTGTGGTGAGAGAGTGGCTGTCAGCTTTTTGGCCTCGCGTAGTTCGCGACGAGTTGTGCGGGGTAGCGCTGTGGCCTCAAGCAGGGGCTGCATGGCGCGGAGCCCATCCTCATCGAGTACTCGTCGTGCCGCAGCAAGGGAACGCTCAGGTGAACTCATGGCTGCAAGCGTGATGAGGAGCGCGATCTGATCGACGACGAGTGCATCGGCGGAGGGACGACCGTCGGCATCGGCAAGATCGACAAAGGAGACAGTTCCATCGGATTCAAGGCGCAACGCCGATGGACAGATTGCACCGTGCGAGATTCCCACTCGGTGAAGCGCGGTGAGCGAGTGCCATGCAGCATCAAGCGTTGCGTCGGTGATTCCAGAGGCATCCTGTGACCCAAGAGAGTCGAAGCAATCTCCTTCGGTGTCTCGCGAGACGAGCACGACATCTCCCCGGGTGCCCACAGGCCCGCTGTCGATAACTCGGGGAGCCGGGACAGACCCGCGCTCGGCGAGCATGAGGAGATAGGCGCGGTGCTCGATCTGTTGTTCACGCGTTGTGGCCAGGCCTGGACCCGAGTCCTTCATCCAGATGAACCGGAGCAGTTTGGTGAGGAACTGGCCGTTGGTGGCATCGCGACCAATAACCGAGACCCGAAGTGGCCCGTTGGTGTCATGTCCGAGAAACGCGGTTTCGCCCCAGTGCTGTTGGTGAGCGAGCGCAAGATCGGTCACTGCGATTCCCATTGATGCAAGGTCTGCCGTGACGGTTTCGATGGCTGGTGCGCCATCGGGGGATCCCAAGGCGAGATGTGCGAGCGCTGCCACCATCCAGGCCAAACCGAGGGCTCCGACGATTCCAGTGGGGTAGCCACCGGTCACCGAAGCGAGGCTTACAGCGATGATGCTGAGCAGGGCGAGCATGAGCCGTCGGGCCGGTCGGGTGAGTTCGGGTCCCGCGGCATAGAAAACGGCGGCCACAACAGCGAGGCGCAGGTTGGGGAATTGGGGATAACCGGCGACGGTGCCGGAGGCGTCATGGGGCAACCGGACGACTGATCCGAGGAGGCGACCGAGGGCGAATGTCAGGCCTGCTGAGAGAACAACCACACCGATGAAGCGCGCTCGGCGCGAGATCAGTGCCGCGATGGCCACCACGGTGATGGCAACAAGCGCGCCAGTGGTATTGATCCATCGCAGCAAGGTGACCATGGCGCTGGGCAAGCTGGTAACGACATCGTGCACGGACTGCTCGATGGGGTTGATGTTTCCTGCGCTCATCACACCGACGCCGAGCAGGAGTAGGCCGATGAAGATTCGGAGGATCTCTGTCGGGCGACGGTGGAGCCCTCTGTCAGGAACAACTCCGAACATTGCTCGCCAAGAAGAGCGCACTCGTTCCCGCCGCGTCGTGAGAGTGGTCATCGATCGTCAGCGGATCGTGGCGGCTGCGAATGCCCGCATTTCGCGTTCCACATCGGAACCGGCCGGTGTGTAGAGCAGTTCGGTGACGCCTCGTTGCGCGCTCAGTGCTGCGCGCTCTGCGATGGCATCTCGATCGCCCACCCAACCAGCAGCGAGGATCGATGCATCGTCGGTGGCGTCAAGAATCTGACGGTCCCGATCGCTGACGTCGGTGACATGACCTTCGTGGACGATTAAGTGTCGTTCCCCTTCTGGTCGGTCGGCCTCTACGCCTGCGAGCCATTCAGTGCCGGCGGGCATTGCGGGGAGAACCTCGGGGTACTGCTGCCAGACATAGTGATGTCCGACCACCAACCACGGACCAACGGCATCGCGCACTCGCGCAGTCGAACCATCCTCTCCGGAGTCCAGAACGGTGCCGGAAACCATTTGTACGCGGCGACCGAATGGTCCGTCCGCGCCCTCAGTGTCAATAAGTCCATCGATAGTTCCGGCAGCCACCATCTCGGCGGTGATGGCCAACCCCTTCGGGCCGAGCGCTGACATGAGAAGGGGAGTGTTGATCGGGCGCTGGGCAGCCAGGTGCGGAAGGTGAATCATCTGAGCACGAGCTCCGGCGACGGTGACTGTCTCGCCATGCAGAAGTCCGCGTAGCTGTTCGACATAGGTGCGCAGCGTTGCCCAGGAGAGAGCGGACTTCCCAAGAACCCATCGCGCCGTGAGGCCGGTCCCGAACGCAGCCGTGAGACGTCCCGGAGCCATTCGCTCGAGAGTGGCAATGGCCGAAGCAGTGGTCATTACGTGACGAAGGTTTGGGACGAGAACTGCCGTGCCGACGTCGATCGAGGTGTTCGCCACGATCTCAGTGAGGTTCATCCAGATGTCCTCGTAGATCGCAGCGGAGTCGTAGAGCCAGACACGCGAAAAGCCGAGTTCCTCTGCAAGCTGGGCCCGTCGAACAGCATCTGGACCAGGAACGACACCGATTGAGATCTCCATAGGGGAATCCTGCCACGGTTCCTCCCCCAAATCGCTCGCTTCTCCTGCGACAATGGCGCACCACCACTCAAGGAGTTCTTGTGCCCAACCGCCATTCTGATCCTGGTCAGTCAGCAGCTGACGAGCTTGCCGTGCGATCTCTCATCGTGCGCTTGGCGCAGTATGCCGATGGGCTGGGCTCGGTTGATCAGTACGCAGAACTCTTTACCGAAGACGCCGAGTGGTTGATGCCGGGGGCTCCGAGACATGGTCGCGAGGACATTCGCCGTGGAAGCGCCGAACGCCGGGCTGAAGGCGGTGTCGGTCCGGGAAGTAATTCTCGCCACATGATCGCGGGCACGGCAATGGAATTCGCGAGTCCAGACGAGGCCATCGCCGATTCCTACTGGATGTACTTCGTGAATACCGACACCCAAGCTGAACTCAAACTCGTCGGGCATTACCGCGATACGGCGGTACGCACCGATGCCGGATGGCGCGTCGCGCGTCGAGAGATAACGTTCGGTTGACGGCGTTTCCCCTGAACGAGGATAAATGAACTACGCAATCGAGGCTGAAGGCCTTGTAAAAACTTTCGGAGCGGATGTCCGCGCCCTTAATGGCGTGAATCTGCGCGTTGAGCAGGGGACGGTGCTCGGACTTCTCGGGCCCAACGGTTCGGGTAAGACCACAACGGTGAGAGTGCTCACAACCACGCTGACACCCGACAGTGGACGTGCCACGGTCAACGGGTTCGATGTCCTGAAGCAGGCCAACCAGGTTCGATCCAGTATCGGGCTGGCCGGACAGTACGCGGCGGTCGATGAGAACCTGACCGGACGTGAGAATCTGCGCATGGTCGGGCAGCTGCTCCAACTTTCGCGACGCGACGCATCCCGCATCGCTGATGAACTTCTCGAGCGATTCGATCTCACAGGCGCGGCGAACCGCACCTCGAAAACCTATTCCGGCGGTATGCGCCGACGACTCGACATCGCTGCGGCGCTGGTGCATCGGCCACCGGTGTTGTTCCTTGATGAACCCACGACGGGACTTGACCCGAAGAGCCGCAACGCGGTGTGGGCAGTTGTTGAAGAGTTGGTTGCCGCCGGCACCACTGTGTTGCTCACCACGCAGTATCTCGAGGAGGCAGACAGGCTTGCCGATCAGATCGTTGTGATTGACCGCGGTGCTGTGATCGCAGAGGGAACTGCAGCCGAACTCAAGGCCGATCTGGGGGAAACGGTTCTCGATCTCGGATTTGTTGACCCTGAGACTGCTGAGCGAGCCGCTGCACTCTTCCGTGGCTCTTGGAACGGTGGTGTTGTGGTGGATGGCTCACTACTCGAACTCAGTGTTGATGCGGGACCCTCGCAGGTAATGCTTGCCCTTCGTGAGTTGGAGACAGGTGGATTGGTCGCCAATCGCATGGCCCTGCGTGAGCCGAGTCTGGATGATGTGTTTCTTAGCCTCACTGGCCGCAAGGCAGAAACCACCGACGTTGAGGAGGAGTCATGACCGCATCGGTACTTCCCGAGGCAGCAATGCCAATGAAGCGCTCGCGCATTCGCCGGACGGTGGGCGATGCCATGGTGGTGACTGAACGAAATCTCATCGGCTACGTCCGCATCCCAGAGTCGTTGTTCTTCTCCAGTGTGCAGCCGATCATGTTCGTATTGCTGTTTCGGTACGTATTCGGCGGCGCCATCGCCACGCCGGGTATGAACTATGTCGACTACCTCATGGCGGGCATCTTCGTTCAGACCGTGATGTTCGGTTCGATCAACACCAGTATCGGTCTTGCCGAGGATCTTCAGAAGGGTCTCATTGAGCGCTTCCGATCCCTCCCGATGGCGCGCTCTGCGGTACTTGCTGGCCGAACGACCTCAGATCTGCTCCGCAACATTGTCGTCATCGTGATCATCACGCTTGTCGGTTTCGCCGTGGGGTTCCGGATCCATACGAACGCCTTGGCCTTCGGCGGGGCGGTACTTCTCATGCTGTTCTTCGCCTACGCGATCTCCTGGGGATTCGCCTGCATCGGATTGTCGGCTCCGAATAGCGAAGTTGCTCAGTTGATGGCGTTTCCGATTCTGTTCCCATTGACGTTCGCTTCAACGGCCTTTGTGCCGGCATCAACAATGCCGGGTTGGCTTCGAGCCTTCGCAGAACATCAGCCGGTGAGCCTCGTGATCAATTCGGTGCGAGCGCTCACCGAGGGCGGACCGACTGCTCGATGGGTGATCCCGGCTCTCATCTGGTGCGTGGTTCTTCTGGTGCTGTTCGTGCCGCTTGCCGTATGGCGGTACCGTCGCAGCACCTGAGCATGACCGAGGGGGGTCCCATGCCCGGCGCACTTGACGGCATCCGCATCATTGACTGTTCCACTGCACTGACCGGCCCATATCCGGCAGCGCTGCTTGGCGACCAGGGGGCGGAGGTCATCAAGATCGAACGTCTCGGCCTCGGCGACCTTGCGCGATGGGTCGGCGTCGCAGTCAACGGCGTTTCTGCGTTGTTTCAAGCATGCAACCGCGGGAAACGCTCAATCGCTCTCGATCTCACAACTCCGCAGGGTGCTGCCATTGTTCGTGAACTGGTTGCGGGCGCCGATGTCTTCATCCAGAACTTTCGACCCGGCGCGCTTGATCGTGCCGGTCTGGGCTACGAGGCGTTGTCTGCCGATCATCCCGAGCTGATTTACGTTTCGCTTTCTGGTTTCGGCGACGTTGGCCCCTATGCCCATAAGGGTGCCTATGACACCGTCATCCAGGCCTACGCCGGCCTTGGGACCAATCAATCTGACCCTGAGGTCGGTGATCCCGTCTTCCTGCGCCAGACCGCAGCCGACAAGATCACGGCTATGTACGCCGTGCAGGCCATCACCGCCGCGCTGCTCGCCCGCGAGCGGGGAGCGGGCGGACAGCACGTGAAACTCTCCATGACCGACGCTGTTGTTTCGTTCCTATGGGCTGATTCCGCTGGAAACGAAGTCATGCTCGACAGCGATCGCTCGATGAACTCCAGTTTCACCCAGGGTTCACGACCGTTCCGATTCATCGATGGTTGGGGCATTGCCACCCCGACCTCTGATGCCGACTTCCATGGCATGTGCACAGCGCTTGGTGTTGAAGGACATGACGATCCCCGGGTCGCCACAATCGGCGAACGACGCAAAAACCCACAGCTCACCGCAGAGATCCTGCGGGGTTGCCACGCAGCCACCCGCGATATGACCTGCGCCGAGGCACTCCAGCGTATGGACCAATTGAACGTACCGTTCGCGTTAGTGGTGTCTCCTGCCGAAATGCACGAGGACGAGCACGCCATCGCTATGGGTCTGTTCGAGGAATCCATACATCCGATTGGTGGACGACTGCGGCAGCCCCGTCACCCCGCGCAGTTCAGCGGCACGCCGGCTGCGCTTGGTGGGCCATCGCCAACATTGGGGCAGCACACCGATGAAATCCTTTCGGAGCTGGGACACGCTGATCGCATTGAAGAGCTTCGGGCGAAAGGAGTTGTGCAATGAGTGGTGCTGAGAGTGGTGTGGAAAATTCGGCGATCATCGAGGGTTTCTCGCATGTGGCAATTGTGGCCACCAATCTTGATGAGGCCCGATCGTTCTACTGCGGGGTCTTAGGGCTGACCGAGTTGCCTCGTCCTGACCTCGGGATACCCGGTATGTGGCTGCGCGTTGGTTCGTTGCAACTTCACTTCATCGAGAGCGACACCATGCCGGTCCCCGGTCCCGGTTTTCCGCATCTGGCTCTGCACATCCCCGCCGAGCGCTGGGAGGACACAATTACAGCGCTTCGGGAACGTGGGGTCGTGTTCCCCGGGGAACCATCGACCCGTTTGGATTTTGGAATTCCAGTGCGCGCCGCGTTTGTGATGGACCCCGCAGGTAACACGGTAGAACTCACCGACGTCGGACCGCTGACCAACTGAGCGATGGGCCGCCTCGGCCATGCGCCATCAGGCGCCGCCTTTGGTGGCTTTGCTTGGGTTCTTCAGGCCACTAGAGCGCGCAGCGCCTTGTGATCCTCAGCGCTCGGGACCCAGAGGCCGGCGGCGGCATTAGCCCGTACCTGTTCGGCAGTGGTGGCCCCGGCGATCACTGATGAGACAGTTGACTGTGCCGCAAGGCCACCCATGGCCACGTCGAGCAGGGTGATGTCGCGTTCGGTGGCGAAGGTTGTCAGTGCCTCGACAATGTCGAAGTTGCGATCGCTGAGCATGGCGTTCATGCCCCAGGCCGTGATGCGTCCGTCGGCAGGGGGTTCCTGGCCGCGCTGGTACTTACCGGTGAGTAGTCCGCTGGCAAGAGGGAAGTAGGGAAGCATGCCCACCCCGTAGGCCTCGCATGCAGGGATGACTTCATCTTCGATACCGCGCTCTATGAAGCTGTAGAGGTTCTGGGCGCTGATGAAACGTTCGGTGCCGTTCGCACGGGACTTCCATTCCGCGTCCGCGATCTGCCAGCCCTTCAGATTGGAGGAACCGATGTAGCGGATAAGTCCGTCTCGCACGAGTTCACTCAGTGCGGCGAGAGTCTCTTCGATCGGCGTGTTGGGATCGGGTTTGTGGAGTTGGTACAGATCGATGTGGTCAGTGCCGAGACGTTTCAGTGATCGCTCAACTGCTCGCCGGATGTAGCGACGTGATCCGCGCGCATCCCAGTCGGGGCCATTGGCGCCGCGCAGGTCGCTGCCGAACTTGGTTGCGATGACGACCTGATCGCGCCGAGAGCCGAGTGCCTTGGCGAGGAACAGTTCGGAGTCGCCGTAACTGTCGCTTGTGTCGAACAGGGTGATGCCGGCCTCAATGGCTGCATCGACGACATGCTGTGTTGCATCAGCATCGATGCGCATCCCGAAGTTGTTGCAGCCAAGGCCCACGGTCGAGACCATGAGGCCAGAGGTGCCGAGTGTGCGGTAGGTCATATCAGTCATGTCAGATCCCCAGTGCGTCGCGAGTGCGGTCGAGTTCGGTGACGTCTGCGGTGGTCGGAACCAAGAACAGTTCGTCACAACCAAGTTCGTCGAGTGTTGCCACTGCCGAGGCAAGCGCAGCGGGAGTGGTGGTGGCCAGCATTCCAGCCATTACTTCGGCGAGTTCATCGCCGAAAATCTTCATGTACGAGTAGCCATAGTCATAGAGCCGGGTCTCTGCTCCGTCGCCCAGTGCATACCAAAGGCTTGCGGAGATATGCGGTGCGTCAGTTCGGCCCGCTTCAGCCCACGCAGAACGGATCCGGTCGAACGCCTCAGCGGTGGCTGCCGGATCGATGCCAAAAACTGTGGAGCCGTCGTCGACGCCGATTGCCCACTTCGCCGACCTTGCGAGCGCCTTGGGTCCCATGACACCTGCGACAAAGGGCGGTCCACCAGGCTGCACTGGCGGGGGGCCGACGGGATCCGCGCCCTCAAACGGCGGTTCTCCGTTCCATATCCGGCGTATGGTCGAAACCTGTTCATCCATGCGGGCCCATCTGCGGTCGAAGGAACCATTGATGGCGCGGTAGTCATGCTCTCGTCCGCCGACCCCCACGCCCACGGTGAGGCGTCCGGCACTCAATTGATCGACTGAGGCCAGTTGCTTGGCAACGTCGACGGCATCGTGGGCCGGGAGAACAATGATCGTGGTCCAGAGCCGAACCCGCTCGGTGAGCGCTGCGGCTGCGGAAAGTTCAACGGTCCACGCGTGGCTTGGGTAGGTGACTCGCTCGGGGATGGCCAAGCTGGCCCATGGGCCTTCGTCCACCGCTCGACACCACTGAAGCGTCTCCTGACGGCCGTGGGGGACCATGGTGGGCATCGTCATTGAGATATCCATACCCAGATCATGGCCCATATTTCGCTGACGGCTTCCCCTGTTCGCTTCGGGGGCGATGAAGCTTTGTGGGAGACTGAGGTCTCGATCTCCGGGGGGAGCCATGTTCGATCTCATCATTCGTAACGGAACAATTTTGGACGGTACCGGCCGCGCCCGATTCATTGGCGATGTTGCGGTGCTCGATGGCCTGCTCATGCAGGTGGGAGGAACGGTGCATGAGTCGGCCGTTCGAGAAATCGACGCCACTGGGCTGGTGGTCACTCCCGGATTCGTTGACACCCACACACACTTCGATGGCCAGATCACATGGGATGACCTGCTTGAGCCTTCCGCATCACATGGTGTCACCACCATCGTGGCGGGAAATTGCGGCGTCGGATTCGCGCCAGTGCTTCCGGAGCGGCGTGAGCAGCTCGTGCAGTTAATGGAGGGCGTCGAAGACATTCCGGGTGTGGCAATGACCGAGGGAATGACCTGGGACTGGGTCACCTTCCCCGAGTATCTCGACGCACTTGAAAAGCGCTCGTGGTCGATGGATGTGGGTACCCAGATCACCCACGGAGCACTTCGTGTTTGGGTTATGGGCGATCGAGCTATCGGCGACACCACAGCAACCGCCGAAGAGGTCGACGCCATGGCGGCACTGGTTGCCGAAGCAGTGCACGCCGGTGCACTCGGATTCTCCACCTCTCGTACGTTCAGCCATCGCGCACCAGACGGCAATTTCGTTCCGGGCACATTTGCCACCGCTGACGAGCTTTGGCCGATTGCTGCAGCAGCTTCGGGTGCTGGTCGTGTGGTGTTCCAACTCGCGCCGCTCGGAACTACCAGTCAGGACCCTGAGGAGGTGTTGAAGGAGCTCGACTGGATGCGTCGACTCTCGCTCGAGTTCGGCATCACTGTCTCGCCGGTGCTGGCACAGATCCCGACGAATCCCGGTCTTTACCGCGAGGTGCTTGATGGCGCACTGGCAGCGCGGGCCGATGGTGCTGTGGTCATTCCCCAGGTTTCGGCAAAGTCGCAGGGGCTCCTGCTCGGGCTCACCACCTCGCATGCCTTCATGCGTCGTCCCAGCTATGTGGCGCTTGCCACCACGCACGCAGGAGACCTCGAAGCGCTCGTCACCGAGTTGCGGCGACCCGAGGTGCGCGCAGCGATCCTTGCCGAAGAGGATCTTCCGCTTTCCGGTGAATTATTCGAGGGCATCGCGGCGTTTGCCCAAAATGCTGCAGCCATCATTTTTCCCATCACCAACCAGGTCGAGGCAGAGCCGCTGCCAGAACACAGCGTGGCTGGGATCGCTGCGCTGCGAGGGGTGTCACCGCTCGAGGTGATGTACGACCTCATGCTCGAACAGGATGGTCGCGCACTTCTGATGGCCGCAATCAACAACTACGCCGACTGCTCGCTCGATGGTGTCCACGACATGCTGACGCATCCGGCCTCAGTTATCGGCCTTTCTGATGCTGGCGCCCATTGCGGGCTTTTGGTCGACGCCTCGATGCCCACCATGCTGCTGACGCACTGGGTCCGTGACCGCACGCGGGGCCCACGCATCACTCTGGAGGCAGCCGTGCGGATGCAGACCTCCGAAACTGCCGATCTCTACGGCCTTGGCGATCGGGGTCGACTCATTGCCGGTTACCGAGCTGACATCAACATCATCGACATGGATCGGCTCCGGCTTTTGCCCCCCGAAGTCCGCTACGACCTCCCAGCCGGTTCACGTCGTCTCGTGCAGGAGGCCGAGGGCTACCGAGCCACGATCGTGGCGGGTATCGTCACCCGCGAACACGACACCGACACCGGTGCCCGCCCCGGCCGTCTTCTCCGCGGAGCACGCTGATTTCAGCGAAGATCGCGCCAACGCAGAACTTCAGTCGACCACCCACCACACGAACCGCAGTTCACACCACTCGGAGGAATCCCATGACCGCCATTGATCCCCAGATGCAGGAAGCAACTCATCTCTCCGCCGAACAGATCCCGTTCGTTGAACTGGGCGGAGGCAACAAGCTTCGAGTGCTCCAGGTGAAGGAGCAGGAGGGTCTCTGGATCATCGAGAACATCTTCCAGGCCGGCTTCGAAGTGCAGGCGCATCGCCACACCGGCCCGGTGTGGGGTTACACCACCAGCGGCGCGTGGAAGTACAAGGAGTACGAGTACGTCAATCGTGCCGGTTCGTTCCTCTACGAGCCAGCAGGATCTGTGCACACACTCCAATGCGTCGAGGATGACACCCGCGTCTGGTTCCATATGACCGGGTGCAATCTCAATCTCGATGCCGATGGCAATGTTGAGTCGGTGACCGATGGTGCCCTCACGCTCATGGGCTACTTCGCCATGGCGGAGGCGCAGGGCTTCGGTCGTCCGCCAGTGCTCACCAGCTGAGAGCTCCGGTCTGCCAGATCCCGCTCGACGAACCCGAACGCGACTGAACGCGACCGAACGAAACGCTCTCAGTTGCGTTGACTACGCCAGATGCTCGCGCAGGAAGGCGAGCATTGTTGCGATCGAATGGTCGCGGATCTCGCCGTCGTAGTCGGAGAAGTGGTGACCTTCGAACATTGCGAGTTGCTTCGGCTCACCAGCGTGCTCGAACGCCTCCAGCGCAGTCGCCGTGGGTGCCACGCGGTCTTCGGTGGCCACGTTCATAAGTAACGCTCGCGGAGCAATCTTGGAGACACACACCATCGGGTCGAAGCTTGGTTCCGCACTGAATTCGACGGTGAAGGTGTTCTCCCATCCTGTTCCCGGGCCGCGACTGAGAAACCAGTCAGCTGATTCTGGTTGATCGAGGAACGCCGGCTCCTGCGAACCCTCGGGGCGAACAACTGCCATCGGCCCGATTCGGGTTCCCGATGGCGGGGGAGTTGCTCCGTTGATGACTTCAACGATCTCAGCGAATTTTGCATCAGTAGTGCTGGCATCGAGTCCGCCTGTGCCCGCAAACGGAGCGTTGGCGATCACGGCTTTGACCCGTTGGTCCACAGATCCGAGAACGATTGATTCGCCACCACTGAAGCTTGACCCCCAAAGGGCCAGACGGTTGGCATCAATCTCGGCACGCTCGGCAACCCAGTCGAGTACCGATCGCATATCGAGCGTCTGGAGCCACGGGTTGATGTTGAACCGTGGTTCTCCACCCGACTGTCCCAGGCATCGGTGGTCATAGAGCGCGACGGCAAATCCCGCGGCAGCAAAGGCTTGCGCGAATGCAGGTAACCCCATCTTTCTGGTCGCCGAGAAACCGTGGCTCATCACGATGCCCGGTACCGGCGACTCAGCAGTCGCTGTGTTTGGTAGGTGGAGATCGCCGACGAGTTCGAAGTCGTCGACGCCGATGGTGAAGGAGGAGACGGAGAAGTCCATCTCCAGATGCTAGGAAGAACTGCGCTCGTAGGTGCGCACCTGTGGGGGAGGAAGTGTGATTCGACATCCATTTCATGATGTGGCGATCGTTGGCGTCCACAACACCGCTCAAGCCAAGGTCCTCGCAGACCATGATTCTCGGAGCATCGCGCTCGAGGCAGCCCATGGTGCCATTGGCGATGCCGGTCTGACACCAATGGACATTGATGGGGTGGTGGGAAACCTCGGAAACGACTTTCTCTACCAGCATCGGATTGGCCCGGTGTGGCGCTCGCTTTCCGCGCTCGGAATCCCGGCGGTACTCGAGGGGGCTATGGCTATTGCCTGTGGGCTCGCCACCACTGTGTTGATCACCACTGGTGAGGCCGGTTCGTATCGTGAGCACACCGCAACCGCGCCGTGGACCAGACCCACCAACGAGTTTGTCGCCCCGTACGGAATGTTCACTGCTGCGGAGTTCGCGCTGATGGCTCGACGCCATATGCATCTCTATGGAACCACTCCGGAATCGATGGCGCATGTTGCGGCAGTGATCCGCAATAACGGTCATGCCAATCCGCAGGCGGTGTTCAGTGGTCGTGGGCCGTTTACGGCGGCTGATGTGCTGGCCAGTCGCATGATTGCGGATCCATTCCATTTGCTTGACTGCGCCATGACTTCCGAGGGCGGCGCAGCGATCGTGCTCACCAATATGGAACGGGCGTCGGACTGCGCGAAGGCACCGGTGCGGATCCTTGGTGGCGGAACTGACCACTTCGGGCCTGCCTATCAACATCCGCCAGTCTGGGAAATGGGAGGCAGAAAGCGTCCCGACCTCATTGCCGGAACCGTTGGGCGCCGAGCGGCGGAAAATGCATTTGCAATGGCGGGGCTTGGTCCGAGTGACGTGGATGTCTGTGAGTTCTACGACCCGTTCTCCTTCGAGATCATCCGCCAGTTCGAAGCGTTCGGGTTCTGCGGGACCGGAGAGGGCGGCGATTTCGTGCTTTCCGGCGTGATCGAGCCAGGCGGTCGCTTTCCGGTTACCACCGACGGAGGCACGATGTCTTTCAGCCATGGGGGAGCAGCAGTGCAACTGTTCCAACGAGTTATCCGTGGAGTGCAGCAACTGCGTGGTGAATGCCTGTCAATGCAGGTCCCCGATGCGCATGTTGCTCTGTGCACCGGTGGGGGCTCGGGAGCCTTATTCACCGATGTGCTGCTGCTCGGATCGGAGCTTCCATGACCATGCTGCGACCTCAGGACCGCGCCGGTGTCTCGCCGGTGCCAACGATGTTCTCCGCGCCGTACTGGGAAGGCTGTGCCGAACGAGAGCTGCGCTATCAGGTGTGCATCGCCTGCGGAGCGGCGAATCACACACCGGCGGCTGTTTGCGCGGCCTGTGACGGCGCTGATCTGCAATGGCGACGCAGTGACGGGCGCGGCGTGATCCACAGTTGGACTGTGGTGATGCGCCCCGTGGGCCCGGATTTCGACGCGCCCTATGCACCGGTGATCGTGGCGATGAGCGAGGGGTGGTTCTTGCTGAGTGCCATGATCGGCTGCGAGCACACTGAACTCTCGGTGGGTGTTGAGGTGACGGTGGAGTTCCATCCGATCGCCGATGGCAGGCTGGTTCCCTACGTGCGCCCAGTTCGCTGAACTGAGGCCAACGGGCTCGCCCAGACTCGTCCGGTTTCGGCCGATTTCTCAAGATTGGCCCGCTGGCCCGCTGGCCCGCTGGCCCGCTGGCCCGGTGCGCTGTGACTGGAATCACACAGGCTGTGTTGACTCAGTCAAGACTGGGTGTCCTAATCTGGCCAAAGGAACCGATCGGTTCCGATTCGAACACGTACCAACGATTGAGGAGAACTCATGGCTGCTGAGGACCGCTACACCATCATTTCTGCCGACGGTCACGCCGGTGGAAGTCACGCCCAGTATCGGGAGTACCTCACCACGCCGATGCAGGAAGAGTTCGACGCTTGGCGCGGTGGCTATAAGAACCCGTTCCGTGATCTCCAGGACGACGGTCGCACCCGTAACTGGGACACCGAGCGTCGCAACGGCGATCTTGATGCTGAGGGCGTCGCTGCCGAGGTTCTCTTTCCCAATACGGTCCCGCCGTTCTTCCCGACCGGTGTGGTTATTGCTCCGGCTCCATCACCCGAGGAGTTCCCGAGGCGTCTTGCCGGTCTGCGCGCCCACAACCGCTGGCTCGTGGATTTCGTCGCCGAGTCTCCCGAGCGCCGAGCCGGACTCGCCCAGATCGCGCTCAACGATGTCGACGAAGCCATTGCAGATGTGAAGTGGGCCCGCGAGCAAGGACTTCGCGGGATCCTGCTGCCTGGCGTCTCACCTGACACCCCCTGGATCGATCCGTTGTTCTCGGCCATCTACGACCCGTTGTGGGCGGTGTGCCAGGACCTCGATATGTCGATCACCCATCATGCAGGTGGTAGCGGCATCCCCAACTACGGCAAGCATGACGCGGCGATCACGATGTTCGTGCTGGAGTCGGGCTTTTTCGCCAACCGTGCTGTTTGGCACCTCATCATGGCGGGCGTGTTCGAGCGCTTCCCGGGTCTGAAGTTCATCATGACCGAACAGGGCACGTCATGGCTCCCACCCGCGCTGACTCGCATGGACGACATTCACAACTCCATGGTCAACGGTCGCATTGGTGAAATCGGTATGCCGAAGTCGGGTCCGCTTCCGCACAAGCCCAGTGATTACTTCCGCCGCAATTGCTTCCTCGGCGCCAGTTTCCCGTCTCCCGGCGAAGCCGCAACCTTCCACGACATTGGTCTGGACAAGATCATGTGGGGCAGTGATTACCCGCATAACGAGGCCTGTTCGCCGCTGTCGCGCGAATCGCTGCGTCACAGCTTCAAAGGCTGGAGCGAAGCTGACCTGCGCAAGGTCCTTTCGGAGAATGCCGCGGCTGTCTACGGCTTCGATCTCGACGCACTCGCGCCGATCGCTGCCAAGATCGGCCCCACGGTCGCCGAAATCGCCGAGCCACTTACCGAGGTTCCGGACCACCAAAGCCCCGCGTTCCAGCGCGCCTGACTCACGACCGCAAATGCCCCGTCAATCCCCATCACTCGAGGACCAACTTGTCACGGTCCGACTCGGTCTGACTCGTTTGGGTCGGCTGCTGTCGAGTCGGCGGGTCCATGTGGGGATGGCGGGTGCTGCGGGAGTCGAACTTTCCGAACAGGCCATGAACGTGCTGCGCGCGCTTGGCGATCGGGAGCCCATTCCGGTTGGTGACCTCGCCCGTGCCGCCCGCATGGATACCGGAGCGGTCAGCCGACAGGTTCGAATTCTGGAAGCTGAGGGCTTGGTCGATCGACGACCCAGCCCTCAGCACCGCAGCATCGTTTTGGTGGAGGCAACAGCTGCGGGCAGAAAAATCGCGCAGCGCTTCGAGCGGGTCCGGAACGCGCAACTCAGCCGCGCGCTCGCCGAGTGGAGCGATGAGGAGCGCGAACAGCTTGGAAGGTTGCTTGTTCGTCTCGTTGACGACCTTCAAACCACGCCCTATTTGCGTTCCGATAGTGGGCAGTAAGTATTTCCTGACAGATCAGTCGGGAACGACGACAGCACGGCCGCGCAACTCGCCGGCCTCCATGCGTTCGTATGCCTCAGCGACTCGGTCAAGGGGGAAGACATCGATGTCGATCTGAAGACGCCCAGCATTGGCCAGTGCGAAGACATCGAGCGCATCGGCGATGTTTGAGGCTTGAAAAGAAAACACTTCGCCATCCTTCGGCAGCGCGCTGAACCAGTCCGATCCTCGGAGTCGGCCGTTCGCCGCTCCAACCAGCGCGTAGGCGCCACCGCGGCCAGTGCTTCGAAGCCCCTGTGCGATTGTTTCGTCAATCCCCACAAAGTCGAATACGGCATCGGCTCCACCCCCGGTGAGTCGAGCGATATCGCCTGCGGTATCGGCGGTGACACCCTCCATGACGGTTGCCGCGCCCAATTCCGCCGCATAGGAGAGACGATTGGTCGATTGATCGACAGCGATGATGTGAGCACTGGTGAGTTCTCGAAGGAACTGGATGGCATAGGCACCGAGGCCACCGGCACCAATGACTACGGCGTAACCGCCGGGGGTGATCCGGTGCAATGCGCGCTTGACCGCGTGCATTGATGTGGAACCCGCGTCGGTGAGCGGGCCGGCGTGCAGTGGGTCGAGTCCGTCGAGTCTGATGAGTTCGCGAGTCGATGACACCAAGACGTACTGGGCTAAGCCACCGTCGATGCCGTACCCACGACCCACCATTGAGTCGTCGCACAGAGAGTCTTTTCCGCGCACGCACCATCGACAGTTGCCACAGGAATGAGGGGAGATCACGGCAACGGGATCGCCCTCGGCAAAATCGGTCACGCCGGCGCCGAGCATGGCGACGTGGCCTCCAACTTCGTGGCCGAGGGTGAACGGGACCTTCCATCCGATCAACTCGCCGATGGAGCCGGGCATCTGTGTCATTCCCACATCGGAATGACACAGGCCGTTGCCAGCGACGCGCACCACGACCTGTCCGGGACCGGGCTCAGGCACAGGTGCCTCGGTCAGTTCAGGTGCGTGTTCCCATTCCACAAGCCGGTAGGCCTTCATCATTTCGGGCATGCCTTCATCCTTTCATGGGGTTCGGGTGCGACGGGGCAGCGTCGACGCGCCAAGATGGAGAGGTTCGATACCAGGAGGAACCGTGAGTCCACAGCAGAGCATTCAGCAGGCCGGAACCATGTGGGAGCTGCTCGAGGCCCGGGCAGCGGCATCACCCGATGACGTCGTGCTGTTCGATCAGAACGATCGTGAAATCACCTTCGGGCAGTTGCGAGATCTCGCCGAGCGCACTGCCGCCGGTCTTCTTGCCCTTGGAGTGCGTTCTGGCAGCCGGGTGACCTGGCAGTTGCCAACGCGGATTGAAACCGTGGCGCTGTCACTGGCGCTTGCCCGTTTGGGTGCCGTGCAGAACCCAATCATCCCGATCTACCGCGATCGCGAAGTCGGCTTCGTTGTTGAACAGACCGGCGCCGAGTTTCTGTGCATCCCCGGTAACTGGAACGGTTTCGATTTCGAAGCCATGGCCGAGCGCATCGCAGATGAACGTGGAATTCGCCCCACGGTGCTGGTCACGTTTGACTCCCTGCCGGAGGGGGACCCGACCTCACTTCCGCCGGCGCCTACTGATGGTGACGAGGTGCGTTGGATCTATTACACCTCCGGGACTACCTCAGCGCCGAAGGGTGTCCGCCACACTGACCGCACGCTCATGGCCGGCGGTTTGGGTTTGGCCGACGCGCTCGAGCTCACCACCGATGACATCGGGTCGATCGCGTTCCCGTACGCGCATATCGCCGGACCGGATTATCTGATGATGCTGCTCTATCGCGGCTGCGGTGCAGTGATTGTTGAGGCGTTTCAGCTCGATGCCGCAGTTGATTTGTTCAGTCGCAAGGGTGCAACCATGGCTGGAGGAGGTCCGGCGTTTTACCAGATGTATCTCGCTAAGCAACGCACGCAGCCGGATACTGCGATCATTCCTTCGTTGCGGCTGCTGTCGGGCGGCGGCGCGCCGAAGCCCCCCGAGATGTTCACCGAAGTCCTTACCGAGATGGGCATTCCCGTATGCCATGGCTACGGCATGACCGAATGTCCGATGATCGCCCAGGGCGGACCCAACGACACCCACGACCAGTTGATGTACACCGACGGCGCGCCGGTCACCGGTATCGAGATTCGCATGGTCACCGCCGAGGGGCACGTGTGCAGTCCCGGTGAAGACGGCGAGGTTCGGCTCAAGGGTCCGATGGTGTTCAAGGGTTACACCGATTCCTCGCTCGACGCTGATGCCTTCGACGCTGAAGGATGGTTCCGCACTGGTGATCTCGGTCATTTCGATGAGGGTGGCCATGTTGTGCTCACAGGTCGCCTGAAAGACGTGATCATCCGTAAGGGCGAGAACATCTCCGCCAAGGAGATCGAAGATCTGCTCTATCAGCATCCGCTGGTCAATGACGTGGCTGTTGTCGGGCTGCCGGATCGTGAGCGCGGGGAGCGCGTCTGCGCGGTTGTTGAGCGTGTGCCGGGCGCTGCTGATCTGGAGTTTGCTGACATGGTCGACTATCTGAAGACCGCTGACCTGATGGTTCAGAAGATCCCGGAGCAGCTCGAAATCCTTGACGAGCTCCCACGGAACCAGACGCTGCGCAAGGTTCTCAAGCAGGACATTCGAGACATGTTCCGAGACAAGCCATGGGAGCCCGCTCCGCGTCGCTAATTGCTGCGGAAGGACACCGATTTCCGAGCGGCGTCCAACTTTGGCCTGCGACGAGAAACTCGGCTGGAACTCAGGTGGAGCCCAGTTGGAGATCAGTTGGATCGCAGTGTCACCGGGCGACTGGCAATGACTTCTTGAAAGAAGTCATTGCCCTTGTCATCGACGACCACGAATGCGGGGAAGTTCTCAACCTCGATCTTCCAGACGGCTTCCATGCCGAGTTCCGCGTATTCGAGCACCTCGACCGAACGGATGCAGTCCTGCGCGAGACGGGCTGCGGGTCCACCGATGGAGCCGAGGTAGAAGCCGCCATGGCGCTGGCATGCGTCGGTGACCGCTTTTGAGCGATTGCCTTTGGCGAGCATGACAAAGCTGCCACCGTGCTCTTGGAACAGATCCACGTAGGAATCCATGCGCCCCGCGGTCGTGGGGCCGAATGATCCCGAGGCATAGCCCTGCGGTGTCTTGGCCGGACCTGCGTAGTACACGCAGTGATCCTTCATGTACTGGGGCAGTCCCTCTCCAGCGTCGATGCGCTCCTTGAGTTTGGCATGCGCAATATCGCGAGCGACCACGACGGGTCCGGTGAGGGAGAGTCGGGTCTTAATGGGCAGCGTGGCGAGCGTCGCCCGGATCTCGCTCATCGGCTGCGTTAGGTCAATGTGCACGACCGAATCGTCGAGATGTGAGTCGGTGACCTCAGGCAGGAACTGTGCCGGATCACGCTCGAGTTCTTCGAGGAACACACCGTCTGCGGTGATTTTTCCGAGTGCCTGACGATCCGCGCTGCATGACACTGCAATCGCGACGGGGCAGGAGGCTCCGTGGCGGGGGAGACGGATCACACGCACGTCGTGGCAGAAGTACTTCCCGCCGAATTGCGCTCCGATGCCGGACTGCTGCGAGACCTCAAGGAATTTCGCTTCCATCTCAAGATCGCGGAACCCTTGCCCATGCTCATTGCCGAGAAAGGGGAGAGCATCGAGATAGCGAGCTGATGCCATCTTGGCGGTCTTGAGGGCGAACTCGGCCGATGTGCCGCCGATGACCACTGCAAGGTGATACGGCGGGCAGGCCGATGTGCCGAGGAGATCCATCTTCTGGGCAATGAACTCGAGCAGCGATGCGGGATTCAGCAGCGCCTTGGTTTCTTGGAAGAGATAACTCTTGTTGGCCGAACCGCCACCCTTGGCCATGAAGAAGAACTTGTAGGCAGAGCCGTCGACTGCAGAGATATCAATCTCGGCGGGAAGGTTGGTGCCGGTATTGACCTCCCGGTACATGTCGAGTGGCGCCATCTGCGAGTAGCGCAGGTTGTCATGCAGGTAGGTGTCGTAGACGCCGCGTGAGATATGAGCCTCATCGTTGCCCTCGGTGACGACGAACTGGCCACGCTTAGCTTTGATGATCGCAGTGCCGGTGTCTTGGCAGGACGGAAGAATGCCTCCGGCGGCGATGTTTGCGTTCTGGAGAAGATCAAAGGCGACGAAGCGGTCGTTGCCCGATGCCTCAGGGTCATCGAGGATTGCGCGCAATTGAGCAAGGTGGCTGGTGCGCAGAAAATGGTTGATGTCGAACATCGCTTCTGCGGTCAGCAGACGAATCGCCTCGGGTTCGACCTTGAGGAATTCACCGAGAGGGGTTTCAACAGTGCTGACACCCTCGGTGGTGACGAGGCGATAGGTCGTCTCGTCGGGTCCAAGCGGGAGGAGGTCCTGATGGTGGAATTCGGGCATGCTCGAACCGTACCGCCGTCACGCCGAATCAGACCAACATGGGCTCAGCGCGAGATGGACCCAGACTCGATCTGTGCCTGTACGGCCTGTAATGGGGCAGGCGACACTCGCTGCGAACCGAGGAATGGTCCCGACAGGATCAGCAGTACGGCGAGGTCAATGGCAACGACAAGAACAATTGTCGACGTGACCACCGCCGAGCGGCGGTCGCCGGGTGAGGAAATGATCTGGGCGTTGAGGCACACCGCGAGTCCCGTCAACACGATCGCCAAAAACAGTGCCAATGGCATTGTCCGAACGGCGGCGCTGATGCGCTCGGAACGATGAGCCGAGAGTTGATTAAGGGCGCCCAGCATCTCGGAAGCATTCGCCGAAGAGACCAGCGGATTCGATGCCGAAGCTCGCACGGTGCGCTCAAGGGCTCCCATCTCGCCGGTCACCGAATCGATCTTCGGCTCAGCAGTACTGAGCGCGTTCCACTCGTCGGTGGTGGCGGCTTTGAGGTAGTCGTTCAGCGCTCGCTGGATCGCTGCAGTATCCGCCCCGGGTGACGTGGCGGACCACGCCAATGTTGAGGCTGCAGACGCTTCCTGGCCCACCGAAGTGTCAGCCGCCGAATGCGCCGTCCACATTGCGGTGATGGCGAATCCAGACAGGAATGCGAACAGCACGCCGAGGGCGGGCATGAGCGGACCTGCGAAGGCTGATGCTTGGTTCGTCCGATGACCGCCGAGCAGTCGGAGCGTGATCGCTCGGAACATCAGAGTCACCGATGAGACAAAAAGAATGCTGGCCGGGACAAGGACCCACCAGTGCAGCGCTGACAGCGTGTTCACCAAAGCGGTCTACCACGGCTCGAGCAAGTGCTGACGAGCACGCGCAGTTGGTTGTGCATGCCGAGGTACGATTGGTGAGTTCAAGATCGAAGGAGAATCAGCGATGAAAGCTGTGGTCATCCACGAGAGCCTTACGGGCAACACCGAGAAGGCAGCGATCCTTATCGCAGCCGCTCTTGTTGATGCCGGTTACGAGGCTGCGGCCTGTTCCACTGCCAAGGTCGATTTCCAGGCCCTCGCTGATGCTGATCTTGTGGTGGTTGGTTCCTGGACCGACGGGCTCTTCTTGTTCGGACAGAAGCCAGCCCGGAGCGGTCGGCTCGCCAAGTTGCCTTTCATGACCGGCAAGCGCTGCGCTGTGTTCTGCACCTACGCCATTGAGACAGGCAAGACACTCGAGAAACTCACGAGCATCATGGAGTCTCGAGGCGCAGAGGTCATCGGCGGGTATGCCATCAAGCGCTCTGCCATCGAGGCCGGTGCTCAGGAATTCGTCGATAGGTTGCTCGGCGTACTCGCTGCCTGATCTTCTGAGACCGACTCTTTCGTGTCGGTGGTTCCCTCGGGCGTCGTCGAGCCCGAAGGATTCGAGTTACTTCGGCCATCGACGATAGGAAGCCAGACCACGATCGCGACCATCGTCACCATCCGCACCAGCGACATCCAGACGTCATCGCCGAGGTGGCCAGGGTCGATGACCAGGACAACGGCCAGTGCGAACAACACTCGTCGCCAGTTCGTCGTGGCGAACGGGAGCATTGCTGCGAGCGCCACTACCAAGTAGCCCAGGTGGTGGGTCCACGAGATGGGACTGATGAGTGCCGAGGTACACCCGACGATGACAACACCGGCAAGCAGATCGCCGCGGTGGGCCGCTGAGCGGGCTCGCCACAACCCGATGGCGACGAGTGAGCCCGCGAATGCGAACCACAACGCAGTGCGCAGGGTTCCGGCGGACGTGACATGCGCAAGGCCGCCGAGGATTGAGTTATTGCGAGCGTCATCGAGCCGGCCGACTCGGTCGGAGTGCCAGAGTTGTTCGGTCCAGTAGGCCCGCGAGTCCGATGGGGCAAGAATCCAACCAAGTGCCGTCATCGCAGCGCCACTGATGACTGCCCGAAGCGCTGGCCGTCTCCAGCCGGCGATGAGCAACCAGACGATGAACAACGCAGGTACGAGCTTGATTGATGCAGCGATACCGATGCTGATCCCAGCGAATCGCGAACGGCGTCGGATAAGCACGATGTCACCGAGCACAAGGACCCAAAGGAGTGCGTTGATCTGACCCTGTCGCAGCGTCAGCCAGACAGGCACGGTGACAATCGCCAACGACATGGCCCACAGGCTCCACTCCAGTCGACGCTGTTGGGCGATCCCGGCAAGCACGGCGGTGCAGCGAGCGGCAACGCCGATGGCGAGGAGACTCACGCAGGTGAAGATGACCTCTCTTCCATCAGCGGTGAATGGCGTGAGAAGAGCAAACGGGAGAATGCCGATCGGGGGATAGGTGGCGGAGAGATTGAAGACTGGCGAGTGGTAGGAAAACAGTGAGCCGCCGTCGAGCCACGCACGCGCAGACCCGGTGTAAATCTGCAGATCGAGCAGGCCTGTCGGTGGTCCGATTGCCCACGCTTTCCAAATGGCGAGCCCCACTGCCGTGGCTGCGGCGAGGATTGCCAGGGGTCGACCGCGGAGTCGGAGCAGGGCTGCGAGCCCCACAACAAGGGTCCAAATCGTTGCCGGAGTTGTCCAAGGATCGATGAAAGGGGAGAGTCGATCGACCACGATCCGACCTTAGCGGTGGGCCTCGTCCTGAGACCCAAATCTCGCAACACGGAGTTCACATTCCGATCGCATGGTGGCCACCCCGTGTGGGGTAAGTTCACCAAGTCGAGTCCATCCGCGAGGGATGGTCACAGCCAATGAGGAGATCATGGTTTCACGAGGAAGCAGCTCCAGCCGGCGTTCGGTCCGCAAGGCCGGTATCGCCACCGTTGCACTGGTTGCAGTGCTCGGTCTTTTCACCGCTGCGTGCAGCAGCAGCAAGTCGTCTGACAGCGCGAAGCCGTCGGGTCCGACGAAGGCAGCGTGGATCTACGTCGGTCCGATCAACGATGGTGGTTGGACCCAGGCGCATAACGATGGCCGCGAAGCTGCTGCCAAGGCGCTCGGCGACAACTTGGTCTCCACCTACAAGGAAAACGTTCCCGAGGGTCCCGAGACTGCACAGGTCATCGATGATCTCGTGAAGGATGGAAACACGGTCATCTTCGCAACCTCGTATGGCTTCAAGGACGCCATGCAGGCAGCGGCCAAGAAGTACCCAGACGTGAAGTTCGTTCAGGCCACCGGTGACGACATCACTGTCAATGGCGCAAGCTCCGTGTCGTCGAACTACGACGAATACTGGGGTGCTGGTGAGGACACGCTGTATCTCACGGGTATCGCTGCTGGTAAGGCCACGAAGAACAACGTCATCGGCGTTGAAGCTCCGTTCCCGATCCCCGAGGTCATTCGCCAGATCAATGGCTTCGCTCTCGGCGCTCAGTCGGTGAACCCTGACGCCACTGTGAAGGTTGTCTGGACCAAGAGCTGGTTTGATCCGGCTGTTGAGCGTCAGGCTGCCGAGTCATTGGTGGCCAGTGGTGCCGACGTGATCTTCTCGCATCAGGACAGCCCGACCGCTGGTGAGGTCGCCAAGGCCAACGATCTGCCCTGGCTTGGATACGACTCCGATCAGGCCAGTGCCTACCCGACCGTGTGGCTCACCGCAGCCACCTACGACTGGGGCCCCTACTACACCTCAAAGATCAACTCGATCCGCGACGGCAAGTGGAGCCAGCAGAATTACTACGGCACGATTGGTGACAAGTTCACCAGCATCGCTCCGTTCGGTTCGATCGTGAGCTCCGAGACTTCCTCGGCCATCCAGGCAGAGCAGGCCAAGGCTGCAGCGACCAACTCCTTCGGTTGGTACTGGGGTCTTGCGGACCGTCAGGATCAGGACGGAAAGGTCCAGATCACCAAGGGTCAGAAGCTCACCCAGAAGGACCTCTACACCATGAGTTATTTCGTGAAGGGTATTGACGGCAGCCCGAAGGGTTGATCGATCACCAGTCACTGACTCATGACGACTGACGTCGATTCGAAGGCGGCCATCGCTCCGGCGGTGGCCGCTTTCGGCATCTCCAAACGCTTCCCTGGTGTCATCGCCAACGATGACGTGAACTTCGACGTCCGTGTCGGAGAGGTGCATGCGCTGCTGGGGGAGAACGGCGCCGGGAAGACCACGCTTTCCAACGTCCTCACCGGGCTTTATCGCCCCGATGCCGGCCATCTCGAAATGGCCGGTCAGCGGGTTTCCTTCGACTCTCCGCGCGCCGCGATCGATGCCGGTATCGGCATGGTGCATCAGCACTTCCGCCTCATCCCAACCTTCACTGTTGCGGAGAACATCGCGCTTGGTGCGCCCATGGTCGGAGAAGGTCGGCTGATGCGGATGAGCAACATCGAGGAACGCATCGCGGAACTCGGTGAGCAATTCGAACTCCGGGTCGATCCCACCGCTCGCATTTGGCAACTGTCGGTTGGCGAGCAGCAGCGAGTTGAGATCCTCAAAGTGCTCTACCGCAACGCCACCACGCTCATCATGGATGAGCCCACAGCTGTGCTCACCCCTCTTGAGGCTGACGCCCTGACGGCCACGATGCGTTCGCTCACTCGGCAGGGACGCTCGGTTATTTTCATCTCGCACAAACTTGGCGAGGTGCTTTCCGTCGCTGATCGCATCACAGTTCTTCGCCAGGGGCGATCCGTCGCCACCATGGATGCAGCAGGTTCGACTCGCGAATCGCTCGCCAATGTCATGGTTGGACGCGAGGTCGAGCGAGTGCAACGTCGCGGCACCGGAGCGCTTCCGGGGGCTCCGGTGGTGCTCGATGTGCATGATCTCAGTTCCGACGGAGATCGCGGTCTGGCCGCGCTCCGATCAGTCTCATTCAGTGTGCGCGGCGGAGAGGTCGTCGCTGTCGCTGGTGTTGCGGGCAATGGTCAACGCGAACTGGTCGAGGTTCTGGCTGGGCTTCGACCCCGCACCTCCGGCCAAATTGATGTCGATGGCGAAGTCATGGACCGTGCTGACGCTCGCCACCCAATACGGATGGGCGTCGCCTATGTGCCCCAGGATCGCCTTGGCACCGGACTCGCACCTGATCTCTCGATCGCGGAGAATCTTGTTCTGAAGCGTTACCGCCGTCCCCCTGTGGCTCGGCCTCCGTTTCTTCGTTCATCGGTCATCAACGCCGAAGCTGACGAGCTCATGGAGCGATTCGACGTACGTGCCCCATCAAGCCAGACGCCCACACGGCGGTTGTCAGGCGGCAACGTGCAGAAGGTGCTGCTCGCTCGCGAGATGTCGGGAAATCCGAAAGTCCTTGTCGTCTCGACGCCAACTCAAGGCCTCGATATTGGTGCTGTTGCCACGGTCCACCAACTACTGCTTGACGCTGCTGCCAGTGGTGTCGGGGTCCTCCTTGTGAGTGAGGATCTTGATGAAGTGCTCGCTCTCGCCGACCGGATCATCGTTATGTACGAGGGTGGCATTACTGGCGTTGTCGACGCCCAGGACGCCACTGTTGCGTCCATTGGAATGCTCATGGGCGGCGGTCAGTCGTCGGAGGAGGTCGCATGAGCATTGCGTCGCGAGTCGGCCTGCGTCTCGAGCCCAGAGTTGAGAATCCTCGCTGGATGAATTGGGTTGTCCCGATCGGATCATTCCTGACCGCCCTGCTCGTCGGAGCGGTTCTTCTGCTCATCACCAGTCAGAATCCAATCTCGGTGTACCAGCGCATCCTCGAGCGCGGATTCCTCGATTCCGGCTCGCTGAGCGGCACATTCATTTCGGCCACGCCTCTACTGTTCACCGGTCTGTGCGCTGCTGTCGCCTTCAGGGTTGGTTTCTTCAACATTGGTGGTGAAGGGCAGTTCTATGTCGGTGCGGTGTTCGCGTCCGGTATTGCGCTCGCTCTCGGTGCCGATGCGCAGAGTTGGATCGCTGTAGGTGCCATGGTGCTCGCAGGAGCTGTTGGTGGTGCATTCTGGGCATTCATTCCGGGCATTCTGCGCGCCCGTTTCCGCACCAACGAGATCATCACCTCGCTCATGCTCAACTACGTGGCTGGTATCGGCGCGACCTATCTGATTTTCGAAAGTGATTCGTTCTGGCGTGAGCTCGGCGGCACGGGTGCAGTCTTCCCGAAGGGCAAGATCATTCCGCTGACCGCACAATGGCCGTCGTTCAACCTGGGTTCGCTTGTGGTCCCATTCGGGCTTGTCCTTGGGGCCTTGATCGCAGTGTGGCTGCACGTACTGCAAAAGCGCACGCGCTTCGGTTACGAGATGCGCGTAGTTGGGGGAGCTCCGAGCACCGCTCGTTACGCCGGCATGCGACCCTCTCGTGTCATCGTCTCGGTTGCCATGATCTCCGGTGCTTTGGCCGGCTTGGGTGGAGCCGCTGACGTGGGCAACTTCCGACATGTCCTCGACCCCAAAGGTCTCCAGCAGTCGGGGTTCGGTTACGCCGGAATCGTCGTTGCTGCTCTGGCACGGCTGAATCCACTTGCGGTGGTCTTTGTGGCCATCATTCTCGGTGGCATCACCAACGCCGGTTACGCACTCCAAGGACCTGACTTCCCCGCTGGACTAGTGGGCACGCTGCAGGGGCTGATTCTTTTCTGCACCCTCGGTGGCGAGGTACTGGTTCGCTACCGCATCATCAACACCCGTCGACAAGTCCGAGCGGTGGCCGCATCATGAGCGTGAACGACAACCTCTTCGTCATCATTTTGGCCTCCGCCATCTTCTACGGCACCCCGCTGGTCTTCGCCTCGCTTGGTGAACTCCTGGCGGAGCGTTCCGGCGTTATCAACCTCGGCGTAGAGGGGATGATGTTGCTGGGTGCAGTCTGCGCTGCTCTGGTGGCTTCCAACATCGATGGACCTGCAGCGCTGATCCTCCCGCTGGCGCTTGTCGCCGCGATGGCCGCTGCGGGCCTCGGGGCAGCCATCCATGCGTTCCTTGTCATCACGCTGCGTGTCAACCAAATCATCTCTGGTCTTGCGCTCACAATCTTCGCCGGTGCGGCGGGATTGTCCTCGTACTTGGCCAATGTGTGGGGCTTGGGCAAGAACCCGGCCATCAACCAGTTCGGTCGCATGAACCTGTTCGGCCTGAAGGGTGTGCCGGTGCTCGGACCAATCGTGTTCGACCAAACCATGCTGACGTATCTGTCCTGGCTGATGGTTGTACTCGCATCGGTCTATCTGTTCCGCACACGCATGGGCATGCATCTGCGAGCCGTGGGCGAGTCTCCGCAGACCGCCGATTCGGTCGGCATTTCGGTGGTTCGGTATCGCTATGGGCACGTGATCGTGGGCGGGATGTTCGCTGGTATTGCCGGAGCTTGCTTCTCACTCACCATCGTTCCCACATGGGCGAATGGTCTCACCTCTGGTCAGGGCTGGATCGCCCTTGCTCTCGTGATCTTCGGCTTCTGGCGCCCTGATCTCACGCTCGTCGGTGCCTATCTGTTCGGAGCGCTTTCGAGTCTGCGGTTCACGTTGCAGGCTCGAGGAATCGACATCCCCTCAGCGCTTCTCAACGCTCTGCCATATCTGGCCACCATCATCGTGCTTGTTCTCGTGTCGAACTCGAGGATCAGTCGAAAACTCGGTTCGCCGGCGGCATTGGGTCGAGCCTACGAACGTGAGGAACGCTGATCGTTGCGGGTCAGGAACGTTGGTCGGACTCGTGAGGAGTCACCAGCGCTGCACCGGTCGACCACGGGAAATCAATCCACAGGTCTGTGTGGCGCCACACGTAATCGCAGTTCATCGTGGAGATGGTCTTTTGGTACAAAACTGCTGAGCGGACCTCGCCCACCTGAGGGGTGACGTACTCGCGAACCATCTCGAGAGTTGCCCCAGTGTCAGCCACGTCATCGGCGATCAGAACCTTTGCCTGTTCCAGATTCACGAGTGTCAAAGGGGGCGGCAGGATGACGGGGAACTCGAGGCGCTCACCCTGACCGGTGTAGTACTCAACGTTCATCACGTGGAGGTTCTTCACTCCTAATGCGTAGGCAAGTGAACCGGCGATCAGCAGACCGCCACGGGCAATCGAAAGAATGAGGTCGGGCCGATAGCCATCGGCGTTGATCTGATCGGCGAGTGTTTTGCAGGCCTCTCCGTAGAGTGGCCAGGTGAGAACTTCGAGCTCGGACATGGATCTGAACCTACACAATCACGACACGTCGCCCGTCCGCCTGAGTACGGTCTGAGCGTGGCTACGAAGCGAATCCCCAGCGTCAACAACCTGACAATTGACGGGAGCGATCCCGAGCAGCGAAATCCGCTGCGTCCGGCCATCCACCGAGGAGGAATTCTCCTGAGTCGGGCGGAGCGTGCGGAGCTGGGTCGGGCCAAGCGCAAAGACGCTCGCCGGTCCTCGCATGGAGCGTGGAGTCCCGCTTCGGATCGACCTGATCCGCTCAAGATCCTGAAGGCCCAGAATCGAAATCGGTATCCAGATCTGATCCCGCTGCGCTGGGGTCGGATGGTTGCGTCTCCGTTCACGTTCTTCCGAGGGGCGGCTGCGGTGATGGCAGCCGACCTTTCCGGAACGCCGGTGTCGGGTCTCAATGTGCAGGCCTGCGGAGACGCCCACCTACAGAACTTCGGCCTGTTTGCATCGCCTGAGCGGCATCTTCTGTTCGATGTCAACGATTTCGACGAAACCATTCCCGGCCCCTGGGAGTGGGATGTGAAGCGATTGGGAGCGAGCATTGTGCTCGCAGGTCGTGACGCAGGTTTGTCCGAAGCGGCTTGCGCTGACGCTGTCATGCAGTCGGTCGGTGTCTACAGAATGATGATGGGTCGCTTTGCGCAGATGTCGCAGCTCGATGTCTGGTACTCACGAGTCGATGTCGACACGATCCTGACGCTTCTGCCTCCAGAGATCACAGCCGCCGGCGTCAAGATTGCCGAGAAGGCCCGTCGACGTGACACGAGTCATGCAATCGCCCGCATGACTGAGGTGGTTGATGGGCGGCGAAGGATTCTTGACAATCCACCGCTCGTTGAACATGTCGCGGAGTCAACCGCCGGTAACACCGTGCAGGTCATCGTCGATCGCTATCGCGAGACGCTCACTGATGAGCGCCGCTTATTGTTCGAACGGTTCGAGTTAGTTGATGTTGCTCGAAAGGCGGTTGGAGTGGGCAGCGTCGGGACTCACTGCCATATCGCGCTTTGCACCGCTGATGCCGAGGATGACGATCCGCTGTTCCTTCAGATCAAAGAGGCGAATCCGTCAGTTCTCGAGCCCTATGTTGCGCCGAGTCTCTTCGCCAATCAGGGGCAGCGCGTGGTTGTCGGCCAGCGCTATATGCAGGCGGCAAGTGATCTCTTTCTGGGTTGGACCCGATATCGAAATCGAGACTTCTATGTTCGGCAGTTACGAGACATGAAGAGCTCGATTGATCTGTCCGGAGTTCGTCCGGCGGGATTGAACGCCTATGCGGCGCTGTGCGGCTGGACCTTGTCGCGGGCCCATGCTCGCAGCGGTGATCCGGTGGCACTGAGCGCGTACCTCGGAGCGGGCGACGCCTTCGACCGAGCGATCGTGGCCTTCAGCCAGGCGTACGCCGATCAGAGCGAGCGAGACCACGCACTGCTGCGCGCTGCGGTCGACTCTGGCGCTCTCGAAGCAATCGAAGGGCGCTAGGGCGCTAGGGCTGCGAATTGGGGCGTAGCTCGGCGAGGATGCACTCAGCGGTGCGCCGGCCCGAGAACAGGGCTCCTTGAATCGATGCGGTATCCCGGTGATCGCCGCAGACCCAGAGCCCATCGTCGACTCGCACCGATTGCTTGGGATTCAGTGGAGGCGTCTGAAGCGGCTGCCCATGGCGAATGACGTCCACCCGCAGCGTCTGCCATGTATCGACAACGGATCCGAACCAGCGAGACATCTGTGAGCGCACGGCAGTTTCAAGATTCGCGCCCAATGCGTCGGGTCCGGGAACAGCAGCGACAAGGAGCGAACGCCCTTCGGGAGCGTAGGTAGCTGCCACGTTGCTGAGAATTGCGACATTACGGGCGGGGCCGGAACGCTCACCGTCGAGGAGGATGGCCTTCCCGCCAGTGGCGGGCTCGTCCATGGCGAACCACACGGCGCTTGCCGAGCGTGATCCGGGATCGGGAACCCGATCGAGAAGGCGTGCAGCGTTTGGACCATCGGTAGCCACCACCACATGGCGAGCCTGGATCGAGCAGCCGTCTCTGAGGTCAATCCGGTTGTTGGCGAGCGCTGTGACATTCGAGTTCAGTCGAACTGAGCTGTGGGGGAGCGGAGCGGCAAGCATCTCGGAAAGAGCCCCCATGCCGTGCGCCGGAACTCCAGAGTCACCCTTTGCGAGCATGCGCAGGATCATTTCGAATCGACGCGAGGAAACCTCGAGAAAGGGGTCGAGTTGGATTCCAGCGAAGAGTGGTTCCATGAAGCGTTCGATGAATCGATCCGAGAACCCAGCCTTGTGCAGCCGTTGAAGCGTCGACATGTCGGGGCGCCGTAAAAGGTTTTTTGCCTGTCCACGACGAACTGATGCGATGAGTTTGAGCAGGCGAAGTTTGTCGGCGACAGATCCGATGGGAGCGGTGATAGTCGCCGCAAGATCGGCGGGGCGCCGCAGGGGGTCACCAACAGTGCGGAACTTCCCGTTGAGACGAACCTTCGCTCCGGGAGCGAAGAGTTTCATGTCGAGAGCATTGAGGTCGAACCAGCGGGAAAGCTCGGGATATGCAGTGAGCAGAATCTGAAAACCACGATCGAGACGGAATCCGTCGACGATGTCAGTGCGCACCCGGCCTCCGACGCCGTCGCTGGCCTCAACCACTACCGCATCAATTCCGGATGCGTGCAGCGTTCGGGCGCAGGCCAAGCCGGCGAGTCCGGCTCCCACAATGACAACCTCGTGATCCATTGGGACTCAATCTAGTGAGCGGGTGCACCCGATCCCCGAGTTGGCACCCGTACGCTCTTGATCATGGGATTGTCTGCGGCCGGTGGTCGACGCCGCCGGTGGCGGATCGTTGCGCTCGCCTGCGTGATCGTTGTGGTTGTGGTGCCGATCTTCACCGTTGGGCTTCTGTGGTGGGGATACAGCGGTCTCCGGAGAGTTGATGTCACCTCGGTACTGAGTCCGCAAGGTTCGCGCCAAGGCACGAACACGCTCATTGTTGGTACCGACTCCCGGAACCGAATCTCGGCCTCTGATCCGAATGCTTCGGCCTTTCTCGGCGAAGCAGTTACTGGCGTACGAACCGACACGATCATGGTCTTGCATGCTGAGGGATCGGCGACCTCGCTGGTATCAATCCCGCGCGATCTGTGGGTTACCGACCCGAATACTCGGCAGAAAACCAGAATCAACGCCACCTATAGCGACGGGGCGCCGAATCTGATCAGAGCAGTCACTGCGCTCGGTATTCCCGTCGACCAGTACATGGAGATTGACTTTGTTGGATTCGGAGCCATTGTCGATGCGATCGGTGGGATCACCGTTGAGGTTCCTGCTCCGGCTCGGGACAACCACTCCGGACTTTCTATTCCTAGAGCCGGCCGCACCCACCTTGATGGCACCATGGCGCTCGCGTACGTCCGCAGCCGTTACTACGAACAGCAGATAGGCGGCATCTGGAAAGTCGACGGCACGGCTGATTTGGGACGAACGGAGCGTCAACGCGCCTTTCTGAGTTCACTGCTGCGCGCAGTGAGTACGACCCGCTCGCCAATTGCGTTGGCCCGGCTGCCGGCAGCTGTGCGCGATGGGCTCTGTCTGGACAGTCGGATGGGGGCGGTCGACCTGGTGCAGATCGCCCGAAGTGTTGACGGTGGGAAGCTCTCCACCGATCTCTTGCCGACCACGCCCAGGGTGACGAGCGGCGGCGCCGACGTGCTCGAACTTCAGGCCTCCGCCAAGACAACGATTGAGCATTTGGCCCGATGAGGATTACGACGCAAGTGTGAGCAGAACGTGGTCGGGTTTGCGGGTAGCGGCTTCGAACACCTCAAACGCATCCTCGACGACGGGTACCAAATCCTGACAGTCTCGGAACGCGCGCCGGTCGAGAGAGCGCATCTTGACCAGAGCACCCTCAAGATCGTCCTGGTCCAGCCAGCCCTTATGCCCCCAACCAAACCGGGGGAGTAGTCGTTCAATGGCCGAGCTACTCAGATGCCGTTCCGCGAGTGTGAGCAATTCTCGGCCACGTGAGACTCGGCGCGCTTCGGTTGCATGCCATCCGAGGGCAGGCAGGCCGCGCCGCAGTGTCGCCGGGGACTGCAGTGCGCGAGTCGGAGTGAGGTGCGTGGCCATGAGAACCCTGTACCAATCGACGAGGTTGTCGTCGTCGCAGGAGACGGACCAAGTCTCAGGCCCGCTTACTGTGAGCAGGGAGAGGTAGTCACGGACGGTTCCCTCCTGAGAATCCCAGATGCGCACCGCTCGGTCACGCAGATCAATCAGGCCTCTGGAGGTTGACAGGAACACCTCAAACTCGTGATGGAAGGCGATGACGTCAAGCATCCACGCTCGGCCCTGACGACTCACGGTTCCCTCCAGTTCCCGATTAGCTCCCGACTCCGTGGCCGCTATTTTCATCGCTGGGTGGCCTCAGGTCGCGGATACCTCAGGTCAGGTGCAGCGCCTCGATCTCCTCGAGCAAGGCCTCGATGACGGGCCCGAATGGTGGAGTGGGGGCCGCCTCGATCGATTCCATGGTGATGAACGCGTCCGTCCCGAATGCTCGACCCTGGAGCGTGATCAGCACCGAGCAGGACGGCCCGCCTTCAAATCTCACGATGATCTCGAGAAGACCAAGCGCACGATCCACATAGCCGATTCCACCAATCCGGGCACCTGCGTCAAGAAGAATGGCAAAGGCCTCCGTTGGGGGCACAGTCATGGAGATCGTGTCCCCGTCAGATCGGATTTCAATGAGGTCGGGTGCCGATGTTGTTCTGCGATGGTGGCAGATGTCTTGATGCTCTGCTGCCGTACTCGGAGCAGGCGTTCGTGGCACTGATCCTTGACCGTGCTCGTCGATTGCGCTCAGAACGATGCGGTGAGCCTCGGTGAGTTGGACAGTGGCATCGGTTGCCTCTGATGTGCCCGCGCTACTGACATCGGGATGTGTCGTGCGCAACAGTTCGCGATAACGCGTGCGAACAACCTCTGCGGAGTCTCCGGGGGAAAGACCCAGAATCTCAAGGGCCCAGACGAGGCGATCGCTCGTCATCGTGGCATCAAAACTGCGAACGCTCGCGATGGCGATGAACCGTCACGACCAACAGCGACAACCACCACCGTATGGACTGCGCCATCGCAGATCACGCCGTCAACGCTTGTGATCGTCTGTCCCGAAACAAGTGGTGGGGAGACCTGTCGTCCGTCGACAATCACCGTCATCTGCCGGAGGACATCTGCTGCCGCCGGATCGTGTTCAAATTGGATTGAGCCAGTTCCGCTCGTGGCATCGCAAGAGTTGGCGGTGCGTGCTGCGACCGTGCTCAGAATCATCTGAGCACTTTGCATGATTGGTGACTGCGTGACCGGTGACTGCGTTGACGGGTTCGGAGATGTTGGTTGCGAGCTTGAACTGGTGGGCACGCTGAGCGGAGCAAGCGTGCTCGGTGAACCTGCCGAGGACGTTCCGCGTGAACTGCACGCGCCGCACAGGACAAGTACGCCAACTCCAAATGCAGCAGCCACAGATTTCGATATCTCCATAATTCAGCTGTTGGGCAGCGACGAGCGCAGCAGGGCCGTGAGCAGTGCAGTGAAGAGCGCTGGGTCAGTCGCACCGCAGAGTTCGCGGGCTGAATGCATGGAGAGCTGTGCGACACCGAGGTCGATGGTGCGCATTCCGAGCCGGGCTGCAGTGACCGGTCCGATGGTTGATCCGCAGGGGATGTCTCCGCGGCTTGAAAAATGTTGGAGCGGGATCGAGCAGGCGTTTGCAGTTTCGACGATGAGGGCTACGCCGGGTGCATCTGAGGCGTACCGCCGGGACTCATTGTGCTTGATGACCGGTCCAGCGCCGAGTTCGATGTGATGGCTGGGCTCGTGGCGCTCGACATAGTTCGGATGCGTGGCGTGTGCGCCATCGGCCGAGAAACACACCGAGGAGGCAAGGGCCGAAAAATATTGCTCTCGTGTGAGTCCAGCCGCGATCGCGATGCGTTCAAGGACGGTTTCGAGCATGGAGCCCGCCGCGCCGCTCGCTGACTCGCTGCCAACCTCTTCGTGATCGAACAGGCAGATGAGCGGCACTGTGTTGGTCGAATCGGAATCGGAGGCGGTGGCGGCGACGAGTGCGGTGACTGCAGCGTGGCAGGAGAGCTGGTTGTCGAGGCGGGGAGCGGCGAACAGTGACTGATCGGCGCCAAGTACTCGGGGCTCGGTGAGGTCATGACACATGAGCTCCCACGAAAGAATTGCCTCTGCGTTCACGTTGAGCCGTTTACCGAGGAAGTTTCGAATATCGAGATCAGGATCGAGACCCCAGACAGGAGTCATGTGCTGCTGAGGGTTCAAGCGCAGACCCTCCGCGGCAATCGAGCGGTCAAGATGGATTGCCAGTTGCGGCACACGCAGAAGCGGTTCATCCAGGGCTATGAGAATGGTCTCGAGAGTTCCGGACCCGGTTTTCCCGGACCCGGTCTCCACGGTGACGCGGCCCGACAGTCCGAGGTCGCGGTCGAGCCACGAATTGAGCAGAGCGCCTCCGTACACCTCAACAGCAAGCTGCGAGAAGCCCGCCGAGGTGCGGTCCGGCTGTGGACGGAGTCGGAGATTGGGGGAGTCGGTGTGGGCCCCGATAATCCTGAAGCCTGCCTGTGGATGCGACACCGCTGTTGAATAGGCGATGACGGACCCATCTCGGACAATCAGGTACCGGCCGGGAGCAGTGGGCCACGGCGCCTGTTCGTCGATTCGGACGAACCCGGCATCGTTCAGCCGACGAACCGCAGATTGAACTGCATGGAACGGCGAGGGAGAGGCGCTGATGAAGGCCCCAAGATCAGCGAGAACGGGGTCAATTGGAGCGGGAAGCGGGTGGGTCTGTTCCACGCCGAGACCCTACCGGCAGCCACCGGCGAGAGCCCCGTCATGGTCCCCGCTTGGTGGATTCAGACGGCCTTCCTGTAGTCTGAGGACTCGTTTTCGGGCCAGCGTCGTCCCGAAGTATCCAATTCCAACTGGGGCTCTCTGCCCCTGATCTCCTTGGGAAGTCCCATGACGCAGTTGAACTCCGCCGGTCTTCCGGCTGCACAGGGTCTTTATGACCCCCGTTTCGAGCACGACGCGTGTGGCGTCAACTTCGTGGTGAACATGAAGGGCCTTCGGAGCCATGACATCGTCGGACATGGTCTGGGGGCGCTGTGCAACATGGACCATCGCGGTGCTGCAGGTGCTGAGATCAACACGGGCGACGGCGCCGGCATTTTGCTGCAGGTTCCCGATCGCTTCCTGCGTGACGTCGTCGACTTCCCTCTCCCTCCCGAGGGCCAGTACGCCACGGGTATTGCCTTTCTTCCGCGAGATCCTGCGGCGGCGAGCGCCGCAATCAATGCCATCGAGTCCATCGTTGATGAAGAGGGTCTCCGTCTTCTCGGGTGGAGAGACGTCCCGATCGACGACTCGATGATTGGTTCGATGGCCAGCTCGGTCCAGCCGCAATTTCGTCAGTTGTTCATCGCCGGAGATGGTCTCGCCGATGAGACTCTCGAACGGCGCGCGTATATCGTTCGAAAGCGGAGCGAGAACGGGCTCGGCACACTTTCCGATGGCGGCGTGTACTTCCCGTCTCTGTCCTGCCGCACGTTTGTCTACAAGGGAATGCTGACGACCTCCCAACTTGGCGCGTTCTTCCTTGACCTCCAGGACCAGCGTGTGGAATCTGCACTTGCGTTGGTGCACTCTCGTTTCTCCACCAACACATTTCCGTCATGGCCCCTGGCGCACCCGTTCCGCTATGTGGCTCACAACGGAGAGATCAATACGGTGCAGGGCAATCGGAACTGGATGCGTGCTCGTGAGGCGCTCCTTGGTAGCGATCTCCTTCCAGGCGACATCTCTCGCATCTTTCCGGTCTGCTCGCCAGCTGCCAGCGACTCAGCCTCATTCGATGAGGTGCTCGAACTGCTGCATATGGGTGGTTACGAGCTTCCGCATGCGGTGCTGATGATGATTCCCGAGGCTTGGGAGCATCAGCCCTCAATGCCTGCGGCCAAGCGGGACTTCTACCGATTCCATGCGTCGATGATGGAGCCGTGGGACGGTCCGGCATCAATCGCGTTCACTGATGGTTCGGTTATCGGTGCCGTACTCGATCGCAATGGGCTTCGGCCCTCCCGCTACTGGGTGACCACCGATGACCTCGTCATCATGGCCTCCGAGGTTGGTGTGATCGAGATTGATCCATCGAAGATCGTCCGCAAGGGACGGCTTCAGCCCGGTCGCATGTTCCTTGTCGACACCCGACAGGGACGCATCATCGAGGACGAAGAAATCAAGTCACGGCTCGCCGAGGCGCATCCCTATGGTGAGTGGCTCAACGGCAATCAGGTCGAACTATCAACGCTTGCCTCCGTTGGGCACACGCTGCGCCCGCACCAATCGGTCGTGAATCGTCAGCAGGTTTTCGGATACTCCACCGAAGAGATGAAGCTCATCCTCGATCCGGAGGCGCGAACCGGCCTTGAGCCCATCGGCTCTATGGGAACCGATACGCCGATAGCGGTGCTTTCGAGGCGCCCTCGTTTGCTCTTCGACTATTTCTCACAGCTGTTCGCACAGGTGACCAACCCACCGCTTGATGCCATCCGAGAGGAATTGGTGACGGCCATCGGCGGCTCGCTTGGACCTGAGGGAAATCTTCTTGAGGCCGAACCTCGTTCCTGTCGCCAGATCGCGATTCCCCAGCCCATCCTCGACAACGATGAGCTCCAGAAACTCATCCAGATCGATACCTACGCAGGTCTTTCAGATCACCGAACTGTCGTGATCCCATGCGTGTATCCCGTCTCCCAGGGCGGCGCAGGGATCCGCAAGGCGCTGGACCATGTCTGCCATCTGGCTTCGGTGGCGATCGCCGAAGGTGCAACGATCCTTGTGCTCTCAGACCGAGACACCGATCAAGAGATGGCTCCCATCCCGTCGCTGTTGTTCACCGCCGCGGTTCATCATCACCTCATCCGTGAGCAAACACGCACACGCGTCGGACTGGTTGTTGAGACCGGTGAGGCTCGTGAGGTTCATCACATGTGCTTGCTCATTGGATTCGGAGCACGTGCAGTCAACCCGTATCTCGCCTTCGAGACCATCGAGGACCGCATTGCTGAAGGACTTTCGGAGATTCACGATCCCACGAAGGCAATTGCGAACTACATCAAAGCTTCGAGCAAGGGAGTCCTGAAGGTGATGTCCAAAATGGGCATCTCCACCGTGGCTTCCTATACCGGTGCACAGATTTTCGAGGCCGTGGGCCTCTCGCGTGAATTAGTCGACGAGTACTTCGTGGGAGCGGTGAGTCGTCTCGGCGGAATCGGTCTTGATGAGATCGCTGAGGAGGTGGCCCGCCGTCACCGGCTCGCCTATCCCGAGAATCCCACCGAACGTGCGCACCGCACACTTGAGGTTGGCGGCGAATACCAATGGCGTCGCGAAGGTGAGTACCACCTATTCAACCCGGAGACGGTCTACAAGCTTCAGCACTCGACGCGAACCGGCCGCTACGACATCTTCAAGGAGTACACGTCGCGGGTTGATGATCAAGCCCGCAATCTCGCCACACTTCGCGGATTGTTTCGATTCCGGTCCGAGGATCGCTCGCCAATTTCGATCGATGAGGTTGAGTCGGTCAGTCAGATCGTGAAACGTTTCTCAACCGGCGCTATGTCCTATGGCTCCATCTCGGCTGAGGCTCATGAGACCCTCGCAATCGCCATGAATCGGCTTGGCGCCAAGTCCAACACTGGCGAAGGCGGCGAGGATGCCGAACGTTTTGAAGTTCTACCGAACGGCGATTCGAAGCGTTCATCAATCAAGCAGGTGGCATCTGGACGCTTCGGCGTCACCAGTCACTACCTGGTCAATGCCGATGATCTCCAGATCAAGATGGCCCAGGGTGCCAAGCCGGGTGAGGGCGGACAGCTTCCTGGTCACAAGGTGTATCCATGGATTGCCAAGACCAGGCACTCGACTCCCGGCGTCGGGCTCATTTCTCCGCCTCCGCACCACGACATCTATTCCATTGAGGATCTCGCCCAGCTCATTCATGATTTGAAGAACGCAAACAATCAAGCCCGCGTCCACGTCAAACTTGTTGCTGAAGTTGGGGTCGGCACGGTTGCTGCAGGTGTCTCGAAGGCACATGCCGATGTTGTGCTCATCTCCGGGCATGACGGTGGCACCGGAGCATCGCCGCTTACGTCGCTCAAGCATGCTGGTGCGCCATGGGAACTCGGCCTCGCAGAGACACAGCAAACGTTGCTTCTCAACAACCTGCGCGACCGCATCGTTGTGCAGGTGGACGGGCAGCTGAAGACTGGGCGAGACGTGGTTATCGCAGCGCTTCTCGGAGCCGAGGAGTTTGGCTTCGCCACAGCGCCTCTCGTCGTTTCGGGTTGCGTCATGATGCGCGTTTGCCATCTCGACACCTGTCCGGTTGGCGTCGCCACCCAGAACCCTGTCCTGCGCGAACGGTTCTCGGGCAAGCCCGAGTTCGTTGTGAACTTCTTCGAATTCATCGCCGAAGAGGTCCGTGAGCTTCTCGCGGAACTTGGTTTCCGCACGCTTGATGAAGCCATCGGGCACGCCGAGGTTCTCGATACCCGCGACGCTGTGGACCATTGGAAGGCTGCTGGCCTCGACCTCTCGCCAATCCTGCATGTTCCGGAACTTGCTGAGGGTGCGAGCCGACGCTGCATCACCACCCAGGATCATGGGCTCGCCGCAGCTCTTGACAACGAACTGATCCGACTCGCAGCACCGGCTCTTGAGCGGGCCGAAGCTGTCCGGATCGACACGCCGATCCGCAACGTCAATCGCACCGTCGGCACAATGCTTGGAGCCGAGGTCACACGTCGTTATGGCGCTGATGGCCTTGCTGACAGCACCATTCTGGCAACGTTCACCGGTTCGGCCGGACAGAGTTTCGGCGCTTTCGTGCCTCGTGGAGTCACCTTGCGTCTTGAAGGTGACGCCAACGACTACGCCGGCAAGGGCCTTTCGGGTGGGCGGATCATTATTCGGCCCTCGCTCGAGTCAACCTTTGTGGCGGAGAACAACATCATTGCTGGCAACGTCCTGCTCTATGGAGCAACTGCTGGCGAAATGTATGTGCGCGGTGTGGTCGGAGAGCGCTTCTGTGTTCGGAACAGCGGCGCGACCGCTGTGGTTGAGGGCGTTGGTGACCACGCATGTGAGTACATGACTGGTGGAAGGGTTGTCATTCTTGGCGGCACCGGTCGGAACTTCGGTGCAGGCATGTCCGGTGGCATTGCTTTCGTGCTCGATCGGGATGGGACATTCCCGTCGCGGGCGAATCCGGACATGATTGATCTCGAGACTCTTGAATCTGACGACATTGAATGGCTGCACGCGACCCTCACCACACATTTTGAGGAAACGACGTCCGCGGTGGCTGCATCGATCCTCGCCGAGTGGCCTTCGGCAGCGGCCTCGTTCGTGAAGGTCATGCCCAGGGAGTACAAGCGTGTGCTCGCCGCAGAAAAAGAGGCTCGTGCAGCCGGAACTGATCCCGTGGAAGCCGTCATGGCTTCGAGTCGGGCCTGAGAGGGGAGCAACATGGGTGATAGCAGCGGTTTCCTCAAGCACCAGCGAGAACTTCCGAGCCGTCGGGAGGTTCCAGTGCGCCTGCTTGACTGGCGCGAGGTATACAACGATTTTCCGATCGCAAAGGTTCGTGAGCAGGCGAGTCGATGCATGGACTGCGGTATTCCGTTCTGCAACAACGGTTGCCCGCTCGGGAATCTCATTCCGGATTGGAATGATCTGGTTTACCGCGATCACTGGCGCGAGGCCATTGATCGTCTCCATGCCACAAATAATTTCCCCGAGTTCACAGGGCGCCTGTGTCCGGCGCCTTGTGAGGCCGCCTGTGTCGTGGGCATCAATGCCGATCCGGTGACCATTAAGCAGGTCGAAGTCGAGATCATTGATCGCGCATGGTCTGAAGGATGGGTAACTCCCGAGGCTCCGGCGGTGAAAACTGGTCGAAGCGTTGCGGTGATTGGATCCGGTCCTGCAGGGCTCGCAGCAGCTCAGCAGCTCACTCGCGCCGGTCACAGCGTCGTGGTTTTCGAGCGTGCAGACCGCCCCGGTGGGCTGCTTCGCTACGGCATTCCTGAGTTCAAGATGGAGAAGCGTCACCTCGAACGACGTCTTGAGCAGATGACTGCTGAAGGTACCGAGTTCCGTTGCAATATCGAGGTCGGTGTCGATATCTCCGCTTCTGAATTGCGCAAGGAGTTCGATGCGGTCGTGCTTGCAGGTGGTGCAACCGCTTGGCGAGACCTTCCAATCCCAGGGCGCGAGTTCCGGGGAGTCCATCAGGCCATGGAGTTTCTACCTCTCGCCAATCGGGTGGTTGAGGGCGATCTCGAGCGAAGCACGATCCATGCGGGCGGAAAGCGTGTTGTGATCATCGGTGGAGGGGACACTGGCGCCGATTGCCTCGGAACGTCACATCGACAGGGAGCAATTTCGGTCCATCAGTTCGAGATCATGCCCCGTCCTGCAGACGCTCGTCCTAGCGAGAATCCTTGGCCCACCTGGCCGATGATGTTCCGCACGTCCTCTGCGCACGAGGAAGGCGGGGAGCGTGTGTATGCGGTCAATACGGTCGAATTCCTCGGTGACTCCGATGGCAATCTGCGTGGGCTTCGCGCTGTTGAGGTTCGTTCCGAGATCGTTGACGGTCGCCCGAGCTTCGTGCCGGTCGAAGGATCTGAGTTCGAGCTTGAGTGCGAGCTGGTGTTCCTGTCGATGGGTTTTGTTGGTCCCGAGCGCGGATCGATGATTGAGCAGTTTGGCGTTGAGCTCGATCCTCGAGGCAACGTTGCTCGAGATTCTTCATGGTCCACCAATGTCGACGGCGTCTTCGTTGCTGGAGATATGGGGCGTGGACAGAGCCTCATCGTCTGGGCGATTGCCGAAGGTCGTGCCGCGGCCGCCGCGGTAGACACCTACCTCATGGGGGAGACCCTTTTGCCGGCGCCGGTCACCGTTGACGCTGCCCCACTTCGCTAACGAGTTTGTGGTCAATGCAGCGTTGACTCACGCTGTTTCGACGTGAAACGGCCCCGCAACTGCGGGGCCGTTTTCTTTCCACAAGAACATTTCGGCGGACCGGATTTAGAGCACCGGGTCTCCATTGAGCTGTCGATAGGCGTAGCCAGTGGCGAGTTCGGTGACGCCAATGGCGAGTCCGCAGGTGAGCAGGTTGACCACCACAATGACAAGCGCGAATAGCAACACATCGCCGGCATTGCCGCGCACAAGGTCATACGAGCGCTTCAGCGAATCCGCCGGTTCCGATTTGCGCTCAGGATCCAGTACGTAGAAGCCGTAGAACAGCAGGAAGATGCGGACTACGAACAGGCCGATACAACAGGCAAGAAGGCCGACGAAGCTCAGGAGAGCCACGAGGATTGACGCAACGACGTAGGGCGCAATGCGCTCTGTGGAGAACATCTGAGCCGGATCAGGGGGACCACCGCGGGTTACGGTGAGCGCAGCACGTATGAGGCCCGCTTCGACAAGCATGCCGACAAAGAGGCCAACGATGAGCAACGCAAACGAGAAGAAAATGGCCGAGATTCCGTTGCCGATGCGAATGAAGTTGGCGATGAGGTTGAACACGATGGTGACACCGAAATAGATCGCGACGATGGCGACCATGGAACCGAGGTTCTCCGTGAACTTCGCCCATCCGTATCCCAGAGCGAGACCAACATCGAGGTGGGTATGCGGTGCGCTGGGCGGGGGAGGCGTGCTGCCGGGTTGCTGCTGGGGTGGGTACCACTTGCCGTCACTGGCTTGCCACCAGCCCTCACCCTGTGATGTGTCGCTCATGGTTCCTCCGTTCGTCGTAGCCGGATTGACCGGCGTGTACCGGCGGAACGCTAGTGCTCTCCCATCGATTCTGGAGAAGGTCCACCTGTTTGAGGGAGGTGGTTTGGCAGGCGGCCGATTGCGGAGTCAGCAAAACCGATTGGCGCTTGGACGGCATTCCCGTCGCGGGTGACCTGGTCGAGAACCCAGTGTTCCACCTCGAACCAACTCAGCGCTCGAGGTCCGGTGACCTCGCTGTTGTAGGGCTGATCAAACACCAGAACTTCGGCTCCGGCGGCGCGCAGTGCATCGATATTGTGGGGAGCATCATCGACGTATGCATTTGCAGCGACGTCAGTCTTATCTCCCATGAAGCACAGATCTCGGTAGGGGATTGCATTGGCATCGAGCCAATCGACCGTATCGGTGACTGCGACGGAGTGTCCCCAATTTGTGTAGAGCCGATGGGTGATGATGCGAATAGAAATACCGGCGTCGGACAGGCGCCAAAGTGCATCCGCGCAACCAGGAATGACTGGCATGGAACGGAACATGCGATGTTCCATCACGGCTCGACGATGGAGGACTTCGAACGCTGCACGGTCGAGGCCCCATTCTGTGAAATTCCATGTTTGCTGCGCGGGGAGTTCCGCCGGGTCGATTCCTCGGTCTGCAGCCACCGCATTTCGAAACGCTGTCGCATGGTCGCCGCATACGCCGTCGAGGTCGACGCCGAGGATGTACTCACCCATCAGAGGCGTCGAAGTGCATCTTGAGCGAGGGGAAGGAACGTTCCGTATGCCGTCGAAGACCAGCGCAGTCGAGCAGCGTGCTCAAGGGCACCACGTGAGAGTTGTGTGCGAAGTTCTGTGTCTGTGAGGACCGCTTCGAGTTGTTCGCGAACCTCTCTCAGGTCGGTTCCCAGCAGGCCCGATCGACCAGCGTCAACGGAGTCCCTATGGCCGGCAATATCTGTGGCCACCGAAGGGGTGCCGCAGGCGGCTGCCTCGGTCAGGGTCATGCCCCAACCTTCTGCCAGTGACGTACTCGCGACGACCCACGCACGCTGGTAGAGACCGCGTAGTTCCTCATCGGAGACACGCCCAGAAAGCCGGATCCATGAGGTTGCATCGAGTTGAGCGATCTGCGACTCGAGTTCGGGTCGTTCGTATCCATCGCCGGCGATGACGAGCTGCAAATCCGGCACCGTCTCGCGAATGTCTGAGGCGATACGAATGAGTTGATCGAAACGCTTCGACGGCATCAGCCTGCCGACGGCAAGGATCATGGGCTGACCGGAGCGCTCGCCACCTTGTGTAAAGAAGTCGTCGATTCCGGGGTGAACGACCGAAATGTTCTCCGTTGGCAGACCGAGGTAGTCAGTGATTTCATCTCGCGACGAATTCGAGAGCGTCACGATTGGCGTGGAGCGGTAGAACGGCGGGGCTACACGGTGCTCAAATGCACGTCCAGCTCTGGCGAGCGTGGGAGTGAGCACCATTTTCCACATATCGCGATGAACATGGTGAATCCACGTGATCTTCGGACCGCGAGCCCACAGCGGCGTAAGAAATGGGACGCCATTCCAGATTTCAACGAGCCCATCGCGACGTCCATGGCGCCCGAAAATCTCGCTGAGGACGGTGTTGGGGAACACACCGAAGCGGCCACTTGAGCGAATGACCCGGTAGCCGCCCCGCACTGCGCGCTCCGGATGCCCTTGTGCATACGAGGTACGCAGAGTCACTTCGAGTCCAGCCTCGGCCCACAGCTGCAGGATGCGATCGGCATGGAGTTCGGAGCCGCCAGCCTCCACGTCGACAAGATCTCTCCACGCGAAGACATGAATGCGACGTAGCCCAGCCTCGGAGGCCAGTGCTGCGATATCGGAAACTCCCGGCGCTGAAGTGCTCACGCCTGTTTCTCAGCCCTGCTGTCTGTTGATCGGGTGGTCAGCTCCGTAGCTCTCTCGAGGAATGACCGGAGCGTCGCGGCCGGTTCCAGAGGTGGAACGGGCGGGAGCGGTCTCCTCGTGGTACTCCTCCTCGACGTTGACCTCCCAGACGTCATAGCTGGTGCCCTTGGCGATGTTCTCGACGGTGAGCATTGCGGTGTACATCGAGTGGTCCTGGTTGTTGTACCGGTGCATACCGTTGCGCCCCACTGGATGGACGTTGGGAGTGCAGTCTTCGAGCCACTCACGCATGCGTTGCACGTTGGCCTTGTAGCGCTCGTCGTAGAACGGGTAGGCCTTTGGCACACGCACGACATAGCCGGCTTCGATCTCGCTCACCTTGGAGAGCCCGATCTTGACGAGCTCGCGCTTGGCGAGTTCCACGAGGTCCTCGTCGGCAGAGTTCCAAAGTTCGTCGCCCTCAAAGACAAAGTATTCAAGGCCAAGGCAGGTGAGGCCGGGCTTGACCATGAACGGCGACCATGAGCCGAAGTTCTGGATACGCCCAACCTTGACCTCTGGCGAGTGAATGTAAATCCAGTTGTCGGGGAAGCCATCGCGTTCGGGCACCACGAGTGCGACCGTGAGGAAGTCGCGGTAGCGCAGATCGGCGGCTGCGTGCAGCACGTCGGCCGGAGGAGGAGGATCCATGGCTTGCAGCAGTCGTGACATTGGCATCGATGAGATGACGTCGGTGCACGCAATGGTGACTTCGGTTCCGTTGTGCTCGGCTACCACTGAGGTTGCGGCGCCATCGCTGTGATGGATCCGAGTCACCTTTGTTTCAAGGTCGACGGTGGACCCGCTGGCGCGGACCTTGTCGGTGCAGACCTCCCACATCATTCCCGGGCCGTACTTCGGATACTCGAATTCCTCAATAAGTGAGGTGACGTCGGTGGCTTTGGCCTTCTTGAGGAAGGAGAGGCCCTTGGGGAGTGAATCAAGAACAGCGTTGATTCCTGCGTTCCACAGCGACATGTTCTTGATCCGCTGTGCAGCCCAGTCGGCCTGGATTTCGCTAGCCGGCACGCCCCAGACCTTCTCGTTGTAGGTCTTGAAGAAGTGCATGTAGAGGCGTCTGCCGAAACGGGCAGTGATCCAGTCCTCGAGGCTGTCGTCGGTCTTCGGTCGTCCGAGGAGTCGCCGAACCGAACCGTCCGCCTGTGCGTAAAAATAGGAGAGGACACACCGCACAGCTTCAACGATTCCAAGGTTTCCCAGCGCGTTCGATGCTTTGAGCGGGTAGTCGAAGTACTTGCCGTCGTAATAAATGCGGCTCATACGCGGTCGCAGCAAGAAATCCTCCTCGGGGAGGATCTCATGCCAAAGGTCGGTGACGGGTTGGACCTTCGTGAAGAAACGATGGCCGCCGAGGTCGAAGCGCCAACCATCTCGTTCAACCGTGCGTGAGATGCCACCCACCATGTCGGTGGCTTCAAAAACGGTTGAGCTTCGCCCGAGTTTGGCGAGTTCGTAGGCGGCTGTCAGTCCGGCAGGTCCAGCGCCGATGATGACAACGCCTCCATCTGCTGGGTGCGGGTCAGTGCCTTCATGCTCTGTTGAATCGCTCGATGGCTCGACTGTTGATGACATGGGTCCACTTCTTTCTGAAGAACGAAACAAGTCTAGTGAGGTCTCCTGAGGTGCTCGGCGATGGACACGATCGGCATGGGAACCGTGAGTAGTGTGCCGGTTATGGCTGTTTCAACGGAGTCCACAGCGGTTGAGGCGCCCTCGAAGGCACCTCGTGAGATCACGATCATCGGAATCTCTGCGGCGGTTTTCGGTGTGGTCCTGCGGTTCGCTTCACGCTCGCCGATGTGGCTCGATGAGGCGCTCACAGTCAACATTGCGCGGCTTCCGGTCGGTTTGATTCATGAAGCCTTGCGCCACGATGGACATCCGCCGCTGTTCTATGTACTGCTCCATGGTTGGATGCAGATTTTTGGTGAGGGCACCAGCGCTGTTCGAGCCCTTCCGGGATTGTTCGGTGTGCTTGCGCTGCCATTGGCATTCGTTCTGGGCCGGCGTCGTGGTGGCCCTGTATTGGCCTGGTTGACCACCGCGATCGTTGCACTGTCGCCATTCGCGGTGCGGTATTCCGATGAGGCTCGGATGTATTCACTGGTGATGCTGCTGGTGCTCATCGGCATGATCCTGCTTGATGACATGCTCCGCTTGCACCGCATGGGCATCGCTCGCAGCCTTGGACTCGCTGCGACTACTGCTGCATTGCTTTACACCCAGTACTGGGCTCTGTGGATTTGCGCCGCAGTAGGTCTGCTCATGCTTTGGCGTATTTGGCATCCGCTCGAAGCTGTGGACCGAACGGCAGCGATTCGCGTTGTTGTTGCGCTTCTTGGTGGGCTTGTCGCGTTCACCCCATGGATCCCGACCATGCTGTACCAGTCGGCCCATACGGCAACGCCGTGGGCTTCAGCGATGCGACCGACGGCAGCGGTGTCTTGGACGCTCTGCGTCTTTGCGTTCGGCGATTATGCAGACGCAGCAATTTTCGCTGCTGTGTTGATGTTCGCCATCGTTCTCGCCCTCTTTGGTCGGGCTCGATCGACGCGCTCGATCGAACTGGTTTCACCGGCACGTCGCCAGGTTCGATTCGAGGCACTGGTCGTGCTTCTTGTTGTGGCTCTCTCAACGGTGGCGTCCATTGCTGCCAATGCTGCATACGCGCCGCGCTACGCCGCGGTGTACTTCCCCCTTATTGCACTCATCGCTGCTGCCGGTCTCACGAGGTTCATTTCGCGACCGGGACGGGCAGTGGCTGCTCTGGTTGTTCTTGTGCCGATGTTGGCGGGGTCTGTTCTTTCTGCGCATGAAACACGTTCACAATCGGCGGTGGTGGCAGCATCGATCGACGAGTCGGCCCACTCTGGTGATGTGGTTCTCTACTGCCCTGATCAACTGGGGCCCTCAACGAATCGCGAGATCCATAGTGCTGATCTGAAGCAATTCAGCTATCCCGACGGTGGTCCTGAATTCGTCGACTGGGTTGATTACCGAGCGCGTAACGATGCTGCAAATCCACGCACATTCGCCCTTGACCTGCTCTCGCATACTTCGGAGACACAAGCTATTTATTTTGTGTGGAACGGTGAGTACCGAACCTTCGATGGCGACTGTGAGGCAATTGCCGCTGTCTTCGGTGCTGCGAGACCCGGTGAAGTTCTCGTCGAAGGAGACGGCGCAACGTATTTCGAGCATGCCACGCTCATCAGGTACGCACCCTGATGGACTCGCTATGACCGCTGTTCGCGCCGTACGGCGCAGTGTCTCTGCAGAGGATCTTCGGATCGTGCTTGTCCCGTGGCTCACTGCGCGTGCAATCCTCGCCGTCGCCTACGTGTCTGCTTTCGCCATCTCGGACAGGGTCGTGCCCGGAGCTCGCCCGACAGCCATCGGTGAGGGTCTGGTGGCCTGGGATGGCACTTGGTACCGCGACATCGCCTCGCATGGGTATGCGTCGCTGCCACGGGAGGGACTGAGGTTCTTTCCGTTGTTCCCCATACTCGGGCGAGCGCTCGGCACAGTGTTCCTCGGCGATACCGGCCTCTCATTGGTCGTGATCGCCAACCTGTGCTCGCTCGCGTTGCTTTTCGTGTTGCTGCGATTGCTGCGCCACGAAGGGATCGACCGCTCCACGACGCAGCGAGCGATCTGGTTCATAATTTTGTTTCCGGGGGCCTTCGTGCTCGCGTGGGCCTATGCCGAGGCGTTGTGGATCCTTGCGGCGATCGTGGTGTTCCTGGCGATACGCACCCGCCGGTGGCTCTGGGCCGCGATTGCAGGTTTCCTTGCTGGACTGAGTAGACCCCTCGGCGTCTTGCTTGCCGTACCCATCGCCGTTGAACTCGTACGCAACTGGCGAAATGCCACGGCGAAGGAACGAACCTCTGGTCTCATCGCCACCGTGTCGCCGCTTCTGGGCACCGGCGCCTACCTGCTGTGGGTAGGCAACAGGTTTGGCGATTCATGGCTGCCGTTCAGCGTCCAGTCCGATCTTCGCGGCACCAGCGTCGATCCGTTCTCCCGACTGTGGGAGGGACTTTCCCAAATGGTCGGACCTCAACGGTTTGGTGACGGTCTGCACATCCCATTCGCCTTGGCCTTCCTTGCGTTGCTGGTGGTCGTCCTGCGGCGATTGCCGATTTCCTACGGCCTCTTTTCGGGTTGTGTGCTCATGGCTGCGCTTGCAACCGAGAACCTCAATTCCCTCGAACGGTATGGACTGAACGCGTTTCCGCTCGTTATCGGCCTGGCCCTTGTGTGTCGCCATCGCGAAGCAGAGAACGTCACCAAAGTGGTTCTTGCTGGCGGCTTCGTTGCGCTCTCCACAATGGCCTGGATGGGCGCGTATGTCCCGTAGCGAGCCAGCCATCGATGATCAATGGGGAAACCATGACCGAACTGCTTGATTTCGTCTGCCCGCGCTGCGCAATGGCCACTTCAGCGCGCTTCTATGGTCCCTGCGAGACCTGCTACGACCAATTGCGCGCCACAATGGGCACCGAGGCCCACGAGCTCGAGGTCGCTGCCTACGAGCCAAAGATGAACGTGACGCCCAACGCCGTCGCCACGAAGGACTGAAGTCTTAGGCGTCGATTGGACGCTCGGCGACGGTCACTGAAGTCATCACATCACCAACGCCGATCTTCGAGACGACATCGAGCCCGGCGACGGTGTGCCCGAAGAGGTTGTACTGCTTGGGCAGACCCATCTGGTCGCCAAGGCAGATGAAGAACTGAGAGCCGTTGGTATCGGGGCCGGAGTTGGCCATGGCCACGGCGCCGTCGCGATAGTTGCCCTGGACCGGTTCATCGGCGAACTTGTAGCCCGGTCCACCTGTCCCGGTGCCAGAGGGGCAGCCACCCTGAATGACGAAACCGGGGACCACGCGATGGAAGGTCAGTCCGTTGTAAAAGCCCTGACGAGCGAGCACCACAAAGTTATTCACCGTGTTGGGAGCCAGCCGAGGGTCAAGGTCCATCACGATGTCACCCTTGTCGGTGTTGATGGTGACGGTGTAGATGGTGCCAAGGTCGATTTCCATTGCATGTGGGGAAGCCATGGCCCAATCGTGCCACATCCGACAGACCTCTATTCTCATCGAATGGGAATCAAGCACGTACGGGCCAGTCAGGACCTCGCCGCACTCGACCCGGTGATGAGGCGTTTGTACGAGCGGCACGGACCAATGCGCACAGGTAGCCCGGCGCCGGTGACCCGCCGATTCGAAGAACTTGCTCGCACGATCGCCTATCAACAACTTGCGGGGCGAGCGGCGGCAACAATCTGGTCGCGGGTGCGAGCGCTCTGCTCGGAGGAATTCACCCCACAGGCCGTGCTCAGGCTCGACCCACAGGAACTTCGGGACGCTGGTTTGTCAGGGTCGAAAGCGTTGTCATTGCTCGATCTCGCATCACACACTGGTGACGGTCGACTCCGCCTTGATCGGCTCGGCAGATGCTCCGACGACGAGGTCATTGCTCAGCTGACCCGTGTGCGAGGCATCGGTCCGTGGAGCGCGCAGATGTTCCTCATGCACGAATTGGGTCGGCTCGATATCTGGCCGACCGGCGACCTCGGCGTGCGCACGGGATTTGCGCGGGCCTACGGTCTCGATGTCACCCCATCACCAAAGGAACTTGCAGCATTGGGGGAGCGGCTCAGTCCGTACCGGACTGTTGCCGCTTGGTACTGCTGGCGCTGCGCCGACGATCCCGGCGAGATGATGCCGTGATCGGACGCAACTAGTTCGAGGAGCTTGGAGCCTCGACCTGCGTCCCGATGTCATCGTGGAGCGGGAAATGGCAGGCGACGAACTGGTTTGGCCCGATGGGGCGCATGACGGGTTCGACCTGAGCGCAAAGATCCTGCGCCGAAGGACAACGAGTTCGGAAGCGACAGCCACTCGGCGGCGAGACAGGCGAGGGGATCTCGCCCTGGAGGCGAACGCCTTCGTGAGTATCGGTTTCCGCGTCCGCTGTTGGAATGGAATCGATGAGCGCCTGTGTGTAGGGATGAGCTGGTCGGGCGTAGATGTCATCTGGCGATCCGACTTCACAGAGCTTGCCGAGGTACATCACCGCAACCCGATCGCTGACGTTCTTGACCACAGCGAGGTCGTGGGCGATGAACAACATGGTGAGGCCGTAGCGCTCTTTCATGTCCTGGAGCAGGTTGAGGATTTGGGCCTGCACGGAAACATCGAGAGCTGAAACTGGTTCATCGCAGATGATGAGTTTGGGATCGAGAACAAGGGCTCGAGCCACGCAGATACGTTGACATTGGCCACCGGAGAACTCATGGGGGCGTCGGCTCCGGGCAACCGCAGGATCAATACCCACTGCCTCAAGCGTCTGGTCGATCAATGCATCCTGCTCGGCGGCTGAGCCGCGTTTCCATATCTTCAGAGGCTCGCCGACGATGTCTCCCACCCGGCGACGCGGGTTGAGTGACGAGATCGGATCCTGAAAGATCATTTGCATCTGGGGGCGTAGTTCGCGGATTTCGTTGTTCTTGAGGCCGGTCAGTTCCTGACCTGCGAGCACAACACTTCCGGACTTGGGATGGGGCATCTGCATGAGTGCCCGACCGGTCGTGGATTTGCCCGAACCAGACTCACCGACAAGTCCGAGCGTCTCGCCAGGAAGAATGTCGATGCTTACATCCGAGACCGCATTGACCTTGAGACCCGTGTTGCCGACGGGGAACTCAACAACAATGTGCTCGGCGCGCAGAAGCGCGTCCTCGGGATTGCGGAGATGCGCGGTGCCGCTGCCGGCCATCAGGACTCCTCGGGGGTGGAAGCGGAGCGGGGTGCGGGAACTCCGACCGGTGTGCCGGCAGCCTGGTTGCGTTCAAGCGCGTCAGCATTCTCGGGAGTGCCGATCGGGAAGAAGCATCGATAGAAATGCCCAGGAGTTTCGGCCTCCACCAGCGGCGGACGTTCCTCAAGGCAACGCTGTTGGACGTACCGGCAACGTGGCGCGAAGTTGCATCCCTTTGGCGGACTGATCAGGTTCGGAGGACGCCCGGGAATTGCATCGAGACGCGTATGGCTCGGCATGTCGAGACGGGGGATCGACCGCAGGAGCGCCTCGGTGTAAGGCATCTTCTTTGATGAGAACAGCGTGCGTGTTGGGGCCTGCTCGACGACCTTGCCGCCGTACATGACAATGATTTCATCGGCGCGTGTGCGTACGACGCCAAGGTCGTGCGTAACAAGAATCATGGCCATATGGCGCTCGCGCTGTTGATCCTCGAGGAGATCGAGAATCTGCGCCTGCACCGTGACATCGAGCGCGGTGGTCGGTTCATCAGCGAAGAGAATCTTGGGGCCACAGGCCAGAGCGATGGCGATCGTGACTCGCTGGCGCATGCCACCGGAGAGTTGGTGAGGGTATTCCTCGAGCCGCTGTTCGGGAGCGGGAATGCCAACCGACTTCAACAGCGCGACCGCGGTTTGTTTGGCCTCGTCTTTGTCAACATCGAGGTGGCGGTGCAGCGATTCGGTGATCTGCTTTCCGATCTTCATGACCGGGTTGAGCGAGGTCATGGGATCTTGGAAGATCATGCTCATCTCCGCGCCCCAGACCGAGCTCATCTGCTTGGCTGAGTAACCAATGATCTCTGTCCCCTCGTAGCGGACACTGCCATTACGGATGACGTTCTTGCCTCCGAGCAAGCCCATGATCGAACGTGACAGCACGGTCTTGCCCGAACCCGACTCACCGACGACGCCGAGTGTGCGGCCACGATCAAGGGTGAAGGTCACACCATCAACGGCGTGAACCACACCGCGCTCGGTGCGAAATGAGGTGGACAGGTCGGTGACCTCGAGAAGGGTCTGCCGGAGTGTCGCGGAGCCCGAGGTTTCAGCGTCGAGCGCGGTCATCAGTTGTTGTCCTTGATGTCGAAGTACTCGCGAATCCGGTCACCCGCGAGGTTCAGGGCGAGCACCGTGAGGAAGAGAATGAGACACGGCATAAGGCTGATCCACGGGGCTTCAGCAAGATAGCTGCGCCCGTCGGAGATCATGCCGCCCCAAGTTGGGGTAGGGGGTTGGACCGATTGGCCGAGGAAGGCGAGACCGCCCTCAGCAACGATCGCCAGGCCGATTGCGATGACCGAGAACGACAGGACTGGGAAGATCACGTTCGGCAGGATCTCCCTGACGATGATGCGCGTGCTGCGAGCCCCAAGCGACCGCGCAGCAACCACGAATTCGCGTTGTGCGTAGACGAGCGTGTTTGCCCGCACGAGTCGGGCCACCGGAGCAATCGAAACAACACCGATGGCCAGCGAGATGGTCAGAAGGTCTCGCTGGTCACCGCGGAACGCCACGATCGAAAGCGCGAGGAGCAGTGCGGGGAACGAAAGTAGGACGTCACAGAAGCCCATCAGGAAAGTCTCGATTCGGCCTCGGAAATATCCGGAAACGATGCCGATCGTGCCACCGACCAACACTCCGAAGGAGATGGAAGCGAAAGCCACTGCGAGCGAGACACGTCCACCCCACACTGTGCGGCTGAAAATATCTCGACCGATTGTGTCGGTCCCGAACCAAAACTGGGCGCTCGGCGGCCTGCGAATAAACGCTGAGGGAGCGGTGTAGGACTTCAGGGGCAGAATTGGGGCGAGCAAGGCGGCGAGTGCCACCAGAAGGAACCACCCAGCGGCAACCCAGAAGACAGGTCCTAGTCGCTTTTTGGCACTACGCCCGTCTTCGTCGTTGTCGACATGGGCGAGGTTATTGAGCTCGTGTGCGTTGCCGTCGGCGACGCGGGTCATCTCTGTGGCGAGGTCTCCACTTCCAGCAAAGATTGACCCTCGTGACGGCGTCACGCCAGGAGTTTCAGACGAGGGCGCGGGCATGGCGGATCCTTGGATCGAGAGCGGCGTAAATCATGTCGACAGCGAAGTTCACGAGCACATAACCGAGAGCAATCACCAAGATCGCTCCCTGAACGGGGATGTAGTCGCGCCCGAGGATGCCATCGACGGTGTACTTGCCGAGACCGTTGATGCTGAAGATCACCTCGACAAGAAGTGTTCCTCCGATGAGTCGGCCAAAGTTCAGACCGATGACAGTGATAAGCGAGAAGCTCGATGGCTTGAATGCGTGGCGAAGCAGGATGTGGCGCGGCGACATCCCCTTGGCTTTCGCCATCGTGATGTAGTCCTCCTGCATTGTTGCGATGAGATCGGTGCGCAACAGCCGCATGTACGTCGCCATCTCGGCCATGGCCAAAGTGACAGCGGGGAGGAAAAGACTCCCAAGACTGGTCAGCGGATTCTCAGTGAAAGGCGTGTATCCCACCGCTTGGAAGAGCTTGAGTCTCACCGGGAAGATCAGAATCAGCACCAGCGCAAGCATGAAGTTGGGAATGGCGAGGAAGAGGAAGAGAACACCCGTTGATCCTCTGTCGAAGATCCCACCAGAGCGTTGCGCCGCAATGAGCCCGATTGGCACGGCAATGATAAGCGCGATGAACTGGGAGTAAAGCAGAAGCTCCAGCGTGACGGGCAGCCGCTGTTTGAGGGCCTCCGACACCGGCTGTGCGGTTCGTGCTGATGAGCCGAAATCTCCCGTGGCGACTCCCTTGAGCCACTGGACGTACCGAACCGGCATGGGATCGTCGAGGTGAAACTCCGCACGCTTCTGCGCGATGCACTCCGGACCGCCAGCTCCGGCGCACAGGGTTGTGGCTGTGTCACCAGGGAGAAGTGCCAGCAGCAGGAATGAGAAGAACGTGACGCACAGCATCACGACCACAAGCTGCACAAGTTTCTTGCGTACGAATCTCATGCGTGGTCCCTTGGATGCTTCTCTTGGTGGTACGTAGCCGATGATTGGAAGAAGACCGGAGTGGTGTCGACCGCCCCCCGACGGACGACACCACTCCAGCGCTGGCGTTGCTCGGTCACTCCCCCCAAGGTCTGTGTGACCGACGCCACAGCACTGGGAAAGTTAGGGCGCAGAGCACGTGCTGTCAAACATCTACCGCCCAAAAAATTGGGAGAGATTCGGTTCATTGCCATGTCCCTCGCTTCATAAGAACCTCGCGCAGTACGCCGGGCATGTCGGTCATGATTCCGTCAACGCCGAGGTCCAAAAGACGGTGCATCTCATCAGCGTCGTCGATCGTCCAAACGTGTACGTCGAGGTTGCTGGCATGGGCCCGATCGATGAATCGTCGGTCGACGAGTGTGACGCCACCCGCGCTCGGTGGGACCTGAACGCAACGACCACCGGGATGGCGACGGCCCAGCCCAAAACTTGAGGCCCGCAGGCGGGCGACGCCTTTCGGCCCGAGGGAGGTGCACAGATCAGGTCCGAGGAGTTCTTCGAGGCGGTGGATGCGTTTGTCGGAGAACGAACCAATGCAAACCCTGTCGATGGCATCGAAAGAGCGCAGGACCTGCGCAAGGGGCTCAACAACGGCGTCGTGCTTGGGGTCGATGTTGATACGGAGATCTGGCCATGTGGTTAGGAGCTCTTCGAGGAGGGGAATCGGCTCCTTCCCGTCAACGCGTGCCTCCCGGATCTCACTCCATGGGAGCTCCTCGATGACCCCAACCTTGTCAGTCACCCGGTCGAGTCGGTCATCGTGGAAGGCGAGAACAACGCCGTCTGCGGTCAGATGCACATCAGTTTCGACATAGCGGTAGCCAAGAGCGACGGCTCCCGCAAAGGCCGGCATGGTGTTCTCGGGCCAGTCGCCGGCCCCTCCGCGGTGAGCGAAGGGAATCGGACCGCCATGGGAGAGGAACGGGTGCGCAGTTTTAGCCACGCCACAACCGTAGATGCTGGAGCTGCCCTCTCCTGTCCATCGCTACGCGCCGATACGCTCGGAACGTGGACGCGGCAAGCAAATTTATTGAGGCAGTGCGACGTCCAGAGAATGAGGTAAGTCTCGAACGACTCGCGCTCCTTGTCGCCGCCAATGCGCGGCCCCAGCTCGAGATCGACCTGTGCGTGCGGGAGATTGATCGCATCGCTGCCCGTGTGAACCCTGGGGATCTTGAGTCCCTTCGCCAGGTCCTGTTTTCCGAGGAAGGCTTTCGAGGCAACACCAACGACTACTACGACGCCGACAACTCAATGCTCGACACGGTGTTGACCCGACGAGTCGGTATTCCCATCACGCTCAGTGTGCTGACGATCGCCGTAGCCCGGCGGGCCGGTATCGGGTTGGTCGGGATTGGTATGCCGGGGCATTTTCTGGTGCGCTCGACGAGCGATCTCGATGTCTTCCTCGACCCTTTCGGTGGTGGGTTGGTTCTTCGGGAAACTGAATGCGAGCACCTCTTTCATCAGTCGCAGGGGAGTGACGCCCGCTTCGGCTCTGGCTATCTCGCTCCGGTCGGAACATTCGCAATCGTTGAACGCATGCTGAACAACCTGCTCAGCATCCACCGTTCACGTGCCGATACCCGCTCGCAACTGTGGGTGGCTCGGTTGCGGGCGGAATTGCCGCAGGCCACGGTGTTGCAGCGGGCCGATGTTGCCATTGCTCTCGCCAATGGGGGGCACTTCGATACCTCGGCGGAACTGTTCGAACACCTTGCCCAAGGCGCGGATCCCAGCACGGCAAACACGCTGAGAGCGGCCCGAGATCGAATGCGCTCCCTGATGAACTGACCGCTACCGGTAGCGTTAGCCACTATGTCGCGCAGAACTAAAATCATCGCAACCATCGGTCCGGCCTCTGAGAGTGAGTCTGCGCTCTCTGCCCTCATTGATGCCGGAATGGACATTGCCCGCATCAACCTCTCCCACGGAACCATTGAGCACGGCCTGGAGCGGTTCCATCGGATTCGAAAGATGTCCTCTTTGCGGCAGCGCCCGGTGGGAATCCTCGTGGACCTACCCGGCCCCAAGATCCGCGTTGGGCAGATCGAGGAAGGTGGCATTGCTTTGGTCGAGGGCACGCGTCTGAGCCTTGTGCCGGGCAATGAAACCAGTACCGCCGGGGTCGTTCAGGTCGACCATGGCTCACTTCTCGAAGATGTTGTCGACGGTGACCTCCTGACGTTCGGCGATGGCGCCGTTCAGGTTCGCTCCGTCGGGCGAGTTGGCGACCGCATCGAGGTTGAGGTTGTCCACGGGGGTCGTCTGACGGGCCGGCCGGGTATTCACATCCCCTCAGATCGCACACAGCTTCTTACTCCGACCACCGAAGACATCAAGATCCTCTCAGCGTTTGTTTCGGTGGGGGTCGACATGGTGGCGCTCTCGTTCGTGCGCTCTGCCGATGATCTGCGCCGGCTTGAGGCCGCGCCGGAACTTGCAGGCGCCATTCGGCTTGAGCCGAATCCGACGGGCCCGCTTGTTGTGGCCAAGATTGAAACTCGTGCGGCGGTCGAAAATCTTGACGACATCGTGAAGGCGTCGGGTGCGGTGATGGTGGCCCGCGGTGATCTTGGTGCGGAGTTCCCCATTTCCGAGCTTCCTCATCTCCAGAAGCAGATCATCAAGCGATGCATCGCTGTTGGTCGACCCGTCATCACCGCAACTCAGATGCTCGAGTCGATGATCCACGCACCTTCGCCGACTCGGGCAGAGGCCTCCGATGTCGCCAACGCTGTGTTCGACGGCACCTCTGCGGTCATGCTCTCCGGAGAGACTGCAGTGGGGCGCGATCCTGCTGCAGTCGTGTCGGTGATGTCTGACATCGCCGAGCGCGCCGATGACGCGTTCGACTACGAGGCGTGGCCCAAGTGGCTGTCCTCGCTGAACCAGCAGCCGAACATCACTCAAGAAGCGTCGATCACCAATGCCATTACATCGGCTGCGCAGCGAGCTGCCAACGAAATCGGAGCGGCGGCAATCCTGTGCATCTCCTCAAGCGGCTTCAGTGTTCGCTCAATTGCCCGATTCCGTCCTCGGGCGCGCATCGTCGGTTTCTCGCATAATCAACGCACCGTGAATCAACTCACCATGAGTTGGGGCACGACGCCGTACCTGCTCGACGATGTAGGTGGAGACGAAACCGAAAACGCCCGTCGTGCAATCGAATGTGCACTTGCCAACGGCGAGATTCAGACTGGCGATCTTGTGGTCATTGCCGGTGGTTCCAGCCTCTACGACGGACGTGTGACCGACAACGTTCGGATCATCCGCGTCCCCTGACCACGTTGGAGCGCCACATCACCGACGATGGACTCGTCCTCCAAGTGAGATCCCATGGTTCGCGACGGCCGATCGTGTTTGTGCATGGAGCCATGGATCGCTCGTCCTCCTTTCTCCGAGTGGCGCGACATCTCCACCAACACCCAGCTGTCCTGATCGATCGACGGGGATACGGACGATCACATCTTCGATCGGGATCGTCCATCCCAGATTTCAGCAACCATGTCGCTGATCTTCACTCGATCCTCGACTGGCTCGGCACATGGACGACTCAGCGTCCCTTGCTGGTTGGACACAGCCTCGGTGGCTCGATCGCTCTGGTGGCTGGCTCCCAGCAGCCAACATCGATCGCGGGATTGCTCGTGTACGAGTCGCCGCTTCTGTGGGAACCATGGTGGCCCGGTTCATCTGCTCCGCTCGAGCAGTCCCAAGCTCCTGCGGACCCTGAATTCGGAGAGCGATTTATGCGCCGCATCGTCGGAGACGATGTCTGGGAATCGCTCCCAGCAGCAACGAAGGAGCTTCGACGCGCTGAGGGTCCAATCCTTGATGCCGAGCTGCGCTCAGCCCGGAACTTGCGTCCACCTGCACTGGATTCGATCGAAAAGCCAGTGATCGTGGCGGCTGGTGCCGGGGTCGCTGCTCATCGTCGACGGGCAGTCGATTCATTGGTAGCAGCGATTCCGCGGGCCGAGATGCGCCTTCTCCCAGGTGCTCCGCATAATGCCCACAGCGGTAGACCGGAGGAGTTTGCGGGACTCATTGCCGAACTCGATGCATTGACGGTGGGCGAACCCTGATCGCTCCTCTAGCCTCGGGGACGTGAGCGACTCCCGACCAGTGAACCTTTCATCCAGCGGTCCCCCCGAAACCATCGTCCCCGATGAACCAGTTGAGGTTCTGCGCGCGCTCGACGCCGCACTTGGTCTTGCTAATCCTCAGCGCGGGGCGGCGTTGCGACTCATAGCCGCGCAGCGACCCCGATGGAGCGGTATCTGGGCAGCGCTTGGCGACGACGCAGCCGACACCGTGGAGTCCTATGCCTATTACCGGGTTGGCTACCACCGCGGCCTTGATTCGCTGCGCGCCAATGGGTGGCGCGGCTCTGGCTATGTGCGGTGGACTCACTCGTCCAACCGAGGTTTCCTTTCTTGCCTTGCCGGGCTCGCTCAGCAGGCCGCGGCTATCGGCGAAGTTGACGAAGCCGAGCGGTGTGAGCTCTTCCTGCGGCAATGCGATCCCTCGTGGCCGCCCAGCGACCTCAACGCGTAGAGGTGACGCGGGGGGCTCCGACCGAGGTCGCAGGTGCCATCCTCACCGGCGGGCGATCGAGTCGTCTTGGCCGGGACAAGGCGATGTTCGATCCGTACGGTTTTGGCCCGATGTTGCAGGTCGGCGTTGAAGCTTTGCGAGGGGCCGGTATAGGTCGGCTCGCCACCGTTGGAGGGGACCCGAGACCATCCGCCGGTACTGGTCTCGAGCATCTCCCCGATGCGTTCCCCGGCGAGGGGCCGCTCGGCGGAATCATCACGGCACTTCGCTGGTCGCAGTGCGAACTTGTGGTTGTACTGGCCTGCGATATGCCGTTTCTCGATGCTGCAGTGATCACCGAGATGGTTTCGGTGGCACGATCAGATTCTTCCTGTGGGGTCGTGCTGGCCAAGGTTGACGATCGAGAGCAGCCGCTAACGGCGCTGTGGCGTTGTTCGGTCGTACTTCCGGTGCTCGAGGAGGCGTTTGAACGCGGCGAACGGGCACCTCGACGTGTCCTTCCCCAGCTGTCCACTCAGGTTTTTGAGATTGTCGACCCCACATTCATTCTCGACATCGACAGTCAGGCCGATGTCGACCGCTACGCTCCGATCGCTGAGCGACGACGAGCAGGGGATTGACATGGCAGAGGTGCCTGAAATTGATGTGGAAGCACTCGCAGGGATCCTCGATGAGGTCTATCTCCTCGACGTTCGCGAGCCCGACGAGTACACCGAGGCCCACGTGCCCGGAGCGATTCTCGTCCCGCTCGCCACAGTGCCGGATGCTCTTGGAGACCTTCCGAACGATCGGGTGATCCACGTCATCTGCGCAGCTGGTGCCCGTAGCGCCAGAGCGGTTGAGTTCCTCCGAGGAAACGGTTTCGATGCCATCAACATTTCCGGCGGCACCGGGGCTTGGATCCAAAGTGGTGCATCGACGGTGTCCGGGCCGGATCCGGTCTGAGTGGAGTCTTCCCCGTCGTACGACTACGTGGACCAGCCCGAACAGCTTGAGCGGGTCATCGAGGCACTACTGACGCAACCCTCGTACTCGCTTGATACCGAGTTCCATCGCGAGAAGACGTATTTCCCGAAGCTTGCACTCGTGCAGGTGGCATGGGGCGACCAATTGGTGCTTCTCGATCCGCTGGCGTTGGACTTGCGTCCGTTTGCCGCCGTATTGGAGAGCCCCGCGGTTGCGGTGATTCATGCCGCTGACCAGGACCTCGAGGTGCTGCAATTGGTCTGCGGAGCTCTTCCGAGCACACTTTTCGACACGCAGATCGCCGCCGGGTTTCTTGGGCTCAGCACACCGTCGCTCAGCACGCTGTATGAGCATTTCCTCAAGATCAAGGTGGGCAAGGGTGACCGTCTCACCGACTGGCTCCAGCGGCCGCTCACCCAGGCGCAGCTCACCTATGCCGCGACAGATGTCCTCCATCTTCCGGAAATTCATCGACTTCTGACAAGCCAACTTGAGAAGCGGGGGCGGCTTCAGTGGGCTCTTGATGAATGCGAAAACCAGCGGGTGCGCACACGTGGTCAACGTGAACCTGAAGAGGCTTTTCGAAAGATCAAAGAAGCGCGCCAGCTCAAGGGTCGATCCCTTGCGGTTGTGCAAGCAGTGGCGGCCTGGCGCGAGCGCCGAGCGGCGTCACTCGACATCCCTGTTCGTTACGTAATTTCCGATATTGCCATTCTGGGAATCGCCCAGCGCCCTCCTCGCAGCAGAGCTGATCTTGAGAAGATCCGTGGGTTCGACCGGGGTCTGCGTGAGGACGTTGTCAAAGAGTTGCTGGCCGAGGTGGGACAAGCCTTGGATGCGCCACCCAGAACTTCAGGCGCCTCCGCCGTCATCGCACCGCTCGATCGTGACCTGCGCCCGGCAGTGGCACTGATCTCCGCATGGGTCAGTCAGATGGCCAGAGATCTGGAGATCGACACAACATTGCTGGCAACCCGGGGCGATCTCGAACAGTTCCTTGGCGGCGTCCCCGACGCTCGGCTGGGTTCGGGCTGGCGGGCACAGCTGGTCGGCGACCCCATACGGCGTCTGGTCGACGGACAGGTAGCGGTGGCCTTTGCCGGGAACGGTGAACTCGTGATTGAGGAGCGAAGCCACCGGCCGGCCAGTGCGGCAGTTTCCGACTGAGAACCACCGTATGAGTGGCTCCGGCTGCTAAGTTCGCTCCTCGGGCCTAGGTGCTATTGACCTCCTAGGCCCCCAGTACACTCTGACGAAAATCTCACCGACGGGAGCTAACCCGTGAAAAAGGGGCGACATCGGCGCTTCGAAGAAGCCCGAGCACTCAAGCGCACCAATGACAATCTCGATGCCATCCTCGATGCGAAGGATGCTGAGCCCTGTCCGGAGTGTGGCGCCGATCCCGGCCACGACCACTCCACTTGGTGCATGTACGACAAAGAACAGGACGAAAGCGCCTGGACCAGCTAGGCCCCCCGATCCTTCGGTCGGGTGGAAACCCACCGAGAGGAACCTCGATCGTGCCCCCCGCCGACGAAAAAAAACTGCGCAGTGTGGCCCTAGTGGCCCACGTCGATCACGGTAAGACCACGTTGGTTGACGCCCTCCTTCGTGCCACCGGAACATTTAGCGAGCATCAAGCAGTGGTGGACCGAGTCATGGACTCGAACGACCAGGAACGCGAGCGGGGCATCACCATCCTCGCCAAGGCTGCGTCGGTCACCTGGAACGGTGTCCGTATCAACCTTGTCGACACTCCCGGCCACTCCGATTTCGGTGGCGAGGTAGAGCGTGCGCTCACCATGGTCGACGGCGTCATTTTGCTCGTTGACGCCGCCGAAGGTCCGCTTCCGCAGACCCGCTATGTGCTCTCGAAGGCGTTAGCTGCAGACCTGCCTGCCGTGGTGGTGCTGAACAAGGTTGATCGAGCCGATGCACGCCCCGAAGAAGTTCTCGACGAGATCTATCAGCTGTTCCTTGACCTTGATGCCGACGAGTCCAAGATTGACTTCCCGGTGATTTCTGCCATTGCCCGTGATGGGAAGGCTGTCTCGGGCATTGGAATGCCAGGCGAGTCTGATGATCTCACTGCACTTTTCGAAGCGATCGTGAGCACTGTCCCAGCACCGAAGGGTGACCCAGCGGCTCCGGTTCAGGCCATCGTTACGAACCTCGATGCTTCTGACTATCTCGGCCGTTTGGCTATCGGGCGGGTCATGGAAGGCACGCTGCGTCGCAACGAGCAGATCGCGCTCCTTGAGGAAGACGAGGGGCAGGCTCCTCTCAAGCGGAAACTCAGCCAGCTGATGACCTTCTCGGGAATCACTCGGCTCGAAGCTGACTTCATTGAAGCTGGCGACCTTTTCATCGTGGCCGGATTCCCGGAGGTCGAGATCGGTGACACTCTCGCCGATCCTGCCCACCCGAATCCGCTTCCTCGTCTTACCGTTGACGAACCGGTACTGCGTATGACTTTTGGCGTCAACACTTCGCCGTTGGCCGGTAAAGAGGGATCGTTCCTCACCTCGCGCCATCTTCGCGAGCGCCTCGATCGAGAGATCCTTGGCAATGTGTCAATCCGAGTTGAGCCGACATCCTCACCCGACATCATTGAGGTCGCAGGGCGTGGAGAGCTCCAACTCGCCGTGCTTATTGAGACCATGCGCCGAGAGGGTTACGAGCTACAGGTCAGCCGGCCTGAGGTCATCGTTCGCGATATCGACGGCAAGCGCCACGAGCCCCTCGAACGAGCAGTCATTGACGTCCCTGACGAGCATGTGGGCACTGTCACCCAGGCGCTTGCACCTCGAAAGGGCAAGGTCACTGATCTACGCCCCGGAGATACTGGCCGCACCGTGGTGACCATTGAGGCTCCGGCACGTGGACTCATTGGATTCCGGTCGCAGTTGCTCACAGCCACACGAGGCACAGCCCTTATGCATCAGCATCATGCCGGGTGGACCCCGTGGGTCGGCGATCTCCCGACCCGCAAGGGTGGAGCGATGATCTCCGATCGCGACGGAGTGACAACTGGTTACGCCCTCGACAATTTGCAGCAGCGAGGCGAACTCTTCGTCGGTCCCGGCGAGAAGGTTTATGAGGGAATGGTTGTTGGCGAGAACTCCCGAGCTGACGAAATGCACGTCAACGCTGTGCGCGAGAAGCAGAAGACCAATATCCGTACGCACTCCACCGATGAAGCCATCAAACTGGTGCCACCGCGAGATGTCACGCTCGAGACGGCAATCGAGTTCATCGCCGACGATGAGCTGGTGGAAGTGACGCCGACCTCGTTGCGTCTGCGCAAGCGCATCCTCAAGGAATCAGATCGGCGCAGGGCGAACAAGAACTGAGTCAGTCGCTCGCCAGGCGTCGTCGAAGTGACGGGTGAGGGACAAGCACCTCGGTTGGTCGCTGCGCGATCAACTCCACAAGGTGGTCGTAGACCTCCTCGCCGACCAGTGCGACGATTTCTTCACGGGAGCCGACATACACCGGCTTCGTCGCGGTGAATGCCCGGGGATCCTCGGTGCACCACCAGTGGAAATCAGCGCCGCCATCACCCCAGTCGCGGCGCTTCCATTCGCGCAGAATATTGGTTGTGTAGTCGTTGTCGTCAGTGTGGAAGTCGAGACGGATCGGGACCTGCCAGCACACCGAAGGCTTCCAGTCGAGGTAGCTCTCGCCTCGTGAAATTGCCGAGTTGTGGAACGCACAGCCGGGACCTTCAGGATGATCTGGGCGATTCAGGAAGATGCATGCGCCCTCGTGGACACGGGTCATCCAGTCACCATCGACTTTTTGGATAGGGCCTCCGAGCTCCTCGGCGACTGCCTTGAACTGCCACTCATCTGCTCGCAGACGCGCGGCAGCGTCTCGAACTCGTGCCCGGTCACTCTTGTCAACGAAATGGGCGCCATGCGAACAGCAGCCCAGATGTGCCTCAGGGGCAGCAGTTTCGCCGATTCCGAGGCAGCCGTTTCCATAGATGCAGTTCCAGTTGCTGAGCAGCCAGGTGAGATCGAAGGTGTACGTCTCGCCGCGATGTTCGAATGAGATCCATTCGTGAATGTCGTCGTCGGCGATCTCTGAGGGAACTGGTTTCGACATCGTGCCTTCTCGTCAGTGGACGTTTTCAACCTTAG
>CANFQA010000003.1 GCA_947449015.1 Microthrixaceae bacterium | reverse complement strand
GACATCGGTCATCTGCTTGACCTCGAAGCCGGCGGCTCTGTTGCCGAACCAATCTCGGCCCATCACGAGGACGTCGGCGCCGCCGCTCTCGCCGGCTTGTTCCCTCCGACGATCACTGCTCCGATTGCGCTGCATGTGCGGGCCAAGCGGTATCTCGCCGCGACCGAACCTGACTACCTCGTCGCACTCTCGAAAGGTTCGGTCGCCAGCTTGGCCCGACAAGGTGGGCCAATGAGTGCTGACGAGGCGCTCGCATTCGAGCGCAACCCGGGTTTCGCCGATGCCTGCGCACTGCGCCGCTGGGATGACCTCGGCAAGGTCGACGGACTCGCGGTCGAACCGTTTGAGACCTATCTCGAGCTGTTGAACGAACTCGCGATTGCGGACTAACCCAGCCGCAATTGCGCCGCTCCGGTGATTAGCGGCAGATCAAGCGGGCTAAGTGGCCCAGGTGCGGCTGCGCACACCGCGGGGATGGCATTGACAATGCGATTGGCCGCCGTGGCGTTGCCGCCACCAGCCGCACCGGGTTCGCCCGGTTCGGTGCCATGCACGCTCACCGTGAGATGCGGATGTCCAGACATGACGACGCGATGCTCCCCGCCTGGTGACAGCGGCTGAGGCCAGTGCGGCGCACATTCGTCATCGATGCGGGTGACATGTTCCACCACGATGAGCGGATGACCTTGCACCACGCCGGTGACATCAAAGCGGAACGCTCCAAGCGTTCCTTCCTCAAAGGTGCCCATGCCATCAACCTCGAGCGTGCGTTCGAGCGGAAGCATCTCAACCGATGTCGTAATGCCATCGAGTTCAACCTCAAGCATCTCCGCCACAATGCGCACCATCGGGGCCCACACCATGTGCAATGAGAGATCCTGCAGCATCTGTGGCTTGACCTCCATGGGGCCACCAAGACCAATCATGTTTCGCACCACGTCGGGCTGGTCGTAGAGCGCGTAGTTGAAAACTTCCTGGATGCGGATCTCGGCGATGCCCGCACCCACACCGCTCACAAGTCCCGGCAGGATGTCGAGTGCCCAGCCCGGATCAATACCTGACACGAACACCGACGACCCGCCGGCGATCCATGCCGGTTCGAGCAAGCCCGTCAGTTCGGTTGGCATGCTGCCGGGATGCAGCAGTGGGTAGAACGAGGTGGAAACCACGTTGCGACCCGAACGCAGGCAGCGTTCGAGATCCATGTAGGCCTCCATGGGTCGGGTGTCGGCTGTGGCGGCATAGACCACAGCATCGACGTCGTCTGCGAACGCAATGGAGGTGTCATCGGTGGCGAGCACACCGAGCGGGGCGATTCCCGCCAGTTCGCCGGCATCGCGTCCAACCTTGTCCGGATTGGCAACAATCACGCCGACCAGTTCCAGATCTCGATGCGCCGCCACTGCACGGATGGCCGGTCGCCCGACATTGCCTGTTCCCCAGATCACCACTCGATAGGTCATTGCCGGACCCTAGCGGCGAGGAACCTGCCACTGCTGCGACGAAACCGCTCGAACCAGCGAAACCGATCTGCTATTCCTCGAAGGTTGCCTGGGTGCGGGCTCGTCCCCCAGGACCGCTGTAGGCGAGGCCTACGCCCGGCTCCCGGCCAGCAAACTGCGGTTGCGGAATCGAGGCGACAGCACGAATCCATGCGTCCATAAGTGCGTCCTCTGCTGCGTAATCGAACGGATCGGTAAGCACGATCTCCTCGGTCGCACCGGCGGCAATCGGGTTCGCAGCGAGCCATCGGGCAGTTCGGGCCACGGCCTCACGAGCTGAAACGAGATCGCGATAGCCCAGCCGTTGGCGAAGAAGTGAGGTGTCCAGCACTCGATGGGTCGGTGCGGGTTGGGCAACAAGTGGACGAGCAGGTGTTGCGAGATCAAACGGCATTGAGATCAGTTCCATCTCATGATCAAGTGCCGCACACACAATCTCAACAACCTGCCGAATACTCAGTACCTCATCGTCACCGCAGTTGAAGACAAGCCCGGCTGCATCATCAGGACGATCAATACCGCACAGCACGGCATGGGCGAGGTTCTCGGTGTAGCCGTGATGATGCAGCGTGAGCCCATCATCAGGAATGATCATGCGGGTTCGCCCGTCGAGCACACGGCGAACAATGCTCCACTCGCGCGGCACAACCTGCAGGGGACCATACGCGTACGGATAGCGAAAATGCGCGGCCCGAGGATGATTGGCGAATACGTGCTGCTCAGTGCGCGCCACCCGATATCCCTTCTCATCCTCGGCGGCTTCGGCAACAACCGGCGCTTGTTCATCAACCGGGATGGGCAGACCATCGGGTTCGAACAGCCACGGATTCATCCATCCTCGAATGGCCGGGACCCCACCCACCGAGACGAACTGTTCAGTGATGCCCACCGTGAGCTCGGCAATGCGCCGTAGTCGGCCGTACATAGCCACCACGAGATCGAACTGGCGTCCGGCGAGCGCTTCGCGAAGCGAGTCAACGTCATAGGGATCGGCGTGGATATGTTCAACCTCGGCTGGCGTCTCGGGACGTTCATGGGTGCCCCGGTGCAGAATGGCCACGCGATCACCGCGATCAACCAAGCCCTGCACGATATGAATGCCCGTCGGGCCCGTTCCCCCAATGACCAGACTCGTTCGCATCGCTCCCCCAGTGATCGGTTCCGAGACTACCGGCCATCGCCGATGTCAGGTCCCGTCCCACACGTCTCGCGATCCGTGGTAGCAAACAACGACGATTCGTGGTGACGACTCGTACTGATGTCTCGCGAAGGGGAACGCTAATGATGCTCACTGACAAGGTCTCGATTATCTCGGGTATTGGCCCGGGGCTCGGACAGGAACTGGCCTATGTCTTTGCTCGCGAGGGCTCCGACGTGGTCCTCGCTGCTCGCACCGAATCCAAGCTGGAAGAGGTTGCGGCCGAGATCAAGCGTCAATGGCCACAACGTCGAGTGCTCGTGTGCCCCACTGATATTTCTGATCCTGCGCGCACCCAGAATCTCGTCGACGCCACGCTCGCCGAGTTTGGCCGCATCGACTGTCTGGTGAACAGCGCGTTCATCCCACCTGCGTTCACCATGTTCACCGACGCCGATTTCGCCAACTGGAAGAAGGCCTACGACGTCACCGTGTTCGGCACCCTCGATCTCACCCAGAAGGTGGCGAAGGCAATGCAACCGGCCGGTCGTGGCTCCATCGTGTTCATCAACTCGATGATCCAGAAGAAGCCGCTTCTGGCTCAGGCCGGATATGCCTCATCGAAGGGCGCCCTCACTGCAGCAGCCCGCATGTTGGCTAAGGAACTGGGCGCGTCGGGCATTCGGGTCAACACCGCCTCGATGGGCTGGATGTGGGGCCCCCCGGTTGAGATGTATGTGGATTTCTCAGTGTCGTCCGGGCGCACACGCGAAGACGTCATTGCCGAGATCACCAAAGACATTCCCCTCGGCATCATCCCCGACGATGCCGACTGTGCCAACGCTGTTGCGTTCCTCGCGTCGGACTACGCATCTGTGATCACCGGCGCCGATCTCAATGTCAACGGTGGGGAGATCATGCTCTGAGCATCGCTCAGGCAGATCAACACACATGCAGCACCAAGAACATGTTCGAGTAATCGAAAGGACACACCATGAGCAGTGAACAGAAGGTTGATCAGGGTTGGGATACCCCCTCGCACGAGGACATCCCGAAAATCACCGAGATGCACGTCGCCGCACTGGAGACCAGCAACGACGATGCCGTGTGGGTTGTCGCTGACATGCATCACGTCATGATCCGCACCATCGGACGCAAGTCGGGCAAGGAACACAAGATCGCGCTGCCGTACTGGGTTGACCCGGACGGTGTGCGCGTTGTGGTGGCGTCCTATGCCGGGTTCCCCACCCATCCGTCCTGGTACATCAACCTGCGCGATAGCGAGGCCAACCCCGAGGTGTACGTCCGCGTGCAAAACGGTGAGTTCTGGTCGGCCCCTGATGTCCTCGCCGAGGGCGCGGAGCGCGACCGGCTCTGGGATCTACTCATTGCCGATCGGGCTTGGTATGCCGACTATCAGGCCAAAACCGAACGCACGATCCCGCTCGTTCGCCTGCCCGAGACCCGCTCGGCCTAGCCGCTCAGATCTCGCAGCCCTCAGGGCCACAGGCATCGCCGTCGGCGACAATCTCGAGCTGAGGTTCACGATCGGACCATGCCCGTTGCAGTACCTCGAGAAGGACCTCCGGCGGTTGCGCTCCGGCAACTGCCAGCCGACCGTCGAACACGAAGAACGGCACACCAGTGACCTGGAGCTGTGAGGCCAGCAGTTCATCGGCGCGCACATCATCGGCGAACGCTTCGGTCTCGAGCACTGCGGTGACTTCATCGGGGTCGAGTCCGGCCTCAACAGCGAGCTTGTGCACCACCTCGGGTAGTCCGATGGCTTCACCATCGCTCAGATAACCCTTCAGCATTCGTGACTTCACCTCGGTCTGGATACCGCGCAGACCGCCAAGATGAATGACCCGGTGGGCATCGAAGGTGTTCCCGGGCTGCACCCGATCGAATCGGAAATCCACGCCGATGGCTTCGCCGCGCGCGGTCATCTGATCGACCATCGCCTGGGCCTGCTCGTCGTCCATGCCGTACTTCTTGGCAATCATTCCCGCATAGTTGCCCGTGCGTACCGCAGGCGCACTCGGATCGAGTTCGAAGCTGTGCCAGCGAATGACGACCTCGTCGGCATGTTCGAAGGAACCAAGTGCTTCATCGAGGTGTGCCTTACCGATCGCGCACCATGGGCAGACGACATCGGACCAAATATCAATACGCATCGAAGATTCCGAAGCACTCTCGGACCCTGGCATTCCGGACTCTGGCATCCCGGCTCCTCCCGACCCATGAGGCGGATCGCGTTCTCGTCACCAACGTCCGCGAGCACGGACTTCTGGTCACGCTACCCCCAGCGTCTGCTCAACCCGAGAGCGAGGCGCATAGGACGAATGCTGCAGTCGCCGGCACGACAGCAGCGGCGAATCGGAGACCGAAACCCCGTCCTCCGAGCACAAGAGACACAACCACCTTGACGACCATGTTGCCCAGGACCGCTGCCCCCACGGCGAGGCCGGCGGTCGATGAGGAGATATCACCCTGAAGCGACATCGATGCCACGGCCAAGGCTCCGGCATGGGCATCAGCCAAGCCGGTGAAGCCTGCGACGAGAACCGACGCGCCACCGCCCAACGATGCCGCTGCCCACTCGCCCAAAAACGAGGCGAGGGTCAGCACCATGGCGAACAGCAGCGCAGCGCGCAAGGAGAACGGATGCGACCGAACACCATCGGCGCCGTTTGGGTTGATCGCGTGACCTTGCGTCAGCTCGTCGCCGGATACAGCCGACGGTTCCCGATCCGCAGATCTACGAAACCCGACCGCGCCAAGCGCTAGCAGTACAGCAATGCCAACCGCGCAGGCCGGCAGGATCTGCCAGGACAATTTTCGATCGACAACGGCGAGAACTGCCACCAGTTGCACGAACGTCGCCACACTGGCCAAGAGCGCTGCTGACACCATGACCGAACTGTCTTCCCCGTCGTGGGATCGACGGGCCAGCATCGCCGTAGTTGCCGTTGCCGAGACGAATCCGCCAGCAAAGCCGGCAACAGCGGACCCACGACGAGGGCCGACCGCTCGTACTGCGAGATATCCGAGCGACGAGATCGCTGTAAACGCAAGCACTGCGAGGGTGATGCGGTGCGGATTGAGGGCACCGTAGGGACCGAATGAGCGATTCGGGAGCAGTGGAAGCGCAACGAACGCGATCACCAAAAAGATGATCGCGTCCCTGCGTTCCTCAGAGGTCATGTTCGGCGATCATCGCAGTGGACCTCCTCGATGGCACCACCCCGTTGCGGTGTTCCCATCAAAGCCTCGCCGACACCGAGCGGGCTAGGTTCTCCGCACACAGGGGGCAACATGACTGACCAAAACCAATCAATCGCGCCCTCCGAACCTGGGGATGATCGACCCCCATCAGCGCTGTGGCTGCTGTTCATCCTCACCGCATTGATGTCGATCGGGTACGGCATCGTGTTCACACTCCTCGCCGATATCCGAGACAAATTCCACTTCACCGATGGAGCTGTCGGGCTGATTGCGTTCGCCGGATTCGCCAGCGGTTTTGCCTCCCAGATGTTCCTGTCCCGATTCGCTGACCGTGGTCGGACAGCGCTGATGGTCCGAACCGGCATGGGCATCGCGGCAGCCAGCATGCTCTGGATGGTCTTCGCCACCGACCTGTGGCAGTGGGTCGGCGGTCGACTGCTGTTCGGATTGGGAACTGGCATGGTCGCTCCCGCAGTGCGGCGGGTTGTCATCGCCAGGGATCCCGCTCGGGTCGGGGCAAACCTCGGTCGACAAACGGCGTTCGACGTCAGCGGATTCGTGCTCGGTCCGCTCATCGCCGCTGTGCTGGCGCAGTTGATCAACCTGCGCGCGCCGTTTCTCTTTCTCTTCGTCACCTACGTGGTCGTGTTCATCCTCATCGAACGGGTCAATCTCACCTCAGGACCGCAGGACCGCACACAGCGCGCCCTGCGTTCGCTCATTGCCCGCCCAGCAATGCAATCGGCCCTCGCTGCTGCAATCGCCTTCTACCTGACCATTGGGATGTTCGAGGCAATTTGGGCAATTTTGCTTCGCGACCTCAATGCGCCGACCTGGCTCATTGGCGTCACAGTCAGCGCTTTCACGCTCCCCATGATCTTCTTCGCCTCACGAGGTGGCGCTCTTGCCCAGTCACGCGGACCAATCCGCGTGCTCACCCTCAGCATCACTGTGGCCGCAGCATGCACCTTCGTCTACGGCATCGGCCCGCTGTGGCTGCTGATCGTGGTGTCCGGAGTGCACGCCAGCGCCGATGCATTCACCATGCCCGGCAATCAGGTGGCGGTGGCTATGAGCACCCCTCCGGAGCAACTCGCCACCGGCCAGGGGCTCCTCGGCGCCACTGGTCTTGCTGTCGCTGGACTGGCCGCGCTCGGTGGCTCTGCTCTCTATGGCAGCTTCGGAAGATTCAGCGTTTTCACAACCACATCAGTGCTGATGCTGGTGTTTGTGGTCATCTCCCGCCTTCGATGGAACGCGTACGAGAGAACCTCCAACTCGCCGACCAACGGTTAGCGTCATCGCACGATGAACGATCTCCTCAGCAAGGTCATCCCGCTTTCTCTCGGCGCCGCAGTGAGCCCCACAGTTCTGGCCGGAATCGTCCTCGTTCTTGGTGGTCGTCGATCGCTTGCCAGAGGTGCCAGTTTCGCTTTCGGTGTGCTCACGGTGCTTGCGGCACTTACCGTTGGCGGACTTTTAGTCAGTCATCACTCGCAGCCAAGCGCCACGCAGGTCCAGGTCACCCACGATGTCTATGGGCTGCTCGGCATCGTGCTGCTATCACTTGCGGTGATATCGCTGCTGCGTTCTCGCACACACAGCGACACCGGAACACCTGTGCAGACCAGCGACCCCAAAACCGAGAGTGGGCTGCTTGCGGTCTATGCCCTTGGCTTCGGTCTCATGATCAGCAATCTGTCCACCATCGTGTTGTACCTGCCCGCGATGCACACAGTGAGCGAGTCTGCAGCGTCCACCTCAGCGAAGGTGATTGCAGTGGCCATCGCGCTGGCCATCACCTCGATCCCGGTCACTGTGCCGATGCTCATTCGCATTGGTCTGCCCCGACGGTCAGTTCCCATCTTTGCTGCGGTGACCCGATTCGTGACGAACCATCAGCGAGTCATCACCCTCACCATTGAGGTGGGGTTCGGGTTCTATCTCCTCTACCGGGCCATCTGATGCCAATCCATGGCCATCGCCGTTTTGCCAACCGCACCGCGCTCGGCTTCGCAGTCGGCCTGCTGATTGTTGCGCCAGTGCTGAGCGCTTGCTCGGGCGGTTCCTCAAACCACCAAAGCGCTCCGGCCTCCACCGAAGCCACCACCACCGTCGCTCCGACCTCCACAATCAATCGGGCCACCCTGCCTCAAACTGATGAAAAGCCGACTGCATCGAGCGCCGAATTCCAGGAACGAATGACAGCGCTTGGGCGAGCCATCATCGCTGATGATCACACCATCGCCCTCTCCTCGTTTTTCCCGGTCGAGGCTTACAAACAGGTGAAGAAGAACACCGATCCGGCGGCCGACTGGAAGAACCGACTGATCGCCGAGTTCAAGACCGACACCCATGACGCCCACACACAACTCGGTGCCGGTGCCGCAAACGCGACCTATGTCGGCGTGGATGTTCCCGATGCTGCTGTCTGGGTCAAGCCCGGTGAGGAATACAACCTGATCGGCTACTGGCGGGTCTACGGCACGAAGCTGCGCTTCGATGTGGGAGGAACCACAAAGGTGATCCCGGTGAGCTCGCTCATCTCATGGCGTGGTCAGTGGTACGTCGTGCACCTCGGCGCCATCCGCTAATCAAACGCGGAAGCACGCAGCGATCAGCCACCAGTGGTCTGTTGGCGATAGTTCTTCATGTACTCGCGCACATCCGGGGCATATTGCATGAGGTTCTGATTGCGGATTTCAACCGCGAGCGCACTAGCCAGACTGGGCGCATCGGTGTTGTGCCAGAGCACCTCTTTGGTGGTGCGGAGCCCCGTCGCCGTATACGCCGCCATCTGTCGGGCGTAGCCAAGAGCCAGTTCATCGAGTGCTCCTTCTTCGGAGACTCGTGACACCAAACCCATCTGTAACGCCTCGGCCGCATCGATATCGCGGCCGGTGAGGATGAGATCAAAGGCTCGGGCGTTACCGATCAACTTCGGCAACAAATAGGTGATGCCGATATCGGTTCCAGAAAGTCCGGTGCGAATGAACGCCGAGCAGAAACGTGCGCTCGGCGCAGCCAGTCGGATGTCAGCAGCACAAGCCAGCGCCAGGCCACCACCGAACGCCGGGCCGTTCACCGCCGCGATGATCACCTGGGGAAGATCTCGCATATGAACAGTGAGGTTGGAGATGAACGTCTGCGCATCGATGCCAGCGCGGACATGTGGATGTTCGCCGGGCCCGGGAGCGGTGCCCCAATCTTTGAGATCAAGGCCAGCGCTGAATCCGCGGCCTTCGCCAGTGAGGATGACGACCTTGCACTCAGGGTCATTGCCCACCGCATCGAGCGCGTCGTGAATTTCGGCGACCATTTCAAAGGTGAGCGCATTCAGGCGATCAGGGCGATTCAACCGGATCATCGAGATATGCGGCTCGACAGAGATGACCTCGACAGTTGACATGACTCCCCGATTCCCAGTGATCGATCATTTTACTGATCGGCTCTTTCACTCACCGATCGGTAGGCAACCTAGTGCGATGCTCCATCAGTCGCCGAGGTTCAGCCCTCATGCGAGGCGACCAAACGCAGCGGTGGTCGGCCGAGGTCATCGGAAAGGCGCAGCTGCGCCGCAAGATCACCGCGAAGTCGAAACGCAAATGTGTCTGCAACGAGATTCGCCACTGGCGGTACTGCCGCGGGATCGGTGACCGCACCGAGATGGGTCACTGCGTCGACGGCGACGAGTTGCGCAGCATGGAGATCCTTCTGCACAAGTTCGATCCCGTACGTAAACGAATTCAACTCATCAGCAGACGCCTGTAACACGAGCATGGGTGGAGCACCGAGACCGAACCATTGACCCCCGAAGGCGCTGTACCGGCCAGACACAGCCACGACCGCTCCGATACGCCGGTCGATATATGCGGGTGCATATCCCGATAGCAGCATTGTCTGAGCACCATCAGAATGCCCCATGACCCCAGCCGGTCCTGGTGAGATCACCTGATCGAATGGGGCCGGCGCCTTGGAGTCGACGAACAGGTCCACAAGAAAGTTCACATCTCGCGCCTGGGCAGGTTCATCGCCTTCCACCGCGGGAGCGTGAATCGAGCTACTCGCCAACGGGAATTCGGGTGTGACCACCACGAACCCAGCTGCAGCGATGGCGTGAAGCTACGGTGCATACGTGTCGGCGGATGCGTCGAAGCCATGGGCGAATACAACTAACGGCCAGCGACCGTAGGGCTCGATATCCGAGAGTTCACGAACCGAGGCCGGTTCGTTGATGGGATAGCGAATGGTGAGCGCAAGCGTTCGCGAGGATGACCCTGGCAGCGGCGGTCGAGGTGCGGTCGCTCGACTGGGATCAGTAACGACGACCTGTGAAACCCCGACACCGATGGGACTGACGCTCGACACAGGCGCCCCCGACGGTCCGAACTGTTCCTCCGGTCTCGCCCCCAAAACCGTGGAAGTGGTCGGACTCGCACCGTCGGTTGACAACGGTGACCGCGCCGAGGATGTTCCGGCGGTACCGCAGGACGCGAGCGTCAGAATCAGCATCACACTCGCCAGGATTGACCGCATGCACCCATCCTGCCTGAGGACAACCCGAAACGCTCGACAGCATCAGCTACGAATTCGATCCCAGGTCTCATACCCCACCGGTGCAGAACCTCAGGGCTTGATGGCTCGCTTCACCGGTCGATCCCAACCGGGCTGACCAGTTGGCTTGGGAGTCGGCCACAGGCCTGGGCCCATTTCGAGGATGCCGTGATGGGAGCCGTAGTCGGCCAGCAAATTGAGGTAGCGAGCAGCATCGAATGCCTCGGGGCCACGCACGCCGACGCCCTCCCATCCGCCGGTGGCGATGAGCTCGAGAGCGACCACCGGGCAGATCGCGGTTTGCCACAGCACCGCTTGCGAACCCCAGTCGCGCATCGTGGTCTCGTTATCGGCCACGTGGTAGAGGTACACCTCGCGCAATTCACCGTCGTAGGTGCCGCGTACCCAGGTGCCAGCGCAGGTCTTTCCGTGCATCAGGTGGCCCAACTCGGCCGGGTTGGGAAGCAGCGCAGCAAGCATGTCGCGTGGCGCAACACGAGAGTCGCCCACCTTGATCTTCTCAGTCGAGTCGAGGCCGAGATACGCGAATGTCTTCAGCCAATCAATGAACTCAGCGCCCAACCCGTACTTGAAAGTGACGCGGTTGCAGTCAACCTCACGGGGAATCAGCAGAACTTCCTCATGCTCAACATTGACGCACTCGATGGGTCCGATGCCCGAGGGGAAATGGAAAACTTCGGGTTCGCTGAAGCAGTCAGTCGTGTAGAGACCCCGCTCCTTCTCCCAAACGATCGGCGGGTTCAGACACTCTTCAATAGTGGTCCAGATCGAGAAGGTCGGCGCGAAGTCCAAGCCGTCGATCGAAAGGTTCGAGCCGTCACGGACGCCGATCTCATCGATCGTGTCGAACAGCACATCGGCGGCGTACTTGGCAAACACATCAGACAGACCCGGTTCGACACCCATGCCCACCAACGCAAGGAGTCCCTTGTCGCGCCACTGCTGATCGGCAGCGAGCTGCACCTCGCCGAGCGGCGCGCCCACGAGGTTGAAGGGATCGCTCGGATGGGGCTTACTCAACGTCATCGCCATGTCCATGTAATGGGCGCCGGCGGTGAAGCACGCGTTGAAGATTGGTTCGTTCAGGCGCGGATCGCATGCGTTGACAACGATGTTGGCCTTCGACGCTTCAATGAGGCGAACGATGTCAGCTTCGTTTCGGGCATCGACCTGCGCGGCGACAAACCGTCCGGGGTCATCGAGTTCGGCAATCGCCCGCTGCGCTGACTCAAGAGAGATATCTGCGAGTGTGAACGTGTTGAAAAAAGAACGTGTTTCTGCGATCGAGGCCATCGACGCTCCCACGCCGCCTGCGCCTACCACCAGGATGTTCATGACTATCCGTTCGAGGAACGCCCCTCGTGAGGAGCGTGGCCACAGTCTGCCCCATTACCGGCTTGCGCAGGAAGCACCTCCAGTTCAGGGCCGAATCGGACTCTCCCCAAGTGCCCGAATCGGACGGAGAACGCGACCCAGATTGAAGCGCGAAACACAGATCTCGTCGATATGACGGGCCGCTTCCTCGACCGAATCAGTGACCAGCAGCAGGTCAAGGTCGGACCGGGAAATCATCCCCGCTTCGACCATGGTCTCGAGCTGCTTGACAATGGGAGCCCAGTACTCAGCCCCGATCACCACCACCGGGAACTCATGAATCTTGGCGGTCTGGATAAGCGTGAGCGCCTCGAACCATTCATCAACAGTGCCGAACCCCCCGGGCATCACCACGAATGCATACGAGTACTTCACAAGCATCACTTTGCGAACGAAGAAGTACCGAAAGTCGATACTGATATCGAGATAGGGATTCGAGACCTGTTCGTGGGGAAGTTGGATCGTGCATCCGATGCTCAGGCCACCCACATCCTTCACTCCCCGATTCGCCGCCTCCATCGCTCCGGGGCCACCACCAGTGATGACCGCGAATCCAAGATCGCCAAGGGCGGCCCCCATGGCGCGTCCGAGGGCATAGTTTGCATCACCCTCTTTGCTCCGGGCTGACCCAAACACAGTGACCGCTGGTCCCATGAAGTGAAGCTTTCGGAACCCCGACACAAACTCGGTGGCGACCCGGAAAACGGTGAGCAGCTCGCGCCGGCGCGAACGTGGACCGGCAAGAAACTTCCGCTCCTGCGATTCGAGCTTCTGCGGCCAGGCATCTTCAACGTTCATCGAATCTCCTCCGCAACCGAAAACGTTTCGCAGTAGGCCGCAAAGCGATCTCGCTGCTGGCGCTGATCAAGTCCCAACGACTCAAAACTCCATGCATGAGCACCAACTGATTCCGCGGCGCGATTCTCACTGGTGACCGCCACCGCTGCGCGCACCTCGTCGGGCAGTGCGATATGCAGATCGGCATACACCTTTGCAACCACTTCGAGTGGATCAGAGCGCAGATCATCGAATGATGCATGCGCGACCGACACATCCGCGGGGAATCCCCGCGCTGTGCGCACCCGCAGACCCTCAAGATCCGAATGGTAGAGATTGGCGTGATAGCGAGCGATGTCGGAGACCGAAACATGGTCGCTGTGAGCACCACGAAGCGTGGCGATGAGGTTTGTGACCGATCCCAGAATCGCCAGCGGATCACGATGGGTGACGATCAGCCGGGCGTCGGGATAGGTCGCCAACAACGGATCGAGATTATGCAGATGCACCGGCGATTTGAGTACCCAGCGAGCCGTGGGTTGGCGTCGCTGCAGGATCTGCAGAACGAGTCGATGCATCTCATAGGCCGGCGTCATATCGCAAGAACCAAGCCACTCGATATACCGAGTTGTCGCGTAGCGACTCACAAATTCCTCACTGCGGAAGGTGAACGACATTGCCGAGAGACATTCCTTGTGCATGCGTCCGCTGTAGGCATGGATGGATTCAAGGCCACCCGAAACGGTCTGAGGGAGGCGCAACTCAACATCAGCAAGTTCGACTCGACCATCTTGCTCACCACGCTGAGGCGGAGGCACAGGTCGAAGCAGCTCCCAACCGAGGGGCACTCGATGACGATGATCAGCGGCAAGTAACGCGTGCAACGCGGTTGTACCGGTTCGCGGCGCGCCAATCACAACGATCGGTTCACCAATCTGCTCATCGCGTACTTCGGGGTCCTCGCGGACGTACGCCGCGATCTGTAACCGCACATCAAGCAGTCGATCCAGAAAACGATGAGTGATCCAACGCCCCAGGGTTGTGAGCGCCGCATCACGCTCAAGAGAGTCAAGCAACAGTTCGAACGGTTCGAGGAAGTCATCTCCAGTGCCCGGACCGGGGGCACAGAATGCGCCCGCATCACCGGCGGCTATGCCCCGCCGGGCCAGCGCGGCATCAAGTAGTCCCTGCACGGCGAACGGTCGTTCCGCCTCAAGCGCGATGGGAACCACGGCTCCCTCATTGACGGCGGTGACCCAACCCGGCGTATCGGTGCGTACTGGATCGGTCGTCACGGGACCGAAACTACGCTCTCGGCGTGCACCCCGCCCCTAACCCCACCGATCTCGAGGGCCGAGTGATCATCATCACCGGTGCCTCCCGGGGCATCGGTGCCGGCGTCGCTCGACACCTCGCAGGGCGCGGCGCTCATCTTGTGCTCACCGCTCGCAGGGCCGAGCCACTCGAACAGATCGCCAAGCAGCTGCGTTCCAGCACAACGCGAGTGCTCACAGCCTGCGTCGATGTCGCGGAGCGAACTGGCGCATTCGACCTTGCAGCTCGAGCAATGAACGAGTTTGGTCGCATCGATGGTCTTGTGCTCAACGCACAATCGTTCCGGCCGGTCACCGAACTGCTCGAGGTCACACCAACTGATCTCGAACTGCTCATGTCCACTGGGCCGGCAGCTGCACTTTGGTACATGCAGGCAGTAGTCCCTCAGATGCGCGTCGCCGGTCGAGGTCGCATCGTGACCATGGGTTCCGCGCTCGGCCTCACCGGCGCCGCGGGCTATGGCCCCTATGGCGCCTCGAAGGAGGCAATCCGTTCGCTCACCCGCACGGCGGCTTCCGAATGGGGTCGCCACGGCATCACGGTCAACTGTGTACTTCCGGCATCGGCTGGGCATCGCGCACCCGCCGACGATGATGGCGATCCGGCGCGAGCTGAGGCCTTTCGGGCGATGTATGCGAACAACCCCATCGGACGTGACGGCGATGCTGAACATGACATCGCGCCGCTGATTGCGTTCCTGCTGTCGGACGCAAGCAGCTACATCACTGGTCAGACAATCGCCGCTGATGGCGGCGGGATTCTTCGGGCCTGACTACACCCGGAATCGCCAGGCCAGATGTGATCGCCGCGTGGCCAGTTCGGCATGGCGCTGGGCCGGTGTTGTCACCATTGACGCAGGGTCGAGTGCACTGCGCAGCTCACGTACTGCGACCACTCTGGCCGTGGGTGTCGGCTCCTGGTCTCCCTCGGGCCAAAACCAACGCAGCGTGCACAACCCCTGTTGCCGCCCACCTGTGTCAAGCCAATTGTGGACACCGGGATCAGCTGAGGACACGACCATCTGAATCCGATTCCCATCGAGCACCTCAGCCTGAGTGTGGTTCCGACTGGTCAGGCGAGTGACTGGATCAACGGTTTCGAACCATCCCGGGACGTAGAGCTGAAAACTCCAGTAGCGGGAGCGGGGCAGGTCGGTGTCGATCACCAGGGCTTCATCGTCAGCAAGGTTCCAGAAGCAAAACGCGTAGCGGGCTGCCGCCAGCCCTTTTTCCAGTTTGAGGGAACCAGCAAACGTGTTGTCCACGCGCGCTGCTCGCTCATCAATCATGTACTGGTTCCAGTACCGCATCGAATGCTCCACGCCAGCGGCCGCTTCATCAAACCGGCCTGCGAGTTGCGTCGCTGTCACTCGCGGCGCATCACCCGAAGTGTCGAGACATTCGATGGTGAACGTCGCCGGTTCATCAGCGGTCCAGTCGATGTAGTACTCGCGGATCGACGCCATGACCGCGCCCTCCGGCAGAGGTAGATGGATCACACCATCAGCATCAATCGTCACGTCGCCCGTTTCGGAGAGCCCACCCAGTTCGAGTTCGAACGCATCGCCGACACTGATGCCGAGATCCGATGCCGTGTACTGCGCCAGCGTGCCCCAGCGCTGTTGATGCATAAATCCGGCCCGAAGAGCGAGGATGAAATCCTCGGCCGAATGCATCCGCCCGCGGATCCGATAGCGACGTTGCGGATCGATCCGGGCGTGGCGGTACACGTTGTCGGCATTCGGCCCACCCCATTGGGTCACCAGATCGTTTTGGCGCATGAAGAACGGCTGCGCCGGATCGGAATGTTCGAGCGACCACCCCAGCCAGCACAGGACCTGATCTGCCAGATGGGCGAACCCCTCAACTCGGTCTGCCTCCTCAACTGGGTACGGCGCCGACAGCAGTTGTTCGCCCACTGCTTCGAGCCGACGACAGAGGTCGCGCCATGCCTGCAGTTCGATCGGTTCACCCGAGCCGGCCTCGTCAGCCACGCCAGAAGTCATCAGGTGAACTCGTAATCGGCCGGATCAACAGCCTTGGTCCAGTTCCAGTAGGTCGGGATGGGCCACGGCGAGATCGTGAAGATCCGACCTTCGCTGTTTTTGAAATGCGAATGCTTCACTGACCAGTGCGCCCAGACCATCTGCGCGATCTCAGAGCGGTACCGGCTCGTGTAGCGCTCAAACGCAGCGCCGGTGGGCTCCATCGCTCGATGACCGCCGGCGAGAAGTTCGTGAATCGCGCTCATGATGTAGTTCACCTGACATTCCGATTGAAAGATCAGGCTGGCACCGTGCGCCAGGTTGGTTCCGGGCCCATAGACACAAAACAGATTCGGAAAGCTCGGCACGGCGATGCCCAGGAACGCCTCAGGCTCTTCTCCCCATTGCTCGCGCAGACCAACGCCATTGCGGCCGGTGATGGTCATAGGCCAAAGGAAATCGTTATGCCGGAATCCCGTGGCATAACAGATGACATCAACCTCATGCAGCACGCCGTCGGAGGTGACGACTCCCTCAGGCACGATGCGTTCAATGCTGGTGCGGATGAGTTCGACATTCGGCTTCTTCAGACAGGTCAACCAGGAACCGTTGTCCTGCAGGGTGCGCTTGGCGGTCGGCGGATACTGGGGCATCGAAAGCTCGAGCAGATCAGGACGATCCTCAAGCTGTGAGGTGATCCAACCGCCGAACCACTCACGGGTGAAACTATTCATCTCACTGATAGCCATGCCGTCGCTGTCGTCATAGTTGGGATCAACCCGCGAGTTCTCGATGCTCAGACCAGCAGCCGGATAGAACATCAAGAATCTGAACCAGCGTGTGTAGAACGGCAGATGCCGCATCGCCCATGCGTCGCCCTCGGGAACGGCACGGTGATAGTTCATGTTGGGGAACATCCACTGCGGGGTGCGCTGGAAGATTGTGAGATGGTCAACCTCATCAGCGATCGCAGGTGCTAACTGGAATCCGCTGGCGCCAGCACCGATCTGCGCCACCCGCTTCCCCGTCAGCTCCACCGACTCATCCCATCGCGCCGAGTGAAACGACGGGCCGGCAAAGGTGTCCATTCCGTCGATGTCGGGAAGCTTCGGGGCGTTCAGTGCACCTGTGGCGCTAATAACTACGCGGGCGTCGATGACGTCAGTGGAACCATCAGCGCTGCGCACCTCAACTCGCCACCGACCTGAAGATTCCTCCCATGTGGCAGCGACGACCTCAGTATTGAATCGGCAATTGGCTCCAACCTGATACTTCTCAAGTACTCGTTCGAAATAGGCGCGTAGCTCGGGTTGACGAACGAAGTACTCACTCCAGTGCTCAGATGGTTCGAACGAATAGCAATAGAAGTGGCTGCCAACATCGACCCGTGCTCCCGGATATCGGTTGTCTCGCCAGGTTCCGCCGGGCCCATCGGTCTTCTCGATGATTGTGTAGGGAAGCCCGGCCTGCGCGAGGCGAATGCCGGTAAGCAAACCGGACTCGCCACAGCCGATCACCACTACATGCGAATCAGCGAGCGAGGCTGCGGAGATTTCATTTCCCCACGCAATGGCCCGACTATCGGCGCCGTCGAGATGCAGGTCCTCGGTGAACATGGGCACCACCGCGTCATCAACCGGGGCGACGGCGAGAAACGACATCATCTCGTGAATCAACTCAGGGCCCGGAGCGTCTGGAAGCACGCAGCCTCCGTCTCGGTACTCAATGATCGCAGCGAGCGCCCGACGGCGAGCCTCAGTCTGCATCTCGATGGGCATGGAGCTCTGAAAGTCGTTCAGCATCGCGTACTGAGGGCGGAGATCACCACGAATCCACGATGGATCTCCAGTGAGATGCACCATCGAGCAGAGCAGCGCAGGAACGCTGACCTGCTCGAGTGCGGCGGCAATGGTGGCGTCATCATCAGTGAAGGGCGCACCAGCATGAGGATTCCGAGCGGCAGACATGACCTGAGTCTTATCCCAGATCCGAGCCAGGGTGCTCCGGCAACGGCGCCCGCGGGCGATACTGGGACCATGAACGAACGCAATGTCCTCGGCGGTCCCCTCGAACCTTGTGGCACCGACCCGATGACCGGCTTCTTCCGCGACGGTTGCTGCAGCACTGGTCCTGACGATGTTGGCCGCCACACCATCTGCGCGGTCGTGAGCGCCGAGTTCCTCGACCACCAGCGCAGCATCGGCAACGACCTTTCCACCCCGATGCCCGAGTACCGATTCCCAGGGCTTGTTCCCGGCGATCGCTGGTGTGTCACCGCGGTCAACTGGCTGCGAGCCTGGCGCGACGGCGCTGCTGCCCCAGTGGTACTTGCCAGCACCAATGAACGCACGCTCGAAGTCGTGCCGCTCGAAGCGCTTCAGGCACTCGCCGTCGATGTGCCCAGCGATCTCAGCGGACTGGAGGACTGACCAATGCTCACTGTCGCATCAGTCAACGTGAACGGCCTGCGCGCCGCCACGCGCAAAGGCATGCATGACTGGCTCAACGAGCGTCAGCCAGACATCCTCACCTTGCAAGAGGTACGCGCCCCCGACGAACTGGTGGCCGACCTACTCGGACCGGGTTGGCACGTCGCCCATGCCGAGAGCCTCGCCAAGGGTCGGGCTGGAGTCGCCGTCGCCACACGAACCCCGCATCGCGCCGCCCGGTTCGGCGATCACCATCGGTCATTCACCGATAACGGTCGCTGGGTCGAAGTCGACCTCAAGCTCGCTGACGGGTCAGCGCTCACGGTGATCTCGGCGTACGCACACACCGGCGACGAGACCAGCCCGGAACGTATGACCGAGAAGTTGGCCTGGTTCGATGCGGCCACCGAGCGATTAACCGAACTGCGCAAAGGCCGTCGTCATGTGCTGCTCACCGGGGATCTCAACGTTGCCCACCGCGAAGCGGACCTCAAGAACTGGAAGGGCAATATCGGAAAGGCAGGCTTCCTGCTTGAGGAGCGCGCCTATTTCGATCGTTGGTTCGAAGAACTCGGCTGGGTCGATATCGGCCGCTCGATGGCCGGCGATGTCGCCGGCCCCTATTCCTGGTGGTCCTATCGCGGCAAGGCGTTCGACACCGATGCCGGATGGCGCATCGACTATGTCATCGCCTCACCCAAACTCGCCGCGTTGGCCGCAGAGAGCACTGTCGACCGCGCCGCGACCTACGCCGAACGTTGGTCCGACCACGCTCCGGTCATTGCCAGGTTCGACATCTAATCCAGGCAGCTGTCGTCGCGTTCGACGGTCAACGCTCCCGAAGAGTTACTGGTTCGCGAGGAACCATTCATAGGTAGATGCGATGCCCTCGCGTAGCGCCGTCGAGGCTGTCCATCCCATCGCATTGATCCGAGAGACATCAAGTACCTTGCGCGGCATGCCATCGGGCTTACTGGTGTCGAAGTCAAGTTCGGCGCCGGGATGAACAATCTCCGCCATCAGTTCGGCAAGATCGCGAATGGACTGATCCAGGCCAGTTCCTACGTTGATCGGTCCTGCCTCGTCATAGTTGCGAAGAAGAAACACGCAAGCCTCAGCGAGGTCGTCGACATGCAGGAACTCTCGCTTCGCTAAGCCGGAACCCCAGATTTCAACCCGACGATTACCACGAAGTTTCGCCTCATGAAGCTTGCGCATAAGCGCTGGCAACACATGGCTTGAGGTCAGGTCGAAATTGTCATTCGGTCCGTACAGATTGGTGGGCATCGCCGAGATGAAGTTGCAGCCGTACTGGGTGCGATACGCGTCGCAGAGTTTGATCCCGGCAATCTTGGCGATGGCATAGGCCTCGTTGGTCGGTTCCAACGGTCCGGTCAATAACGCGTCCTCGGTGATCGGTTGATCTGCAAGGCGCGGATAAATGCACGAACTGCCGAGGTAGAGCAGCTTCTCTGTTCCCGATGCGCGGGCTGCCTCGACCACAGTGGCGTGGATCATCATGTTGTCGTAGAGGAACTCGGCGGGCCGGGTCGAGTTGGCCATGATGCCGCCAACCGTGCCGGCGACAAGGAAAACAAAGCGCGGGCGGCGGGAGTCAAAGTACGCATTCACCGCAGCCTGATCACGCAGATCGAGTTCATGCCGTGTTGCCGTGATCAGATTGGTGAACCCCTCGGCCTGCAACCGGCGCACCACTGCTGAACCGACCAAGCCGGCGTGGCCGGCCACGAAGATTGGGGAATCAATCGGGAGTTTGATCATGACTGCCAAGCCGCTCCGGTCGAGTCGAACACACTCATAATCCGCACGGTAGCAGCGCGACTGTCCGTGAAAACCGAACTTCAGTCGACGAGTTCGCGCATCCCAAGGGAAATCAACCGGGAGAGTGCCGAGAGTTCGTCCGCGATTGTGTTGAAAGCCTCCTGCCCAAGCCGGTAAGGGTCGGCGACATCGTCATCAGGGGACATTCCGAGCATCGCCGAAAGCGGACGGTCGGCTGACAAGGAGCGCACCCGATCGGCCACGTCCCCGACCAGCGCGTTCTCACGGGGCGCCGCAAGTGCCCGAGCAAATGACTTTGCCGTGAAGGTGACCGGCAAAAGGTCCGGTTCGCGAATCACCAGTTCCCGGACGTGCTCGCGGGTCATGGTGAGAATGAGATCGAATGACGAGAGTTCGAGATCAGCGACCGGACGACTGCGGTGCCCACTGAGTGTGACTCCGTGGGCGATCATCGCAATCACTGCATCGGGGTCAGCAGGCTCATCCCAATCCAGTAAGCCTGCTGTGGACACCTGAAACGGTGAGCCAACGGCGGCAAGGTCACGTGCAAGCAGCGCGCCGAACATCGGTGAGCGGCAAATATTGGCGGTACAGACCACAAGGGCCGTCGGGGACCCGGGGTTCTCCACAGGGGAAAACTAGCCGACCGAGCATCGGATCCCTGCGGAATAAGCGAAAGTCTGGACGCCAACGGTCTGATCGGCAATACTTAGAAAAGTTCAAACCACCTGAGGAGTCCCAATGGCGACCGTGCGTAACCAGCATCCGAGCAGCACAGCACCAACTATCAGCGCCAGCGCGGTTCTCCCCGCCCTTTTTGCTGCCTTTGCCATGGCACTTCTGTTGGTGCTCTCCATGGGCGTGGGCAAGGCCGGCGCTGGGTCACCCACGAGCACCTATCCGCCCGACACTGCAACGACTGTCGTGCAGGTCACCCCGGGTGCACCTGATGACAACATCATCGAACCCACTGAACCCGTGCATTTCCACTTCACGGGTTACACCCCCGGAACGACTGTCCACCTCGTAATCAATGTCGATACAAACGGCGACGGCATCCCTGAGCCCTACGCCTTCGATGTCATCGCTGATGCAGACGGAAATGTGGACTTCGACTGGACCGTTCCTGCCGGCACCCCCAGCGGCGATTACTCCTTCACCGCTGAAGGCATTGACGTGACATCCGGCGAAACTCGGATCGCGACCGGAACGTTCCGCGTTGAGGATTCCTGTGCGTTCCTCGCCGGTAACAACTGCACGACCGGCAACCTTCCCTACACCGGCTCCGACTCGTCCACACTGCTGCGTGTCGGTGCGGTCCTGTTGGTCGCTGGCGGAATCTCGGTGGTCGCGGTCCGTCGCCGCAACGCCCATAGCAACGCCTGATTTCAGAACACGCACTGTTGACTCGTAACGAAAAGACCCTCACTTCGGTGAGGGTCTTTTCGCGTGCACCCCAACTTGCCGGAAGATTGCCATGACCTCGTCAGCTGAACGAGCATCGATCAGTTTGATTGCGGCCACCGCCGGTTTCCTAGGGGCGTCAGTTGTCGCCGGATTCACCGCCTACAGCCCGGTAGATCGGTGTTGGACAGCTGCATTCGCCGTTTTGGTCGTGCTCGCCGCTGCACGTGCCACGCTCACGCCGGTGCTGCTGCTCACGGCGGCAGCGGTTGGTGTAACCATCGGTTCGATCTGGCTCATTGCCCCTGTTGCTGCGCTCATGCTCGGCATCATCGCTCTACGACAGGCAAAAACCCCGCCATGGCATCTGGCAGCGATCAGTGCGTTGTCTGTAACCGCGCTGCTTCATCCAGCCGAAGGTGCATCAACGCTTCTGGTCACACTGCTGGTCATCGTCGGAGCCGTTCCTGTGCTCATCAGTGGAGTTCGCCACGGTGCCGGCGAGATACGTCGGCGGGTCCGACTGGCCGGGATGCTCGCAGTTGCGTTCATTGCAGTATCGGTCATTACCGGTGTTGTCCTGAGCGCCCTGGCGACGCCGTCGTTACGCAACGCAGTCGCGTCATCTCGCACTGGCGTCACCGAGACCAAGTCCGGTGATCTCGCAGCTGCCGCTGGCGCCTTTGAATCTGCTGAGACCGACTACGTGAAGGCCTCTGGGTTCATCGATTCTCTGCTCATGGCCCCAGCGAAACTCATCCCGGTGATCGGTGCCAATCTCAACACCGCTACCGAGGTCATAGGCGCCGGACGAGCGCTTGCATCTACTGCACAGGCAACTGTGTCTGCCGCCCCCTATGACACACTCCACCTTGCTGACAATGGAGTGGACCTCAACAGCGTCGTTGCCATGCAGGAGCCGGTGGCAGCACTTTCCGCCGAGGTGAAATCGGTACAGAACACCCTTGACGGAATCGATCGAAGCTGGTTGTTCCCTCCCGTCGCGAGTCGAGTCGACGACTTCGCCGCTCAGGTCACAGGCGTATCCCCGCAGATCGAAACGGCATCGATGGCGCTCAATGCGCTCCCTGAACTTCTTGGCGCAACCACCCCGCGCTCGTACCTCGTGGAGTTCACCAGCGAGTCTGAGTCTCGCTTCCTTGGTGGGTTCGTCGGTTCGTACGCGCTGCTCAGCGCCGATCACGGACACCTCACTCTCGACCGATCATCGAGCGTGGCAACACTCAACAGCAAGCTCGGATCACATACTGACTACGTCGCTCCGATTCAGTTCCGAGATCTCTACGACAGATTCCATCCCCAGATGTTCGCCCAGAACTGGACTGTCTCACCCGATCTACCAAGCGATGTCGCCATGGTCGAGCAACTCTTCGCTAAAGCGACCGGCGTCGCAATCAGCGGCGTCATCGTGATTGATCCGTTCGGTCTCGCCAGCCTGCTCAAGATCACTGGTCCCATCCGAGTCGATGGGATCAAAAAGCCGCTCACCGCCGACAATGCCGCCGATTACCTCCTGCATGGTCAGTACCTCGAGTTCGCCGGGCAGACCAGCGAACGCCGCGATCAACTTGCGGCGGTCGGGCAGAAGGCGTTCGACGAACTCCTTCGCTCCTCAAAAACCAACTATCGGGAGATTCAACGTGCATTGGGTCCGTCAGTCACCGATGGCCACATCATGTTCTCGGTCACTGACCCGACCACACAGGTTCTGTTCGACCGGCTCGGTCTCACCTCGCGCTTCGAGCTTCCGAGCGAAGGCGGCATGTTCTCGTTCCGCAATTCAGCATCGTTCGCCAACAAAATCGACTACTTCCTCCAGCGATCAATCGCCTTCGATTCCACGATCGATCCGAGCACCTCCCAAATGGACAGCGACGTCACGATCGAGCTCCGAAATGACGCCCCTAACAGCGGTCTCCCTGCGTACGTCATCGGCAATGACAATGGCGAACCCACTGGTACCAACGGGATGTACTTCTCGATCTACACCTCACTCAGACTCAACAGCGCAACGCTCGATGGGCAGGCGGTTGATCTTTCCGAGCAACCCGACCGCGGGATTCGGGTGTTCTCGAGGGGGATCACTATCCCTGCTGGCGCTACACGCGTCCTGCGCTTCCATCTCAGCGGCGTGCTGCAGACCACTTCGGCTGGATATGCATTCCAACTTCCTCACCAGCCCACGGTGAACGATGACCATCTGAGTTTCAGCGTTCGCTCAACCGATCCAGCTCACCCCATCTCGTCCATCAGCGGGCTCGGCGATTCCACCCTGCGAAGCAATGGCGGGGTGTTCACCGCCGATGCATCCGTGACTTCAAACCAGACCATCGCAATCACATTCGCCAAACACTGATTCATCATCGACGACCGAAATCCTCGCCTGCGGCCGCGGCACCATGTCTGGACCTGCTCCATACACTGAACGCGTGAACCAGTTCCGACGGCGTTCGACACGACTCTTCGTCGTGCTCGCGATGATCATCGTGTTGATCCTCGCCGACGAGGTGGCAGTCAGTGCGTACGCAGGCGCGCCATGGTTCAAGCCTGGAGTTCCGTACACCCAGAATTTCCCCGACCCCACCGTGGTGCGCGATGGGACGACCTACTGGGCGTATTCAACATCAACCGGCGGGTCGCTTATGCCGGCCATGTCGTCGACCGATCTCGTCAACTGGACCCCGCGACCTGCGTACTCCCCGAACCCCTACAACAGCGATCCGTACTTCAACGACGCGTTTCCCGTGCCACCGAGTTGGTCAAAGGGCGGTACATCTCGGAGCCAGAAAGCACAGTGGGGACCCGGCGTGGCCAAGTTCGGCACCACATGGGTGGCGTTCAGCTCATGGGAAGTCAACGACACACGCCGATGCATCTCAATGGCTACCGCGTCATCGCCAGCAGGACCGTTCACCGATTCCTCCTCAACACCGTTCCAGTGCGATGGCGATCCCGCAGGAAGCATCGACGCCGAACCCTTTGTTGATGTTGACGGCACCGGGTACCTCGTGTGGAAGTCGGCCGGTATTCCCGGCTCCACCCCCACCCGACTCTGGTCGCGCCGGCTCGCGCCCGATGGCCAGAGCTTTGGATACCTCAGCTCGCCCAGCCTTTTGCTCTCCACCAATCCGGGCACGTTTATCGATGGCATTCCCCAGGAAGACACCTGGGAGGGACATGGCATTGAGAACCCATCAATGGTTCATCACGGCGGCGCGTACTGGCTCATCTACTCGGCCAACGAATGGCGCAGCGGTTCGTACCGGATGGGTCAGGCTCGTTGTGACGGACCCAGAGGGCCGTGCACTCGGTCGAGCGCGACTCCACTGCTCGACAACACCATCAGTGAGTTAGGGCGCGGTGGTGGTTCGATCTTCACCGACGCCAGCGGTCAACTGCATCTGATCAATCACTCGTGGAACGCTCCCTATACCGACTACCCATCGAATCCGAACTGCGACTCACCCGGTCTCTGTGCCAGTCAGGGTCAGCGTCGCTTCCATCTGCAGTCGCTGAGTGTCGCTGGCGGAGCTCTGCGAACACAGCCCGAAGCACCAACAGATTTCGCAGCACCAGGTGGCCTCGTCAACACATCACCAGTGCGCGCGCTCGACACCCGCGAAACCGGGCGCTGTGTCGACGGTTCAGGTCAGACAATCGCCATACGTTCACGAAATTCGATTCCCGCAAATGCCACCGCCGTCGCGTTGAACGTGACTGTGACCGGACCAACCGCACCCGGGTTTCTCACCGCGTGGCCTGGCGGAACCTCTCGTCCGACGGCATCGAACCTGAACTTTCAATCCGGACAGACCATCGCCAATATGGTCACCGCCAAGATCGGGACTAACGGATCGATCAACATCTCCACCAATCAGGGATGCCCAAACGTCATCATCGATATCGCCGGCTACTACGCCGGTGGAACCCCTGGCGGTGGTGGCTTTGTTGGAATTACACCGACACGTGTGCTTGACACTCGCAGCAATGGACCATGCGTCTCGACAACAAAGCGAACATTGAAGATCGCAGGAACATCCGGGGTTCCAGCCGACGCATCGTCACTCGTACTCAACGTCACCGCCACCGAACCAACAGCGGCTGGTTATCTCACGGTGTGGCCCACCGGTCAGGTGCGTCCTACGGCGTCGAACCTCAACTTCACATCAGGCCAGACAATCCCCAACATGGTCACCGTGAAGGTTGGTGCCACCGGATCAATTGATCTCGTCACCAACCAGGGGTGCCCGCACGTGATCGTCGATGTCGCCGGCTATTACCGCGGCGGCCTGGCGACTGCCGGTGGCTTTGTGGGACTCACACCGGTTCGGGCACTTGATACGCGCTATGACGGCCCATGCGTTGCATCGGTCGGTCGTTCCGTGACCATTGCAGGGAGATTCGGCGTACCCCAAAGCACCAACGCCGGTTTGCCCGGCAGCAACGCTGTTGCGCTCAACGTCACCGTCACTGGGGGCACATCAGGCGGTTTCCTCACCATGTGGCCTGCTGGTCAGGCGCAACCCATCGCCTCGAACATCAACTTTGTTTCGGGGCAGACGATTGCGAACATGGTTGTGGTTCGACTCGGATCGAACGGCGCGATCTCACTCATGACCAATCAGGGTTGCCCCGATGTGATCATCGATGTCGCCGGCTACTTCACCTTGCCGCTGAGCTGAGTCGTCCGGCGCTTCGGGGCGGAGTCGCGACAACTACACGGTTCGGGTGAATTCACTGACCCGTCTGGGCGGATTTCAGCTGCATTGATCAGCGCAGTCGTACCGTCCAACTGTGGCAACAACAAACCCCAACCCAGCGAGCCCACCGAGGAGATTCACGAGGGTGGTTCTGGGTGGCGCGGCGTTTGTCACTGTGCTCACGCTGATGTTGTACGGGTGTGCGGCATGGAACACATCAACCGATGCGACCTGCCCGACCACACCTGAGGGTCAGTGCGCGGTGAGCGCCTATGACGTTTGGCTACTACAAGGAAACACCGGTGATGTCTCCGCGTTCCTTGAGTCCATTCGCGGAGCGACTGGCGCACCGGGTACTCCCGGAGCGACGGGAGGCACCGGACCCGTTGGCCTGACGGGAGCTTCAGGCACGAGTGGCGCCGACGGACCCCCAGGACCGAATGGCGAAACGGGACCGCAGGGCGCAGTTGGTACGACTGGTGCTGCAGGTTCAACAGGTTCAACAGGTTCGACAGGTTCGACAGGTGCGACGGGTTCGACAGGTGCGACGGGTTCAATGGGTGCGGCAGGTGCGACGGGCACCGCAGGGGCTGATGGAGCGATCGGTCCTCAGGGACTCACAGGACCACAAGGGCCGATCGGCCTCCAAGGCGCAACCGGCGCAACCGGACCGACCGGACCCACAGGCGCAGACGGTGCGACCGGCGCAAACGGGATCGACGGAGCAACTGGACCACAAGGAGCAACCGGACCACAAGGACCCACAGGATCCACAGGTGCTGACGGCGCAACAGGACCGACCGGCGCCGCAGGTACGAACGGCACAAACGGAATCGACGGAGCAACCGGCGCAACAGGCGGCGCTGGTACAAACGGAATCGATGGAGCAACCGGCGCCGCAGGAACCGCAGGCGCCGATGGAGCCACCGGGCCACAAGGGCCCATCGGACCGCAGGGCGCAACAGGAAATGCCGGCACAAACGGAATCGACGGCGCAACAGGAGCAACAGGTACCGCAGGTGCGAACGGCACAAATGGCCTCGATGGAGCCACCGGAGCACAAGGACCCACAGGACCCACAGGACCCACAGGACCCGCAGGTGCCGACGGCGCAACAGGAACAACCGGTGCCGCAGGTGCGAACGGAACAAACGGAATCGACGGCGCAACCGGCGCAACCGGCGCAACCGGTACCGCAGGTGCGAATGGCACAAACGGCCTCGATGGAGCCACCGGACCACAAGGACCCACAGGACCCACAGGACCCACAGGACCCGCAGGTGCCGACGGCGCAACAGGAACAACCGGTGCCGCGGGTGCGAACGGAACAAACGGAATCGACGGAGCAACCGGCGCAACCGGAGCAACCGGCGCCGCAGGCACGAACGGCACGAACGGCACAAACGGCATCGACGGAGCAACAGGTCCCACTGGCCCAGCAGGGCCGACCGGACCGCAAGGACCCATCGGCGCCGATGGGCCACAAGGCGTAACGGGCCCAGCAGGGCCGACCGGACCAGCCGGTGCCACGGGTGCAACAGGGGCCGAAGGGCCGCAGGGCATTCCCGGTCCGACAGGTGCAACCGGCGCACAAGGAGCGACCGGTGCCACTGGCGACGCTGGGTTTGGCGATGTCGGATCCTTCTGGTCCTCGCAGATTCAAGGGGACTCTGCCGCGAACCCGGGTTTCCTTCCCAACGTCGCCAATCCAATGACCTTCAACAACTCCGATGCAGCAAATACACCCGGCGTCACCATCGTCGACGGCTCAAAGATCACCTTCACCCAACCGGGCGCCTACAACCTTCAGTTCGCCGCCCAGGTCCAACGCTCGTCTCAAAATGGCCTGACGACATCAAGCATCTGGCTCCAGCGCGACTTCCTCAATGTTCCGGCCACCAATACGAACTTCACACTTGCTTCGAACTCGACACTGCTCGTGGTCGCATGGAACTGGTTTGTTCCAATCACGTGCTCCTCACCCGGGGTCTGTCAGGAAGTTCAGATCATGTGGTCGACGGAGAATCAGCATGTGGGACTGTTCGCCACAGGAGCACAAACCAATCCGGTTCGTCCCAGTACGCCATCGGTCCTCCTGACCGTCACTCAGGTACGGTAAGCGCGCAGCGGGATGCGGTTTCCGATCCTGCTCCCATGAAGTGCGGAGCGCACCAAGGAATCTCAGCGCTCTTTCGACGCGACACCCGGAGAACGAATGACGTCAGAATCAAGACAAGGAGCTGCCGCTACGAGCTCCACCGGCTCGAGCACATCGGGGGCCGTACTCATAACCCTTGCTGCGGCGCAGTTCCTCATGACGCTCGACAGTTCGGTCATGAACGTCTCGATGGCCACCGTCGCCAACGATGTCCACACCTCAATCACCGGCATCCAAACGGCGATCACGCTCTACACGCTCGTCATGGCAACACTCATGATCACCGGCGGCAAGATCGGTTCGATGATCGGAAGGCGCCGGGCATTCGCTATCGGCTGTGTCATTTATGGCTCAGGCTCATTCGTCACCGGACTCGCAACAAGTTTGCCGATGCTGCTGTTCGGATGGTCATTCCTTGAAGGAGTCGGCGCTGCGCTGATCATGCCGGCAATCGTGGCGCTCGTCGCCGCCAACTTCGGTCCTGCCGAACGGCCCCGCACCTACGGCCTGATCGCTGCGTCCGGTGCAATTGCTGTTGCCGTGGGCCCGCTGCTCGGTGGAGCGGCCACAACCTATGGCTCTTGGCGATGGGTGTTCTTCGGCGAAGTCGCGGTGGTTGCGATCATCCTCGTGCTCTCCCGTCGGATCGCGGATGCTCCAGTGACCGGCCGAGTTCGCCTCGACTTTGTCGGAACGGTGCTTTCGGTTCTGGGTCTCGGTTTGGCGGTGTTTGGAGTGCTGCGTTCAAGTGAATGGGGCTGGATCTCACCGAAGCCCGGTGCACCATCGCTGCTGAGCCTCTCGCTCACCTTCTGGTTCATGGTCGCCGGAGCACTCATCGTGTGGCTGTTCATCCTCTGGCAGAACCATCTCATCGCCGCCGGTCGTGAACCGCTGCTGCGTCCGTCAATGTTCGCCAACTCGCAACTCACCGGCGGACTCATCATGTTCGGCTTCCAGTTCATGCTGCAGGCCGGTGTGTTCTTCGTGATCCCGCTGTTCCTCTCCGTCGTGCTCGAACTCTCAGCGATTCAGACCGGCCTGCGCGTCATGCCGTTGTCGATTGCACTGCTCGCAGCCGCAATCGGAATTCCGAAGCTCTTTCCTTCAGTTGCCCCGAGGCGCATCGTGCGCATCGGAGTCGTGCTCATGCTGGGCGGAATCGTCGCGCTGATGAGCGGCATCAACCTCGATGCCAATGCTGCGGTCGTCGGATTTCCGCTGCTGCTGGTGGGTCTTGGCATGGGCGCACTGTCCTCGCAGCTCGGAGCGGTCACGGTTTCATCAGTGCCAACACGTGAAAGTGGCGAAGTGGGCGGCCTTCAGAACACCGCCACCAATCTCGGCGCATCTCTCGGCACCGCGCTTGCTGGATCCATCATGATCGCCGCACTGAGCGCATCACTTCTCGCCGGGATCCAGCAGAACCCTGCCGTTCCTGATCAGGTGAAGCAGACCGCAACGGTGACATTGGCGGCCGGAGCGCCATTCATCTCGGATTCGCAACTGCGTACGTCGATGGAAGAGGCGGGCGCGTCGACGGCAACCACTGACGCAGTGATGTCCGACAACCGGCAAGCCCGTATCAAGGGACTTGATACAGCACTCGGCGCACTTGCCCTCCTGGCGGTTATCGCGCTGTTCTTCACCGGGCGGCTTCCTGATATCTCGCCGAGCAAGCAGCAAACCTCCGAAACCTGAGATTCGCAACGACCGATAGCTACGTCGCGTGAAAACTCAGCCCACCAGCACGGTTTCGCGTTGTTCTGCAGGTAGGCGACTCTCGCCCTCGATGTCGAGATCAGGAAGCAGTCGATCGAGCCACGTCGGCAACCACCAGTTGGCGTTGCCGAGCAGGCGCATCGACGAGGGCACCAGCACCATACGAACGATGGTGGCGTCAACGAACACGGCGGTCGAGAGTCCGAGTCCCATCATCTTGATGGTGGGTTCGCCGCCGAACACGAAACTGATGAATACCGAAATCATGATGAGCGCGGCAGAAGTAATGACGCGCGCGGTGCTGGTAATGCCAACGATCACCGACTCGGTGTTGTCGCCCGTGTGGTTGTACTCCTCCCGGATGCGGCTGAGGATGAAGACCTCGTAATCCATGGAGAGTCCGAACAGGATTGCGAACATGAACATCGGGATGAAGCTGACGATTGGAAGCGACTGGTGCACGCCGAACAACGACGCACCCCAACCCCATTCGAACACCGCCACGATCACGCCGTAGGCCGCGCCGATCGACAGCAGGTTCATGATGGCGGCCTTGAGCGGCACGAGGATTGAACGGAACACCAACATCAGCAGGATGAATGACAGTCCCACAACACAACCAATGAACAGCGGCAACCGATCGGCCACCCGTCCGCCAAGGTCGATAAACAACGCGGTTTGCCCGCCAACAGTGGCCACCGCTGCGGTGCCATCGGTCAGTGAAGGCAGCAGTTGGGAGCGAAGGCGCGTCACGAGATCGGTGGTGGCGGCGTCTTGGGGGGCGCTGCGCGGTTCGATCTGAATCACCGCAGCCTGACCATCGGGACCAACAACGGCACGCGACACCTGGGCGACATCCGGATCGGCAGTGACGCCGCCCACAATGCGAGCCACGACGGCATCAGGAGCGAGGTTCGAATCACGCAGATCCACTGCAACGATAAGCGGACCGTTGAAACCGGGACCGAAACCAGCAGCAAGAAGGTCATAGCTGCGCCGCATCGTCGAACTCGTAGGGTTCTGACTGGCATCGGTCTGCCCAAGTCGGAGATCGAGCAAAGGAGCTGCCAGCAGCACAATCGTGGCGAGTCCGAGCAGCAGATAGCGAACTGGATGGTTCGACACATGATGCGCCCAGCGTGCCCAACCGTGGTATTCCCCGTCGTCGGTGCGGGTACGCGCTTCGCTGACGCGACGCATGCCGGGAATTCCGAAACGATCGATGTTGTGTCCGGCAAAGCCCAATAGCGCCGGAAGCAACGTGAGCGATGCGATAACCATGACGGCGACAACGATGGCTGCGCCCACGCCCATCAGCGTCACAGTTGGAATACCAGCCACTGCAAGACCACAAATGGCGATCACGACAGTGCCGCCAGCGATGACCACGGCCTGTCCGGCAGTAGCGATTGATCGCGCGGACGCGTCCTCCACGGTAAGTCCCCGATGGAGTCCGGCTCGATGACGGGTGATGATGAAAAGGGCGTAGTCGATGCCGACCCCGAGCCCGATCATGGTGGCCATTGCCTCGGCGCTCGACGGGATGTCCATGAACGCAGACAACAGCGTGATCACTGCGATGCCGAAGCCGAGTCCGAACAATGCAGTACCGATGGGCAACCCCATGGCGATCACCGAACCGAACGCGAACAGCAGGATCACCATGGCAGCGAGCAAACCGATCGCTTCGGCGCTGCTCGCAGACGGACGCTCAACGTGCTGGGGCAACTCCCCGCCGTAGTCCACCTGCAGCCCTGCGTCGCGCGCAGCAGATGTGGCGACCTTGAGGTCTCCGTAGGTGTGCCCGGGGAGATCGCGTGCTTCGGTATCAAATCGAACAGTGGCGAGCGCGATTGTGTTGTCAGCAGAACGTTGCAGCGTGGCCCCGGGTGCAGGTGCAACGACATGGTCAACTGCGGCGAGACGGTCGAGAGCGGTTGCGAGTGCGCCGGCGGATGCCTCATCGCTCAGCGTGCCGACTGGTGTGTGGAACACCACCTGGGCTGAACCACCAGCCTGTGCAGGGAAGGTGCTCTGCAGCAGATCGATGGTTCGCTGCGACTCGGTGCCGGGGATAGCGATGCGATCAGTGAAGGTGCCGCCAGCGATTTTCCCAATTGCCACAACAGCGACAACCAGTACCAGCCAGGTGATGAGCACACGCCATCTGTGTCGGGTGCAGGCGCGCCCGACTCGGTAGAGAAAATTCGACATTTCGGGGGGGTCCTTCGCATCGAGCGGGAGCCTGATTGGCGCCACGGTCGGATCTTCTCCGAACCCTACCGGCCGGCAGATGGCTCCCCACATGTGGGGATTCACCGACCCATAAAACACTCGTCAGAAGTACTGTCGGAACTCATGAATCACCACGTCGCTCACCGTCGCCCCGTTCTCCGATCGGCGGTGTTCACAGTCCTCGCTGCACTCTCGACGCTGGCCGTCATCGCCACCGGTTGCTCGAGCACCTCGAAGTCCGCTTCGGCACTCAACGATCGCCCCGCAGGCCCGGCCGCCGACCTCTCCCAAGAACTCACCGGGAGTCGAGCACCGTTCATCGGTGCTTCGACAGGCCTCTCGGTCCCTCCCGGTTATGTCGAGCAGGAGTTCGTAGCTGCCGGCACCGCGACCTCCTATCGGGCCTCCGGAGCTCTTGGCGCCGACGGGCGATGGACCTTCGAACCCGACACCTCCGCGGACTATCGAACACGAGTGCTCGTTCGACGCCCGGCTGACCCCGCCGCCTTCAGCGGCACCGTGGTGGTGGAGTGGCTCAATGTGAGTGGAGGGCTCGACGCCAACCCTGATTACTCGAGCACTGAGGAAGAAGTTGTTCGCCAAGGCCATGCATGGGTTGGTGTCTCAGCCCAACTCATTGGCGTTCAGGGTGGTCCCGTGCTCGTCTCGGCGCCAGGAGCGGCGGATCTCACGGGCAAGGGCCTGGTTGTCATTGACCCTGAGCGCTACAGCAGCCTCGTGCATCCTGGCGACGGCTACTCCTTCGACATCTTCACCCAGGTGGCCCGGGCGCTTCGCCAAGGCGGCACTGTCCTTGGCGGGGAGAAGCCGAAACATCTGATAGCAGCGGGTGAGTCCCAGTCGGCGATCGCACTCACCACCTATTACAACGGCGTCCAGCCGCTCACCGACGCATTCGATGGTTTCTATGTGCACAGTCGTGCGTCGGTCGGTCTCCCCCTCGTCGGACCGGGGAAGTACGCCGATCTCGCCGGCTCCATGGCCGCCAGCAAGCCAACCATCCTGCGCACTGATCTGAAGGCGCCGGTGATGGAACTCCAGGCTGAGAGCGATGTCGCCGGTGTCTTGCATTCCATCGATGCCCGTCAGGATGACACCGACACCTTCCGACTCTGGGAAGTGGCCGGCACCTCACATGCCGATGCCCATCTCCTCGGTGCTCTGAGCTCCCAGATTGACTGCGGACTGCCCATCAACGACGGCCCCATGCATTTGGTGGCCAAAGCAGCGCTTCGAGCGCTGAACACCTGGGTCGTGTCCGGCACACCGCCGGCCGAGCACCCGCGCCTCGCCACCACTTCCACGACGCCCGTCGCCATTGCCCGCGATGCCGACGGCATCGCCATCGGCGGTGTCCGAACTCCGCAGATCGATGTGCCGATCCAGGTTCTCTCCGGCGAGCCAGGCACGAATCCTTCATTGCTGTGCATCCTGTTGGGATCGACCCGTCCACTGCCAGCCCCCACATTCCTCGAGCGCTATGGCGACACCTACGCCAATCGCTTTGAGACGGCACTGAACGCTGCGGTTCTGGCCGGAGTGATCCTGCAGGAGGACACCGCCGGCGCGACCGCGAAACAGACCGGCAACACCACCGTTTCCGGCTGAACCACCGATTTCCACCCTCGGGCCTGCACCCGTACGATCAACCCGAAGGGGGAACGGTGCTCATCACGCTCATGCGCAGCCATCTGCTGCCATACAAGAAGCTTCTGCTCGCAGTCATTGCTTTGCAGATCGTCGCCGTCGGGGCGACCATGACACTGCCCACCCTCAATGCGATGCTGATCGACCAGGGCGTTCTCAAGGGCAACACGAACTACATCCTGAGAATCGGCGCCGTGATGCTGGCGTTGGCACTTGTGCAGGCCGTGTTCGGCATTAGTGCGACATGGTTCGGGTCACGGGCCGGCATGGGCTTCGGTCGAGACATTCGCGACGAGCTCTTCCACACCGTCACCGGATTCTCCACCCGTGAGGTTGATGGGTTCGGCGCGCCGTCGCTTATCACCCGAATCACGAACGATGTCCTGCAGGTACAGACCCTCGTGGTCATGCTGTGCACGACATTCATCTCTGCACCCATCACCATCGTGATCGGCATCTTTCTGGCAGTGCGCGAGGACGCTCCCCTCTCACTCATCCTTGTCGCCGCGATTCCCGTCCTTCTCATCAGCATCAGCACGATCATCATTCGCGTCGTCCCGCAGTACCGCAACATGCAGGAGCGCATTGACCGGGTGAATCAGGTGCTGCGCGAACAAATCGTGGGTATGCGTGTGATCCGAGCGTTCGTGCGCGAACCGCTTGAAACCGACCGATTCGGTGAGGCCAATGACCGCCTCACGAGAACCGCAACTCTTACCAGCCGCTACATGTCGTCAATGTTCCCGACTGTGATGTTGGTGCTCAATGTGTCGAGCGCTGCTGCGGTGTGGGTGGCGGCCAATCGCATCGGCGCCGGCGAAATGAAAGTCGGTTCGCTGATCGCGTTCCTCACCTATCTCGTCCAGATCCTGATGGCAGTGATGATGGCCACCTTCGTTGCTGTCTCCTGGCCTCGTGCTGCGGTCTGCGCGGATCGTGTGCTTGAAGTGCTGCGCACCCAATCCTCCATCGTCACCGCCGAAGATCCCGTCACCTCCATCGAGGGACGCGGGCACCTCGAGTTCCGCAATGTCAGCTTCTCCTACCCGGGCGCTGAAAAGCCCGTGCTTTCCAACATCTCGTTCTCGGCGGTGCCCGGGCAGACCACTGCGATCATCGGGTCGACCGGATCGGGCAAAACCTCATTGGTGAACCTGGTGGCCCGGCTCATCGACTGCTCCGAAGGTTCAGTCCTCCTCGATGGCGTCGATGTTCGTGAACTTGAACCTGAGGTGCTGTGGCGCAACGCCGCCGTTGTACCGCAGAAGCCGTACCTATTTTCGGGCACGATCCGGTCGAACCTGCTGTTCGCCGATCCCGATGCCACAGACGCAGATCTGTGGAAGGCCCTCGAGATCGCGCAGGCCGCCGACTTCGTCAACGCCATGCCTGAGCGTCTCGATGCGCCCATCTCCCAGGGCGGCACCAACGTCTCCGGAGGACAGCGTCAGCGGCTCGCTATTGCCCGAGCGCTGGTGCGTCAACCATCGATCTACGTATTCGATGATTCCTTCTCAGCGCTTGATCTCGCCACCGACTCACGACTGCGCAGCGCTCTCGTACCGATCACGACCGATCGCACCATGATCATCGTGGCCCAACGCGTCTCGACCATCCGCCACGCCGATCAGATCCTCGTGCTGGAACACGGAGAATGCATGGGTCTCGGCACGCATGAAGAACTCATCGAGACCTGCCCCACCTACGCCGAAATCGTGGCGTCGCAGCTCACCGCAGAGGAAGCAGCATGAGCGAGGGAGCCGCACCTCAGCGCTCCCCCGCTGCCGAGGCACGGGCCACGGTCGGTCCGCGCATGGGCATGGCCACCATGCCGGTCGAGCGGTCGAAGGATTTCCGCAATTCCACATTCCGTCTCATCTCATGGCTGCGCCCCGAACGTGTACGGATGACCCTCGTACTGGTCTTCGCGGTCTTCAGTGTCCTGATGTCAGTGGTTGGCCCGAAGATTCTCGGCAATGCCACGACCACCATCGTTCGCGGCGTCATGTCACCGAACGGCATCAATTACGCATCGCTGCATCGCACACTGCTCATCGTCGCTGCCCTCTACCTCGGTTCCGCGGCACTGGCCTACTCCCAGGGATTCCTACTTGCCGGTGTGGTGCATCGCACTATGCGTCGCATGCGTTCCGCGGTCGAAGACAAGATCAACACACTGCCGCTCGGCTACATCGATCGCACACCACGCGGTGACCTGCTGAGTCGTGTCACCAACGACATCGACAACATCGCGCAGAGCCTCGCTCAGACCTTGAGCATGCTGTTCATCTCGCTTCTCACCGTGGTCGGCGTGCTGATCATGATGCTCACGATCTCGCCGTTGCTCACGCTGGTCGCCGTGGCCACAGTGCCGGTCACGCTGTTCACCATCAGGTTCATTGCCTCTCGCTCCAAGAAGCGTTTCATCGCCCAATGGGCCCATACCGGTTCGCTCAACGCACTGGTCGAGGAAACCTTCGCCGGTCACTCATTGGTGAAGGTATTCGGGCAGCAGCAGGCCACCGAGGACACGTTCCGGGGCCTGAATGACAAGCTTTTCGATGCCTCGTTCGGCGCCCAGTTCATCTCCGGGATCATCATGCCGGCGATGATGCTGGTCAGCAATCTCAACTATGTCGCCATTGCCGTCATCGGCGGACTTCGGGTGGCTTCGGGAAATCTCAGCATCGGCGACATTCAGGCATTCATCCAGTACTCGCGTCAGTTCACGCAACCAATCAACCAACTCGCCTCCATGGCCAACATGCTCCAGTCGGGAATCGCGTCAGCTGAGCGGGTTTTCGAGCTGCTCGACATTGAGGAGCAAAGCGCCGACCCCGTCGAACCAGCCACAGTGCCGGCGCCCAGAGGTCGAGTCGCATTCGAACATGTGTCGTTCTCCTACAGCGCGGAAAAGCCGCTTATCACCGACCTTTCGTTGGTCGCCGAGCCGGGCCAGAGCATCGCCATCGTGGGCCCCACTGGCGCCGGAAAAACCACGTTGGTCAATCTGCTCATGCGGTTCTATGAACTCGATGCAGGAGCAATCACTCTCGATGGCATCGATATCGCCAGCATGCGCCGAGACGAACTGCGTTCCAATACCGGCATGGTGCTTCAGGACACCTGGCTGTTCGGCGGCACCATCCGCGACAACATCGCCTACGGCAATCTCGATGCCACCGAGGAACAGATCATCGAGGCAGCCAAAGCCACCTATGTGGATCGCTTCGTGCGGTCGCTACCGGACGGCTACGACACCGTGCTCGACGATGAAGCCAGCAATTTGAGCGCCGGTGAGAAGCAGTTGCTCACCATTGCCCGAGCATTCCTCGCCGAGCCCACCATTCTCATTCTCGATGAAGCCACCAGTTCGGTCGACACGCGCACCGAGGTGCTTATCCAGCGAGCAATGGCCGCATTGCGAAGCAACCGAACCAGCTTCGTCATCGCCCATCGACTCTCCACCATCCGCGATGCCGACACCATCTTGGTGATGGAACATGGTCGCATCGTTGAGCAGGGCAACCATGAGCAACTCCTTGCCGCCCGGGGCGCCTATTACACGCTCTACAACGCGCAGTTCGTCGCCGCTGCGGTGGAACTCGACGGCCAGGCCTCCTGAGCTCCTTCGCAACAAACGGGTCAGCAGGTTTCTGAGGCCTACGATTCGACTGGACCGGAGCCCAACGACCGATCGTGATCCCCGCACAATGGCGAGACGCAACCTCCTGAGACGACGGACCCACTCGTGATCTCGACATCCGTGGTGATCCCGTCCTATCAAGGCGCCCATCGACTGACCGTGCTTCTTGCGCATCTCTCGAAACAGATCACCGATTTCGAGTGGGAAGCGGTGGTGGTACTCGATGGCAGCACCGACGAAAGCCTCGATGTCATCGAGCAGTGGTCCTCGGTCATTCCGGTGCGAGCAGTCGATCTCGGCACGAACCAAGGTCGCCCAGCAGCCCTGAACGCCGGCTTTGCCGCGGCCTCCGGACGGATCCTCATCCGCTGCGATGACGATCTCGCACCAGGCCCGTCGTTCCTCGCTCATCACACCAACCACCACCGAGACCGCGACGACATCGGCGTGATCGGCCTCTATCTCAATGTGCTTCCCGAAAACACCTACTCGCGCGTCTACGGCGTGCGTGCCCATGAGGTGTTCCTCGAGCGCGCCCGCGCCACGCCGCAACAAAACCTCTGGAGGTTCTGGGCGGGGAACTGCTCGGTCACACGGGCAATGTTTGACCGCGTCGGAACCTACGATCCAGAGTTTCGAACCTACGGCTGGGAAGACACTGACTGGGGATATCGCCTCTCCCTCGCCGGTGCCACCATCCGTCTCGACCCGGCACTCGAGACACCACACCATGTTGCGGCCACCACTACAGCAATCAGATCGCGCCGCGCTTTTCTTGCAGGTTCCGCCGAGGCGAGATTCCGAATGAAGCATGGTGTCGACCATGATCCTTCGGCGGTCACGGACTTTGGATGGAGCATCTGGAATACCGCAGTGCGGTTCGCGGCGTTACTTCCATCCTCAACCCGTGAGCGCGCTGCGCAAATCATCGACCGCGTTGGCGACCATCTCCCAAGCGGACTCACCCGCAAACTCGTTGCTCTCTCGGTCGAATCATCGGGCCGCGCCGGTCTTCGCGCTGGACCAGACGCACCGACCCATCTAAGCGGTGGGATCTGACATGGACTCTGGTTTTCAATCACACGGGGTCAGCATTGTCATCCCGCATTACGGCGACCCCGCGCTCACTCGACCCCTCATCAAGGCGCTCCTGCAGCAGACCACCCAACGACCCCTGCAGATCATCGTCGCCGATGACCACTCCCCCGAACCCTTTCCTGAGCTCAACCTCCCCGGCTGTGTGGTGGTGCGTCGAGAGGTCAACGGCGGATTTGGCTCAGCGGTCAACAGCGGGGCAGCACAGGCTGTGCATCCGCTGCTACTGATCCTCAACAGCGATCTCACGGTCGGAACCGACTTCGTTGAGACACTGTGCGCCGGTGCAGAACCATGGATGCCTGCGTTCGTCAGCCCGACGGTGGTCGGTCCTGATGGCAGTTTCCAGTACGTCGGTCGTAAGTTCCCGAAAATTTCTCGTTCAGTCATCGCATCGCTCAGCGCCCTCGGTCGTTGGCGTAACTCCGTATGGTGGCATCGATCTGTTGGTCATGAGATCGCACCTTCCACGAGCAACGCGATGGTGTGCGACTGGTTCGTCGGCGCAGCGATCCTCGCGCCCACTGCTGCGTTCCGCGGTCTTGGCGGGTTCGACGAGCGATTTCACATGAACAGCGAGGAGATCGACCTCCAGCGACGCGCACGAGAGTTCAACCTGCCATCGATTGTGCTTTCCGCAGTGAGCGTCGAGCATGCCGGCGGGGGATCATCAGATGACGCCATGCGATTCCAATGGCTCATGGAAGGCGAATGGCGTTACTGGGTGAAGTGGAATGGCAGGGCGAAAGCACGCGCATTCCAAGCATCAATGCTGGGTGTCACCTTGGTGAATCTCGTCTGGAACATCCTGCGGGCGCTGTTTGGCCGCTCCACACATCCGGTCAGAACCTTCCGCCAACGCTCACTGGCAATCCTGCGCGCCTCGGCTGGCTGAATCGACAACCCGTCTCTCGAGGTGCGCCGCGTACTTGGCGCGTTTGACGAAGGTCAGCTCCGGCGCAGTTTGCTCCGGGAGGGAAGTTCGGAGTCGTAGACCCGCTTGACCCCGTCGCCCATGGCCGCCTCGACCACACGAATATCGCGGACCAGTCGATTGAGGCCTCCAACTTCGACCGAGGCCGCCTGATCGGTTCCCCACATGCTCCGATCGAGAGTGATGTGACGTTCCACGAAGCAGGCGCCCATCGCCACCGCCGCGACCGTTGTCGAAAGTCCGGTCTCATGACCGGAATACCCAACCGGCACCCCGTAGAGCTCAGCCAGGGTGTGAATCATTCGCAGATTGAGTTCCTCGGGCTTACACGGATAGGTGCTGGTGGAATGAGCCAGGAGCAGCTTGTCGCGATCGAGCGCGCTCACAGCGGAGCCGATCTCCTCAGCGGTGGACATTCCAGTGGACATGATGATCGGTCGACCAGTCGATCGAAGAGCGCCGAGAAGACCCATATCAGTGATCGACGCAGACGCGACCTTGTAGGTGACTGGCGAATACGCCTCGAGGAACTCCACCGACGGCTCATCCCATGGCGATGCGAACCAGTCGATTCCGAGGGCCCGGCAGTTCGCGTCGATGGCGTCGTATTCATCAGCGCCGAACTCAACGCGATAGCGATACTCGAGATAGGTCATGATTCCCCACGGGGTCTCCCGCAGGATGTCGCGCTGATCAGCAGGCACACATAGCTCGGGGGTGCGCTTCTGGAACTTCACCGCATCGCAGCCGGCGGCGGCGGCAGCGGCAATCATTTGCAGAGCAAGATTGAGATCACCGTTGTGATTGATGCCGATCTCAGCAATCACATAGACGGGGGCACCAGGTCCCACTCGTCGCTCGCCGATCATGCGGTGGTCACTCATCTGTTGGCCTTCGTGTTGAGTTGAGAATCGGTTGAGCGAACCTTGGCGACAATAGCGTCAGCGAGGAATCGCACCGCGCCGTTGCCTCCGGGTTCGGGAAGCACAAGATCAGCTTCAGCGAGCACGACGGGGTGTGCGTCAGCAACCGCGACCGCGCAACCAATGAGCCGCATACATGCCAGGTCGTTCACATCGTTGCCAACATAGATGGTGTGGGCCGGATCGATGTCACGTTCAGCCAGCCATGCAGTCATGACCGGCGCCTTGTCATCCACTCCCTGCACGACCTCAAGACCGAGCTTGGCGCAACGAGCCGAGGTCACGGGATTGCGTTCCTTGGAGATGACCACCATCGGAATGTCAACGCTCCGAAGCAGTTCAATGCCCATGCCATCGCTTCGAGAGCAGAACACCGCCTCGGTGCCGTCCTGAAAGGTGAGCACACGGTTGTCGGTGAGCACTCCGTCAAAATCGAACACGATGGCCGCCAACGGCCATGGAATGGCTGAAAGCAACGGAATCGGTTCAGTCATCACAGGACCTCCCGGAATGCGGACCTTTCCGGATCCCTAGTGTGCGCCGCTGCGACGACGCAACGGTGCGGGGCAGACACTCACTGGCAGTCAAACAACGCACTGCGACCACAACACTAACGCCGGTGGTGACCGGAGCGTTGGGAGAGGCGCCGTACGCCGATTCAGTGACTGCGGCGGACTCGTTCGATAACTCCGGACATCCGCCGAGTGAACTCCGCCTGAGAGAAGCGCTCAGTCGTGCGGCGGACTGTGACTGGGTCGAGTCGATCGCGCCGCAACTCATCAACAGCGGTCTGAATGTCGGCCGGCTCCAAACCTGAAAGGAACCTGCCGTTCACACCCTCGATGACCGTGTCGAGGTAACCACCGAACGCTCGGGCGATTGTGGGAACGCCAAAACTTGCGGCCTCGATTGGTGTGAGCCCGAAATCCTCCAGTCCGATCGCAAACAGCGCCTCGGCCACCGAGTACACCCATCGGAGCTGACCGTCGGAAATATCGTGAAGGAAGGTCACGTTCGGTGGTGCGAGGGACAGAAGCCTTGCGCGATCAGGGCCTGAGCCAACAATGACGAGACGTTCTGCAGGCATCTGTTCGAACGCGGCAAGCAATGATTCAAGGTTCTTGTAGGGAAGCAGCCGTGCAACACACAGGAAGAATCCCGGCTCAATGCCGTCCATCGGAACCGTGGCGCCCTCAGCCAGGAACTCCGAAGGTGGATGAATGATTTCCGACTCGATGCCGTACGCGTCGCGAACCATGTTGCGGGTACGGCTTGAATTCACCACATAGGCATCGGCCGTGCCGGCGGCCCGACGGTCCCACCGAAGCAAAGGGCGGCGCAGCACCGCCAGCGCGCTACGGGTAATGAGCGAGGACTCCGCGCTGTAGGCCTCCATTTGGTAGAGCCAGCGGGCCGGCGCATGGCAATACACGACCTTCGAACCGGAGGTTTGCGCACCATGGGCCCAGCCCGAGGAACTGCAGACTGTGACTTCGGCATCGATATGCATAGCGGAGAAGACCGGTGCCAAAACGGGAAGGGCGAGCCGATGGTGGGAGCGGAGCGGACGTACGCGATTGAGCGGCGAACTGCGCACATCTCGCTCGGCGAACTCGGGATAGGTGCCCTTCGGGTCATACAGGGAGGTATGGATTGGTGCGTCGGGCAGCATCCGGCTCAATGCGAGCACTACCCGCTCTGCCCCACCGCGTTGGGTGAGGTAGTCGTGGACCAGTCCCGTTTCGCGCACATTGCAACCGTACAGAACCTATCGAGACCTCATTGGCTCGATTCGGGTGCTACAGATCCAGGCCCAACGATCCAGAGCTGTCGGGTGAGGACTCGCTCGCAGGCCTCTGTCGCTCGACGCTCGTCGATCGGGCTGCATTCGCGCCGCCAGCACGACTCCCTCCGGTCCCGAAGTTGGCATCCGATCCGTAGTACTTGGAGCCGTAGTAGCCGTAGCCGTAGTAACTCTCCATGTCCCGCTCCGCGCAACCGTTGAAGATCGTGCCAACAATGGGAGCACCAAATCGAGCGAGAACACTTGAAGCGCGTTCGGCAGCAAGCCTGCGTGTCTGACCAGACCGGACCACGAGCACTGCTGCGTCAGCCCACTCAAGGAGATCGGTGGCGTCGTTGGTGGCGAGCATCGGAGGAGTGTCCAGAAAAACGATGTCGAACTGGTCGCGCCAGGTCTCGATGGTCTTCCCAAGGATTGCGATGACCTTCGCTGCGCTGGCCGAGGTGGTGGGTGCCGCCATGAACCAGAGATTTTCCACACGGGTGGTCTGCGGGCGTTCGGGATACTCGAGGTCAAGACGAGGAGCGAGATACCGACTGATCGAAGGCTTGCGATAGTCGCAGTCGATCACAAGCGTTCGCGATCCAGCCGCAGCAAATACCGCCGCCATGTTCGACGTGGAGGTGGTCTTGCCTTCGCTGGGATTCGGAGAGGTCACCAGGACCACCGGCGTGCGGGAACTGCCATCGGCCGGACGGGCCTGAGCCTCGATGAAGAACAGAAGCGAAGTCCGAATGGAGCGAAAGTGTTCGGCCGTGCGAGAGCGAGGATCATCAACGGCGACGATTGAGAAATCCTGTCGCTCCGCACGACTGAACGCAGGAATCTCGGCGACGACAGGGATTCCCGTGACTTCCTCGAGAATGTCGCGGCGGCGGATGCGATCGTCCCAAACCTCAATGACCAGCGCCGTGCCCAGACCGAGAATAAGTCCAACGAAACCGCCAATTGCGAGTCGTGCGGCCCGGGAGCTGCCCGAGACCACGCCGAGGTCGGTCTCGGAGAAGGTCACCCGGTTGCCATTGCCGCCACCCGAAAGCGCACCGCGGGAATTCAAGTTGGCGTCGTAGCGAACGCGAAACGCCCGTCCGTTGATCTGCACTGCGCTTGCCGACTGGAACACCGTGAACGAGGCGTCGGATGCTCCGGGTGCCGCGATTGCTGATAACTGCTCATAGGCGACTCGCGACTGGTTGATCGTCGAATCGAGCTCAGCCTTGAGTATTGATGACTGTGAAGGACTCTTCGCGATCCGAGATTCGAGATCTGCGCGCCGGGCAGCGAGGTCGTCGATCTTGGCAAGGATGGAGTCACGATTGGTCTCGTACTGGTGCTCCGAGTCGGTCTTCGCCGCGTCCATCAGGACTCGTGCGCTCGCATCAGCGAGATTCACCGTGGCCTCCGGGTCGAGCCCAATGGCAGTCACGTCGATCGCTGAAACATCCTGTTGGGCCTGCGCTGAGATCAAACCGCGCAGCGTCTCGGGTGGAATGCCCTGATCGTTGGAGATTGTCTGCTGCACCTCTGCCGACTGGAGCAGGAACGCCACCTGCTGGAGCTTGGGCCCGGTAACCGCACCCGTGGAGACGATGGTCGTCGTCGCTTTGAAGTAGGTCTGCTTCGATACGTCGCTCGTGGTGATGAAACTCGAAAGCAAACCACCGACCATGCCGAGTACGAGACCGGCGGCGATCCAGCGCCAGCGGCGCCTCATCACAGCTGCGTAGTGCCGAAGCGCCCGTGAGGACCCGAATGCCTCGCCCTCACCCACAGGTGAATTCGGCCTCGGTGTTGCAGGGGATGCCTCTGGGATACTCACTCAATGCTCCGCTACAGGGGGTGGCTCCGTAAGGGAGCAGCGTGGTTTCGTAGTCTAACTTGGACATCTATTACTGATCGGTCAAGCACGAGGATTCACTATGAATCACAACAGGCTTCTGGTCATTTCACCGAGTTTCCATGGCTATGGAATCGCCACGGCGCGGGCCTTTGAGGCCATCGGTTACGACACAGACGTCTTCCACTACGACGAATTCGCCTCATGGTCGGCCAAATTCCGCAACAAAGTCCAGTTCGAGCTCCCCGACCGCCTGCATCGCTCCACTGCCGGTCAACGGATGGCTCACTGGGCAACGCTGAGGGCCGCGGAGAAGATCCGATCCACCGACGCAACCCGGGTGCTGGTCATCAAAGGCGATTGTCTGCATGAGGAGTTCTGGGCAGCAGTGGCGAGCCGATCGCTTCCAACTGTGCTTTGGCTCTATGACGAACTGAGCCATATGCGCTTCCAATCTCAGTACCTCGCAGCGCCACGGGCGATCCTCTCCTACTCCCCGCCCGACGTCGAGCAGCTGGGCGCCTGGGGTCACCGTGCCCACCACATTGCTGACGCCTTCGACTCCTTCACGAAATTCACTGTTGCACCGAGCGATTCCATCGTCTTCGTTGGTGCGAGGTACGCGTCTCGCGAACAGGTGATGACCCAGTTGGTCGCCGCGAACATTGATGTCCATGCCTATGGCCGAGACTGGTCACATCACCCGGCGGACCGACTCCGGACCTGGAGCTACACGAGGCCGAACGTACCTGCGAGTCGCGATATCGACCGTTCACATGCATACGGGGTCATGGGTGGAGCTGCTGCCGCACTGAATATCCACGAGGACCAGTCCGGGTTCACCATGCGGACCTTTGAGATCCCAGGCGCTGGTGGCCTGCAACTCGTTGATAGGCCCGACATCGGCGAACTGTACGAACCCGGGAAGGAGGTCGAGGTCTTCACCAGCACCGAGGAGCTCGTCGCTCTCTGCCAACGAGCACTCATCGACCGAACCTGGCGAGATCGGATTGCCGAGGCGGGCCAACGACGCACGCTCGCCGAACACACCTTCGTACATCGCGCCCGACAGATCGACCCGCTATGGGACTAATCCACCCCACCGATCTCGGGGCGTGGCAGACCTCGATCGCAGCAAGGCAGAGTCCGCTCCGACGCACCCGACATCGATTCCGGTCGCAGGCCCCCGAGCCGGCAGTGCTGCTGAACCCCGGTCCGGACTCCGAGGTCCTCATCGTCGTTGATTCACTCAGCCCGAGCCAGCTCGCCGCGCTGGTTGCGCCGATGGCACACCTTGCTGCAGATCGTGTTGCAGTGCTCACAACTCCCGCCGCATCAGCTGGATCACAGTTCGGGCAGCATTTGGAGTCACTGCCAATCACCGAAGAAGCCGAACTCACTCGTGCGCTTCCCGGACTTCGCTGTGTCGTCGCCGTTGGCGACTACATGCGCCTCGGCGCCCTCGCTGGTTCCAGTGCAACACATACCGACGCTGCCTTCCTTGTGGTCCAACACGGAATCCTGACGCCATTCGCCCCGCCGCTTCGATCCGGTGCCGAGCTGCTCGCCTGGTCCGAAGCCGATGCCAACTACTGGACCGCTGGCCGATCCGATGTGTCGGCGCGCACCGTCGGAAGCCAACTTCTGTTCGCCGCGCACCGCAGGGCCGCAGAGCTACCACCACGCTCCAGCCAAAACTCACTCACCTACCTCGGACAACTCCACGGGCACGAACTTCCGCGTCGATTGATGGCGCGAGCCGCCGTGAACTTCTGTCGATCAAACGATGCGGTGTATCGACCGCATCCATCGGAGATCGACCTCATATCCCGACTGCAGCATCGACTCTGGCGGATGCGCGGCATTCGATTCGATCTCACCAACAGGCCCCTGACAGAACTCGATACCGAGGTCGTGAGCGCGTTTTCCACCGGAGTCCTTGAGGCAGCAGCAGCCGGAATGTCCTCGTGGGTAGATTTCCCCGATCCCCCAGCATGGCTACGAGAGACATGGAAGCGTTACGGGATGCAGCGCTACGGGACCGACGCATCCAGACCCACATTTGCCTCCGCCGACGAGCCCGCTCGAGTCATTGCCCACATCATCGAAGAACGGGTGGCACAGCGACGATGAACCTCCTTTGCGTGATACCTGTTCGCGGCGGATCCAAAGGGGTTCCCGGCAAGAACCTTCGAAACGTCGCCGGTCGACCGCTCGTCAGCTGGTCGATTGCTCACGCATTGGGCAGCACTACCCCCATGCGGGTGATCGTCTCAACAGATGATGAGGAGATCGCTGCGGTTGCGGCTGACGCCGGTGCCGAGGTTCCGTTCCTTCGACCGGCCGAACTGGCCACTGACGATGCACCCACGGAACCCACAGTGCTTCACGCAATTGCCTGGGTTCGTTCCCAGGGTTGGGAACCCGACGCAGTTGTGCTCCTTCAGGCCACCTCGCCAATCCGACGTCCGGATTCGATTGATCGTGCAATCGCACAATTCGTTGCTGAGGATGCTGATTCATTGGTTGGCGTCGTTCGCTCCAGTCCGTTCCTGTGGTGGCAGGGCGATCCCCCGACATCGCACTATCGCGTCGAGGCACGAGAACGACGTCAGGACATGGACCCCGCCACGCTGCCATTCCGCGAAACCGGCTCGCTCTATGTGACGCGTACCGGCATCTACGACACCAGGATGAATCGACTCGGCGGACGGATCTCGCTGTTCGAGATGGACGAGATCGAAGGACTCGATATCGACACCGAACTCGACATCACCATCGCGGAAAGCGCTCTGAGAACCATCTCAGTGCTTCCCGCCTCGAATGACCTCGATGTCAATGATTGAATCCGCGTCGATGCAGGACGCACCACCAGATCCGATCGCCCTTTGGGTAGTTCCGGTGAGCGACCTCGGCGGAGTCGCCCGGCATGTGCTCGACGCAGCAACGACTGGTTTGCCCGGTTGGCGAATCGTTGTACTCGCCCCTGCTGGCCCACTGATCGACGCCTGCCACACCGCAGGAGTGCCGGCGATTGCCGGATCCGTAGGTCCCGATCACGGACTTCGACGATCTGTCCGAACACTGCAGCGCTGCGCAAAGCGCCTGCAGCCAACGCTCATCCACACCCACCTCGCCCATGCGGATCTCACTGCCGCTCTCGCCTTCGGGCGGCGACGAGGCGCCGTTCTCATCTCCACCGAGCACGGAATCTCCGGCGACCCAGCGCTCTATGCCGACTCTCGTCTGCGCTCATTCGCGACCGTTCAAGCGCATCGCATGCGCCTGCGTGCCTTCGATGGCGTAATCGCCGTGTCACGTTCGACCCAAGAACAAATTCTGAAGCGCTGGCATCCCCCGAAGCGGCTACCAATCGAGACGATCCCAAATGGCATCGACCGCGACGTCCCAGCTACTCCGGAACGGCCCAGTGGGTTGCGCTTCGCCACTCTGTCCCGACTTTCCCATGAGAAAAGGCTCACCGCCTCGCTTCGAGCGTTCGCCGAGATCCACCGCATCGAACCAGAGGCGAGGCTCACGGTCGCCGGCGAGGGACCAGATCGCGCCGCGCTGATTGACCTCTGTACTGAACTTGGCATTTCCGAGGCGGTAGCGTTCGAAGGGTTCGTGGAATCACGTGAACTGCTCAGAAGAACTGATGTGATTATGCAACTCTCAGCCTGGGAGAACTGCTCGTACACCCTCCTCGATGCCCTCAGCTCCGCAACAGGGGTCGTCGCCACCGCGGTCGGTGGCAACCCAGAACTTCTTCCGGCCACATGCCTCTTCGATGCAGATGATGCATCGGAAATTGCCCATGCAGCAATGGAGCAGGCTCGATCACCGCAATTGCGTCCAACACTCCCGGCAGGCTGGCCAACTGTTTCCGAGATGACTACGTCCATCGCCGCGCTGTACACAAAGGTCCTGCAGTGAAGACGCCCGAATACCTCGATCGCTCCCGATTGAGCTCGATTGCATTTCCCGTCCTGTGGGCCTCGATAGTTCTCGCCATTGGGCTCATCGCCGCCTACGCCAGTTCGTCCCACTCGGCAGCGGCATTCGCCATCGCAGCTGGAGTGCTGGGCGCGGGAGCGTTGATCACGTTGTTCGCACTCAATGTGAACGTCCTTTATGGGGTGGCATTCGCAGTGCTCCCGATGACCGCTCTTTCCGTCCCGGGTGTCCATCTGCCGGTCAACGAACTTCTCCTAGCAGTGGCACTGGTTGTCGCAACTCTGCAGAACACGAGGAAACGGGAACCGATACCGCTGTTCCCGAAAGTCGCGTGTGCCGTCCTCATGGCTGCGATGGCGATCTCGGCAGCGCTCAGCAACCACTTCGACCTTGAGAGCGCGAAACGACTTGGACATCTTGGGCTTTACTGCGGACTGATCTTTGCGATCGGTGCAGGGCTGCTACCGCGCCGAGTGATCCAGAAAGGCATGCTCATCGGTCTCGGCCTCGCAAGCGCGTTCGGCATCCTTTATCTCGCGATGGGCCGAGATCCTTACGGCTACACGGGTCGACTCACCGGCCTGCTCTTCGCTGACCCGAATCCGGCAGCGCTTGCCATCCTCGCTCTCGGCTTCCTGTCGATCGAGGTTGTTCGGAAAGGGGCGCGTCGCAATTGGGTATTCGTGCTGTTCATCGTTCCGTTCTTGCTCGCCCAGTCACGTAGCTCCCTCGTCGCTGCCGCGATGTGTTTCATCTGGTGGATCCTCGCCAGACGCCTGCGCCCCGCCGCCGGCATTGCCATCATCGGTAGCACTGCGGCGGCAATCTCGCTCCTACCCACCACATTGCAGGACACGGCGATCTTCGGCTCCCGTTCGGGCAGTGACGCGCTTCGCTCGTCAATTCTCACCGCATCACTGCGCGAGGCTGGCAGCGGGTTCTGGTTCGGAAATGGCCCCGGTACGGCAAAGGTCACCGTCACAATCAACGCCACCTACGACTTCTATTTTCACAACAGTTATCTGGCCGTCGTTTCTGAGGGCGGGATCGTCGCAGCAGTCGCAGTGGTGAGCCTCATGCTCTTCGAATTCGTCCGACTGATCTCTCTGCCGGTCGTGTTTCGCAATACGTGGATCGAGATGGCGCTCATCGTCCTCGCCACTGCTGGATTCCACCTTGGCGAGGTTCTCCTCGATCTCCCTGCAGCGGTGGTGCTCGGTTTCTGCATCAACTGGATCACACGACCTCAGACTGGGCAATCGCTGAACACGCCAACATTGCGACGTCCCCGCAGCCCAGGCGGTGTGCTCGTTCGATGAGGATCGACTTCCTCAGCAACCACGGTCTGATGGGTGGCGGTGAGGTGATGCTCTTCCAGATGGCCGCGGCGGCGCTTGACCTCGGCCACCAACCGGTTGTCATCGCACCACAAGATTCCGAAGTCGCCCGGCGAGCAGTGGTGCTTGAGCTACCGCTCATCGCTGTGCCGGGAACAGACCGCCGAACCCTAGCCCGCAGCTATTCGACTCACTCTCGTACATCGAACGCCGAACTGCAGTGGTGCAACGGCCCAGTTCCTTCGATGGCGACCATCACCGCCAAAGTTCCGCGGATCGTGCATCTTCATCAGTATCCGAGTAGATCACAGGCGGTGCTGCTCCGAGCGGCACGACGACGAGCTTTGGCGACCTTGGTGCCATCGCTCACCATGGCCGCAGCCATGCCGGGCACGACCGCATTTCAGAATTGGACCGACGAGCCGCCAGCAACACGGCAGAACTCGACCGCATCACCTGTCGCGAACAACGCTGGGAAAGCGCTTGGCGCGAATCGTCCGGTGCGGATTGGATTCATCGGGAGAATTTCACGGGCCAAGGGGCTCGATGTGCTCGCTGATGCGGTGGGGATGCTCCGAACGGATCTCGATGTGCGACTTGTCGTCGCCGGTGATGACCGTTTTGTTCCGGATGCTGAATCTGCGCCGGTGCGCGCGGCGCTGGCCCGGATTTCCGACCGAGTCTCGCTCGCCGGATGGACCGATCGCGACACGTTCCATCAGGACATCGATCTCCTCGTCGTGCCGTCGACATGGAATGAACCCTTCGGGTTAGTTGCCGCAGAGGCGCTGGCGCGTCGCACGCCACTCCTGGTCACCAATGCCGGTGCACTGCCAGAGATCGTGGGCCCTGGGTACCCATGGGTCGCCCAAAGGCAAAATCCCGCCGCGCTTGCCGCAGTAATGAAAGAGATGGTGTTCGCTCCCGCTCGCGTCGCCGACTTCGTGGAGCAGGGCGCGGTCCGATGGCGGCAGCACTTCTCTCCAGCGGCGGGGCGGACACGACTCGCAACCTTGATCGCCGAATGGGAAACACGATCAGTATGAGCAAGCGCAACTGCACTCTTGCCCCCACCTAGAATAGGAAGATGCCGCAGCCCGCAACCGAACTTCTCCGATGACTGCGGCGTCACGTTCTTCGGTCACCAACGACCCGCCAATCAGTCGCCGAGAGGGGCTGCGAGTTCTGCTCGGACCTTCGTCACCGGGTCGTCTGGTGATGATCTTTGTGGGCTCGATCACGGTGTCGTTCCTCGAGGTCATCGGACTTTTGGCCATCGTGCCGCTCGTCCAACTCCTCAGTTCCACCGGGGACTCCACCGGCTTGTTGGCGAAAATGGAGGACCTCTTCGGTAATCCGAGCCGGTCGCGACTCTCACTCATCCTCGCCGGCATCGTGATGGGATCGTTCATTATCAAAGCAGTGTTCGTCGTGATCTTCCGGTGGTGGGCGAACGGCTATGTCTTCAATCAGGAAGCTCGCACCACCACTGAACTGCTCGACCGTTACATGAGAGCCCCGTACTGGATCCATCTGGAACGGAACTCTGCCGAGTTCCTCCGGACGCTCATGGACTCCATTTCGCAGGCGTACTCCTCCTATGTCCTCGGCACCGTCAACCTTCTATCCGAAGCGGTTGTGGCGTCAGTAATCATCATCGTGCTGATCGTGATCCAACCGGCTGCTGCGATTGCCGCTGCTGTGTACTTCCTCATCGCTGGGCTTCTCTACGTCCGACTTATCGCCAAGCGATCCACCGACGCCGGATTAGTCCTCAATGAGCAGTCAATGCGCTCGTTGAAGACTGCGAATCAAGCTCTTGGTGGTGTCAAAGAGGTAAAGATCCGCAATCGTCACGCGTATTTCGTCACCCAGTACTCCGAGGCGCGCCACGAGATGGCAAAGGCGAAACGTCTCGTCTCATTCCTCACTGAATTCCCGAAATATGTGCTTGAGGTCATCTTCATCACCGGCGTCGGTCTCCTCAGCCTTGTGGTTGTGGTTCGCAGCACCTCCCAAGATGTCCTCGGGCTTCTCGCACTCTTCGTGGCTGCTGGGTTCCGCCTGTTGCCTTCGTTGATCAAGATGATGGCGTCGTTCTCAACGATTCGAACTGGCCGCAAGGGTTTCGATCTCGTGGTGGCCGACCTCATCGCCTTCCCCGATACCGCCGCGGACCATTCGGAGTTCGACCCGGAGCCAATGCCTATCGAACATCAACTGATGATTGATGACATTTCGTTCTCGTACGCCACCAATCAAGCACCGGTGCTTGATCACGTGTCGTTCACAGTGAACCGCGGTGAGTCTCTCGGAGTCGTGGGTGCATCAGGAGCTGGGAAGAGCACACTTGTCGACCTTCTCCTGGGACTCCATCTTCCTGACTCGGGTTCCATCCTCGTTGATGGCCACGACGTCCAAACCAATCTGCCCGGTTGGCAGTCCCGAATTGGACTTGTTCCGCAGGACGTTTATCTGCTCGACGACACGCTCATGACCAATATCGCCTTCGGCATGGATGAAAGCGACATCGATCGCGATCTCCTGCGCCAAGTTGTCGATCAGGCACAACTCACAGAGTTCGTTGACTCACTCCCGAACGGTCTTGATTCGATTGTTGGCGAGCGCGGGATGCGCATCTCCGGCGGACAGCGCCAGCGGATCGGGATCGCCCGATCCCTCTACGCCCAACCCAGCTTGCTCATCCTTGATGAGGCCACCTCCGCGCTTGATAACGAAACTGAGCTTCGAATCTCGGAGACGATCAATTCGCTGCACGGGACACTCACGATGATCGTCGTCGCCCACCGCCTCTCGACCATCCGCAAGTGCGACCGAATCCTCTTCCTGAAAAACGGCATCGTTCGAGATATCGGCACGTTTGACGAACTCGTGGCGCGTGATTCCGAGTTCGAAAACCTCGCCCGACTCGCTGAGGTCAGTGCCGAAGATTCGAATTCCTAGGGCCACCTCAACAAGCGAGCCCTCGAGTTCTGGTGGCTGGGTAATCTGACCGACATGTCGCAAACCCCTCCAAGTCTCAGATTGAGCCATACCACCCTTGCGGTGCGTGACCTCGACCGCATGGTTGCGTTCTACACCGAGGTTCTCGGTTTCCATGTCACGAACCGCGGCGAACCGATCCCGGGCGGCGGTTCGATGGCATTCATTTCTCAGGACCCCGACGAGCACCATCAGATCGTGTTCGTCGAGACAGCAGAGCCGCCATCGCCAGAATTCATGATGCTCGACCATCTTGCGTTCCGCACTGGAAGTCTTGACGACCTGCGTGTCATTGGTGATCGCCTCGTCGCTGGCGGTGTTACCGATGTGACCCCGATCTCCCACGGCAACGCCTGGTCGCTGTATTTCACCGATCCTGAAGGCAATGGCCTCGAATGTTTCGTCGACTCGCCATTCCACGTCGCCCAGCCTTATGCCGATGGACTCGACCTCTCGTCGAGTGACGCCGAGATCGAATCGACTACTCGTGAGAAACTCACTGGACTGCCGGAGTTCCAACCTGTCGCTGAGTGGAAGGTCGCTGCCGCAGCACGGTTCGGTTCTCCTTCTGCCTGACAAAACGCCACTGCTCGCAAAGAGCTGTGTGCAACACGAGATCGAACGGGGAACAACGATGGGGAGTCACCGACCAACAGTGCTTGTTGCCGGCCTTGGCGATACCGGCGTGCTTGTGGCCACACGACTCAGCCGCTCATGCCATGTCATCGGCGTCTCCACCCGCCCTGCACTTGTGAGCGGCCAAGAGTTGGGCACTCGCCTCACTGATCTACCCCGCTGGCGTCGCACCTACCTGGTCCCCTACCGCCGCTTCCGCCGTCTCGATGCCATCGATGTCGTTCATGGTCGAATTGTCCAGACCGACTTCAAGAACTCGGCTGTCGAGATCGAAACCTCCACTGGCGAACTCCGACGGGCCAATTACGACGCGTTCGTGATCGCCACTGGCGTAAGCAACGGATTCTGGCGCCACGATCGGATCGAGGACCTCGCTGCCATCGACACCACCATGGGAGCGGTCAATGAACAGCTCGCCGCTGCATCGACAATCGCAGTGGTTGGTGGCGGAGCAACCGGAGTGAGCGTTGCCGACAACCTCGCCCGCTCCAGCGATGCTGAGGTGCATCTGTTCCACAGCGGCAACGAACCACTCCCCGGCTTCCATCCAGATGTCCGTCGCTGGATTGTGCGCCGACTCGCGTCCGATGGAGTTTCCGTACATCCTGAGCACCGAGCTCAGATTCCATCCGGTTTCCTCGGCGACACACTGACCACTGATCCCATCGACTGGTCGAGCGGACAGGAGCAGTTCAGCGCGGATGTCGTGCTGTGGGCCGTCGGTGCCGTCCGACCCCACACGTCATTCCTTCCTGCGTCCGTTCTCGACGAGGACGGATTCGTCGAAGTCGATGCGCACCTGCGAGTCATCGGCCAGGCGAATGTCTTTGCCGTGGGCGATGTCGCGGCCAGTGATCCACTGCGCAGCTCTGCCCGCAACTGGGGCTACCGAGTGATCGTGGGCAATGTGCGAGCACTTCTTTCTGGACACGAGTCAAAGTTCCGAGACTTCAAGCCAGCCCCGTACCGCTGGGGTTCACTGCTTGGGCTGCAATCCGACGGGCTCACAGTGGTGCAGCCCAACGGAAAGCGGGTACGTATCCCTCGTCCGATCGCCCAACGACTTCTGCTTGGCACATTCGTCCAACGAGTGCTCTACGGTGGTCTTCGCCGATCGAACAGCTGAGCAATCACTCATGCGCCCCACATTCTCGAGGAAGCGTTTCCCGGAGCTTGGTAACGATCTACCTCGATTCGATCCACGAAGGCTGATTCCACTGTCGTTGCGGCGAAAGTTCAATCAACGATTCGGTCACCCCGATATTTTCAAATACTTCGAGAGCGACAGCGACTGGACACCTCCTGCTGGAGAGTTCGGCGAGTTGTATGCGAACCACAGCGGCCGACTGATAATGAAGTGGGTGCACTACCTACCTATCTATGACCAACTCTTCGAGCGGTACCGATCCGGGATGCCGGGGTCATCGCCAAACCGACCGATCCGCATGCTTGAGATCGGCGTTTTGAGCGGCGGTTCGCTGGAGTTGTGGCGCACCTATTTCGGACCGGAGGCCACGATCTTCGGCATCGACATCGACCCGGCCTGCGCTGCGTATGACACGCCCGAGAACCCCGTGCGGATTGGATCCCAGGACGACCCTGAGTTCCTTACCCGGGTCGTTGCCGAAATGGGTGGCATCGACATCGTCCTCGATGACGGGAGCCATATCGCCAAACACCAACGCGCCAGTCTCGACATCCTCCTCCCGTTACTGAACGAGGGCGGGATCTACGTCGTCGAAGACACCCAGACCGCGTACTGGGAGAGTTATGGAGGTGGATTGCGCCGTCGGGGTCAGATCGTTGAAGTGGCCAAGACCATGGTCGACGGCCTCAACAAGTGGGCCTATCGAGGGCGCATCGGAAAGCGAGCGAAGCTGGCCTCCACCGAGATCGGATCGATCACCTTCTTCGACTCAATTGTTGCGTTCCGAAAAGCCACGCGCATCGCTCCCGCGACCCGGATCACAGGTGGCTCCGAGCAGGAACGTCGAAGCTGGTTACCTACCTATCGACAGACATAGATCTGGCAACAGACAGAGATCTGGTGCCATTGGTTCTTCTCACCTCATCTGGCGATGACAGCGCCTGCAGCGTTGCCAAGACTGATCGGAAGTGCGCGATCGCCGCCACATCATGAGCGGAACCGAGGCATGCCAATGGCTGAGCAGCCGACTCCCCAGGAGCCACGGCCGTCTGCACTGCACGCTTTCGCTCCGGCGGTTGCCGTTCTTTTTGCGGTCCTCGTGGTGGTCGCAGTGTTGGCGATCCGCCTTACGACATCGGATGGACCCAACGCCAACAACGACACAAGTTCATCGGTAACGAGTTCGCCGAGTGTCCCGAGTATCGAACCTCTCGAGCATCCGGTCAGTCCCACAGGAGATCCCGTTTTCGATGCAGGGGTAACCGAGGTCGCGCGGTTCGTTGAATCAACGCGAGCGCTTCCGTTCAAAACAACCGTCAAGTTCGAGTTGGTCAACGACGCGACCTTCGTCTCACGGCTACTCGATGATTTCGCTACTGGGATTCCTGCTCTTCGACAACAGGAAACCTCCCTCAAGGCACTCGGTGTCATTCCCGCTGACACCGATCTCGTCACACTTTCGCGAGCATCGCTGACCCAAGGAGTGATCGGCTTCTACGACCCATCGTCCAAGGCGCTCGTCATCCGGGGAACTGAACTCAATGCGTTCACTCAAACGACGTTGGCTCATGAGCTCACCCACGCGCTCGATGACCAATGGTTTGATCTGAACCGTCCAGAACTCGACTCCGCCAATTCAGATCAGCAATTCGGTTTCCAAGCATTGGTGGAGGGAACCGCAACCTGGGTTGATCATGCGTGGACGGCCTCGCGTTCGCCCACCGAACGAGCAGAAGCACTCACCGAGGAGCGTCGCTTTGCGTTGACCCGAACTGGTGTTGATGCCCCGACCTCGGTGATTCAGATCATCGAATCGCCCTACACCCTGGGCTTCGACTTCGTCACCAGCATCACTGCGAACGGCGGTGCTGCAGCGATCGACAATGCCTACCGCTCACCTCCCGCAAGTTCGGAGCAGATCATTCATCCAGCCAAATACCTCGCCGGCGAAGAACCCATTGCGCTCAGCATTCCCCCAGCCGATCGCCCAGCAGTTGCCAATGACACCCTTGGGGAACTTGGTCTCACCGAGATGCTCAGCACCTCGCTGGCCCCAGCCCTCGCCCGCATGGCTGGCGAGGGCTGGGGCGGCGATCACTACGTCACCTGGATTGGCCTGACCGGTACCTCGTGTCTCCGACTCGACATCGTCGGAGACACGCCGAGTGACTCTGCTGAGATCCGCATCAGCGTGACCGATTGGGCCACTCATCAGCCGAAAGCACAGACCGCTGAGCCCACACCCGGTGTCACCCGAGTGACAACCTGTCGCTAGGCAACGCTCGGATCAGAGGCTGATCAGCTCAGCCCACTGCAGCGCGACAGGCTGCAAGTTCCTCGTTCACGACATCACGCTGGGTGATCATCGTCTGCTGCTGGGAGTCCATGTGCAGGACGATCTCTGCCTCTGCTCCAGAACCTGACGGCGATGACATGTAGGTACTGAAGTCAGCCCAGAGGTTCTCATGCTGGGCAATGAGATCCTTGGCGTCAGCAGCTGCCTTCGAGCACTTGTCTCGTGCTCCTGAACTCGTTGAAGCACTGCTCTGTGCCGAGGTCAGACTCGCCTGAAGATCCCTGACCTGAGACTGCGCGGCGTTGCGCTGATCAGCAACCGAGTTCTTGGATGGTTGCGCCGCGGCAACACCGACACCAACCCCGACAACCAGCGCGACAACAGCCGCGACGGCGATCCAGACCCCGGCACGGCGTGGTGCCGGTGCTGAGTTCTGCGGTGCAGGCTGAGCAGCTGCGTACTGCGGGGCCGAGGGCGGCGGAGGAACATTGGACATGATGATCACCTTTCATCGGGGGCGGCGATCGGTGCACTGCACTGCACAGCGCAGTGCACCGGCAACCGATGAATCGGAGGGTACGCAGCGACAGAGTCACCGATGGCCCGATCAACGCAGATACTCCGCACGGGCGATGGAGAACCCCCTTCTGGTGGATGGGATCCCAAGTAGCGCCGGAAGGTCGCCAGCGAAGGTGGGCAAGCAGAAGGACCGCTCCAGATCTTCCGGTTTCTCGACACACGGACCCGAGCATCCGCGATCACTTCGGTAGGGTATTGCGGTGACTTCACCGCGAAACACCCTTTCTTGCGTCGCGGGCGCCATTTTGGCGCTGGCGATCATCGGCGGGTGTTCCTCGACATCCGGGAACGACGCAACTGGCCAAACTGGCGATATTCAGGGCAAGGCTCTGGCGGAATGCCTCTCTGGACAGACCATTCCGGCCGGCTCAACTCTCAACATCGCAACCACTGTCGCTCCGATCACGTCAATCGTTGCCAATATCGCCGGCGGACTCGCGAAGATCACCGGAATCGTCCCCGAGGGCACCAACTCGCACACATTTGAACCCTCGCCAAGCGTGGCGGCAACGCTCGCGGCTACCGATGTGGTCTTCGCGAACGGACTCGTTCTTGAGGAACCGACAAAAGAACTTGCGGCGACGAACCTCCCGAAATCTGCCGCTCTCTGTCAACTCGGGACGGCCGTGTTGCCCGTTGAGGACTACATCTACGACTTCTCGTTTCCCGTCGATGGCGGCAAGCCCAATCCCCATCTTTGGACTGACCCGAAACTTGCCGCCAGATACGTCACCCTCATTCGTGATGTGCTCGTGAAAATGGATCCGGCCAATGCCGTGTCATATACGTCGAATGCGGCCGCCTATACGGCCAAAATTGACGAGCTTGACGCTGCCGTGGTGACTGCGAGCGCAACCCTTCCCGCCGACGATCGCAAGCTGCTCACCTATCACGACGCCTACGCCTACTTCGCCAACGACTACGGATGGCAGATTCTTGGAGCTATCCAACCTTCAGATTTTGCCGAACCCACACCGCGCGAAGTCGCCGATCTGATCGCTCAGGTCAAGAGCTCCAAAGTCAGAGCGATCTTCGGCTCCGAAGTCTTCCCGAGCGCGGTGCTCCAGCAGATCGGCCGCGAGACCGGGGTCACCTACGTCGACGTTCTTCGTGACGATGACCTTCTTGGTGAACCCGGAGATGCCAAACACTCGTATCTCGGACTCATGCAATTCGATTACGTGACCATGATCGAAGCTCTTGGCGGCGATGCAACGGCTCTCAGCGGTCTCGACATCGCTGACGTCGCACCCGACAACGCCAAATATCCGCAATGACAAGCTTGGTCGAACTCGACGGAATCTCACACTCGTACGGCGGACCGACCGTTCTTGAGCATGTCCACTTGACGATTGATGAAGGCGCATTCCTCGGGGTTATTGGCCCTTCCGGATCGGGAAAGACCACGCTGCTGCGTTTAGTCCTTGGAAATCTCCGACCCACCGAGGGCGTGGTGCGGCGCCGAGCTGGACTTCGGATCGCGTACGTTCCTCAGGTCGAAACGGTCAACTGGAATTTCCCCATCACCGTGAGCGAGGTCGTGCTGATGGCGGCGGCAGCCAAGTGGTATCGACAGCGTTCCACCAAGTCGGAACGCCAGCGGGTGTCTGAACTGCTTGACCAACTGGGACTCGGCGGTTTCGAAGACCGGCACATCCGCGAACTTTCTGGCGGCCAGCAGCAGCGGGTGTTCCTCGCCCGCGCCCTCCATCGCGAGCCTGAACTGCTCGTTCTCGATGAGCCGACCTCCGGTGTCGATGTGCGCACCCGCCACGAGGTCGTCCACCTCCTTACCGATCTCCATCGCAGCGGCACCTCGGTCGTGCTCTCCACTCATGACATCAACGGCCTTGCCGCTCATCTCCCGCGCATCGCTTGCGTCAATCGCGAACTCATCGCCGTCGGAACTCCTGCCGAAGTTCTCACATCGTCGGTTCTCGAACGCACCTACGGAGCGCCCATGGAAGTCCTTGAACACGGCGGCATGCTCCTGGTCACCGACAGCCCGATGGGATCCGAATGACACTGTTCGAGCCTTTCCAGTTTGAGTTCTTCCGCAATGGATTCATGGTGGCCACACTCGCCGGGGCCATCTGCGGCCTCGTCGGCGTCTACGTCGTCTTGCGCAGCATGAGTTACATCGGCCACGGACTCTCTCATTCCATCTTCGGCGGCGCTGCGGCCAGCGCGGTTCTCGGTGTGAACTTCTACCTCGGCGCCGGAATGTGGGGTCTTCTTTCTGCGCTCATGATCGGCCGGGTTGCCCGCCGCGGAAAGATCGGCGCCGATGCCGCCATCGGCGTGATCACCACTGCGTCGTTCGCGCTCGGTCTCGCACTCTCGAATGTTTTCGGACAGGCAAAGCGGTCGATCGAAGCGGTCCTTTTCGGATCCATCCTCGGTGTCACGACGCTTGAGGTCATCGCCGTCGCGTGCGTTGGGGTGCTCACTGTTGCCATCATCAGCGCCTTTTACCGGAAGCTTCTTTTCGCAACATTCGATCCGGAAGTTGCCGATGTCACCGGCGTCAATGTCGGCCGCATGGAAGCACTACTCATGCTCATGCTCGCCGTCACCATTCTCTTCACCATGAAGATCGTCGGTGTTCTACTCATCAGTGCGCTGCTTGTGACCCCGGCGGTTATCGCCCGCATGGTGACGAACTCGTTTGCCCGCATGCTCGTGATTGCCCCCCTTGTAGGAGCAGCCTGCGGAGCCGTCGGCATGGTCATCAGCTACCACGCCGACATCTCATCGGGAGCGGCAATCATCCTGCTGGCCGCATTCGTTTTTATCGTCGTCTACACGGTGACTGGTGCCCGCGGCCGCGGCAACGCCGGCGGAATGATCCACTGATCACTCAGGCTTGATCAGTTCCCAGACCTGCCCATCGGCGGTGTCGCGAACCTCGACTCCAGCATCTGCGAGACCGTCACGAATCTGATCCGACAAGTCGTAGAGCTTCGCCAGACGAACCTCTGAACGAGCCGACAGCGCAATCTCGACGAGCGGACCCACGACCTCTCGTGGATCAGTGAGTCCGCCCTTTGACGCTTCGCCGAGTCGAACGATCATTGATCGCAACAGCGCTCGCGCTTTGTCCATTTCATCGCTTTGAAGCGTGTCGGCGGACCAGCCGCGAATCGCATCATCGAGATCGAGGGTGGCGGCAACCGCACCGGCTGCATCGCGTTGTTCCATGGAACGATCAAACTCGGTACTGCAGCGGTCCACGTCTGCCGCCAACGAGGCTTCGATCTTTTTCGACGCAGTCGCGGCAACTGAATGTTCGGCAACAGCAGGCTCGGGCGACGAAACGCTTTGACCCGTTGCTTTTGATGAAGAGCCTGTCGGGCCTTCTCGCAACACATCAATCGGCACGGTCTCGCCGGTGGGGATCTCCATTGAGACGCCGTTGCGACGAATCGTGAGGACACCGAGTCCCACGATCTTCGCCGTGTCCGCGTCGAGATCAAGGATCACGCCAGTGTGCTCATCGACACCGAGTACGAATGCGCCTTCGGGGAGAAGCGCTTCCATCATCTTCAGGCGTCGTTCTCCCAGATAACAGAACCGGGTGTCATGATGGCCACCCTCGGTGTTGTTGTAATGCGGGATGACCGCAACAGGCAGACCGATCGGCGTCAACAGATCGAGACCCTCGAGCCAGTACGGATCCGCTCCTGACTTGTAGATCTCGTAGACCGGGACTGTGCTGATGCCCAGTGTGAGTGCGGCCGCACTCGAAAATGTCACGGCCCCGTCGGTCTGCAATTTCTCCGCAAGCAGTTCCGGAAGTGGTGTCCCGACCCACTGCCGCAGCGCGTAGGTGGGACTACCTGGCCCGGCAAAAACGAATCTGGCCTGGCGAATCGCGTTGAATGCCACCTCACGCTCGAATGTCGTCGCGGTCGCAACATCACAGAGACCCGCGACATCCACGTCGCGGTTGAGTGAAACCTTGAAGTACCCGACTGTTTTCGCCGAGAGTTCGCTGGCGTTCTCCTGAAAACCAAATGGCGTATCGAGAAAGATCGATGGAACAGGCGCACCATCAATGGGTGACGATGCCGACAGCTGCTCGAACACCTCGCGATGAGGTTTCACCATTGTCGGCGACGTCTCACCGCTTCCCATGATCGAAAGTAAACGGGTCATCCGGGTACAGCCTCCTCGGCAAATTCCTTAAGCACTCCGGCCAACCGGACCGGGTGCTGGGCATGAATATCGTGATGGGCCGGCGCGAACCAGTGCGCCCGGCCATTGGGAAGAAGTTCGATCGCGGTGTCCACGGCGACTCGCTTGTCGGTGGTCCAGGCAACGTCGCCGCTATCGGCCGGCACCAGCAAGGTTGGCGCGGTGATGAGTGGATAGCGCGTTGATGGCTTGTGGCCATAGAGCGCCTTGAGAATCGCCAGGTGTCGATCGAGCGTCAGCCAAGGAGCGATCGTGCCATCGGAGCGGATCTCGAAATTCGCCATTGCACCGACAATTCCAGTTTCGGGCCAATCGGCGTTGCCTTCACGCATCCAGCGCTCCATGGAGGTCGCGGGCGTTCCAACAAGATGCGGCGGCGTCAGCATCGCTTTGCACGCGTCCCAATTATCGAACTGATTGGCCAATTCGATGAACCCGCCATCAACTGCGACGACCGCGCCCGGGATGTCTGGATGTGTTGCTGCCAGTTCAACAACGACATTTCCGCCCCAGGACTGACCGACGACGACCGGTCGACGAAACCCGAGTTCACCGATCAGTACGACAAGATCGTTCACGATTGTTTCGAAGTCGTAGCCGTCATCAGGTTTGCTCGATTGACCGTGTCCACGCTGATCGATCCACACGACCGGATGACCCGCCGCAGCCAGTTCCGCCGCAACTCCGTCCCACATGCGCGCATTCGAGGCCAGACCATGAACGAGCACGAAGGGTGTTCTCGACTGATCAAGACCGCTCGCCAGCGCCCGCAACTCGACCTCGGGTGCAACCGTTATCCGAAGTTCTTCGGTCGTCATTTCGTTTCCCTTCCGGCAGCAGCTATCGACTCGCATAAGCCGATGGTCGACAACACATCGGCGCTTGAACGAGACCAAGGTGTCGAGCCGCGCACAGCGTCGACAAAAGCTCCGATCATGAGCGCGTAGCAGTTCGCTCCCTCGATCCGATGCTCATCGAAACTTCCGTCTCGTCTCGTGATCCTGAACATGGAATCGTCAGTTCCGGGGGTGAACGGACGATCGACCCGGAGCGATCCGGCGGTTCCATCAATCTGGAGCGCCTGATTCTCGGGGAGTTCAAATGACGTCAACACCGAGGCAGTGATTCCTGCGGAATTTCGCAGCCAGGCCGATGTCGTCAGATCGATTCCCGTATCGGCGGAAACGACCTGTGCATCAATAGTGAGCTCGTTGGAACCGAGAATCCTTTGGACCGGGTCGAGGCAGTAGATCCCGACATCGAGAAGCGCCCCACCACCCTGCTCGGTCAGCCAGCGATAGTTAATCTCCGAGTCGGACTCAGGGAGGGCCAGCGGAAACGTGAACTGCGAGGCCACGTGGCGGATCTCACCGAGATCGCCAGCATTGATGAGCGCGGCGATCGCAAGAGAGAGTGGATGAAACGGCGTCATATACGCCTCGGCGAGCAGCACTCCGGCGGCGTCGCAGGCTTCGAACATCCGGCGTGCGTCACCCGAGGAGATAGCCAGCGGCTTTTCGCACAGAACGTGCTTTCCCGCTTGCGCTGCTCGTTCCACCCATTCGAGATGGTCGCCGTTGGCAAGCGCGATGTACACCGCATCGACATCGGGATCAGACAGCACATCGCCATAGCCGATTGGTCCCGACCGAGCGCCACTCGCACCGAGAACCGCATTCGGGCATTCGTTGATCGCGGGGATGACAGCTGCGTTTGCGATCCAAGAGTTGGCTCCGAGGATCCCGATAGTCAGTGGTTCACCCACAGGTGAGTTCCACGCCGCCGTCGGCCCCTGATGCGTGCGCTGCTTCGAGAACGGCAACGACATCGCGTGATTCTTCAGGAGGAACCGGTATCGCCTCACCGAGCAGGAGATGATCGGCCAGGGCCCGATGGAACGGCCAGCCCACCCGCGCAACCGGCGGCAGCACCATCTCGACAGTTCCGTATCCCGGTTCATAGCGACTCAGCCGAAGATCGGCTGCGACCTCGGCATGGTGCCACTCGTGGGCGACGTGTCCGCGGCCATCGACGAGTTGGTCGATCGTCACCGGCGTGTAATCGGCCGCTGCGGTGCCCGAGGTGCCCTGCACATAGAACTTTGGCTTGCGGATTCCGGCAACATCGCTCTGGATGAATCGGGCTTCGCGACCGTCATCCCAGCGCATGTGAACATCGATCTGATCGGCATTGGTTACGTCGCGCCAAACACGCTTATGCGAGATCGCTCGGACTCGTTGCGGTCGGCTTCCGAAGATGCGGAGGATCCAGTCGATGTGATGCGAACCCCAGTCGTAAACCGCGCCACCCGAGAACGTCTCGTCGCTGTGCCACCAGCGACAGGGATGTTCGAAGGAACCAACAAAGGTCTCCATGTTGAAGACATCGCCGAGAAGTCCCGTATCGATTGCCCGACGCAGAGCGAGGAAGTCGCCGTCCCAGCGCCGGTTCTGATGAACCGTGATTGTCCTACCGACGTCCGCAGAAACAGCAAGCAACTCCTCGGCATCGGCAACGGTGAGGCACATCGGCTTCTCGACGACAACATGCTTTCCGGCCCGCAGCAGTTCGAGAGCGATCGAAGCGTGGAACAGCGGTGGTGTGGCAACGATGACGACATCGACATCATTGGCCTTGCTGAGCGAGGCGAGATCTACGTGACCTTGCACCGTCGGAAAGTCGACCATTGCGGCGAGGCGACGCTCCTCGTTTGAATCGCAGACTCCGACGAATGCGAGTCCGTCGGTTTCCATTGCGGCGAGACCATGGGTATATCCCATGCCACCGAAGGGCCCGTAACCGACGATTCCGACGCCGATGGTGCGGGTTGGCGCGCTCTTCGCAGCATCGTTCGATCCCGAACCGCCTACCGCCAGGCGATCGAGATAGCGCCCGATCTCCGGGGCCGTTGCAAGACGTTCCGGAGGGATGGAGCAGACAAGCACCCGACCGGCGGGACTCCGGCATTCAATGATCGAGGGCACGTCGGTGAAGTGGATGCTCGTTGTGGCCACGACAGTGTTGAGAGTCGGGTCCGTCACCACAAGAGTTTCGAAGGCGCCGACGACTGCGGTCTCACGTTGCATGCGAGCCGCTTCGGGCCTCGTGGCGTCTGGTCGGACAAACCACTCGCCGATCGGAAGAATCTCACCTGCTTCGAGGCCCAGACCAGCCAGTTCTTGGGCACTCAGATCGGACGCGAGGACAACTCTTGCTGGTGAAGACACTTACCAAGGTTAGTGGCTCCCCTTGTTCACACCCCGTTCGGGATCACATCAAATCCCCCTGAGTTTCACGGAGTCGTTGGCCCGCCTCTCCAGCCGAGAAACCGCCCGACTCGACCGAGAAACGCCGGTCCCAAATAAGAAGAAGCCGCCCTGAGGGCGGCCTCTTCGCATGCTGTTTCGTTGGTGGCGGGGGTCGGATTTGAACCAACGACCTTCGGGTTATGAGCCCGACGAGCTACCAGACTGCTCCACCCCGCGGCGTGACAATGACCCTACCGGTCTCAGCCCTCGGATGCCAACTGCGTGCCGCAACTACGCTCCTACGACCACCTCGATCTTCGTTGGAGTAGCCGTGACGAACTCATCCACATCGGTCCATCTCGATCCCCGTTGGGAGGCATTCCTCGACGCCACTGCACGACTCACTGGCCCCGGAGCGCCATTCGAGGTCGTCGAAAAAGAGGTTCAGGGCGAGACCATGGGTGTGATTCGCAATCGCCCCATGTCGCTGCGCGAAGTGCTCGTGAACTCCTTCGAGTTCGGCGAGAAGGAATCGATGATCTTCGACGACGGTCGACGCGTCACATTCGCCAGTTTCCGATCCGACGTTGCCTCCGCCGCAGCCTGGCTGCAGCAGGAGCACGGCATCGGTCACGGTGATCGCGTCGCTATCTGCGGAGCTAACTCCTATGGCTGGATCGTCACCTTCTGGGCCTGTCTCTCCATGGGAGCAACCACTGTTGCCATGAACGGCTGGTGGACCGAGCCCGAGATGCGCCATGCCATCGATCTGTCCGAACCCAAGCTGCTCATGTTCGATGCGCGCCGCGCCGAACGCCTGAGCGCGGACACCACCATCGCTCGCCGCGACCTTGATGCCGATCTCGCCGAGATGCTCTCCTACGCACCTGATGCTCCGATTTCGGGCAACCACATTGATGAGGACGACGCCGCCATTCTCATCTTCACCAGTGGAACCACCGGTCGTCCCAAGGCTGCCGTGCTCTCCCATCGCAGCGTCATCCACTACTCCACATTGTCGAACTTCATCGGCGCTCGCGGCATGGTGCTCGCCGGTCGCGGACCCGGTGCCGGCCCCTCCCCCATCCGCCTCGCCGTATTCCCGCTGTTTCATGTCTCTGGTCTCGGCGCCACGGTGAATGGCCTGCATACCGGTTCCACCGGCGCGTGGTTCACCGCACGCTTCGATGCTGACACGGTCATCCCGTTCATCATTGAGAACAAGGTCAATCTCATCAGCGGTACTGGCACCCACATCCTTCGCCTTCTCGACAGCCCGCTATGCGCTGACATCCCGCCCGAGCAGGTCATGTCGGTCGGTATGGGTGGCTCGGCCACCACGCCCGAAATCATGCGTCGCCTTGCGGCCAGATTCCCCCATCTCGACCACACGATGGCCACCGGCTACGGCTCCACCGAAACCGGTTCACTTATCTCCTATGCCCCCAACTGGATGCTTGAGATCGCACCAGAATGCATTGGGCCGGTGCTGCCCACCGTGCAGGTGCGCATCACCGACGATGAGGGCAACGAGGTTCCCGAAGGCGGCGAGGGCAACATTGCGGTTCGTAGTCCGCTGCTCATGAACGAGTACTGGCGCCACCCCTCAGCGAATGCCGAATCGTTCTTCCCGGGTCGATGGTTCAACACCGGCGACTTCGGCCGCATGGAAGGCGGATGTCTCTACATCGCCTCACGCAAACGCGACCTCATCCTGCGCGGCGGCGAGAACATCTATCCGTTCGAAATCGAGAACTGCATCGAGGAACTTCCCGGCGTTATTGAGACCGCGGTGATCGGCGTCGATCACGACATCCTCGGCCAAGAGGTCAAAGCCATCATTGTGATCGCTGAGGATTCGTCCATCACCGATCTCGAGGTGCATGAGCACTGCAAGCGCTCACTGTCCTCCTACAAAATTCCGACCTACATCGAGCTGCGTACAGCCCGTCTGCCGCGCAACCCCAGCGGCAAGATTCTCAAGCATGTGCTCGCCGATGGTGGCGAAGCCGGTTTCGTCGAGGACTGAAACAACGTCCATGCAGGTTCTCGGGCGCGACGTGCCCGAGAACCTCTGAGCCCCAGGTCCTCAAAGCACCAGGGCCTTAGGGCCTCAGGGCTGCTCGTTTAGGCCGGTGCGCCTCGACCAGAGGGCACAAGAGTTGCCGGGGTCGTCGTCGAGGTCGAACCGTTGCTCAGTGCTGAGGCCTGATTGAGATACCCCTGCGCCTCGCGCACCTTGGCTTGGTACCCGGCGAGATCACCATTGCGCAACGCCGCATCAGCATCAGCCAACGCCTTGGCGGCAAGGTCAATCAACTGATCCTTGGTCTGATTGCCGGTGCTGGGAACCGTGGTCGTCGTGGAAGACGTGGATGGATCAGTGCTGCCACCACCGTTGCTTCCGCCATTGGCCCCACCGTTGGCAATGTCATCCTGATTGATCGAACCACTCTCGAAGGTTTGCGGATCAGCGCCGGGGAACAACGTCTGCAATGCCTCACGCAACGACGGCTTCATGACGACCTCACCACCAAACACTGCGATGACCTGCTTGAGTTCAGGGATCTGGGTGGTGTTATCGGAGGACACATAGAGCGATCGCACATACACAATCGAGTTGTTGATCGGCACCAACTGCAACTGACCAAGTTGGGCTCGAGAGCCCTGCTGATTGAGCAATGTGAGCCGCTGCGCGACATCGGGTGCCGCGAGAATGTTGGAGTTGACGATGGCAGGGCCATCGATGTTGAAGCCTCCGGGCATCTCGTACACGATGAGCTTGCCGTACTGACCAGGATCACTGTTGGCCACCATGAACGAGGTCAGCGTCTTCTTCGAATCATCTTCGGAATAGGGAACGAACGGCCGCAGCGTCACAAAGGACTCGGTCGTATCACCGGGAAGTCGCAGCAACTGGTAGTTGGGCTCGATACGAGCTTCCTTGGCTCGTGTCGTCACACCTTGAGCGGCGAGTAGCTGGTTCGCGGTTGCCACCGAAGTAGCGCCATTGACCGATGACCCAGGATCCTGGGCGACCGACCAACTTGAGGTCTTTTCGTAAAACGCTGCCGCATCACTGATGTGATAGCGGCCAAACATGTTGGTCTGCACCCGGAACAGATCCTGCGGATAGCGCCAGTGCGCCTTCAGTTGGGCCGGCATGTCGTCAACGGAACTGAACAGCGCCGGGAATGCCCGCTGATACGCGTTGACGATCGGGTCGGAGGGATCGACCACATACAGCTTGACTGTGCCGTCATAGGTGTCAACCACACCCTTGACCGAGTTGCGGATGTAATTGAAGCTGACACCCTGCAGGCCACTGTTGCTGGGCAGTCCGCTGGAGTCGGCACGCTGGGCATTGGGATAGCGACTACTGGTGGTGAACCCATCGAACATGTAGGAAATATGCCCGTCGGTGATGACCGGGTACGGGTCGCCGTCGAACTGCAGGAACGGCGCCACCGCCGCGACACGATCGCGAACATCACGCTGGAACACGATGCGCGAATCGGGCTTGATGAAGTTGGAGATGACAAGGTTCCAGTCGCCAAAACGAGCAGCAAATGCAACACGCTTGGCAAGAGAATCAAGCTTGACCCCGCCCGAGCCCGAGTACTGGGTGAACTGGGTCTGGCCATCAACACCGACGTAGTCAACTTCATCGCGACCAGCATTGGTGATGGCGTAACCGGCAACGTTCTCGCCGTAATAGGTCTGAGGGGTGGACAGATCAGTCTTGATCGCCGCCTCATCAACGATCACCGGCACGTTCTTGATCAGGAAATTCGGACGACCCTGCGTGGTGGTGGAGTTGGCCGGAGCTAACGCAACGCCATAGCCGTGGGTATAGGCAAGATGCGAGCCTTCCCATGACTGCTGCGGAATACCGGAAACGTTGAGATCCCTCGACCCGACAACCACCTGGGTGTTGGCAACATCGCCGCTCGGTGTGGTGATGGGATAGCGATCGATGCTGAGTTGGTTGAACCGATAGAACGCGTACTGGCTCTGCAGACGCTGATAGGTGGGGTTCACAATCATTGGGTCAAGCAGGCGGATATTGCGGATAGTGCCCGGGTTGGCGTTGACGTTCGTGGTCGCCACCGCTTTGTCCTGGTTGTAAATGAACGGTCTGGTCTCCACCTTGTCGAGGCCGAGCGCAGTTCGCGTGGCCTCAATGTTGTGATCGATATACGGCGCCTCACGTGTGGATTCCTCAGGCTCGACCTGGAAGCGCTGTACGAAAGCTGGGTAGCCGACACCAGCAATAACCGACACGAGTGCCCAAAGCCCGACGGCAACGACCGGAAGCGTCCAGCCTCGCCGGAAAATGTTGAAAATGAACAGTCCGAATGACAGCAGCGCAATGAACAACAACAGGTACGTCGCTGGGAGTTGCGCTTTGACATCGGTGTAGGTGGCGCCGTTGACCGCGCCACGGGTGGAGAAGGTCAGCGCGTAGCGCTGCAACCAGTAATCAGCTGCCTTCACCAAAGCGAGCATTCCGAGGATCACCGAGATATGCGCCTTGACCTGCGGCGTGACCCGTTGACCCGGAACCTGCAGCCGGATACCGCCGTTGAGATAGTGGGCAATAACCGTGACGAGAAGGATGATGATGCCTGATGCGAACAACCAGTTCACAACGGTTGTGTAGAACGGAAGTTTGAAGATGTAGAAGCCGACATCGGTCTGGAAGGTTTGATCCTTCACGCCGAAGGCGCCCCCATTGGTGAAAAGAATCCATTCGTTCCAATCGCTCGACATACCTGCGCCAGCGATGAGAGCGAGAACAAACGAGACAATGGCGCGGACCAGACGTGCTCGACGATCAACCACGGCGTGATAGCGATCCAGTAATTCGTCCTCGGGACCCTGAGCTCGAACCTTCGGCGCAAGGCGATCGGCAATCGTGAGGCTAAGGAACATCAACACGAAGAAGATGCCGGTGAAGATCACGCCAAGGGCGATTTTGGCCCCAAGAACACCGGTGAACACCGAGGACAGCCCGAGGGAATCAAACCACAGGAAATCGGTCCAGAACCCTGCGATACCGCGCAGGGAGAATCCGATGGCGAACACCACTGCGATCACGATGATGACAGCAAGTCGTCCGCGGGAGAAGCGATGTCGGGGAGTTGGCAGATCTGTGGGTACACGCACAGACGCAGCCTAAGGCCAAGCCGTCATCGCGACCATGCAGGAACCAGACTTACCCCATCGGGCGGTGAGCACAGCGTCACGCGAGCTCGCTTCTCGAGAAATCAGGTGTCTAACTGATCTCCTGCATCGGCCTGTTCCCGTCGCAGGGAGGCGAACAGATCAGCGGTGCGGGACGGGTCAACCCCGGCGCGTGAGGTCTTCGAAGATTGAGCCGAACCACGCTCTGGGTCATTGTCCACCATGGCGTCGCGGCGTTCTTCGGCCAGTCGCAGAATCTCGCGAGCCTCATGCTGCGCCCGCTCAACAATGGCCGCAGCATCAGCGGCGGCTTCGGACTTGGTTTCATCGAAAAGTCGTGTTGCTGCGTCATCGGCCCGCACTCGAATCTCGACTGCCGCAGAACGCGCAGCATCAAGGATCCTGGCAACCTCGTCGCCAAGCAACTTTGTGAGATACGCAGGATCGAGAGGATCAATCGCATCAATCCGTTCTTCAGCAGCCGCTACTTGCTGCGTCAGGAGAAGTTCGCGTTCTCGGCCAGCGGAAAGTTCGCTGGCGAGTCGGATGAGTGCTCGCCGAACTTCTGTCTGGTCATAGCCGCGCCGCACCACGGTGAAACCGGGGTCGATCAATGACTCGTGATCTTCGGGAACCGTTGACTCCTCGGCCATAGCCGACGATGGTACCCGTGTCAGGGTTGCGCGTTCGCGGTCGGTGCTGGAGGCAGCACAGCGTTACCGCCACCAATCGTGGTGAGAACCGCCAACGCCTCATCGAGCGTGTCAGCCGGCTCGATACGCAACGAGCCGGCGTACCGACGGGCCTCATCGAGTTCGCTGCTCGGCACGATCATGAGTGTGGCCCCTGCTCGTTTTGCTGCGACGACCTTTTGATGCACGCCGCCAACCGGCCCAACTGCTCCATTGAGGTCCATTGTCCCGGTGGCGGCAATGTGCTGACCACCAGTGAGACTTCCGGGGCTGAGCACATCAAGCAGACCAAGCGTGAACGCCAGACCGGCCGATGGGCCACTCACAGCACCGGAATTGATGGTCACGGTGACGGGGAACGAGAAGTTGAGATCGCGGGTGGTGGTGGAGACCCCGAGGTAGCCGCGACTGGGATCTCCGGGGCGAGCGCCGATCACCACTGACGCGGTGTGTGCGTTCGTTCCATCGAACTTCTCGATCGAAAGCGTTCGGGTGACACCGGGAGTTGAATCACCGATGGCTTGAACCAGCTGACTGTTCATCGTGATGGGAGTGTCATCGATACCGACGATGACATCGAACGAGCCCAGCACGCCACTGGCGGGACTGTTCGGCTGCACCGAAGCAACAACCGCGCCTGTCCCACTCGACGGGACGTTGTAGCCAAGACGCGTCAGTGCCTGATAGGTCGCTGCGTCCTTGGAGTTCGACATCATCACAACATTTGCTGCATGGCTTTCCGATTCGGTCTGCGAACCAAACAACTCGTCATCACTTTTCACCTCCACCGCCGAATCGGCCCAGGCCACAAGCAGCTCGACCGCAGTGGCCTGCCGGAGCGAGACAGTGAGGAAATCGACTGCACCATCGCTGTCGTAGCTTTGGGCGTTCTCAACCTTGATGAGCGGCTCGGTGGCCCGAGATGATCCCGGAGAGAGCGTGTAATACGGGAGCCGGATGAACAGTGCCGCGCTGACAAGCGCCACCACCACAATGGACGCGCTCCATACAACGATGCGCCGCCGGCGCGAACCACGCCTGTGGACGTGAAACTCAGTGCTCGGATCGGCACTACTAGTTGTCCCAGTGATGTGATCAGGCTGCTGTGGATCGAGGTCGGACACATGCGCTCCCGGTTGCTGACCCGAGAAGCCTGCCATGTCCTGCTGCGGTCGGGTGCACCACCTCTCAGGCGGGAGTGGGAGAATGCATCGTGACCTCGCCCAACTCCCCTGCTGCGGAACCGTCCCGCCTGCATTCCGATGCATCGGAGGCCAACGCCGGCGAGCAACGCCGGCGGGCAGCCATTGCGGGCCATACCGGCGATGCCGAGTCAGCCCGCGAACTTCTCGGGCACCCCGACGGCAAGGTCAGAGCCACCGCACTTGGCGCGCTTAATCGCCTCGGAGCGCTGGAGGAATCGGAACTGCTCACCAGCCTCCAGGATCCCGACCCGGCGGTTCGACGCCGCGCCTGTGAGGAGGCCACCCGATGGAACGGCGGCGCCGAAGACCCTCTGCCGGCGCTGGTAGGCAGCGCGCTGACCCGTCGACTGTTCGACGATGACGACACCGTCGTCGAGACCGCGGCCTGGGCCTGCGGCGAACGCCCTCCTGCACCGCCAGACATGCTCGATCGCCTCATCGAGCTGGCCACCGATCACGAGGACGCATTGTGTCGCGAAGCCGCAGTTGCATCACTCGGCGCACTTGGCGACCCACGGGGTCTGCCTGCGATCCTCACCGCAACGAAAGATCGCGCCACGGTTCGTCGACGAGCAGTGATTGCACTGGCACCGTTCGAGGGACCCGAGGTTGACGCTGCTCTCGAAACCGCCCGCACCGACCGCGACTGGCAGGTGCGTCAAGCCGCCGAGGACCTCAGTCCATGAACATCACTTTGAGAGAATCAAACGACTCAATGCAGTGACCTGCACCGAGCACGACTGACTCGAGTGGTGACTGCACCAGCTGGACAGGCACTTCAGCCTCAGAGGCGATGCGCTGATCAAGACCCCGCAGCATGCCGCCGCCACCAACAAGGTGGATGCCCTGGTCGATGAGATCCTGCGCGAGTTCAGGCGGAGCTTGACCAAGACAAGCAACGACTGCATCCACCATGGCCGAGACCGGCTCGTCAATGGCCTCGCGAACTTCCTCAGCGGTGAGCACGACGGTCTTCGGGAGCCCGCTCATGAGTTCGCGACCGCGAACTTCCGCGGCGTACTCCTCATCGGATGGCCATGCCGATCCAATAGTGAGCTTGATCTCCTCTGCGGTGCGCTCTCCGATGGCAATGCCGTATTCACGTCGAATGTGAGTCTGAATAGCGGCGTCAATATCGAAACTGCCAACACGCACGGCCTCGAGAGCGACGACGCCGCCAAGAGAAATGAGTGCAGCCTCAGAGGTACCGCCACCGATGTCGATGACCATGTTGCCGAGCGGTTCGTTAATGGGAAGCCCAGCACCAATGGCCGCGGCCATGGGCTGCTCGATGAGATGCGCTTCGGTGGCGCCAGCCCGACGGGCAGCCTCGGTCACGGCCCGTTGCTCGACAGTGGTGATCGCTGATGGAACGCAGATAACAACCCGGGGTCGATTGAAACGGTTGACGCCTACCCGCTCAAGCAACAGGCGAATCATGCGTTGGGTGACGTCGAAATCGGTAATGGCGCCACCACGAAGCGGGCGCACGGCAACGATGTAGCTCGGGGTGCGACCGATCATCTGCCAGGCCTCATGCCCCATGGCCAGCACCTCTTGGGTGCGGCTGTTGAGGGCAATAACCGAAGGTTCGTTGAGCACAATGCCCTCACCGCGCACGTACACCAGCGTGTTGGCGGTTCCCAGATCGATGGCGAGATCGCGGGCCATCAGCGACTCTCCCCGGCATCATGCGAATCCTCATCATTGATCTCGGACTGATTTAGCGAGGGGGTGGGGTCGTTCGGGCGGATGTTCACAGTGTTCATCGGTATGCGTGGCGTCGGCTCGACATGATCGCCGGCCACCGCAGCCGGAGTGGTGCCAAGCGCCTGCATCTCGCGCTCGAACTCACCGACGCTTCCGAGCGGATTGTTGGGCTGGCGATTACGCAACCACACGATGAGTGATCCGACGACAAAGACCACGACAACGATCATGAGAAATCCGATGCCACTCATGAGGTTGCCTCAGTGCGGGTCGAACCAATGTCAGAAAGATCGACAATGTGCTGGCTTGCGCGGGCCCAGTCGGCACCGCCGTTCCAGAACTCTTTCTTCCAGATCGGCACTGTGGCCTTCAGTGTGTCGATCAAGAAGCTCGCGGCTTCAAATGAGGCCGCTCGATGCGGTGTGGACACGGCAACGATCACCGAGGACTCACCGAGTTGCACCGCGCCGATGCGATGCCACAGAACGACGCGACCGAGTTCGGGCCAGCGTCGACGTGCCTCATCGGCGAGATCACCAAGGCGGGTGATCACCTGATCCTCGAATGCTTCGTACTCGATGTGGGTAACACCAGTGACGCCATCGGCATGGTCGCGGACCAGCCCGCTGAACAGGACAACCGCACCGCAATCAGGTCGTCCCACCCACTCGGACGCGATGCGCACATCGAGCACATGCTCGGTGCAGGCGATCCAGGTGTGAACGTCGGGCGGAGGTACAGGCACGCGGTCATGGTAGTGGGGGGCGCGGTGCCCGATGCATGGCATCCAACTAGCGTTCGAGAGATGGCCCCGCCGGACTCCCCCGATGACGACAACGTCTTCGGTTCTCAACCGCATCCCGATGATCGACTCTGGCGCCATCCGTCGGAGACCGGACCGGCGGCCTCCGAGCCCATCAAAACCTCACAGGTCACCGCTGGCCCACGTCGCAGCCGATCGCTCACCCTTCCGCTGATCCTTATCGCTGTGGTTCTCGGCAGCGGCCTCACCGTTCTCGGCCTCTCGGTTTCAGGTGCCCTTGACCCTCCGCCGGCGCGTGTGGTCGTCGAAAAGGTTGAAACCGATGCGGGAACAACAGCGCCGCTCGACACGGTCGTCGAACGACTTCGACCCTCGATCGTCCAGGTCGAAGTAACTCGCGGCACGTCAATCACCACCGCCACGGGCGTGATCTACCGAAGTGATGGCTACGTGATCACCACTGCCGACGCCGTCACCAACGCCGACTCGATCCGGGTGATCCTCTCCGATGGTCGAGCTGTTAGCGCCAGGGTTGTTGGAGTCGATCTGGTCGACGATGTCGCGGTGCTCAGCATCAACGCCGCGGATATCACTCCAGTGGTGCTTGGTAACGCCGAGTCGCTCGCTCCTGGAACGCAGGCGATCGTGCTGAGTGTCGATTCCAGCGCGACCTCACCCACTGCCGTGAACGAAACCATCTCGGCGAAGGGCCAGCGTTTCGACGCTGCCGATGGTTCCACGCTTCACGACATGATCGGCACGCGCACCAATGGCGTGACATTCGACGACGCCCTGCTGTGCGCACCCAATGGCGCGGTGCTCGGAATTTTCACGACCCGTTCCCCCGAATACGTCAATGGCGGCCCAAGCTCGAGCAGTGCACCCGATATCCGCTTTGCCACGCCGATCAAGTTCGCAGTGCAGATCGCCGATGACATCATCGCCACCGGCAGCGTGCATCAGCCCTGGCTTGGCGTTATGAGCGAGGACGTTGATACCTCGACTGCTGCGCGACTCGGACGCTCTGGCACCGTTGTCACCGAGATTGCCGCCGGTGGTCCGGCTGAGACCGCCGGTCTGGCAAAGGGCGACATCATCGTGTCCATCGACGATGCACCTGTCACCTCGGCAACGAACCTTGTGGTTGTGCTGCGCCCCCGTGAAATCGGCAGCACGATCGCCATTACCTACATCCGTGATGGCGCCCAACGCACCACCACCGCAACGCTTACAAACCGCCCCTGACCCTCCGACGAACTACGCCAACAACGGCGGCGATCACAGCCACTGCAACAGCTCCGGCGCCGCCAAGGGCAAGTTCTTGGCGATGACGAGGTGTCAGTCGAGCCCAGAATCCGCCCTGGTCGGAATCCACATAGGCCTCTTCGTTGGTGAACGAAGGGTCCCAACCAAGCGAACGCAGCGCATCGTTGGCCACGACCCACGGGGCTGAACTGGCCACAAGCATCGAGGGATCGCCCGGCGCAAGGCCGAGACGGGCGCCGAGATCGGCAAGAAGCACCGCAAGGGACCGACGAAGTCGGAGACGAGCAACGGGACCTTTGAGGGCGCTGACCTGACTGGCAGTCAGCCAACCGTCGGGCGCAGCATTCATGGGGCCGTTAAACCGAGCGGAGCGCAAAACGTCGACGGCAGTGACGAGATCATCGACATGTAAGAACTGCACCGGTCCGGTGCGATCACTGACCTGCAGACCCGAGGTCGACCACGGTGAGCGCGACAGCCATGCTCCGTTCTCGGGTCCAACAACAACACTGGGTCGCATAATCGCGCAGGCAACGCCTTCGTCTATGGCCCACTCAGAGCAAACCCGTTCAAGCGAGACGCGCTCCATTGCTGCCGGAATCGATGGGTTTGGCCGCACACGCGTCCGTTCGGTGAGCGGAACCGGGTTGTCGCGCCGAGCGCCATAAACAAGCGCGGACGACAACACCAGAAGAAACGCAAGCGACGACGAACCAGACAGTCGGTTGAGCAGCACGCGGGTTCCGCTCACATCAAGTTCAGCGCCACCGGTGCCGTCAATCTCGAGTCCCCCACGGGGACCAAGAAGCAAAAGCGCGGTGGCAGCGACAACGACCGTCTCGAGTCGTGGATCATCGAGCGACCAAGGAGCGATGGTGAGTCGAGTGTCGACCACTGCGGTGATTGGCGCCCAGGCCGCAGCCCGCACGTTGCGCCCAACGGCGACAACTTCCTCGACATCGGGAGCGGAAAGGAGTGCGGCGACGACTCGATGCCCGATCGCCCCATCTGCTCCGGTCACCACGACGGTCTCAGCCACCGTCCAATCATGCCCCGAATGTCCCGCGCCGGTGTCAGGTGCTCCCAACAGACCTAGCCTGAAGGGCGTGAGCGACGAACCATCCCCCTTCGACGACGGAACGAACCCCTTCGGGGGCTTGCCCATCTTTGGTGATCTGGCCCGACTCTTCGCCCAACAGGGCAATCCGGGTTGGGATGCTGCTCGCCAGCTCGCGCTTTCCGTTGCTACCGACGGCGGCCAGGAGCCAAACGTCGATCCGCTGGAACGAATTCAGTTCGAAGCCCTGGCCCGAGTGGCTGAACTCCAGATCAGTGCCGCCACCGGCCTACCTGCCTCTCGTGGCGGTCTGGGAATCACCATCACACCGGTGACCCGCGGACAATGGGCCACCAGCGCCCTCGAGGCCTGGCAGCCGCTGTTCGAAGCGCTCGCCGGTTCGTTACAAGCCTCCGACCCCGCCGATCCGGGACCCGTGCCTGGCGATCCGATGAGTTTCCTCGCTCCGCTGATGAAAATGGTCGGACCCATGATGCTGGGTATGACCGCCGGCTCCATGGTCGGCCACCTCGCCCGACGCTGTTTCGGCCAGTACGACCTTCCCATCCCCCGCGGGGCCACCGACGAACTGCTCGTACTTCCCTCCAACCTCGATGCATTCGGCGAGGAGTGGAGCCTGCCGGCCGAGGATCTGCGACTGTGGATCTGCCTTCAGGAAGTTGCAGTGCACTCAGTGCTGCTTGTTCCCCATGTGCGAGCGCTTCTCGATGACTTCCTGCTTCGCTACGTCTCCAGCTTCGAGCCCGATCCCGGAGCGCTCGAACAACATCTCGACCAGCTCGACCTTTCCGACCCCTCGTCAGTCACCAATATCGAAATGACTTTCAGTGATCCGCAAATGCTGCTCGGTGCCATGCAGTCGGCTACGCAGCGTGAACTGCTGCCCGCCTATGAGGCGCTCGTTGCCGCAATCGTTGGCTACGTCGATCACATCATGGACACCGTCGGCGGATCGCTACTGACGAACTACTCGATGCTTTCGGAGGCACTGCGTCGCCGCCGTGTCGAGGCTGACACCAGCGATCGATTCGTGGAACGACTTTTCGGCCTCGAGCTCAGTCAGCGCACCTACGAGCGCGGCGCCGCGTTCATCGCCGGAGTCGTGGAACGCTCAGGTACTGAAGGCTTGTCGCGACTGTGGGAGTCGAAACGCACGGTGCCCACACCCAATGAGCTCGATGCTCCGGGTCTGTGGCTGGCCAGGATCGAATTCGCCGAAGATTGAGTGACTGAAAATCGAGAATGCCAAGCCCTGTTCGGTTCGGTCCTCAGTTTCCCGGTGGGCGCCGGTCCTCGATCGCCTGCGGGTCATCCCAGGCTTCAGCACTGAACAGCAGCCCATCGCCACGACGCGACGTGGACTGAGGTGACGGCACAGGTGGCGGCAATGGCGCTGAACGACGCATCCACCGACGGGCAGGATCGAACGGCGGGTCGGATGCTGGATCAGAGGGGTCGAACGGCGGCGCGAATCCCGAGGAGGCCGACCATGAACTGTTGGCAGTGGTCGGCACTGCGACCCCAGCCCAGGCTGCCGGAGGGGCGAATCCCTCCCTGGCCAGCGTGGCTGGATCTTCAGTCGTGGAGCGTCGGAAGAACCCTCTCGGCTGCGTTGGGAGTCGACCGTTGCGCAGTTGACGCAGACCAATGAGGTACCAGATCAATGCCACTGCGGCGACAACCGCGATGATCGAGAACCCGATAACGATGGGAATCGGAATGATGATCGGCAACAGCGCGCCGATGACCCAGACCAACTGGAAACGGGTTTCGAAACGGGCGAAGGATCGACCGCGGTTGGCATCAGGAGCATCGCGTTGCACGATCGAGTCGAAGGCCTGCTTCGCCGTGCTTCCGGTCATGCCGACAAGCATCGACAGCACCGCTGAGCCGAAAAGTCCGCCGATGACAGCACACAGCACTCCAGCGCCCACCGTGAGCGCCAGCGACGCGATGAGGATTCGTTCCTCGGTGAGCAGCCGTCGGATTCGTGGCGCGAGAACGGCACCGATGAAGAAGCCGAACTGTGCGAACGCTGCCACCAGACCTAGTTCCCACAGTGGCGCACCCTTGTCCTTGAATCCGAACGCGAGCATGAATGACAGGAATCCGACAATGCCGCGCAGCAGACCCATGGCTGAGGAGGCCAGCACAATGCCGGCAGATCGAAGTTCCTCTCGCTCGGTCTCATCAACCGGCTCCACGGCCACCACCGTGGGTCGGAGCCGAAGTGCAAGCACGGTTCCCACGAGGAAGACAACACCGCTGAGTCCGACGCTCCAAGCTCCCCCGCCAAGTTTGAGAAGTATGCCGCCGGGAACCGCAGCGATAACGACCGCCAGCGCCGAGAGCACCGTGAGTTTGGAGTTGGCCTCGACCAGTTCGGCGTCGTTGTGCACGGTGCCGGGGACTACCGCGCTTTTGGAGATCGAATAAATCTTCTGCAACACCAGCATGCCAAATGCTTCGGGATAGAAGTACAAGGTCTGCATGTGTTGGGTGATGAGAAACGCCAAGATGGCACGAATCAGCAGTGATCCCACGATGATCCAGCGACGACCACCTTTGATGCGATCGATGGCCGGGCCAATCAGCGGCGCAGCAACGGCGAAGGGCGCAATAGTGAGTACGAGATACAGCGCCACCCGCCAACGCGCCGAGTTGAAATCAAGCGAGAAGAACACCGACCCAGCCAAACCAATGGCGAAGAGGGCGTCGCCGGAGACCGAGGCTGCATGGGTGCGAGCCAGCAATGAGAACGGTGAGAGCGCCCAGGGTCGACGTGGATCACGCGCGGCGGCATGACTATCTGGGGGGTTCACAGAACTCACAGGCCCCATCGTAGAAGCGTCATGTGACTGAGCGACTGTGACCCCTGCGCGGCGGAGACCCCGGAGCCCAACCAGCGATCAACTACGGGGCTGACGGGGAACCTCGAACTTGTAACCCAAACCGCGGATAGTGACGATGCACTGCGGATCGGCCGGGTCGGCCTCAACCTTCGAGCGCAGCCGCTTCACGTGAACATCAAGTGTCTTGGTATCACCCACGTAGTCAGAGCCCCACACCCGATCAATGAGAATGTCGCGGGTGAGAACCCGGCCGGCGTTCTCAAGAAGCAGCGCGAGCAACTCGAACTCCTTAAGTGGGAGCTTCACTGCTTCACCGCGAATGGTGACCTCATGGCGTTCATGATCAAGACGGACATCGCCGATTTCGACGACATCAGATGCCGGCGCCACAGCTCCTGCGGGCTCGGGTTCGCCGCCGGAGCGGCGACGCAGCACCGCGCGCATACGTGCTACCAACTCACGCAGTCGATAGGGCTTGGTGATGTAATCATCAGCACCAACCTCAAGGCCCACCACAGTGTCGATCTCTGCACCCTTGGCCGTGACCATGATGATCGGCACACTGGACTTGGCCCGAATCTCACGGCAGACGTCGATCCCCGACACCTTGGGGAGCATGACGTCGAGCAGGATGAGATCAGGCGCGACCCGTTCGAAAATATCGAGGGCCTCAGCGCCGTCGCGAGCCACGGTCACCTTGAACCCTTCTCGACTGAGACCACTCTCAAGTGCCTCGATGAATGACTCCTCGTCTTCAACGATGAGCACAGAAATTTCTGACATCAGAACTCCTCCGGAGTGTTCGGTTTGATTGCAGTGGTTTCGTTGGATCCGGTTATGGCAACGAGTGAAAGGGGAAGACGAAGGCGGAATGAGGAACCCTCCCCGAGGCGGGATTCCACCTCGACTACCCCGGAATGGTTTGCCGCCACATGGCGAACGATCGCCAAGCCAAGACCGGTTCCACCGGTTTGGCGGCTGCGGGCCTGATCAACCCTATAGAAGCGTTCGAACACCCGGTCAAGATCACGCGCAGGAATGCCAATGCCGTGGTCGGTCACTGAAAGGACCACAGCATCTGTGGTGACTTCACCAACCACCTCGACCTGGCCACCCGGATCGGAATACTTGATGGCGTTATCAATGAGATTCGTGACTGCCGAAACCAACTGTCGACGGTCGCAGTGAATGGCCACTGAAAGATCTGCGCCGATGCTCGACAGCGTGACTCCGGCCTGCTCAGCAGCGGGAGCGAGACGATCGCTGGCCTCACCAACAATGGCCCCGATCTCGACAGCCTCGGCAACCCGACTCTCATCGATCTCGATGCGAGAAAGTTCGAGCAGATCCTCGATGGTGCGACCAACCCGATAGGACTCCAGCTGGATGCGTCCAGCGAGTCGCTCGGCAACAGCAGGGTCATCCTCTGCCTGCAAGGTTTCTGCAAGCAGACCGATGGCTCCGATCGGTGTTTTGAGTTCGTGGCTGATGTTTGCGACGAAATCGGTACGGACCGCTTCGAGCCGGCGTCGCTCGGTGACATCCTCCACGATGGCCACTGCGCATCGAGCACCCTCAACTCCAAGCGGGCGAGTGGCGACGACGACAGAGCGTCGAGGCGGACCGAAAAGTTCCATTGTGCGCTCAGCCGGTTGGCCGGCAATTGCTTCAGCGAGGAGTTCGTTGACCACCGCTCCCACTAAGGCATCGGAATGACGGGCTTCAATGAAGGCGCCCGCGGCGATATTGCGCTCAAGGATCTCGCCAGTCTCATCCACCACCAAAACAGCCAGTGGCAGTGAGTCGAGCGCCTCCTGAAAACGACCGACCGTTGAGCGCTCGCGTTGATCAGCAAAGATGCGGTCGCGCACTGCGCTCTCAATCGAGGAGAGCAGCTGGTCGACGGTGGCTGAGCTCTCGTGACTTCCCGCTGTATGACCCAGGCGCGTCGCAGTTTCGGCCAACCGCTGACGAACATGTCGTCGGGTTACGAGGGTCGACACAAGCGCTCCGGCTGCGCCACAAAGCAGCAGGAAGGAGACGACGAATACCGCTGTCGTTGGAAGTGAAAGACCAAGAAGTGGAGTCATTGGTCTCCGGGCCTGGGGTCCTCAGTCGATTCAAGATCGACGAGCGTTGCTTCACGGGCCCTAAGCCGGGCAGCCCCGGTCTGCTCGGGGAGCCAACCGGTGACCATGTACTGCACGCGCTGGCCGATATTGACGGCATGATCGCCAATGCGCTCGTAATAGCGACCGACCAGTGCGAGTTGTACCGCGGGCTGCAGACCAAGGTCGTGGGTCGAGTGGGCATCAAAGATGGCTTCGATGTAGTCGCCATGGATCGCGTCCAGTGTGTCGTCAATGTCAGCGAGCGCGGCACCAAGGCTGGCGTCGCGTTCAACATAGGCATCAAGCGACAACGAGATGAGACGGCTGGCTTCCTCGCTCATCCGCTCGATGAGACCGCGCAGTCGCGGATCGAGATGGGCGCCATAGATACGTCTGGCGGCTTTGGCCACATTGACCATGAGGTCGCCGGAGCGCTCGAGTTCGCCGGTCAGCCACACCGCAGTGACGATGCTGCGTAAATCAGATGCCATCGGTTGCTGACGGGCGAGCACGTTGTAGCACTGCTCCTCGATGCGCAACGTGAGCGCATCGATTTCGTCATCGGCCTCAATGAGTGCGAGAGCGCCCCCGAGGTCACCGGCAAGAAGGACGTCGGTGCCGCGCGGGATGAACTCGCGCACAAGCGCTCCGAGTTGCACGATTTCGTTGCGAATCTCATCGAGATCCTGATGAAAATTCACCCGTTGTTCAGGCATCGAAACCCCTCTTCTTGGCAGCGCGGACCGCATCGGCCACTGGATCGGCCACTGGATCGTTCACTGAACTCATCCGAATCTTCCGGTCACATAATTTTCGGTGCGCTCATCCTCGGGCGCCGAGAAAATCTTGTTTGTCGGGGCGTACTCCACCAAGCACCCCGTTCGAGTATCGCTGTGAGAATTGATCTCGGTGGTGAAGAACGCGGTTCGATCGCTTACCCGAGCGGCCTGTTGCATGTTATGCGTGACAATGAGAATGGTGAACTCCGCTTTGAGTTCCTGCATGAGGTCCTCAATGCGAGCAGTAGCAATGGGATCGAGTGCTGAGCAGGGTTCATCCATCAGGATGACCTCGGGCTCAACAGCAATGGCACGAGCAATGCAAAGCCGCTGCTGTTGGCCGCCAGATAAGCCCATTGCCGACTTTTTCAGACGGTCCTTCACCTCATCCCACAACGCCGCCTGGCGCAGGGCCCGCTCGACAAGATCATCGAGGTTCTCCTTGTTGCCAGCGAGTCGAGGGCCGAACGCGATGTTGTCGTAAATGGACTTCGGGAATGGATTGGGCTTCTGAAACACCATGCCGATGCGCTTGCGTACCTCGACGGGATCAACGCGATCGTCGTAAAGATCCACACCGTGGTAGAGCACCTTGCCCTCGACGCGGGCACCCTCAATGAGGTCATTCATCCGGTCGAAGCAGCGCAGGACGGTGGACTTACCACAACCTGATGGCCCGATAAACGCGGTGATCTCCTTCTTGTGAATCTGAAGATTGACATCGCGCACCGCGCGGAACGCGCCGTAATACACGTCAAGGTCGCGAACGTCGAACACCACCTCGGCACCAATGGATGCCGGATCGGATGAGGCCGCCGGAGTCATCGCTGGGCCACCACCCACTGATGATGCAGAGGCGGCAACTGTCGCCATGGGCTCTTCGACTTCCTGGGGGAGATCGGTGCTGGTCGATTCGGTCATGGCGTGCTCCTGCGGTCTATGCGTTGTGGCGGCGAGCCACCGCAGCCGAGACAACTCGGGCGAGGATCGTGAGTATGAAGACGATGGCGACCAGGGTCAGCGCTGCACCCCATGCCCGGGCCTGCGCAGCCTCGAATGGGGTTTGCGCGTTCCCGAAGATCTGCACCGACAACGAGGTGGTCGGGCCATCGAAGATGCTGAGGTTGAGCTTTCGGGCGGCGCCAATGGTGAACACCAGCGGCGCGGTTTCACCGGCAGCTCGGGCAATGGCCAACATGACCCCAGAGGTGATTCCGCCGAACGAGGCGGGAAGCACCACAGTGACAATGGTGCGCCACTTCCGGTTGCCGAGCGCATAACTGGCCAGACGCAACTCATCGGGAACGAGTTTGAGCATTTCCTCGGTGGTGCGAATGATGATCGGCAGCATGAGGCAAGCCAGAGCAAGCGCACCGCCGAAGGCGGAAAGGCCATGCGCGATGGTCCAGACCGTGTAGACGAACAAGCCCATGACAATTGACGGCACACCGGTCATGACATCAGCCATGAATCGGATGAGACGAGCCACCCGTCCACGGCCGCCGTACTCATGGAGGTAGATGGCCCCGAGAATTCCAAGGGGAACAGCCATGACTGCAGCCGTCAGGGTAATCAACAAGGTGCCGACAATGGCCGGCCCCATGCCGCCACCGGCCTTACGTGTGACCGCGGGAAGGTCCTTAGTAAACCAATCAGGAGTGAGTTGTCCGATGCCCTTGACGAGGACATAGCCAATGACAAGCGCGAGCGGGACCACTGCGACGATCAGCGATCCGGTCATCCAGATCGACGCCAGTCGATTACGAACCCGACGCGACCGGCGAGTGGTGTCGCGCAGAAGCAATTCACCAGTGTCGGTGCGTTCAATGAGATCGTTCATGTCACGCTCCCCGAGCCTGACGGTCGAATCGTCCGACAATGGAGCGGGCCGACACGTTGACCAGAATCGTGACGAGGAACAGCACGACGCCGAGCCCAACGAGCGCAGCGCGATGTGTACCGGTGGCTTCACCGAACTGGTTGACGATCACCGCCGCCATGGAGTCACCAGCTTCGAACAAATGCGTTGTTATCTGTCCGGTCTGCGAACCGATGACCAGAGCAACAGCGATGGTTTCGCCCATGGCGCGACCGAGTCCGAGCATGACGGCACCGACGATTCCGCCACGCCCCCAAGGAAGAACTGCGGTGCGGATCATCTCCCACCGTGTGGCCCCCATGCCATAGGCGGCCTCGCGCTGCGCTCGAGGAACTGTGGCGATGACTTCACGACTGAGCGAGGTGATGATCGGGGTGATCATGATGGCGAGGATGATGCCGGCAGTCATGAAACTGCGGCCGCTGGTGCCCTTGAGGAACCAACCGATGACAGGCCATCCACCCACGGCGTTGTTGATTGGCTCATACACGTTCGGGCCCAGGAACGGGGCGAGCACGATGATGCCCCACAGGCCGTAAACCACCGAAGGGATAGCGGCAAGAAGATCCATCACATAGACGATCGGCCGTCGGATCCGGGACGGCGCTGCCTCGTTGGCATAGAGAGCGATACCGAGACTGACCGGCACTGACAACACAAGCGCGAGCATCGATGAGAGCACGGTGCCATAGATGAAGGCGAGTGCACCGAATTTGTTCTCGGCCGGAATCCAGGTACTCGAGGTGATGAACGAGAGGCCCTCGGCCCGAAAGGCCGGCCAGGCCTCATGAGTGGTCGAAGCGGCGATGAGTGCCAGCACAACGAGCACCACCAGACCCGCACCGAGCGCCACTGCCCGGAAGATGCGGTCGCCTCGGCGTCCCGGTCCATCACCGAGCAGCGACGCGGCATCGCCCCCGGGAAATTTCCCGGGGGCGATGTGCTGGTCGATGGGAGTCATCGCCATGTGGCGTTGGGACCTAGCTGACGATCGAGGCGATCTGGGCGATCGCTCGATCTCGCAGCGCTGTGGGCAGCGGAGCGAAGTCAACATCCGGGGCAAGGGTCTGACCGTCGGTGAGTACGTAGTTCAGCCAACCGCGAATGGCGCTGGCCTTGGCCGCATCCGAAATGGTCGTGTACACGATGATGTAAGTACCGGCAGTGATCGGGTAGGCATCTGCACCAGGTGCATTCAGCGCCGAGTAGGTCAGATCATCTTTGATGGTGGCACCAGCAAGTGCTGCGGATGCGCCTTCAAGGGTGGGCTGCACGAACTTGCCGTCCTTGTTGCCGATCGAGGCAAAGCTCAGCCCGGTGGCCTTGGCATCGGAGAAGTCGACGTAGCCAATCGAGCCGTTCGTGGACTTCACCAACTGCGCCACGCCAGCATTGCCCTTCGCTGACTGCGACTTGGGCCAGGCCACGGTGTCACCAGCGGTGAGCGTAAATGCTTCGGGTGCAGCGGCGGCGAGGAACTTCGAGAAGTTCGAAGTGGTGCCGGAACCATCCGAGCGCACCGCAACGGTGATCGCCGTGTTCGGAAGCGTGATACCTGCGTTCTCAGCAGCGATGGCGGGATCGTTCCATGTGGTGATGGTCCCCACGAAGATCTTGGCCACCGTGGCTGGGCTGAGATTGAGCTTGGAGACTCCAGAGAGGTTGTACGAGACAGTGATGGGAGCCGCCACTGTCGGGAAGTACAGGAACGGTCCCTTGAAGGTTGCCTTGTCCGCATCGGCAACGAGACTGTCGGTGCCGGCCCAGTCTGCGGTGCCGGCAGCGAGATCCTTCTTGCCCTGGCCCGAACCGACGCCGTTGTAGTTCACAGTGACGCCCTTGGCGACACCGGCGAAACCGGCGATGGCATCTTCATAGAACGCCTTCGGGAAGGTGGCGCCGGACCCGTTGAGCGTGCCTGAGAGCGAGGCGTAGTCATAGGTGGACTTGGAGTCATTGTCCGATGAGGAGGAGCTCCCGCCGCATGCGGATGCCACCGCACCGAACATTGCCAACACTGCAACGAGCCAGACGACGTGCTTCTTAGATGAACGCAAGGTAACTCTCCCCTGAATGAGTGATGTCGATCGACCGATGCCGCCCGACTGAACGAGAAACTACGGGCGCGAGGTGGACATCACACGAAATTCCGGTGGCCGGAAGGTGAACAGCACTCCAAGCCTTCCTATAGCGGCCGGGAATCGACTAGAGCTCGGCCAGTCGGGCGAAAGCGTCCAGAACCTCAACATCATGGGCGTGGGTGAGCCGCCGGCGGGCCTGCCCAATGCTGCACCAGCGCAACTCGTCGACCTCGTCGTTGGCCACGAAGGACCCCGAGGCGACAGTCATCTCCCAGTAGCGGACCTGCTTGAGCCTGTCCTTGGCGTCGAGGTATCTCACGGAGGGAAGTTCACGTCCGAGGATGCAGTTGAAGCCAGTCTCCTCAAGCACTTCGCGATGGGCCGTCTGTTCCTCGGTCTCCCCCGGATCAACCTTGCCCTTGGGGAAGGTCCAGTCCCGGTACTTGGGCCGGAAGACGATGACGAGTTCGACGGCACTATCGACAACTTTCCAGATCACGCCGCCGGCAGCACGAACCTCGGGCTCCGGGGTCGATCCGGTCCCCCCGTGCTCGTCTGGCGAATTGGTTGACGATGACCTCATCCGCGGAACCAACTGATCGCGCTCCGTTGTGTGCAGGCCCGCCAGGTATCGATCCACCGGCGCAACGCAGTATCAGCGGCGAATGCCTGCGCAGCAACGAGTTGCCCAGCGATGAACGGCTCGAGTCCGTCGAGATGCTCAAGTCGTTCGCGGATCCAGCGTTCACACTCGCGGGCATCGAGATAGGTGCCGAGATCACGTTGGACCGCAGCGGCGCGCAGGGCGAACTCCGTGGCCGGAGCTCCAAAGATCGGGGCAGCGAGTTCTGCGGTGCTGCGAAGGCGGATCACCTGACGGCGAACAGCACGGACCTCGTCGGGCGTTGGCTCATCAGAAAGCTCTCTGACCGCGGCACGAGTCCGCTTCCAGGTGCGCAGCATGGTTGACGGAACGACCTCAAGCGCGAGCTGGGAACGCTCCGACCCAAACCGAGATGAAACCGCGAGCGCCAATGCCGTCTCGAGGAGTTCCCGATAGCGATCGGATGAGAGTGCACCAAGTGCGAGTTCACGTGCCGAGTCACGTTCTCGCTGCGCCCGAGCCACAAGTCGCTGTGCTGCACCAAAGTCGCTCTGCGCCATGTTTGCAGTAGCCGCCGTCACCCGCTCGAGAAGCACATCAGCACGTCGCAGTGTGCCGAGTTCGTTCGAGAGCCAGCGAAGTTCTTTCCGCAATGGATCAATCGACATGACGTCGCCGTAGCGAGCAAATGAGCGAAGATCAGCACGCAGGCGGCGAACAGCCCAACGCGCCCGATGGACACCGGCGGGGTCCTGGTCCAACCGGATGATCGGATCGTTACTGATGATCTCGGCGACCGCACCACAGATGCTGCCAGCAATGACCTCGGCGATTGAGGCGTCTCGGGTGAGCATGGTGACTGCGAGTGGGGAGGGCGTCATTGCTCGTGGTCCGAGTGCACGAGTGACCTTGGGCATGGGATCGGGAGCACTGGCACCAGCGTCGATGAGCGCAGCAGCCACCGAAGCCATGAGATCAGCTGAACCCTCGTTGACCTGTTCGACCTCAATCTCGCGGAACCGAGCCACGATCTCGCCGTCTTCTCGCACTCTCACCTGATCATCGTCGATCTCGACCAACGCCGTGCCGGCGCCATCAACAAAAGCAATCCGCTCGCGCCGGCTGAGAATGTCCACCACCGGCCCCAGAGAGGCGGTGCGCACCCACCCGGTGACCAGCGAGGAAAGTTCGTCGGGAATCGTCTCGGAATTGCTGACCACATCGAACTCGCGACGCTCCAGCAACGCATCAGAGCGACCGGCTGGGAGCTTGAGCGTCCAGGTGGGGTCACCGTCGCCAGTTCGCCGACGCAGCGAAATGCCGTCGCGCACCAATCGCAGATCGGCGGTGTCGTAATAGGTGGCGTCGAGATCGAGGACCGGGCGTGCGATCGCCTGCACCCCATGAACAAAATCTTCGAATGACGGCATGGCGAAACTCGGCGTTCCGGCCAACTTGATTTCGCGTTCGATCGGTCCGTCAGACCTCACTGGCCGCCCCGTCTTGCCATGGCCAAGTCCTCAAACATGAGATGGGTATCGATGGAATTGGCGGCGTCGACCCGATGCCAGCGCGAATCAGGATCGAGAGACCAGGCCAGTTGATCATCGGCGAGTTGCACATCGATGATCTGCTGCAGCCGACTCTGGAGTGCCTCGTCCTCGATGGGAACCAATGCTTCCACCCGTCGATCCAGATTCCTTGGCATGAGATCAGCCGAACCGATGTAGGAAAGCGGACCAGAACCACTGCCATGCGCGAAGTAGTAGATGCGCGAGTGTTCGAGGTACCGACCCACAATGGACCGAACCCTGATGTTCTCCGAAAGTCCGGGCACGCCGGGGCGCAGGCAGCAAATACCCCGAACGATCAGATCAATGCTGGTACCGGCCTGCGATGCCCGATAGAGCGCGTCGATCAGATCGGGGTCAACGAGTGAGTTCATCTTGAACACGATCCGACCACCGGCGCCATGCGTGGCCTCCGCAGCGATGAGGTCAGCAATACCGGGTCGCACCGCCTGCGGAGCCACCAGCAACTTGGTGAACTTCGGGTCGCGGGCAAATCCAGTGAGGAGATTGAATAACTGGGTGAGGTCAGCACCGATCTCGGGATCGCAGGTGAGCAGCCCAAGATCGTCATACAGCCGGGCAGTCTTCGGGTTGTAGTTGCCTGTACCAACGTGGCTATAGCGGCGAATACCGTCGGCCTCCTCACGCACCACCAGCGTGGTCTTGGTGTGGATCTTGAGACCCTTGAGTCCATAGACCACATGCACTCCGGCGTTTTCAAGCTCACGGGCCCAACCGATGTTCTTCTTCTCATCGAAACGCGCTTTGAGCTCCACCAGCGCGGCGACCTGCTTGCCGCGCTCAGCAGCCCGCACAAGCGAAGTGATGATGGAGGTGTCCGAACTCGTGCGATACAGGGTGAGCTTGATGGCGAGAACCTTGGGGTCTCGAGACGCCTGACGAATGAACTCCTCAACTGAGGTGGAGAACGACTCGTACGGGTGGTGAAGCAACACGTCGCCCCCGCGAATGGCGGCGAAAATATCAGCTGGTTGGTCAGGCGCATCGCCAGTGAGACGAGCCTGAGTGACCGGTTTCCATGGCTCGTCCTTGAGGTCCGGACGATCGATGGAGTGCACCGACATCAGCCCGCCCAGATCCAGCGGGCCGCTACAGAGATAGACGTCCTCGGGATCGAGATCGAGTTCGCGAGTGAGGAGATCGAGGATCTCGGTCGACACATCGTCGTCGACCTCAAGTCGAACGGCGCGACCGAATCGCCGACGACGCAGTTCGAGTTCGACTGCTTCGAGAAGATCGTCGGCCTCATCCTCTTCGAGCGTGAGGTCGGCATTGCGAGTGACTCGGAATGCATGATGCGGACCCAAGGTCATGCCCGGAAACAACACGGCGAGGTGCTCGGAAATGATGTCCTCGAGCGCCACGAATCGATGTCCATCGGGCATGGCGACGAACCGAGGAAGAAGGTTCGGGACCTTGACTCGAGCGAATCGCTGATCGCCACTGATGGGATCGTTGACCACAACGGCGAGATTGAGCGAGAGATCGGAGATATAGGGGAACGGGTGACCCGGATCGACGGCCAACGGAGTCAGGACCGGGAACACTCGATCATGAAAGAAACTGTCGAGGTACTCACGATCGGCATCATCAAGCTCGGCGATGGACGCGAACGCAACCCCATCGGCAGCAAGCTGCGGAATCAGGTCGGTGAGCAGCAGTTCTTCGGCGCGGCGACGTTCCTGCTGTAACCGCTCACGAATCTCGCGCAGCTGGGTACGAGCCGATCGTCCATCAGCAGTTCGGTTCCCGAGACCAGCCGCCACCTGATCTTTGAGGCCGGCCACTCGGACTTGGAAAAACTCATCAAGGTTCTGCGAAAAGATCGCCACAAACTTAAAACGCTCGAGCAACGGAACTGACCGATTGGATGCCAATGCAAGCACGCGGGCGTCGAAATCAATCCATGACAATTCCCGATTGAGGAACCGATCAGGGGAACTGGAAAGGAAACCGACGGGTTCGGCAACGCTTGGTTCTACTGGCATGGGCCGCGACTGCCCGACCTCTGTAACTGCAGCGTCCGCAACGCTGTTTTGAGGACCATCGGGCATTCGTCGAGCCTACATCGGGTGCCCGAAGACCCCTTTCGGGATCAGAGGCTTAGTTGTCCTCGGGTTGACCGAGATCCCAGGTGAGCACAAGGTTCTCGCGCTCAGCGTCGCGCACAACGCGCTCGCGGTTCCGGCGGAACTGCGGATCGTGCGGAGGAAGCAGAAGCAGGCGAGCCATCACTCGGGACCGGAAGTCGTCGACGAGTCCACGGACTTCGGAATCACCCTGGACATCCCAGTGCGGAGCCACCGGGCCGAGGTAAATCACTCGGACATGGCCACGGGGCGGCTGGTCAGTTTGAGTTTCAATCATCGACATCGGTGCACTGTGCTTTCCTGAGCGAGGCTTTCCTGAGCGTGGCTTGCCTGAGCGTGGCTTGTCGAAACGACTTGCCAAAACGGCTTGCCTGAACGACTTGCACGGATGGCTTGATGGCCTCCGCAGCGCTGTGATCTTAGCGGCGAAGGGGTCCTGAACACCTAAGAGAGGACTTTGCCGGGACTTTGCCATTGGCTTAGAGGTCCTTTTCGCCCCTCTCCCTACATTGCGCCACATGGAAACCACAACCGACTGGATGGAAGACGGAATCTGCCGCAATCTCAACCCCGACACGTTCTTCCCGAGCGACGGTGTGGGAGTGGAGGTGGCAAAGCGAATCTGCGCCACCTGCCCGGTGGTCAACACCTGCCTTGAGTTCGCGCTCGAAAACCGCATTGACCATGGCGTCTGGGGAGGCACCTCGGAGCGCCAACGCCGCCGCATCCTCAAGGCTCGCGGAGTTCGAATCCCGATCTACAGCCTCTGAGCCGACATCCCACCAACGCACTTGGTGCGTTTTTTGAAGACCTGATCCTGCCCTGCCAGCGTCGCACCCGCTGGTAGGGCAGGATCACCCAATGCGTGAAGCCGTGCTCGAATCCGTCATCAACATCAGCGAGGGCCGCCGCATTGATGTGATCGCAGCGATCGCCGAGGCGGCCGGTGCTGATCTGCTCGATGTGCACAGTTGCCAACATCACAATCGCTCGGTGCTGACCGTCGTCGGCGAAACCGCACCGCGAGCTCTCACACGTCGAAGTGTGGAGTTACTCGACATCACCGAGCACTCCGGCGCCCACCCGCGCATTGGAGTTGTTGACGTGGTGCCGTTCATCGCCCTCGGCACCGCAACTGTCGAGCAGGCACACTTAGCGCGCGATGCATTCGCATCCTGGGCTGCCGAGGAACTCGCCATCCCGTGCTTTCTGTACGGCACCGAACGCACCCTTCCCGAACTGCGACGAAACGCGTTCGACCCGCTAATCCCCGATCACGGTCCCACGACCCCGCATCGGTCCGCCGGAGCGATCGCTGTCGGAGTGCGTCCCCCACTTGTGGCCTACAACCTTTGGTTGACCGAACCTGACCTTGCGCTGGCACGACGCCTCGCCGCGGCGATCCGCTCCGATTCCATCCGTGCTCTTGGACTCGCCGTGGGCAATCAGGTCCAGGTGTCGATGAACCTCATCAACCCCGATGCGGTCGGCCCGGCCGAGGCCTATGAACAGGTCGCCGCACACGCACAGATCGCCCGCGCCGAACTCGTAGGCCTCATTCCCGCTTCGGTACTGCAACAGAGCGACCCGAGTCAGTGGGAGATGTTGGACCTGGCTCAGGAGCGAACGATCGAATGGCGGCTGGCCGAACGCGAACGACGTCTCCTCTGGGGAGGAGACGTCGAGAGCACTCAGGAAGACCAAACCTCGTAACGCAGAACCCCGGAGGACCAAACCCAGGAACTGAGCTCTTCACGGGTTGGTTCCCTGCTGGACAGGACCGGCTGAGTCCTGAGGAACCTGGTGTTGCTCAGGCAGTGGCGGTGGTGCGTTCCGATGTGGCCGCAGCCCGGGCGAGTGCCCTCTGACGACGAATGCGGCGACGCTCACGCTCGCTCATGCCGCCCCAGATGCCGAACTTCTCACCGTTGGCAAGCGCGTACTCGAGGCAGTCATCGCGAACGACGCAGCCACGGCAGACCTCTTTGGCCTCACGCGTGGAGGCTCCCCGCTCGGGGAAGAAGAGATCGGGGTCAACCCCGAGGCAGTTGGCGAGATCCTGCCAAGACTTATCCTCACCGAGCTCGACGGGCACACCGTCGGTGATCGTGAAGCCTGCTGCCGCCGTTGAACGTGATGCGGTTTCGGTCATTTGCCGGTCCCCCAGGAACGAGATCAAGTGCAACCGTGTAATTACACCGGTGTGATCTTGCCCCGTAAACCACCGAAATGCAAGGGGGAACTACGTTCCTGCCCGATCCGGAGACCGAATCACCCAGCGCGGCGACCCCGCAGAAGCTGCCGCTTGTGCTCGATGAAATCGACCAGGACGTAGTCACCCAAGGTCTCAGGAGTGGTGAAAAAGGCCCGTCCACGGTTGAGTTCGGTCAATTTCTCAATGAAATGCCGGAGATCTGGGGTGGCATCAAGCACAAAGGTGTTGATGCGGATGTTGTCGCGGGTGCACAGCATGACCTCTTTGAGCGTGGCGTCAACCGTGGCCTGCACCGGCGGATAGTTGAAATACACGTCACCTGATTGGGTGAGGTGAGCAGTGGGCTCACCGTCAGTGATCATGATGATCTGCTTGGTGCCCGTCTGACGTGAGAGAAGACGGCGAGCAATTTGCAGCCCATGCTGCATGTTGGTGCCGTAGACGAAATCCCATGAGACCTCGGGAAGTTGCTCGGGCTTGAGTTCACGCGCGCTCTCGGAGAAGCCAACGATCCCCATGTAGTCACGCGGGAACTTTGAGGTGATGAGCGAGTGCAACGCCATCGTGACCTTCTTGGCCGGCAGGAAGTTGTCGCGCATCGGCATCGACAGCGAGAGGTCGATCATGAGCACGGTGCTGGAACGAACCATGTGCTCGGTGCGCTCAACCTCAAAGTCTTCTGGCGTGAGCTGAATGGGAGATCCGCTGCCGCCGCGCTGCACCGCGTTGCGCATGGTGCGTCCAATGTCAAGGTTGAACGGATCACCGAATTCGTAGGGCTTGGTTGAGTAATCGCGTTCGTGACCAATACCGATCCGCGAGATCTCATGCTGGCCGGCCTTATCCATAGCCATCTTGGTGAACAGCTCATCGAGGGAGTTCTTCCCGATCTGACGGATGCCACGAGGGGTGAGCTCAAGGCGGCCCTCTTTGTTCTCGACCAACCCTGACTCCTCGAGGCGACGAGCGAGCTCGGCCATCTGCTCGAGACTGCGAGCTGATTCCTCACCAAGCAGTTCGCGGGCGCGATCCAGATCCACCTCAGCCAATGCCCCAGGGGAACTGGCACCCTGCATCAGGTTCTCAAGCTGATCGAGATCCCCGAGATCCTGCAACATCTGATTGGCCTCGGCCATGTTGAGCGGATCCTGCCCGGAGAAGTCGTACTGCTCGCCCCAGTTCATATCGGGGAACATCTGCTGCAGGTTCTGACCCAACTGATCGACCTGCCAACGCAGATCCATGTCATCGAGCAACTGGTCAGAGAGTGCTTGGAGTTGCGCGCGCTGCTCGGGCGTCATCGAGTTGAGCATCGCCTGAGCTGCCGCCATACGGCGAGCCATGATCTCGAGCAGTTCATCGAGGTTCTGCGGGTTCTCCGGGAAAAAGTCGCCGAAACGCTCCATGAAGCCCTCGAAGTCGGGCTCTTCGCCGCGCTGGCGAGCCTCGAGCATCTGATTGAGTTCGGCGAACATGTCCTTCATGCGGGCCATGTCCTCAGGGGTCATCCCGTCAACCGCACCACTCATCTGATCCACGTACTGCTGCATAAGTTGCTCACGCAGACGTTCGATGAGTTGCTCGAATTGCTCACGCGCTTCGGCGGAGGTGAACTCATAGTTCTGGAGATCGCGAACCATGCCGGCAAGATCCGGCGAGAGCAGATCAAGCGCGGCGTGCCGTTCTGCATTGGCCTGCTCGGTGAGTTCCTGGCGACGCGCATCGCCGGAATCGCGGGCCTCTTGCGCTGCAGCGTCGAGCGCATCACGCTCGGTATCGATGACCTCGCGCAGATCACGAGCAATGTCGTCATAGATCTCGCCGAGACTGTTGTTTTCCAACGCTTCGCGGCGCTTCTTTCGCAACTTTTCGAGCATCTCTCGCATGCCCTGCATGCGCTGCCCATCTTTGGTCTCGAAACCGCTCTGCATCATGCGTCGCAATGCTGCGTTGAGATCGCCGTGGTAGAGCAGATCGTCAGTGATCTCGCCGAAGATGTCGGTGGCGTCGAGTTCGAATCCGACCTGCGTCCCGTCCCAGCGCGAGTAGCGGACCCGGTTGCTCTTTCCCATATGAGCACCGTACAGGGGATACTGAAGGAATGACTGACGCTGCAGGGTCGCCCGAGACACAGATCCTGACCGCCTCCTTCGCGCCAATTTGGGGTGCCGCGGCCACCGCCACCAGCACGCTTGGCATCGCTGCTCGAAGCACCTGGGCCCCGTGGGAAACCAACGGTCGCCTCCCCGGTTCCGCTGATGGCAGCGGTTTCGGCGTGGACTTCCGTGCCGACCTCGAGCAGATGGCCGAACTTGGTCTGCGGGCCTTCCGTTGGACGTTCGACTGGGCTCGACTCGAACCCTTCGAGGGGCGATGGGACAGCGGTGCAATTGATCTGATCTCCGAGGTACTGCGTGCGGCGCGCCATGCCGGTGTCGAAGTGTGGGCAGTGCTTCACGATGGCTCGCTCCCGGGCTGGTTCGCCGACGACCAGAACGGACTTGATGATGAGATCGGTCTGCGCCGGGTGTGGCCGCGATACGTCGATCGGGTGGCCGAAACATTCGGCGATCTCGTGAGCGCCTGGGTTCCAGTGCTCGACCCGTTCGAGATCGCGCGCCATGGACGCCTCGAGGGCACCCGCCCTCCCGGTATGCGTTCCGACAAGGACTTCCTCGATCACCTTCTCGCGCTGCATCTGGCCTCCTACGAGGCACTTCGTCTGCTGCGCAGTGGCGGTGCGCCAGTGGTGTGCTGTATCGACGCCGAACCGACGGTCGCCGGCGTGCATTCCCGCGAGCCCGATGAACGGATTGCGGCGATGGAACGGGCCAACCGAATCGACCGCATGCGCTTCGGCACGTGGATTCGGGCTCTACGCGATGGCGTCATTTCCATCCCCGGCCTCGCCGAGCGTGAACTGGACGGCCTTGCCGGTGGCTACGACCACATCGGTTTCACCCAACGGGGCGCTCGCAGTGTGTTCGTTGATGGCACCGACGGGCCCTATCCAACCGACGCAGTCACCGCGGCCGATGGCCGCACCCCGTGGGCCGAGGGTCTCGGGATCACGCTGCGACGGCTCGCCGATGAGGAACTCCATCGACCGCTTGCTCTGCTGGGGACCGGCCTCACCGCCAACGAAGATCAGTGGAGAATCGAGATGATGCAGTCCACCGCAGTTGAGGTTGCTCGTGCGGTCGATGACGGCGTGAACATCACCCACGTGTTCTGGGAGACCGCTGTCGACGGATGGACCCCCGAGTGTGGTCTAGAGGTGCCCACTGGGTTCATCGACCGTGACCGCAACCCACGTCCGAGTGCGTCTGTCATCCGCGACATCGCCGGCGGCAGCGCGAGACTAAAACCATGAGTGACGCAGACGCGCGTGTTCAGGCCCAACAACAGGCCCAGCAGCAGGCGAAGGAAGAGGCCGGTCGTCATGCCGCCGGCTATGTGACCGACGGAATGAAGGTCGGGCTCGGCACCGGCTCCACCGTGCATTGGACCATCGTGGAGTTGGGCGAGCGAGCTCTCGACATCATTTGCACAGCAACCTCGGTACAGACCCATGAGCTGGCAACGTCACTCGGACTTCGTGTCATCTCCCCCGATGAGATCGGTTCGCTCGATATCGCCATCGATGGCGCTGATGAGGTCGACCCTGCGTTCAACCTCACCAAGGGCGGCGGCGCGGCACATACCCGCGAAAAGATCATCGCATCCATGAGTCCGCGCTTCATCGTGGTGGTCGACGAATCCAAGATCGTTGAAGCACTCGGCCCGTTCGGCACGCCACTCGAGGTTCTCGACTTCGCTCCCGGCGTCGTCACCAGCGCGGTCCTCGCACTCGGTGCCCACAGCGTCACCACTCGGGAGCGACGCAGCGACAACGGCAACCTAGTGATGGATGCGCAGTTCGGCTCCATTGCTGATCCCGTTGCGCTCGGAGCGGCGCTCTGGGCGGTGCCGGGCATCGTTGAACACGGCATCTTCCCGGGCGCGATGGTCGAGCGGATCGTGGTCGCAGGCACAGCCGGCGTGCACGAACTGGTCAACGATCAGCGCTGATCCTCAGATAATTCAGCCCTGCCGCAGGTTCGCGAGAGCGGTGAGGTGACTAGGAGCGGCCGCGGTACTGGGCGCGTGCGCCAACCGCTTCTTTGTTCAGGCGCTTGGAGAGATGCAGACCTTCAAGGATGAACTCCACGGCGCTCGCCACCATGGCCGGCGCCCGGTCGTCGCCGATCAGACCAGCAACAGAACTCTCAAGCGCGGGAACATCAGCCAGAAGGGCGACGTACTCGTCGGTGCTCACGTCCTCGCCGGCTTGCACAATGCGATCACCATCGAACGCTTCAACGACCTCGCGAAGGTTCTCAACGGCGACGTGCTCACGGAAGATCGACAGCGTGGCGGCCTTGAGAATCTGCTCGACGATGAGACCATCACGTCCGTCTTCAATGGTTTCGATCTCAAGCTTGCCCGTGGTGGACGCAGCGAGTGCATCGAGATCACAGACGCGGGGCACAACCGAGGTTTCGCCCTGCGAGAGCGCACGACGCGCTGCGTTGGCAACAAGCGTTTCCAGATTGGACACGGTGAGACGCACCGACACGCCTGAGCGCTGATTGATATGCGGGCTGCGCCGAGCCAGCTGAGAGAACTCAGCGATGATCTCAGTCATGAAACTCGGGACGGTAACTGTCACGCCCTCGGCGGCCAGCGGACGGGCCTCCTGCAAGGCGATGGTGACCTCGGTCTCGATATCGAGGGGGTAATGCGTGCGGATCTGCGCACCGAAACGGTCCTTGAGCGGCGTGATGATGCGGCCGCGGTTGGTGTAGTCCTCGGGGTTCGCAGATCCGAACAGCATGACGTCGAGCGGAAGACGGACCTTGTAACCACGCACCTGCACATCGCGCTCTTCAAGCACATTGAGCAGACCAACCTGGATGCGCTCGGCCAGATCAGGGAGTTCGTTAATGGCGAAGATGCCACGATTGGTGCGGGGGACGAGTCCGTAATGCAGGGTGAGTTCGTCGGAGAGGTAGCGACCTTCGGCGACCTTGATCGGGTCGACCTCACCAATGAGATCAGCAATGGACGTATCGGGTGTGGCCAGCTTCTCGCCGAAGCGGTCCTCACGGTTCACCCAATCAATCGGCGTTTCGTCTTCAAGTTCGGCGACGAGATCGCGAGCGTGTTTGGAGACCGGGTTGTACGGATCGTCATTGATCTCGGAACCGGCGACGATGGGCATCCATTCGTCGAGCAGTCCGGTGAGTGAACGAATCATGCGGGTCTTGGCCTGACCGCGCTCGCCAAGGAAGATGACGTCGTGACCAGCAAGCAGCGCGTTCTCCAACTGCGGCAGCACGGTGTCTTCATAGCCAAGCACGTTGGGGAACAACGGCTCACCGGCTCGGATGCGCTCGATGGCATTGGCGCGCAACTCCTCCTTGACTGGACGACTGACCCAGCCCGAGGTTCGCAGGGCACCGAGAGTTGATGGACGTTCTGACATCGGTCTTCCTTCGCAGTGGCGTGGCCGCTCACGCTACCGCCGTCGCCGCCCCGACGGGACCTTGAACGCCCGCTTCGGCGCGCGATGCCTGGGCGACCAGCAGCAGACCCAGCGCCCCTGCTCGCTAGCGTGGCCGAATGAACGCGCCCCGCATCCAGAGTCTGTCTGGGCCGTGGCGCGCCATTGACCTCGGTGCTCCCCCAGCGGCGTCTGATGACGCCTTCGACCCCGACGACGCCCACGCACTGGCGGCAATCGACACTGAGGATGCCAGCTGGCCTGAACTCAACGTCCCGGGACACTGGAGATCACACCCCGCGTTCGCCAACAGCGACGGTCCCCTGCTGCTGCGACGAAGGTTCCGATCCGAGGCCATTGGACCAAATGATCGAATGTTCCTCGTCTTGCATGGGGTGATGGCCGCGGGTGACGTGTGGTTCGACGGCGCGTACCTGGGCGATACCCGCAGTTACGCAGTTCCCCACACCTTCGAGATCACGGGATTGCTGGCAGGAACCATCTCTGCGCCTGGGCCTGAGGACGAACATGTAGTGGCGATCGAAGCCGGATTCGATCCGGTGGGTACCGGCCGAGCACGCGATCTCTCGGGTTCGTTCGGTCGATCCGCACTCATGGGCAGTGGCCACAATCCGGGTGGGATTTGGCGCGATGTCGAACTTCGCACCACCGGTCCGGTGCATATCGACCACTGTCGACTCCGTTGTTCCTCAGCCACCGAGGAACGCGCCCTGCTCTCGCTGCGGGTCGTGCTCGACTCCGAACATTCCGGGCCGGCGATCATCCGAACCTGGGCCCGCAGGGTCGAAGACCAACTCTCACTGCTTGACCCCACTGAAGGCGCCGAGATCATCATCGATCACGCACACACGCTCGCTGCTGGTGAGAACCGCAGTGAACTCGAACTCGAGATCCCCACACCAGCACTGTGGTGGCCCCGCTCCCTTGGTGACCAACCGCTCTATGACGTGGGCATCGAAGTCGTCATCGATGGAGAAGTCAGCGATTCCCACACTTGGCGCACCGGTCTTCGCACGGTGGAAGTCAAGGACTTCATCACCACGGTCAATGGCCAACGAATGTTTCTCAAGGGCATCTCGCTCGGTCCCACGCGGCTGCATATTGCCGAAGCCACACCCGCCGAGGTCGCGGCGGATATCGCGCTCGTGGCTGAAGCCGGTCTGGATCTGGTTCGGGTGCATGGGCATATGGCCCGAACCGAGCTGTACGAAGAGGCCGACCGTCTTGGCATCCTCATCTGGCAGGACCTTCCCATCCAATGGGCGCTGCTGCGACAAACCAAACCAGCTGCGAGGCGCGTCGCCCGATGGATGGTTGATCAGCTCTCCCATCATCCGTCGATCCTGCTGTGGAACGCCCATCATGAACCCTGGGCCGGTGAACCCGCGGCGTGGCGCGACGGCGAACACACCCGACGCCGAGCAATGCGGATGCGCATGATCACTGCGCAGGTCTTGCCCTCGTGGAACCGCACGCTGCTCGACCGGTCAGTGGCCGACACACTCATCTCGAGCGATCCCACGCGCCCGGTGCTGGCCCAGAGCGGTTCGTGGCCACACCTTCCGCAGGTTGCTGCCGGAGCTTCGCATCTCTGGATCGGTTGGCGCTGGGGTCGCATCCACGATCTGGCCCGACTGCTGCGGTGGTGGCCCGGGCTGGGTCGCTTCGTCGCCGAGTTCGGGGCCCAAGCCCCACCAAGCGAGTCGATCACCGCTGAGATGGACGCTGCATGGCCGTCGCTCGACTGGCCGGAACTGTCCCGGCGCACCGCACTCGAACTTCCCGCCATGCGCGAGCAGTTGGCGCCCGAGCAGTTTGCGAACGCTCATGCGTGGTCAGCGGCCATGCAGGGCCACCAACAAGAGTTGGTCGTCAGTCATGTGGAGACCCTGCGACGGCTCAAGTACCGGCCCACCGGCGGGTTCGCGGCGTTCGCCCTTGCCGACACCACCCCGGGGATCACCGCCGCGCTTTTCGACCACGAGCGCCGACCCAAACCGGCCTGGCCAGCGTTCGTGGCCGCCTGCGCTCCCGTGATCGCCGTGCTTGAGGCCCCGCCGGTCGAACTCCATACCGATGACCGCCTCAAGCTGCCCATCCATGTGGTCAGTGATCTGCGCGCCGCTCTCGAGGACCTCACCGTCACCATCTCGCTCAGCTGGCTGTCGGACCCCGACCGAGTGCTGCACCGGGCCGGCTGGAACGGCCGGATCGGTCCCGATGAGGTTGCCAGGGTGGGCGTGCTGCGGGTCACCATCCCCGAACCCACCACAAGCACCGACACTCTCGTCATCACGGTCCAATTACGCGGTTCCACGATCGCCACCCACGAGCGAACCCACCACCGACTCGTGCGGCGCTGACCCACACCGCTGATCAGTCTCGGGCGGACCCACTCACAGTTCGTCGTGGGCTCCCAGCGATGGCTAGCGTGTCCTCGTTCAGGGCATGGAACCGCATCTGCGGAAATCTCCGGCCCCGTCACCCGCTCCTCGCTGGAAAGGTCCGCACGTGACAGCAACCAAGGAACCGCCCGCACTCACCTCCGACGTGACATCACCGACGATTGTGAAGCGCCATAAGCGCAGTGCATTCCCGGTCATCGATCTGTGGAAGTCATCGGTCGGCAAGAAGTGGATCATGGGCATCACGGGCGTCATGCTCATGGGCTTTGTGCTGTTCCACATGATCGGCAACCTCAAGATGTACTTGGGCGAATCACACTTCAACGAATACGCCGAGTTCCTGCGTCAGCTTCTGGTTCCGATCATCCCGCCCACCGGCGTGCTGTGGATCCTGCGTGCCGGTCTCCTCACGGCATTCGTGCTGCATATCGCCTGCGCCTACAGCCTCACCCAGATGAACCGCAAGGCTCGACCGGTCAAGTACCAGTCATCACGTGACTACGTTGCGGTCAACTGGGCAGCTCGCACCATGCGCTGGAGCGGCATCATCGTCGGCCTGTTCCTGCTGTGGCACCTCGCCACCATCACCTGGGGCTGGGCCAATCCCGAGTTTGTTGCCGGCGAGCCCTATCAGACCATCACCGCGAGCCTTCATAACCCGATCGTCGGCGGTCTCTACATCGTTGCCAACCTCGCACTGGGCTTCCACCTGTTCCACGGCACCTGGAGCTTGTTCCAGACCTTCGGTTCGCTGAGCCCCCGTTTCAACCCCCGCCACAACCCCCTGCGTAAGGGCATCGCCGCTGGTTTCGCCATCGTGGTCGCCGGCGCAAACATCACCTTCCCCATCGCCGCCATGACCGGCATCATCGGCTGAAAGAGGATTCCATGAGCAATGTCGTTCTCGACTCCAAGGTTCCCTCAGGTCCGATCCAGGACCGCTGGGACAACCACAAGTTCAATATGAAGCTTGTGAACCCCGCCAACAAGCGGAAGTTCACCGTGCTCGTCGTTGGCACCGGCCTCGCCGGCGCTGCTGCAGCAGCCACGCTTGCTGAGCTCGGCTATCAGGTGAAGTGCTTCACCTTCCACGACTCCCCCCGCCGGGCGCACTCCATCGCAGCCCAGGGTGGCATCAACGGCGCCAAGAACTACAAGAACGATGGCGACAGCGTCTATCGCCTCTTCTACGACACCGTGAAGGGCGGCGACTTCCGAGCTCGCGAGTCCAACGTGTACCGCCTCGCTCAGGTGTCGGTGGACATCATCGACCAGTGTGTGGCCCAGGGCGTTCCGTTTGCCCGCGAATACGGCGGCCTGCTTGACAACCGTTCGTTCGGTGGCGCCCAGGTGAGCCGCACGTTCTACGCCCGTGGCCAAACTGGCCAGCAGCTTCTTCTCGGCGCCTACCAGGCCCTCATGCAGCAGGTGTCGCTCGGTCGAGTGGAACTGCACACCAAGACCGAGCTGCTCGACGTCGTCAAGAAAGACGGCGTGGCGGTTGGCATCGTGACTCGCAACGTCACCACCGGCGAGGTGCAGAGCTGGTCAGGTCACGCCACCCTGCTGTGCACCGGCGGCTATGGCAACGCCTTCTACCTGTCCACCAACGCGATGAACTCCAACGTCACCGCAGCATGGCGGGCACATAAGAAGGGCGCACTGTTCGCCAACGCTTGCTACACACAGATCCACCCCACCTGTATCCCGGCCAGCGATGAGTCGCAGTCAAAGCTCACGCTTATGTCGGAGTCGCTGCGTAACGACGGTCGCATCTGGGTGCCCAAGAAGTTCGACGACAACCGTCCGGCCGATCAGATCCCTGAAGAAGACCGCGACTACTACCTCGAGCGTAAGTACCCGTCCTACGGCAACCTCGCTCCCCGCGACATCGCCTCGCGTGCCGCCAAGGTCGTCTGCGATGAAGGTCGTGGCGTGGGCCCGCTCAAAAACGGCGTCTTCCTCGACTTCAGCGAGTCGATCGAGCGTCTCGGTCATGACACCGTGTTCGAGCGTTACGGCAACCTCTTCGACATGTACGAGCGCATCACCGACGAGGACCCGATGAAGGTTCCGATGCGTATCTACCCAGCCAGCCATTACACGATGGGTGGCCTCTGGGTTGACTACAACCTCATGACCACCGTGCCAGGGCTCTACGCCCTTGGTGAGGCCAACTTCTCCGATCACGGTGCCAACCGTCTCGGTGCATCGGCACTTATGCAGGGTCTGGCTGACGGCTACTTTGTGGCTCCGTACACAGTGGGCGACTACCTCGCCGGACTGCTGGGCCAGGGTGTTGTTCCCACGACCGACCCAGTGTTTGTCGAAGCCGAGCAGATTGTGCGCGACGAAGCCCGTCGCTGGCTCTCAGTTGGTGGCACCAAGTCGCCGGAGTACTACCACCGCGAACTTGGCAAGCTTGTCTGGGACTACTGCGGCATGGAACGTACGCAGAACGGTCTCGAGAAGGCACTTTCGGAGATCCCCGCTCTTCGCGACGAATTCCAGAAGAACGTGCGAGTGCTCGGTAGCGCCGAAGGTGTCAACCAGTCGCTCGAAAAGGTTGGTCGTGTTGCCGACTTCTTCGACCTAGGCGAACTCATGTGCCGTGACGCCCTCATGCGTGAGGAGTCCTGCGGTGGCCACTTCCGCGTCGAACATCAGACCGATGATGGCGAAGCTCAGCGCAACGACGAAGAGTTCTCGTTCGTCGGTGCATGGGAATGGAACGGTGATGGCATCGCCCAGACCCTGCATAAAGAACAGCTCGTGTTCGAGAACGTCAAGCCGACCCAGCGCAGCTACAAGTAGCCGACGCTGTCACTCAGGAGAACTCACATGCAACTCACTCTGAAGGTCTGGCGTCAGGACAATCCCAACGACCCGGGCCACTTCGAGACCTATCAAGCCACCGATGTGAAGGACGAGATGTCCTTCCTCGAGATGCTCGATGCCGTCAACGAGAACCTCATCGAGGCCGGCCGCGAACCAATCGTGTTCGACAGCGACTGCCGCGAGGGCATCTGCGGCACCTGCGGCCTCATGATCAATGGTCAAGCCCACGGACCGCAGAAGGGCACCACCACCTGTCAGCTGCATATGCGCAAGTTCCATGATGGCGAGACCGTCACCATCGAACCGTGGCGTGCTGCGGCCTTCCCGGTGGTCAAGGACCTCATGGTCGATCGCAGTGCGTTCGATGCAATCGTGCAGTCGGGTGGCTTCATCACCGCCGACACCGGCGCCGCTCGCGATGCCAACGAGATCCTCATCCCCAAGCCGGCTGCTGATGCCTCCATGGATGCCGCCGGTTGTATCGGTTGCGGTGCCTGCGTGGCGGCCTGCCCCAATGGCGCTGCGCAGCTGTTCACCTCCGCCAAGCTGGCGCACCTCAACCTGCTCCCGCAGGGTCAGGCAGAGCGTTACAAGCGCACCGAGGACATGGTCGAGACCATGGAGCTGTTCTTCGGTTCCTGCACGAACTACGGCGAGTGCCAGGAAGCCTGCCCGAAGGAAATTCCGATCGACTTCATCGCCATGATGAACCGCGACTTCCTCAAGTCGAAGCTGGCCAACCGGAAGCTCTCGGGCCAGAAGCGCTAACTCTCTTGCGGGAAACCGCTCGAGCCAACACGACGAAAACAACTCGCCCGGCGCCGAACT
>CANFQA010000002.1 GCA_947449015.1 Microthrixaceae bacterium | reverse complement strand
TGGTTGACCACATAGGTGAGCTGCTCAGGGAACAGGCGGATGTTGAGAGTGTGCAGAACTCGGCCGCTGCATGGAGCGGCGAAATAGAGCTCGAGGTGACGAGCGGAGTTCCACGCGAACGTACCGATTCGGGCATCAGCGGAAAGTCCGAGATCATCGAAGACTCCACCAAGGAGTCGCACCCGATGCGCCCATTCGCCGTAGGTCTCGCGCTCGATCCCCGTGGCTGTCGCGGTGATGATTTCCTTGTTCGGAAAGAGCTTCTCTGCACGATCGAAGAAATGGGTGAGGACCAGCGGTCCCTCCTGCATAAGGCCCTTCATCGAAACTTCCTTTCGCCGGTGCAACCGAATCACGTCCGCAGATCTGTACGGCCGACAGCGTACGTGAGACACTCACCTCTCTGTCAGAAGAACTCGCTCCCCCGCCCGACCATCCGGGCCGCCGGCCACTTACGGCGCTACTCACCCCGATCATCATCATGGTGATCTGCGGGTACGTCGCTGACGCGTTGTGGCCCACGCTGGTCGAATCACGACCGCTCCTGCTCATCAGTCTGAGCGCCAAGAACCGCTACCTGGTGCTCGTGGTCAACAACGTCTCGCTGGTTTGGTACTACCTCATCGGCACACTGCGACTTCTCCTGCCCGATCCATTCTTCTTTTTGATCGGCTGGTTTTACGGTCGCGCCGCACTTCGCTGGATGGAGCGTCGCACGCCAACCATTGGCTCATTCATGGCCCGACTCGAGCACTGGTTCGAACGTTTCAGCTGGCCACTGGTGATCATGTTCCCGAACAATTACGTGTGTCTTATCGCCGGGGTAGCGCGTATGTCCCCGGCCGTATTCATCACCTTGGACATCGTCGGAACGCTGGGCCGCCTGCTCATGCTGCAGGTCATTGGTGACGTCTTTGCCGGCCCGGTCAACTCGTTTCTCGGGTTCGTGTCTACCTGGCGGATCCCCATTCTTGTGGTGACAATCGCGCTTGTGGCATTCAGTGCATTCGGCGAGTTCAGACGCGGGAATCGGGAGATGGACGCGCTCCATGAACTCGAAGAGGTCGCCGATGAGGTCGCCCTCGGCCATGAGGTCCCGGGATTACACAACGACGAGGGCGAACCAACCCACTGACGGGTTGGGCCTTCGGTGCCCCTAGAGCTCAAGCAGTGGGTCGAGTCCCACGGTGACACCGGGGCGATCGCCAACTGCCTTCACCGCGAGCACCACGCCCGGCATGAAGGAGTCACGGTCATAGGAGTCGTGGCGGATCGACAATGTCTGCCCGGTAGTGCCGAGGATGACCTCTTGATGGGCCACCATGCCACGAAGGCGCAGCGCGTGAACACGGATCCCGGCGGGACCTTCGCCGCCCCGTGCACCAGCGAGAATCTCCGTGCGAGTGGGATCTTCCGCCCACTGCGAAGAGGCTGCCGCCATACGCTCGGCGGTCAGCATTGCGGTACCTGAAGGCGCATCGAGCTTGGCGTCGTGATGCAACTCAACGATCTCGGCGGTCTCGAAGTACGGAGCGGCGAGTTCGGCGAAACGCATCATGAGCACCGCGCCAATGGCGAAGTTCGGGGCGATCACACAGTTCGATGAACTGAATGCAGCAATGAACGAGTTGTAGTCGGCATCGCTGAAGCCGGTCGTTCCCGTAACCGCATGGATGCCGTGCTCGGCGAGGAAAAGCAGATTGGTTCGGGCTGCCTCGAGATGGGTGAAGTCGACCACCACTTCAGCGCCCGCATCAATGAATGCCTGACCGCTGGAAGCAACCTGCCAACTGTGGTCGGTCCCGGTGACCTGTCGCATATCGAGACCTGCATGATGAGGATCGACAGCGGCAACCAACTCAAGAGCCGGATCGGCATCGACTGCCCGACACACCGTTGAGCCCATGCGGCCCCCAGCTCCGAAGACACCCACGCGAACGGTCATATCGTGAACTTAGCCCTGCACGAACCGTTCGAGTGCGGGGTTTCCCGCACCCAACGGACCCACCGCTGAGACTGCCCTCGGACCACCGAAAATGCGTCCGATGACATTGGCGACATCGCCGGTGGTGACGGCGCGGATCCGGCGGATGTGTTCATCCACCGAGGTGATGTCATTTCGGTTGGCGATACCGGTTCCGAGTCGAGACATTCGTGAGCCGCTGTCTTCGAGACCGAGCAGCATGGAACCCTCGAGATATCCCAAAGCAACCTGATGTTCTTCATCAGTAATGCCCTCAGCAAGGAAGCCGGCGAGCACGTCACCGGTGACATCGAGCAGTTCGCCCAATCGGTTGACCGCAGTGCCGGCGTACATGATGAGCGAGCCAACATCGCTGTAGGAGGAGGGTGTGGTGAACACGGTGTAGGCCAGTCCCCGTTCCTCGCGAATCTTCTGGAACAGACGGCTGGACATACCGCCGCCAAGCACATGATTGGCCACCCACATCGCGTAGCGATCGTCGTCTCCGAGCGAGAGCGCAGGCCAACCCACGGCAACATGCACCTGCTCGATGGGTCGATCGATGACAACCAAGGGACGGATTTCGCAGTCAGGCGCGGTACGCACCGGAGCAACACCGGCTTCGCCACCCTCGAACAGTCCACCGATGGCATCGAGAACCTGGTGGTGATCAAGCGCACCAGCAGCAGCCACCACGGCGGTGCGCGGGCGGTACCAGTGCTCATGGAATGCTGCGACTTCGTCGCGGGTCATCGCTTCGACAGTGTCACGCGACCCGAGTGTTTCGCGACCAAGCGGATGATCGGGATAGAGGCTTTCGTAGAGCGCGGTGATGACGAGATCATCAGGGGTGTCCTCGCTCATGAGGAGTTCCTCAATGATGACATCGCGCTCGGCGTCGAGCTCATGCTCACGAAACGCCGGTGAACTCACGACATCGGCGAGCAGTTCAAGACCGTTGTGCAACTCCGCCACTGGCAGCCGCAAGTAATACGCCGTGTGTTCACGCGTCGTGTACGCGTTCATCTCCCCGCCCACTGCATCAATAGCCAACGCGATGGACCGTGCGGAACGCTGCTCAGTTCCTTTGAACAGGAGATGTTCGAGGAAATGCGATGCACCGGCAATCTCGCCGGGTTCGTCACGCGACCCAACGGCGAACCACATGCCGATGCTGACCGAACGCGCCTCGGGCATGCGCTCAGTAATGACGCGCACACCCGAGGTGAGTTCTGATCGTTCGATGTCGGGCTCAGCCAGTGAGCTCACGACCTGCGGGTCAGCGGCGACGGCCGCCACCCCCACCGCTGCGACGGCCACGGCCGCCACCGTTGTCGTCCTTGAGCGGGGCGCTGGCCGGACCGAGATCGCCGAGCTCCGCGCTGATCTCAGTGTCGAACGCGTCCTCGAAGGAGACGTACTCGCGGTTGCCGGACTCAGCCGGGGCCTCAGCTGCAGCAGCGCGAGCCGGAGCAGCGGAGTCGTCGGAGGCCTCAGCCACCGGCGCATTGGCCATCGAGAGTGACACCTTGCCGTTGGGATCCACGTCGTCGACGCGAACTTCAACAGCATCGCCAAGGTCAAGGACGTCCTCGACGCGATCGATGCGCTTGCCGCCACCGATCTTGGAGATGTGCAGCAGGCCATCGCGACCCGGGAGGATGTTGACGAACGCACCGAACTTGGTGACGTTGACAACGCGACCCATGTAGGTCTGGCCAACCTCAGCAGTGGGCGGGTTGAGAATCAGACGGATCTGACGCTCGGCCTCGCGCACTGCACCACCATCGGTGGAGCCGATGCTGACGCGGCCCATGGAACCATCGTCGTCGACACTGATGTCGGCGCCGGTCTCCTGCTGGATGGCGTTGATGACCTTGCCCTTCGGACCGATGACCTCGCCGATCTTGTCCATCGGGATCTCGAAGCTGATGATCTTCGGTGCGGTCTCGCCAACCTCATCACGAGGAGTAGCGATGGCCCCGGCCATGACCTCAAGGATGGCAAGACGGGCTTCCTTGGCCTGCTGGAGCGCCTGAGCGAGAACGTCGGCGGGAATGCCGTCGATCTTGGTGTCGAGCTGCAGGGCAGTGACGAACTCGGAAGTTCCGGCCACCTTGAAGTCCATGTCACCGAATGCATCCTCGGCACCGAGGATGTCGGTAAGGGTGGTGTACTTGCCATCGGCGTAGACGAGGCCCATGGCGATACCGGCCACTGGTGCTCGCAGCGGAACACCAGCGTCCATCATCGACAGTGTGGAGCCGCAGACCGAACCCATTGACGTGGAGCCGTTGGACGACAAAACGTCGGAGACGGTGCGGATCGTGTAGGCGAATTCCTCGGGGCTGGGCAGCACGGGCACGAGTGCGCGCTCAGCGAGCATGCCGTGACCGATCTCGCGACGCTTCGGGCCGCGCATGAAGCCAGTCTCACCAGTGGAGTACGGCGGGAAGTTGTAGTGATGCATGTAGCGCTTGCGGGTGACGTCGCCAAGGGCGTCGATCATCTGCTCCATACGAGGCATACCGAGCGTGGTGACGTTAAGGACCTGGGTCTCACCGCGCTGGAACAAACCGGAGCCATGCACCGACGGCAGGATTCCAACCTCAGAGGAGAGCGGGCGGATGTCCTTGGGACCACGACCATCGATACGAGCACCTTCGTTGACGATGCGGGAGCGCACGACAGCCTTGGTGACCGACCGGAACGCAGCCTTGAGCTGACGCTCGGCACCATCGACATCCGCGAAGCCCGGGGCAAGTTCGGCCACCAGCGCATCGCGCAGTGCCGCTTCAGCCTCAAGACGAGCGGTCTTGTCGGAGATGACCTGGGTGGCAAGGATCTGCTCACGCTTGGCCTGCATGGCGGTCAGTATCTCGGGGGTGTAGTCCGAGCTGACCGAGTAAGCCATCGGCGGCTTCACGCCAACCGCAGCCATGAGCTGACGCTGAGCGTTGATCGACTGGAGGATGTACTGCTTGGCAGCCTCGAGGCCACCGGCGAGAACATCCTCGTCGACCTTGGGAGCGCCGTCCTGGAAAGCGGGCCATGAGGCTTCGGTGCCACCGGCCTCAACCATGGAGATGGCGACATCGTTGTCACCAAGTGCACGACCGGCCACGACCATTTCGAAGGTGGATTCCTGACCCTCTTCGTAGGTGGGGTGCGGAATCCAGGTGCCTTCGGTGCTGAAGGCGATGCGCACAGCGCCAATGGGACCGTCGAACGGGATACCGGAAAGCACCAGGGCCGCCGAAGCACCGTTGATGGCCACGACGTCATGCGGGTTGATGAGATCGGCGGCAAGCACGGTGCCCACGACATGGACCTCGTTGCGGAACCCGTCAGGGAAGCAGGGGCGCAGCGGGCGGTCCATCAGACGACAGGTCAAGATGGCCTGATCGGAGGCCTTGCCCTCACGACGGAAGAACGAACCGGGGATACGCCCAGCGGCGTACATACGCTCTTCAATGTCGACGGTGAGCGGGAAGAAATCAGCGCCTTCACGAGCGGACTTGGCCGCGGTGGCGGTGACGAGCATGACAGTGTCACCGATCTGAACGGTGACGGCGCCATCGGCCTGACCGGCGAGTTTGCCGGCCGAGAACTTGATGGTCTTATCGGGATCGCCGGGAATTACGGCGTCAATGGAAATGGCATCAGCCATGGGATGTCTCCTTCTGAAGCAGGCTCGACGAGCCTGATCGTGCGAGCGGACCCTCGTGGTCCGGTCGTCCGGTGACGGTGACCCAGTTCCCAGTGGTGAATCACACAACTCGCGCTGTGGAACTCACCACCGGCAACTGAGGACATCTCGTCGCCGGGTGTGGTGTTCAGGGTCGGCGGTTCCGACCCCGAACGATGTGGGGCGACCGAACTGGTCGCCCCGGTGCTGAGCTATCGGCGAAGGCCGAGCTTGGCGATGATCGTGCGGTAGCGCTCGACGTCGTTCTTCTTGACGTAATCAAGAAGACGGCGGCGGCGGCCGACGAGCATAAGAAGGCCACGACGGCTGTGGTGGTCCTTCTTGTGCGACTTGAGGTGTTCGGTCAGGTGGTTGATCCGATCGGTGAGCAACGCGATCTGCACCTCAGGAGAACCGGTGTCGGTCTCATGCAGACGATGCTCGGCGATGGTGCCGGCCTTGGGGGGGAGGTTTGCGGGTTCTGGGGACATTGGTGTTTCCTTTGTGCTGGGTATCGGACCCGGCTCCATGATCCGCTGCACCGACGGTGTCGGTCTGGCGGGATCGGGGGCGGATGACGGTGGACCGGGACGGCCGACCGACCCCGACACGGTAGCAGGGGGGTCTCGAAATCCCCCATTCCCGACCTCAGCAAGCAGCGAGCCTTGGGTGGCGACCCACCGCCGTCGCGAACCTGGTTCCCAGTATGGACCTACGATCGGCCCAGACCACGGGCCGATCGGGGGATCGGCTGCATAGCAGGGGGAACCATGTCCGAAACCAGCTCGCGACCAGCACCAATCCGTCTCGATGACCTCGCGGAGCCCCGGTACACCCCGGAAATCAACGAAATGCTGGCGGCGGTGGAACCCATGGGGGCCATGGTCGAGCTCAACGCCGACGCCCTGATGACCCAAGCCTCCGCCGAGCTAGGACTCGAGGATTTCGGACCCTCCGACTTCATCGGCCGACTCGAGCTGCTCCTACGCTGCTTGGACACCGAAGCGCCGCTGTCCCCGCTCGGCCGGCTCTCAGCTGCCGGGCTGTGCACGGGGCTACTGAAGAACCGCCTTCTGCTTGCCGATCTACTGGCCCGCCATCCCGAGATCCACGACATCGAGATCGAAGCGCCGATCATCATTGCTGGGCTCCCCCGCACCGGCACTACCCATCTACACAACCTGATCTCGAGCGACCCTGCCCTGCGATCGCTGCCTTATTGGGAGAGCATCGAGCCGATCCCAGTTCCAGCCGAAGCGGCGCTGGCCGGTACTGGAGACGACCCGCGTCTCGCCCGCTGCGAAATGGGCGTCACGATGATCAACTCCATCGCACCCGAGTTCAAGCGGATGCATGAGATGACCACCACACATGTGCATGAGGAGATCCAACTCCTCGCCATTGACTTCTCCACGATGCTGTTCGAGACAATGGCCCCGATGCCCACATGGCGGGACTTCTACAAGTCCACCGATCAGACTCCGCACTATGAGTACATGAAGACCGTGCTCAAGGCCTGCCAGTTCCTGCGCGGCGGCACCCGTTGGATCCTCAAGTCGCCGCAGCATCTTGAGCAGTTCGGACCCTTGGCATCTACCTTCCCCGATGCCACGTTCTTGGTCACCCATCGCGACCCCATCTCCGTGATGGTCTCGATGGGAACCATGGTGTCCTATACCGCTCGATCATCACTTGCTCCAGTCGACCCCGTTGCCATTTCCAATTACTGGGCCGACCGCCTCGACGACATGCTCAACGCAGCGATGCGCGATCGGGCGCTGCTGGGTGGCCCGGAACAGTCACTCGATGTTCGCTTCGATCAGTTCATGGCCGACGACATCGGAACCATCCGTCGCATCTATGAACTTGCCGGTCAATCCATGGATGCCGCTGCAGAGGCTGCGCTCATTGGGTACGGCACCACCCATGAGCGTGACCGGTTCGGCAAGGTCATCTATGACGTCGACCAGCTCGGCATCGACGTGAGGGCCCGACGCGAACAGATGCGGGCCTACAGCGAGTTCTTTGAAATCCCCGACGAACCTTGGTGATCAGAGCGATGCCAGCACGCTGGCAGCACGTTCGACATCACGCGCCATCTGCGCAATGAGCGCCTCGACAGAATCGAACTTCAGTTCATCGCGCAGATGCTCGACGAACTGCACCCGTGCTGGCTGGTCGTAGAGATCGCCATCGAAATCCATGAGATGCGCCTCGAGTAACGAGGTGTCGGCGAACTCATAGAACGTGGGTCGTCGACCCAGCGAAAGAGCAGTGGGGTGACGAACGCCGTCGGGAGTGAAGTACCAACCGGCGTAGATCCCATCAGAGGGCAGACAGATGGTCTCGGGAATAGCCACATTGGCCGTGCGGAATCCGAGCTCACGGGCGCGGGCGTCGCCATGACCAACCACACCGCGCACCTCATGGGGGCGACCGAGCATGTCGTTGGCTGCAGCGAGATCGCCATCGGCGAGCGCCCGTCGAATCCGAGTGGATGACACCGGCTCGGCGTCAGTTGCCGAAGTATCAAGACCGATGAGTTCATGGCCAATGACATCGAAACCAAGTTCCGCGCCCATGGTTCGCAACAGTGCGACATTGCCTGAGCGATGACGTCCGAAATGGAAGTCCTCGCCAACGCAGACCAGTCGGGCATCGAGACGGCCGCTTAGTACTTCGGTGACAAATTCCGCAGCCGGTTCCTGGGACCGCTCGGCATCGAAGTGAACGACATAGACGATGTCGACTTCGCAATCCTCGAGTAGTTCGAGTTTCTGCTCAAGGTCGGTGAGCAGCAATGGTGCGGACTCGGGTCGAACAACTGAGGCCGGATGACGATCGAAGGTAACCACCGCGGTCTGCAGGCCTTGCGCGTTCGCAACCTCGCCGATAGCGGCGATGACTGCGCGATGACCGCGATGAACGCCGTCGAAGGCTCCGATCGTCACAGCGGTTCCCGCAGGGGGGCGGGCAAACGACGCGTCGTCGTGGAGCACCTTCATAACAAGCGCGAACGCTAGCCCTCGTTGGAGGCCACCGACGAAGGCGAGCCCTCGACCGGGGCCACCACAACATCGGGTTTCACGGTGTCATTGCGATGGCTGGCATAAACCGCAAGGAGCGCACCGGACTCGTTGAGCATCGCCCAGGGGCCACTGCCGGAGAAGCGATCGTCGCGAGGCAGCACCTTGCCGTGACCAATGTCGATTCGTTCGGACTCGGTGACGAGGATCGAGCTGTAGTCGCGCAGCGCTTCGGCCGGGCTGAGCAGGCACTCGGGTGAGACCTGGGCGAGCGGGCGAGCGTCGCTCAAACGGAATGATCCAATGGCAGTGCGCCGGAGACCACGCAGATGCGCTCCCCCGCCCAGTGCAGAGCCGAGATCAGCAGCCAGCGTGCGGACATAGGTACCCGAGGAGCATTCGACCTCGGCCCGCACCACGAGTGGATCATCAGTGGTCGTCACCGTGAATCGATGGATCGTGACCGGTCGTGGCTCCCGTTCGACCTCGATCCCTTCTCGCGCCAGTTCATGAAGTCGGCGACCATCGATCTTGACGGCCGACACCATGGGTGGGATCTGCATGATGTCGCCGGTCAGATTCTTCGCGGCGGACTCGATCTGTTCGAACCTGACCCCCGACATGTCGTAGGTGGCCAGAACCTCACCCGAATCATCAAGCGTGTTCGTCTCAGTTCCGAGCACGATGTCGCAGGTGTAGGTCTTGGGCAGCGCGGTAAGGAAGCGCAGCAGGCGGGTGACGCGACCGACCCCAAGCAGCAGGATGCCTGTGGCATCGGGATCGAGTGTCCCGGAATGTCCGACCTTGCGCGTACCTAACAACCCGCGGGATTTCGCGACGACATCATGCGAGGTCCACCCAGCCTCTTTATCGACGACCACAAGCCCATCGGGGCCGTCGTTACGCTTTCGACTCACAACTCTTCGTCGCTCGCATGCGGCAACTCGGCGAGCAGGGAATCGATACGAGCGCCGGCGCGAATAGCGGGGTCAGGTTCGAAGCTGAGTTCAGGAGTGTGCTTCATGCGGGCCTGACGACCGATGGCCCCTTGAAGGCGCCAACGCAGTTCGCCAAGAGCCTCAAGGATCTCGGGGTCGCCTTCCTCTCCACGGATGGAGTCGAAGAACACAACCGCATGACGAAGATCGCCCTCAATGGACACCGAGGTGATTGTCAGCAGTTGCAGACGGTCGTCGTCGAGATGGTCGAGTTCATCGGCGAGGATTTCGCGCAGCAGCTCGTTAATGCGAGCCGTGCGCGGATACTGGCGCGGTGAGCCGTGGTTTCGTTGTCGAGCCATAGATGGCCTCCGATCGAAGAGCCTGCGTCGGGTGCCCGGTGGCAGAGCGCCACCGGAGGCACTCAGACGCGGGGGATCTCGCGATCCTCGTAGGTCTCGATGATGTCGCCGGGCTTGAGATCCTGGAAATCCGTGAGGCCGATACCGCACTCGTAGCCGGAGGCCACTTCGCGGACATCGTCCTTGAAGCGCCGAAGCGAAGAAATAGCGCCCTTCCAGATGATGGTGCCGTCACGCAGGAACCGGACCTTGGAGCCGCGGGTGATCTGACCGTTCTGGACCATGCAACCGGCAATGGCGCCGATCTTGGGAACGCGGAAGATCTCGCGTACCTCAGCATCGCCGGTGACGACCTCTTCGTACACGGGCTGGAGCAGACCGAGCATTGCGTTCTCGATGTCCTCAAGCACTTGGTAGATGATTTCGTAGGTGCGGATCTCGACGCGTTCAGTATCGGCGAGCTCGCGGGCCTGACGGTCCGGGCGCACGTTGAAACCAATGATCGTGGCGTTCGAGGTGGCAGCGAGCTGCACATCGTTCTGCGTGATGCCGCCAACTGCGCGGTGCACAAATGCCAGCTTGACCTCAGGTCGCTCAAGCTTCTTGAGGCTCTCGGTGAGTGCCTCAAGTGAACCAGTGACGTCGGCTTTGACGATGAGGTTAAGCGTTGCCGCCTCACCAGCTTGGATCTGCTGAAAGATGTCCTCAAGCTTGGCGCCGCCGCTCATGGCGTGGGCTTCACGGCCGATCGAGGCAACACGCAGCCAATGCTCACGGGTGGAAGCGACCTTCGAGGCCGTCTTCTCATCAGGAGCGACCACGAAACGATCACCGGATACTGCAACATCGGACAGACCGAGGACCTGCACCGGCATTGATGGGCCGGCTTCTTTGATCTGATTGCCCTTGTCGTCAATAAGCGCACGAACACGGCCCCAGGCCGCGCCGGCGACGAGCGGATCGCCGACCCGCAGGGTGCCGTGCTGCACAAGGATGGTGGCAACTGGGCCACGACCGATATCGAGATTGGATTCGAGCACGACTCCGCGGGCGCGACCGCCCTGTGTTGCACGAAGATCCTCGAGCTCGGCGATCACGAGCACATTGTCGAGAAGATCATCGATGCCGAGGTTCTGTAGTGCGGAGACCTCAACCATCACGGTGTCGCCTCCCCAAGCTTCGGGGATGAGTCCGTACTCGGAGAGTTGCTGCATGACGCGAGTGGGGTCTGCGTTCTCACGGTCGATCTTGTTGACCGCCACGATGATCGGGACCTCGGCCGCCTTGGCGTGGTTCAGCGCCTCGATCGTCTGGGGCATCACGCCATCGTCGGCCGCCACCACAAGGATGACGATGTCGGTGGCTTCGGCTCCGCGAGCACGCATGGCGGTGAACGCCTCGTGACCGGGTGTATCGAGGAAGGTGAGGACCTTGCCATCCTTCTCGGCTTGGTACGCACCAATGTGCTGGGTAATGCCACCGGCTTCACCGGCAACGACGTTTGCGTTGCGGATCTGATCGAGCAACTTGGTCTTGCCGTGATCGACGTGACCCATGACAGTGATGACCGGCGCGCGCAGCGGCCAAGCCTCGTAGGTCTCATCATCGACGTCCTCGTCGAGCATGAGCAGCTTCTGGAGTTCGACCTCCTGCTCCTCGCCGGGATTGACGAGGCGGATCTCGGCACCGATTTCGGCGGCGAACAACTCGATCATGTCGTCATTTAGCGACTGCGTGGCGGTCACCATCTCGCCCTGCTGCATGAGAAAACGAACCACATCGGCAGCGGTGCGATTGAGCTTGGGGCCAAGTTCCTGCGGAGTCGTGGCGCGCTCGACCACGATCATGCCAAAAGGCACCGGGGCTTCACGAGGCGTGTAACTCGGTGCATCGATGGGCTGCAGTTCGTCTTGGCTGCGACGACGACGACCCTTGCGACGCTGAGGTCGACGGGGACCACCGGGGCCACCGCCGGGACGGCCACCGCCGCCGGGACGACCTCCACCAGGCCCACCGGGACCGCCACCGGGACCGCCACCGGGACCGCCGGGACCGCCACCGAATCCACCTCCGGGACGACCACCAGGACCACCGGGACCGCTGGGTGCTCCACCAGGGCGCGGGCCGCCAGGACCACCGGGACGAGCACCAGGACCACCAGCACCACCGGGACGAGCGCCGGGGCCACCGGGACGACCGGTGGGAGGCATATCGCGACGAACTCCGGGCGGCGGCGGAATGGGCTTACCCGAGGACGATGTGGGAGGACGCATGCCCGGGGGCGGCGGAATGGGCTTGCCCGAAGTTGAAGTGGGCGGGCGCACCGGAGCGTCGAGGCGCGCTGCCGGAGCGACTGGAGCGGCAGGAGCCGACGGAGCCGCAGGAGCGACCGGGGCGGCAGAAGGCTCGGCCGGACGGGCGACGGGCTCCTCACGACGGACCGGTCCAGCGCTTCCGGATGAAGAGATCACGCGTTTGGGTGCAGCCGGCGCACTCGCTGCGGCCTCGGCCGGAGCGGTGTCGGCCGGTGCAGTTTCGGTCTGTGCCGCCTCGGCCTGAGCAGGGGTGGCAGGAGCGGCGGGCTCAGGGGCAACTGCTGGCTCAGGGGCAACTGCAGGCTCGGCAACTGCAGGCTTGGCGGCGACGGGCGCTTCAACGACGGGCGCCACCGGAACCTCTGGGGTGGCCGCGTCGACGACAGCATCGTCGGCAGCAGGCTCGGCCTTCTTGGCTGCAGCCTTCTTGGCGGCGGCCTTCTTGGCCGGCTTCTTCTCGGCCTCGGGCTCCTCGGGCTGGACATCGCGGATCAGACCTTCACGTTCCGCCTTGCGACGGACGCGATCGGCCTGCGCCTCGACCACACTCGACGAGTGGGTCTTGACGCCGATCCCGAGCGCGACACAGAGGTCGAGGGTCTCCTTATTGGTGAGCCCAAGTTCTCGTGCTAGCTCGTGGACACGGATGTTCGACGGCAACTGCTACCTCTGTCTTCTCGACATCGTGGTTCGCCCTTCGGCGCCTTCGATGTTGTCCCAGAGAACCAGGACATGGGTGGTAATCCTCGCACGACCAGCGGTCGCGCACGAACGGGTACTGGCTGGTACTACTGGTCGCCCTCGCCCGATTCGGTGGCAACGGTATCGGTATCGACCGCAGCCTCCTCAGGTTCGGCTTCGGGTTCAGCTTCAACTTTGGGGTCGGCATCGGCAGCTGGAGCGGAGTCAGTTGCGGCCTCTTCGGCAGCTTCCTCCTCAGCGGCCTGCACATAGGCCTCTGCTGACATGGCCTCGCCACCCTCAGCGGGCTGCCAGACCTGTTCGCCAGTCTCGGCATCGACAATCCACTCGCCTTCGGCCCAGTCCTGATTGGCGTAGGCCTCTTCTTCGGCGAGCTGCGTCTCACTCTTGATGTCGACGCGCCAACCGGTGAGCCGGGCGGCGAGACGGGCGTTCTGGCCCTCCTTGCCGATGGCCAGAGACAACTGGTAATCGGGAACGATGACCTCGGCGGTGCCGGTGTCCTCGTGGATACGCACCTCTTTGACCTTGGCCGGCGACAGCGCCTTCATGACGAAATCCGCCGGTTCATCAGAGAACGGCACGATATCGATCTTCTCGCCACGCAGTTCGTTGACCACCATGCGCACGCGGGCACCGCGAGCGCCCACGCAGGCGCCAACGGGATCGACGTTGGAATCATTGGAGAGCACGGCAATCTTGGTGCGAGCCCCTGGTTCACGGGCACAGGCCTTGATTTCGACGATGCCATCGGCGATCTCGGGAACTTCGAGCTCGAACAGACGCTTGATGAGACCGGGATGGGTGCGACTGGTGACGATCTGGGGGCCCTTGGCGGTCTTGCGGACCTCAACGATGTAGGCCTTCACGCGCGCACCGGGCTCGGGACGCTCGTAGGGAACCTGCTCAGCCTGAGGCATGAGCGCTTCGACCCGACCAAGGTCGAGCAGCGTGTACCGGGCATCGGTCTGCTGAATGATGCCGGTGACGATGTCGCCTTCGCGGCCGGCGTACTCCTCGTACTTCATCTCGCGCTCGGCCTCACGGATGCGCTGGTTCATGACCTGCTTCATCGTCTGGGCGGCAACGCGTCCCCACACCTCGGGCGGCGGGGTGACGTCGAACTCCTCACCCATCGGGATGCCATCGTCGTCGAGAGCCTGAGCCATAACCCGAACATCGCCGGAGTCAGGGTCGATGATGACCCAGGCGTACTCCTGCGAGTTGGGAAGGCGCTTATAGGCCGACTCGAACGCATCGGCGAGCGCGCCGAAAAGCGTGTCGATCGAGATGCCCTTATCGGCGGCGAGCGCCTGCAGGGCTTCGATGAGGTCGGGGGTGTTCATCACGACGTGACCTTCTTCTGCTTGGGGGCAGCCCCTGAGGCTGCCTTGGTTCCCGGGCCGGACGACTGGCCTGGTTTTGACTTGGGACCGCCGGGCTTGGGTGCGGCGGCCCACACGAACACGGTGCGCGCCTTTTCGATATCGACGTAATCGAAGGTGATGGACTCACCGACGGGTTCGTCGAGGGCGATGGTGACGCTGGTGTCGTCGCTCTGAGTGACAACACCGCTGAAACGACGACCGCCGGGAAAATCAGCGACGGTCTTGACGGCGACGACCCGGTTGGCCGCCCACTCCCAATGTCGGGGAGTGCGCAGCTGACGCTCAAGTCCGGGGCTCGACACCTCAAGGGTGTACTGACCGGCGATGGGATCGTGTTCGTCGAAAGCACGCGACAAGGCGCGGGTGGTGGCTGTGAGGTCGGAGACGTCGACGCCACCGGGCTTGTCCAACGTGACTCGCAGCACCGCACCGGCCTGTTCGAGATCGAACAGCTCAAGGTCGAGTCCGGCAACGATGGGTTCGACGAGTGCGCGGACTCGGTCGGGAACGGACATGGTTGCCTCCTCTCATGGCGGGCTGTTTGCGGTGGTCAAGGGACGCTGCAGTCGCTCCTGAATGAACAAAAGACGTGGGCGGAAGCCCACGCCTTCGTCAGAACAGCGAACGATTGCGAGACCCAAAGTGTACCCGAGATCGGCTTGTTCGCCTATTTCCCCTGCTCAGAGGGCCGCAGAACCGTGGTTGCGGCCCGATTCAGTAGGAGCGAGCCACAATCGCAACGGCTCCCGGCGTGTCATCGGAATCCGGCAGCGACCCGTCGGGCATGACCAGACAGCGCACGGTGATGCCCTGAGTTCCCAGTTCGACCTCGCCGGCCACTCCGAGATCGGCCCATGGGATGCGGGCCCAGCCGACCGATGCAGCTTCGACGGCCTCGGCAATGGTGGTCACCTCGGCGGTGCGGGCCTCGCGCCGGGCGAGCGACTCAGCAAACAGCGTTGCCTGGGCCGCATCGAGTACTGAGGTGATGCGATTGGCGATGCCGTCGAGCGGGGCGGCGTCTTTCGATCCCGCGATGCGGTCAACGAGGGTGACCGCACCCTCGGCAAGATCTCGCGGACCAAGCTCAAGGCGAACGGGCACACCCTTGAGTTCCCAGTCGGTGGCGCGGCGGCCAGCTGAGGTTTCCGTGCGCAGATCCAACTCAACCCGCACGCCGGCGGCGAGCAGTTCTTCGGCGAGGGTTCGGCAACGGTCAATGACGGCGTCGTCCTCGCGCACCGCCATGACAACAACCTGCACCGGGGCAAGACGCGGCGGGATGCGCAGACCGTTGTCATCACCGTGACACATGATGAGCCCACCAACCATGCGGGTGGACACGCCCCATGAGGTTGTCCACGCCAGTTCCTGCACACCTTCGGAGCTCTGGAATCCGATGTCGAAGGCCTTGGCGAAGTTCTGGCCCAACTCATGGCTGGTGCCCATCTGCAGGGCCTTACCGTCGCCCATCATTGCTTCACAGGTCATGGTGTTGGTGGCGCCAGCGAAACGCTCCTTGGCGGTCTTTCGACCCACGACCACTGGCATAGCCAGCACATCACGCATAAACGATTCGTAGACCTCATGGAGGATGCGCACGGCATAGGCCCGACCGTCGGCTTCGCTCACATGGGCGGTGTGCCCCTCCTGCCAGAGGAACTCGCTGGTGCGCAGGAACACGCGCGGACGCAGCTCCCAGCGCACGACGTTGGCCCACTGGTTGAGCAGAAGCGGGAGATCGCGGTAGCTCTGCACCCACTTGGCCATGAACTCACCGATAACAGTCTCGGAGGTCGGGCGAACAACGATCGGCTCCTCCAACTCCTTGCCACCGGCCACGGTGACCACAGCGAGTTCGGGGCTGAACCCCTCAACATGCTCGGCTTCGCGGGTGAGGTAGCTCTCAGGGATGAACAGCGGGAAATACGCGTTCTTGGCGCCAGCGGCCTTGATGCGCCGATCGACATCGGCCTGCATCTGTTCCCAGATGGAATAGCCGTAGGGGCGGATGACCATGGTGCCGCGCACCGGACCGTTATCGGCCAGTTCGGCCTTGGCGACGATGTCCTGGTACCAGCGCGGGAAATCTTCGGACTGCGGAGTGAGAACGGGAGCCTTGGCCATGTCCGCCGATGCTAGGCGACCTCGCTCATGGGTTCGGTGGCCCGATCAGCGCATCTTTCGAATGATCTCAATGCGCTCGGTGGCGTGGTTGGCATCGTCGCCCTTTTCATCGAGCAGTTCGGCCCGATCAGCTTCGGCTTCCGCAGCAGCGGAATCGTCTTTGCGACGCAGCGCCTCCTCCACTCCCCCATCAGCGATGATCTGCGCCCATTCCACAAGCGCTTCGACCATGCCATCTTCGGGAACAACCTTGACGACCTGGCCCTTGACGAAAAGGTGGCCGCGCTTGCGACCGGCGGCAATACCGAGGTCGGCTTCGCGAGCTTCGCCCGGCCCGTTGACCACACAGCCCATGACGGCAACCTGGATCGGAATGTTCAGATCAGTGAGTGCATCTTGAGCCTTGGCGGCAACTTCAATCACGTCGACCTCGGCTCGGCCACACGATGGGCAGGCAATGAGATCAAGGCCGCGACGCTCGCGCAGACCAAGGCTTTCCAGCAGCCAGCGACCGGCGCGTACCTCCTCCACCGGATCAGCAGTGAGCGAATAGCGGATGGTGTCGCCGATGCCCTCGGCCAGCAACGTGGCCATACCGGCAGTCGCCTTGACCAAACCGGCGGGCGGCGGGCCAGCCTCAGTCACACCCAGATGCAGCGGATAGTCGACGGTGTCGGCGAGAAGTCGGTACGCGTCGATCATCAACGCCACATTGGAGGCCTTCACCGAAATCTTCACATCGTCGAAGCCGACCTCCTCGAAGTACTCAAGCTCGCGCTTGGCAGACTCAACCATGGCCTCGGCGGTGACGCGACCGCCGTACTTGTCATAAAGATCGGGATCCAGCGAGCCACCGTTCACGCCGATGCGGATGGGGATGCCACGGTCCTTGGCTTCGCGGGCAACGGCCTTGATGTGCTCGGGCCGACGGATATTGCCGGGATTGAGGCGCAATCCCTGAACGCCGGCTTCCATGGCCTCCATAGCGCGCAGGTACTGATGATGAATATCGGCGATGATCGGCACCGGCGAGCGCGGAATGATGTGGGCCAGCCCTTCGGCGGCTTCGGGTTCATTGCAGGTGCAGCGCACAATGTCGCAACCGGCAGCGGCGAGCGCATAGATCTGCTGCAGCGTTCCTTCGACATCGGCGGTCTTGGTGGTGGTCATCGACTGCACCGTGATTGGCGCGCCGTTGCCCACCGCCACGTTGCCAACGGTAAGTCGGCGGGTGACCCGGCGCGGATAGGTGGTCTGAGGGGCGAGTTCGCTCACGGCACCGAGGTTAGGGCTACGGGGTGAGCTTCACGGGATCGACGGCATCGAGATACAGCGTGGACATGAACAACCCGATCATCAGGAACACCACGACATAGGTGACTGGCATGAGTTTGCTCATATCAACGCGGTAGGGCTTCTTGGAGATGCGAGTGCGGATCTCCTCATAACAGGCGACAGCGATGTGTCCGCCGTCGAAAGGCAGCAGCGGCACCAGATTGATGAGACCCAGGAAGATATTGACGGTGGCGAGAAGAGCCAGAACTCCCGCCCACCCCTGCTGCTCGCCAAGTTGCGTTCCCACATTGACGATGCCGAGCAACGACATGGGTCGGTCCTGTGCGGAGGAATCTGCCGAACCGGTACCGGCACCGGGGAGCGAGGAGCTGCCACCGCCCGAGGACTTGCTGGTCGAGTTACTTGCTCCCCCGTTGGCCACCTGTGAGGCGAGGTTGCCGAGACCCGATGGGGAGAAGATTCGACCCATCCCCTGCACCGAGCCGACGATGGTGTCGCTGAACGCAGTGGCCGCTTGACCGGTGGCGGCGATCACGTCGGAATGTTCAAGGACCGATTGCGCGCCAACGCCAAGGAATCCACGGAAGCCGTCAATGGGCATGGCGATGGGACCAGTGACCGAAGTGGTGTACACCACGCCACTGCGCACGAAAGAAATCTCGACCGGACCGATGTAGCGCTGCAATGCACCGACAAGATCCGAATAGAACGTGATTGGCTGACCGCCAACGATGATGACGCTGTCGCCGACCTGTAGCGGGGCGAGTCGCCCGGCGCCGAGCGAATCGAGCGTCCAACCGATCGCTACGGGAAGTTCAAGTGTCTCCCCGTTACGTTCGACGGTGAGGTCAACAGAAGATCCAGCATGCGCCCGAATAAGCGAGGACGTGTCTTCAAAGCTGCCGACAGGGAGTCCGTCGAAGGCCACGATTCGATCACCAGGTTCGATACCCGCCATCGCTGCTGCGGATCCGTCGGCAACAGATCGCACCTGCCATTTGGTAGACGATGGATGACCAAAGCCGGCGAACACAACAACGAGCAACACGAAACCGAGTGCGATATTGACGATCGGGCCGGCGAGCACCACGGGCATGCGACGGCGAAAGGGCTGCGCGCGATAGGTGCGCTGCTCGTGTTCAGGTCGTACCTCTTCGAGCCCGTGCATGCCGATAATGCGCACGTATGCACCAGCAGGGATGAGCTTGAGCCCGTACTCGGTCTCGCCACGACGGAACGACCAGATGCGCGGTCCGAAGCCAAGGAAGAACTCGGTGACCCGCATGCCGTTTCGCTTGGCCATGAGGAAGTGACCCATTTCGTGCAGGAACACCGACAAAACGATGGCGATGATGAGCACGAACAACCAGATCCGGGTGGAGGCCACATAGGCCAGTGCACCGAGCAATAACGCGAGGCGCAGACCGCGGTTGGCCGCAAGGCGTTGGAACGCTGAATCTTGATGCTCAGCAGCTGGTTGGGGCGTGAGTTCGGTCATAGGGGGGCTCCGACCGGTGGGGCGAACGCAATGAGACAGGAGGTGGCGAGGCGACGAGCCTCAGTATCGGCAGCGATGATGTCAGCGGCATCGTTGGCCCCAGCACCATCATGTAGTTCGAGGGTGGCGGAAATTACACGGGAGATATCGCCCCAAGCGATGCGGCCGTCGAGAAATGCAGCAACCGCGATCTCGTTGGCGGCATTGAGCCAGGCCGGCGCCGTTCCGCCGATACGGCCGGCCTCGTAGGCAAGGCCCAGACACGGGAAGGTGGTGTGGTCGGGCGCTTCGAAATCGAGTCGACCGAGCTGGCTCCAGTCGATGCGACCAAACGGTGTGGTGATGCGATCGGGCCAGGCCAGCGCGTACCCAATGGGCAGACGCATATCCGGCACCGAAAGCTGGGCGATGGTGGACGCATCGGTGAACTCGACCATGGAATGAACGATCGACTGCGGGTGCACAACGACGTCGATCTCGTCGAACCCGATGCCGTACCCGGCTTCACCCGCCGGAGTGCCGAAGAGTTCATAGGCTTCGATGACCTCAAGGCCTTTGTTCATCAGGGTGGATGAGTCGACGGTGATCTTGGGTCCCATGCTCCAGGTGGGATGGGCCAAAGCATCGGCAACGGTGACGTTGGCAAGTTCCGCCGAGCTGCGACCACGGAACGGGCCTCCGCTTGCGGTGAGCACCAATCGGGCCACTCGCTCACGGTTGTCAGTGGCACGAAGACACTGATGAATAGCGCCATGTTCGCTGTCGACCGGTACGAGCTCCGCACCCGGTGTGCGTCGGACCTGCTGCACCACCGGACCACCTGCGATCAACGACTCCTTATTGGCCAGGGCGAGTCGACGACCTGCCGCCAGCGTGGCAAGCGTGACCGACAAGCCAGCAAACCCAACGACGCCGTTGACGACGACGTCAGCATCGGCGGCGAGACTCGGCATGGCCTCAGGACCAACGCGCACATCGACACCGGGGAGCGCGTCGATGATCGCAGCTGCCGCCGACTCATCGGAGACAGCGACGATGGCCGGTCGATAGGTTCGCGCTTGTTCAATAAGCACCTCGGGCTGCCGACCGGTGGCGCCAATGGCAACGAGTTCGAACGAGCCTGGTTCTGCGGCGAGGACGTCGAGCGCCTGGGTCCCAATGGATCCCGTGGAACCGGCGATAGCGACCCGAATGGCTGACATGTTCCGAGCCTACCGAGGAGTCGCGTTGACGTCGCCGCGGGAGAAAACTCAGTGAAAACCTGCGGCAAGGTTGATCAGCCGGTGAATCCGCAGAGACGAGCCACGTAATACGCGGCAGGCAGCACGAAAAGCATGCCGTCGAACCGATCCAGGATTCCACCATGTTGCGGAAGCACAGTGCCCATGTCTTTGATCCCGAGATCGCGCTTGAACAGTGATTCGGCCAGATCACCAATGGGGGCGACGATGGCAACGACGAAGCCGAGCAGCAACGCGCCACCTGCACTGAACGGACCAACACCACCGATCACGGCCACGACGAACACCGTGACGATGGAGCCGACGACGCCACCGACGAGTCCTTCAACAGTCTTGTTGGGCGAAAGCGCCGACAACGGCGTGCGCCCTGCAGCACGGCCAACGAAGAACGCGCCGACGTCGCTGCCCACCGTGCCGACAACAGCGAGCAGCAGGATGCTCACCCCTTCGGAGGGAATCTTCACAATGAGCGCGGCGAAGGCTCCGAACATGCCGATCCAGATGACACTGAGAAAGGTGACGCCAAGATTGGCGACTGGTCGCGAGTTGCCGCCGAGTCCGGCGAGATACCAGATGATGGCGAACAACAGTGTGAGCGCAAGCACAAGCGGGAAGGCGGCTTCGCCCTTCCAGTAGGTCGCGAGTGGGAACACCACGACTGCGGCAACGCCGAGCAGAGTCGCCGGCCGGAACCCGTTGCGCTGCAAAGCGCTGAAGAACTCAATGCCAGCAGCGACCACGACGAGTTCAACAATGATGAGTGCGCCGACCGGACCAAGACCGAAGGCAATGAGTGCAACGGCGGCCATGGCTACACCAACAGCTGCAGCCATCGGCACATTGCGGCCACCGGAGCGCTCGGTTGCCTCATCGGCATCAGTTCCAGCCGACACCGTGTCAGCGGGGGACGCACTCGCTGCTGACGCGACGTCGGGTGTGCGCGCAGTACGAACACGACGAGTGCGGCTACGGCCTCGGCGACGAGGGTCGAGTTCGACGTCGTCGAAGTTCAGATACTCGGGATCTGATGTGCGCTCTGAGGTATCGAGTGCACCCAGGCGTTCGGTCACCTGCGCATCAGCGTCAATGGCGGCGAGATCACGCATGAAGTCCAAGTTGTCCGAGGTGTCATGTTCATCACGCCAGTGGAGGGCATCGGAGTTGCTCTCCGAATCGGTATCTCCCTCATCGGTTCCGAGCACGACACGCGGGACCTGACCGGTGGCCGGAGCGGTCCAGTGCGGCATGGCCACCTCTCCTGAAGGTGCGCCCAGATCAATAACCGGGGTCTCTGCGGACGAACCCGCGAGGTCCTCAGCAGTGACGAATCGATTTCCGCCATCACTGCTGACGGGAGGTTCATCGTTCGACATCAGTCCTCCAGCAGTTCGCGTTCTTTGGCAGAAAGGGCATCGTCGATCTGGGCCTCTTGGGCATGGATCAGCTTGTCGAGTTCCTTCTCGGCACGCTCGAGTTCATCTTTCGAGAGCTCGCTGTCCTTCTCGAGTGCTTCGAGTTCCTTACGCGTATCGCGACGCTGGTTGCGCAGGACGATGCGATTCTCCTCCGCCATGTTCTTGACAACCTTGACGAGTTCCTTGCGTCGCTCCTGCGTGAGCGGCGGGAATGTCAGCCGGATAGAGACGCCGTCATTGCTCGGATTGAGACCGAGATCAGACATTTGCAGCGCCCGCTCAATCGGTCCGATGGCGCTCTTGTCATAGGGCGTGATCAGCAACTGACGCGCTTCGGGGACACTGAACCCGGCGAGCTGCTGCAATGGAACATCCGAGCCGAAGTACTCAACAGGAATCTTCTCGACAAGCGCGGGCGCAGCGCGACCGGTGCGGATCGAGGCGAACTCGCTGCGAGCATGGGTGACGGCTTTGGCCATCTTCTCGCCACACTCCGCAAGCAGCATGTCGGACATCTCTGTACTCATTGCGCTCTCCTGAAATGTGGTTGGACTCGGCTCCGATGGAACCGTCTCAGCGGACGAGCGTACCGACCGAACCGCCGGTGAGCAGCGAGCGCACATTTCCCTCGCCGTTGAGATCAAACATCACGATGGGAAGATCGTTGTCCATGCACAGCGTGATTGCCGTGGAATCCATTGCCCGCAGCCCTTGGTTGAGGACATCGAGATACGAGACTTCATCAAGCTTGACCGCATCAGGATTGGTTCGGGGATCATCGCTGTACATGCCATCAGTGCCGGAATGGGTGCCTTTGAGCAGCACCTCGGCTTCGATCTCGACCGCTCGCAAAGCTGCGGTGGTATCGGTGGTGAAAAAGGGATTTCCAGTGCCGCCGGCGAAAATGACGACTCGACCCTTCTCGAGATGACGGGTAGCCCGACGACGGATGTAGGGCTCGGCCACCTGGGCCATCTGGATGGCTGATTGCACCCGGGTGGGTTGACCGAGCTGCTCGAGAGTGTCCTGAAGCGCCAGCGCGTTGATAACCGTGGCGAGCATGCCCATGTAGTCAGCCTGAGCACGGTCCATGCCCGCACCGGCACCAGACATCCCGCGCCAGATATTTCCGCCACCGACGACAATGGCCATCTCGACCTCGAGCTCAGAACGAACTTCGAAGATTTCGCGGGCGATGCGCTGCACCACCGTTCCATCGATGCCGTAGCCGGCATCGCCTGCGAAGGCCTCTCCCGAGACCTTCAGCAGGACGCGCGACCAGCGAGCTTCGGAGGTTGCCATCAGCCGCCGATGTAGACCTGAGCGAAACGCACGAGTTCGGCGTCACCCAGCATCTGCGAAATGGACTGCTTGTCGTCGCGAACGAAACCCTGTTCGAGAAGCACCTGCTCCTTGAACCATCCGTTGAGACGGCCCTCAACAATCTTCGGCCATGAAGCCTCAGGCTTGCCCTCTGCCTTGGTGATGTCGAGCAGAGCCTGACGCTCACGCTCGATATCGGCCTCGGGGACCTGATCGCGGCTCTGGTACAGAGGCTTTGCGAACGCAACATGCACAGCGATGTCGTGCGCAAGTTCGCGTGTGCCGCCCTTGAGTTCGACGAGAACAGCGTTGACGCCGCGTCCGTCCTGCAGGTGGAGATAGGAGTCGAGCGTGTTGCCATCGGCCGCGTCGAAACGCACGACCGCACCAAGCTCGATGTTCTCCTTCTTGGCGATCTTGAGTGCGTCAAGTTCGTCGTTGAGCTCGGAGACTGCGTCGACACCCTTGGCCACGACAACATCGGTGAGCGCCTGAACCAGCGAGGTGAAGTCCTCGGCCTTGGCCGAGAAATCGGTCTCGCTCTTGAGCTGCACGATTGCGCCGACCTGACCTTCGACAACGGCGCTGACTGAGCCCTGGGTGTTCTCGCGATCGCCAAGCTTGGCGACCTTGGCCAAGCCCTTCTCGCGCAGCCACTGCTTGGCTGCTTCGAAATCGCCGTCGTTCTCCTGGAGCGCCTTCTTGGCGTCCATCATGCCGGCGCCGGTGATCTGACGGAGGTTCTGGACATCCTTGGCGGAGAAATCAGCCATTGGTCAGGCCTCCTCAGTGGTCTCAGCAGCAGGTGCTTCGGCAACGGGAGCTTCGGCAACGGCCTCAGCGACCGGCTCGGCATCGGCTGCAGCGGCGCGTTCAGCCGCGATGCGGGCCTCACGAGCGGCGGCGGCTTCGGCAGCCTGACGACGGGCATCGGCCTGGGCGGCCTCATGCTCAGCGATTTCCTCGGCCGTACGCTCGACAACTGCCGGGCCCTCAGGGGCTGCGGCACCACGACGACGGGAAGCCATGAAGCGACCCTCCTCGACGGCATCGGCGATGACGCGGCACATGAGGTTGGCCGAACGGATGGCATCGTCGTTGCCGGGGATGACGTACTGGATGATGTCGGGATCGCAATTGGTGTCGACCACGGCCACGATCGGAAGACCAAGCTTGTTGGCCTCGGTCACCGCGATGTCTTCCTTCTTGGTGTCAAGCACGAAGATGGCGCTCGGGGTGCGTTCCATGTTTCGGATGCCCCCAAGATTGCGCTCAAGCTTCTCGAGCTCACGGCTAATGAGGAGTGCTTCCTTTTTGGGCATGGCCTCGAACTCACCTGAGTCGCGCATGCGCTGGTATTCCTTCATCTTGGCCACGCGCTTGGACATGGTCTGGTAATTCGTGAGCATGCCGCCGAGCCAACGTTCGTTGACATAGGGCATGCCGCAGCGCTCGGCGTAGCTACGCACCGGATCCTGGGCCTGCTTCTTGGTGCCCACGAACAAAATGGTGCCGCCATCGGCGACGAGATCGCGTACGAAGCTGTACGAGGTCTCGATGCGTCCGAGCGTCTGCTGGAGATCAATGATGTAGATGCCGTTGCGCTCACCGTGAATGAAACGCTTCATCTTGGGGTTCCAGCGACGGGTCTGATGTCCGAAGTGGACACCGGCCTCGAGCAGCTGGCGCATTGTTACGACTGGAGCCATGGTTTTTCCTTACCCATCGGTTGAAAGTTGGAGAATCCGGTGTTGTGCAGGCGGACCCGATGGCGGGACCGACCGTGGGGCGCACGAGCCGGGGGTGTGTGCGGGTCGACCTGACCTGCGGAAGGAGTCCAGCAGTCACTGAACCGGGTGCCGAGTGTACGGGAAGGCCAGCGATGGGGGCCAAACGATCATCTCGGTTCCAGCGGCACTCCAGTGGTGGCCGCCATGGTTGCTGCACCGAGGGTGGATGCTGACTCGAGCGTGGACACTGCCTCCGCCTCAAGAAACGCGCCGATCGTCTCGGTCAGCCCCTGGCAGGTGAGTGGCCGCCCGGCAACGGCCAGAGCAATCTCCCGAGTCGTGCGGGGCATGCTGGTGAGGGCCCCATGGGCATCAGTGCCGATCGCGGTTGGCAGGATCCGCTGGTCAGCGGCGCTTGGATCCGTTGTGGCCACCCCAGGGACGATGAGATCGCCCGATCCGCCCAGAGACACGAACCGGACCTGGTCAGGCAGAGGCCGATCATGCAGTTCGCCCATGGTCACCGAGGTTGCGGCCAGATCAGTGGTGGCCGGGAGTCGATCATCGAGCGGACCGGCCACGCCGCTGGATCGCAACTCAGCCAGCACCATTCGGCCGGCCGGGCTGAGCTGCATCGCCCGCACCCCAGTTGCCAATGGCGCTCCTCCATGGGGGGATCCGACGGTGACGAGGTTGGCCACGGTGGCGGGAAGTTGACCAGCTGCCGCAGCGCGCTCGATCGCCAATCGAGCCACCACCCCGCCTTGGGAATGAGCGAGCACATCGATCGGCACATCTGGATTGGCGCGTGCAGTGGCGTCAATGAGCTCAACAAGACGATCAACGGACACGCCCAGTGACTGCTGACTGTCGCTGCTCGAAAATGTCGTCACCGGAATCGATTCGGAAGCGACACCTGTGATGCCCTGATCCTCGCCGTCGTTGGGGGCGCGACCTCCCCGGTAGGAGAACCTGATCACATCTGTGGGTGCGTACCCGATCGTTGCGGTGTCGAACTCCCAGGCCGAGTTGCTCTCACTCGCGGTGCCAAGGCCGCTGACCTCGACAGCTACACGTCGTCTGTCGATTGTTGGAGCCTCAGTCGATGCCGGGGTGCACGACCCACTCTGCTGATACCAGCGGGCCAGTGCCACAGCGGCGCGAGCAATCCGCGCCGGATTACTCGCGCTGAGTGCAGCATGTGCCGCGATCGACACAGCCTCAACACCAGTCCGCTCGACGTAGTCCATGAGGGCCACACCAGAGTCACGCAACGTGTCGAGCAGCGACCGTCGCTCCCCCGCATCGAGCGGGTCGAGTCCCTCTTCTGCACCGGGGACAAGCGCGATTTCGGGACGCACACGGCCGGCAAGAACCTCCTCAGGATCGAAATAGGTGCCATCGGGTGCGCGAACGCCGAAATGAAACGAACCGGCAGCAGTGCCAACGATGTCACCGCTGCGAACACGATCGCCGCGTGCCACCGATACTGCAGCGAGAAACGAATAGCTGGTGCGTAGGCCATCGGCGTGCTCAACCGTGACATGCAGGGTGCCCCCGACCTCGCCAGCGAACACCACACGACCGGGGGCGGCGGCCCGGACTTCGTCGCCCTCGATGGTGCCGTAGTCGATGCCGCGATTGCCAGCACCCCATGGGTTTGCCGGCGGACGGAAGTGATCGACAATGGGCGCATTGCTTGGTGGCCGATAGTCAACGAACCCTGAGGGTGTTGCCGGTGATGCAAGCGGCACCGCCGCAGCCGACATCGGCACCATGACGACGAGCGCAACTGCAAGCACAACTGCAACCGCTATGGCCCCAGCGCGACGAAGGCGCGTTCGCATAACAGGTCCCCTTCATGTCGGAGGTTCCGGGGGAAGGAGATGGAGTGCAGCAGCGCAGTGAAAGCGATGCGCAGGAATCAGGCGCGCGGATGGGTGGCGTCGAGAACGCTCCGCAGTCGCTGCTTACTCACATGCGTGTAGTGCTGTGTGGTGGAGAGATCGGCATGACCGAGAAGTTCCTGCACCGCGCGGAGGTCCGCGCCGCCGTCGAGCAGATGAGTGGCGAAGGTGTGGCGCAACGCATGGGGATGCGTGGGCGACGGTGCCCGACGATCGAGCAGACGACGAACATCACGTGGACCGAGACGTCGACCCTTCTGATTGAGAAAGACCGCATCAGACGGTGAGTCGGCGGTGGCCAGGATGCGACGGCCGTGGCCGAGCCATTGTCGCAAGGCATCGCATGTAGGACTACTGAGCGGAACGACCCGCTGCTTCGAACCTTTGCCCCACACGACAATCCGACGGCGGTCAATGTCAATGTCCTCGGGTCGAAGCCCACACAGTTCCGAAACACGCAGTCCACTCCCATAAAGCAGTTCGAGCACGGCGTCGTCACGGGAGCGAAGAGCGGGAGGATCGTTGGCGGTTGTGCCGGGTGGGTTATCGAGCACTGCGGTGAGCTCATCGTCGCGAAGGACCCGGGGAAGGCGCCCTGTTCCTCCTGGGGCGCTGAGGCCGACCGATGGATCGTTGGCAATGACCCCGGTGCGAACTGACCATCCGAAATAGCGGCGAATCGCGGACGCTTTGCGAGCGATCGACCGGCGGGCGTAGGAGCGGGTAGCCAAGGATCCGATGTAGCGACGCAGTGTGGTGCGTGTGACCATGGCCGGCCCAGCGAGCTCGGCGCGCTCACACCAGACAACGAACGAGAGCAGATCCGAGCGATATGCCCGAACGGTTGCCTCCGACACCGAAGTGAGCGAGGCACAGAACGCATCGAGTGACCAGGGGTCATCATCGGACGGCACCGCATCAACTGTACCGGTGCGTGATCGCAACCAACCGGCATCGCTCCAACAAGGCAGCGCGACAGGTGCTGCTCCAAACACGCCGGCTCATCCATCGGTCCGACCGATGCGCTCCACCCAGCCGGCACGTTGCGCAATCCATCCACCAGCCTCAAGTTCATCAAGATGCACTGCGAGCGTGCCGAGATCGAGTCCAGTGGCCAGCAGCAATTGCTCAATGGGTGCGGGCTGCCACGGAACCTGCTCGAGCACCACAGCTGCAGCCGGCAAGGGCCGGGCACGAGTTTCAATTGACTTTCGTCGAGGTACGGCATCGCGTCCGAGGGCAACAAGCACATCGGAGGCATCGCGAGCCGGCGCACAACCATCGACCAGCAACTGATTGGTGCCATCAGAACCGGCAGAGGTGACTGGGCCGGGCACGGCCATGACGACGCGACCCCGACGTGCCGCTTCCACTGCGGTACCCATAGCGCCACCGGTGTGCTGCGACTCAACCACGACAACCGCATCAGCGAGCGTGGCGATGAGCCGATTGCGTGCTGGAAACTGCCAAGCCGCTGCTGGCGCACCGAGCGGATATTCGCTGATAACAACTCCGCATTCGATGACCTGTCGCCAGAGCGCGCCATGGGCGCGCGGGTACACGCGATCGAGGCCACTACCAACCACGGCAATCGGCGGTGCAGTCGCAGCATCGATGACTCCGCTATGAGCAGCGCCGTCGATGCCGAGTGCCAGGCCTGAAACAACGGCAACACCTGCGGCAGCGAGATCGCGTCCAAGACCGAATGCCACATCGCGTCCGTAACGTGATGCCTGTCGGGTTCCGACGATGGCAGCACGTAAACCAGCAAGATGATCGAGATCACCCTTCCAGAACAGCACCATGGGTGGATCGTCATCGGCCGCAAACACCTCCGGGAATGACGGGGATCCGAACACGGTCACGCCCACCCCGGCATCGATATGTGCTCGCCAGTAGATGGCCGGATCGAGACCCACGGCGACCCGTCGCCAGGTCTCGACGAGGGCGTTGCACTGCACGCGAGGTGCGCGAGCAGCGATGCGCTCGAGCACTGCCTCAGGCAGTCGGCCAGCGCAGAGTTCCTTCCACACCTCGTCGGGCTCGCGACCTTCGAGTAAGACCCGCAGTCGGGCCGGCCCCAGCTGCGGCAAGCGCGACAGCGCCGCCACATACGCCGCTGAGGGCAACCTCGGAATGCTCATCGGGCACCGAGACCGAGCAGAAATCCGGGATCAGCCCGGAGATGGAATGCAGACGCAACATGCTCAGCGCGCAATGGACCTTCATGCTCTGCGAGATCCGCGATGGTGAGCGCAACTCGCCAAATGCGTCGCAGGCCGCGGGCCGTCAGCCGACCTGACTCCAATGCCCGCTCCAGCAATTGATCGGCCTCGGTCGACAGCGGCGCCACCCGCTCGAGAGTGGGACCTGACAGCTCCGCGTTCGTCGTGGCTCCACGCTGGGCTGCGCGGGCACGCACGCCAAGCACCCGCGCTGCGACCTGTGCGGTGGTCTCGGAACAGTCTCCATGCAGTAACGCGTGCGGGTCGGGCCGATGGACATCGAGCCGGAGGTCGAATCGGTCGAGCAGCGGACCCGAGACACGACGCCGGTAACGATCCAGCGCGCGATCAGTGCATCGACATGCAGCCGGTGTCACCCCCTCACCACAGGGACACGGATTCATCGCCGCCACCAGCAGGAAACGAGCTGGCAGTTCGACACGCGTCTCTGCCCGAGCGATTCGGATGACGCCCTCCTCGAGCGGCTGCCGCAGAGCATCGAGCACCACGGCACTGAACTCACCGAGTTCGTCAAGGAAGAGGACCCCGCCGTGCGCGAGCGAGATCTCCCCGGGCCGTACACGCTGGCTCCCTCCACCAACCATGGCGACCGCACTGGTTCCGTGATGTGGTGCGCGCCAAGGCGGCCGACGAACAAGCCCACCTGAGGCGAGCACCCCTGAGGCCGAATGCACTCGGGTGGCAGCGAGGGCAAGGTCGTCGTGGAGATCGGGAAGGAGCCCAACCAAACGATGGGCCAGCATCGTTTTGCCCGCCCCCGGCGGCCCCACCATGAGCAGGTTGTGGCCTCCAGCGGCAGCTATCTCGAGTGCAGTGCGGGCCACATGATGTCCGCGCACCTCCGCCAATTCGGGCACAACCTCTGTGGACGTATCGATCGGTGGCTCTGGTGGACGTCGCCACGGGGCATCGCCGGTGAGCGAGTCGATGAGGTCACGCAGTCCCGTGGCGCAGCGCACGACCCGGTTGCCCACCAATGACGCCTCATGGACTGATTGCGGCGGGACGACGACTTCTGTCGAGTCGATGGCCTCGATGATGGGCAGCACCCCCGGGACATGACGCAGCGTCCCGTCGAGTCCGAGTTCACCGAGAAAGGCTCGGTTCTCGATGGCTGCAGCTGAGAGTTGCTCGCTGGCCACAAGTACGCCAATGGCGATGGCCAGATCAAGAGATGAGCCGATCTTGCGCACCGAGGTCGGCGCGAGGTTCACGGTGGTGCGCTTATCCGGCCAGGAGAACCCCGACGTGAGCAGTGCGGCGCGCACTCGATCGCGGGACTCGCGACACGAGGCGTCGGGCAGACCGACAACAGTGAATCCCGGTAGTCCGCGGGCAACGTGGACCTCGACAGTCACCGCGATCCCGTCGACACCAAACAGCGTTGCTGAAGGAACAGTGGCCAGCATCGGACCTCCGACCGCTCGTCGCGCTGCTACCGAAACGCACAGCGCACACATTGGGGGAAGTCACCCTTCCGAGTCCGGGCGAACCTATCTGTGTCAAACGAAGCCGCACATGAGCCGAACGGGCCGAGTGCGACGACTCCGAACGAAACCAGACCGATTACTTGACGCCGAGTGCCTCGCGCTCGTAGCGGGCGACGGCGTTGATCTCATCTGCTGAGAGTCGCTGACCGAATTTGGGCATCGAACTGCGACCGTTGGCAATCACCGCTTCCTGATCGGCGATGTCCGGGTACTTCTTGGCGACCATTCCGGCGAGCTTGGGGCCGAGTCCGCCGCCACCAGCCTGACCATGGCAGGACGCACAATTGGCCTTGTAGATCTGCTGCCCTTGGGCAAGAACCGGATCGCTGGGCACCGCTTCGGAGGATCCACCGGAGGCACATGCAGAGAAAATCGTGGCTGCACCAATAAGCGCGCAACTTGCAAGGAGCACTCGTGAGGACCGCAGCATCGACATGAGCGATGACGCTACCAGTGGCCCCTTCGACAACTTGTTTGACCAACGGCGAATCCGTCGAATGTCACACACACGCAAGACCGGCGATACTGAAGCGGTGGGATTCAATCCGCATCGCCAACACCGCCGCAGTCCACTCGATTACGTGATGGTCGCGGCCGCACTTGCCACATGTGTCGGTCTGGTCATCTGGGCGTTGTTCGGCTGACGCACATGAGCCCGGAACCCGAACTCGATCCGATGGGCCTTCCGGTTGAGGTGCGTCACATCCAGCCGTATGAAGCCACCAAGACCTACCTCTGCCCTGGTTGCAATCGCGATATCCGTCCAGGTGAGGGACACCTCGTCGCCGTGCCTATCGACGAGCCCGATCTGCGCCGCCATTGGCACCGCGGATGCTGGTCCAACCGGGCGAACCGTCGGCCCGGACGACTGCGCTGAATCACCAAACCACGCGCGCTGTCGCCCGACGCGAGCAGGATAGGGAGATGGAACTTGTCTTCATCCGTCATGGCCAGCCCGAATGGGAACGCGACGGCCGCAGCATCGACAACCCACAGCTGACTGAACTCGGTCTGGAACAGGCCGAACTTCTGGGTCGTGCCTTTGCCGGCCAGCACGCTGATCGCATCCTTGTCTCCCCGCTGGTACGCGCCCAACAAACCGCAGCCCCCATCATCGAGGCGCTCGGCATCGAACCCGAGACTCATAACTGGCTGGCTGAGATCACCGCGCCGGTGTGGCAGGGAACTCCTACTGAGGTCGTGGCCAAGGTGTTTGCCGAGAGCCGCGTCCGTCCCCTTGAAGAACAATGGCTCGGCATCCCCGGCGGCGAGTCGTTCCACGATTTTCACGATCGCGTCACAGGCGGACTCATCGAGTTCCTCAGCAGCATCGACTGCTTCAGGTTCAACGGATTCCCACCGCTGTGGCAACTGGACAATCCCGGCCCGCGCATCATCATCGTTGCCCACTCCGGCACCGATGCGGTCTGTCTCGGCCATCTCCTTGGCATCGATCCAGTGCCCTGGGAATGGGAGCGATTCGTGGCATTCCACGCGTCGGTCAGCGTGGTGCGCCCCATCGATATTGCCGGCCGGCACTCATTCAGCCTGTTCCGTTTTTCCGACCTCAGCCACCTGCCGGAGTCGCACCACACCCGCTAAGCCAGCTCATTCGCTGCGTGGCTGCGACCTCGTCCAGCTCGCCGGCGACTGATTCGGTTCGGTTCAGTTCAGTTCAGCCACGACGCTGGCGTCGATAGGCGCGGATGAGTTCGTTCGTCGAACTGTCGTGACTGAGCAACGGCTCCGCGTCGTTCGTGAGCTCGGGAATGATCGCCTGCGCCAACTTCTTGCCCAGTTCCACTCCCCACTGGTCGAAACTGTCGATGCCCCAGACGGCGCCCTGCACAAAGGTGCGGTGCTCATAGAGCGCGATGAGTTGACCCAACACTGCCGGAGTGAGTTCCGGAACCAGGATCGATGTCGTCGGATGGTTGCCGGCGAAGGTGCGAGCCGACACCTGGGCGGCGTCAACGCCATCGGCCACAACCTGCTCGGCGGTGCGGCCGAAGGCCAATGCCTCGGGCTGCGCGAAGAAGTTGGCCATGAAGATGTCGTGGTGTACGTCGAGTTCATGGGCGGGTCGGGACACGCCGATGAAGTCAGCAGGAATGAGCTTCGTTCCCTGATGGATCAGTTGGTAGAACGCGTGCTGACCGTTGGTGCCGGGCTGGCCCCAGACGATCTCACCGGTTTGGGTGGCCACCGGCCTCCCCCATCGATCCACTGATTTGCCGTTGCTCTCCATGGCGAGTTGCTGGAGATACGGCGCCAACCGGCCGAGATAGTGGCTGTAGGCAAGCACGGCGAGTGTCTGAGCACCGAAGAAGTTGTTGTACCAAACGCTGATCAGACCAAGGATTGCCGGCAGATTGCGCTCCAGTGGCGCGGTGCGGAAATGCTCATCGATCTGATGGAAGCCGGCGAGGAACTCGGCGAATCGCTCAGGGCCGATCGCAATCATCAGTGACAGCCCGATAGCTGAATCAACGCTGTAGCGACCACCGACCCAGTCCCAGAATCCGAACATGTTGTGTGTATCGATCCCGAACGCGCCAACAGCCTCGGCATTAGTTGACACGGCAACAAAGTGGTGGGCGATCGCGGCCTCGTCGCCCAGCGCGTCCAACAACCATCGCCGGGCAGAGTTCGCGTTGGTCATTGTCTCAAGTGTGGTGAAGGTCTTCGAGGCGATGATGAACAAGGTTTCAGCGGGATCGAGGTCGTGCACGAGCTCATGAAACTCATTGCCATCCACGTTGGAGAGGAACGTGAAGGTGATCTCCGGGGTGACAAACGGCAGCAGCGCGTCATGCGCCATATGCGGACCGAGATCGCTTCCGCCGATACCGATATTGACCACCCTGCGGATGCGACGACCAGTCGCGCCGACCCAATCACCCGAACGAACACTCTCGCTGAACAACGCCATGCGATCAAGGACATCGTGCACATCAGCGACAACATCGCGGCCCTCGAACTCAACGACTGTTCCACGTGGCGCACGCAGCGCGGTGTGCAGCGCGGCCCGATCCTCTGTGACGTTGATCCGCTCTCCGGCAAACATTGCATCGCGCAATTGCTCGACTCCAGCAGCGCGCGCCAGGTCGAACAGCAATGACAGCGTGGTGTCATCAATTCGATGCTTGGCGTAGTCGACGTGGAGATCACCGACAGTGAGCTGCATGCGTGCGCCCCGGTTGACATCGGCCGCGAAAAGCTCCCGTAGGTGCACATCGGCAATCTCCGCCTGATGTGCGGCCAGCGCCCACCATTGTGGGGTGCGGTCGATGGATTCGGGGACTGCGACCATGGGGGCCTCCGGCTCAGGAGATCGACACGACGAAACAGGCCGAGTGGTGATCTCCGGGTTCAACACTGATGGTTCCGGCCCGAGAGAGCGCATCAGTGGATGCGGTCATCGGCTCGAGAGCCACAAATGAAGAACCTATCGGTGCGTAGACCTGAGCGAATGGGTACCCCTCATCCAAGGCGACAGTGAGCCGATGGCCCGGGCCGCTGAGAACAAGGCGCCGGTCGGTTCCGAGCGCGTATCCGTCATCCAACGAAACCCCTTGCAAAGTGATGGTCTCGGGGGCTTCGAGGCACACGGCGCCAGTCGGTAACTGCAGTTCATCGAGTTCGAGATGGTTTCGTTCGGGCAGCTCCAGCATCCAAGTGTCACGATCCCCGGTCGGGAGGCAGAAATACGGATGCCAACCGAAGCTCACCGGCACGGCAACCGACCCTGAGGCGGTGATGGTCGTGGTCACCGAGAGTGATGCCGGAGTGAGAACCAGTTCCACTGAGATGAGGTGTGGGAACGGGAACGAGGCCATGACTTCATCGTCAATGGCGGCGTCAAACACCGCCGTGATTGACGCATGGTCGCCGGCGGAGAGCGCGGGGCCGACCTCCCAGCCGCCACGACCGACCATTGTGCCGTGGATCGGCAGACCGTTGGTATCGAGATGCACCCCGGGTGAACCGACCACACCGACAACCCGTCCATCAATCTCATAGTCGGGTCCGCGCAATCGGTTGGCCCAGGGAGAGAGCAACGCGATGCCCGTTGTGTGGCCCCCTCGCAGCGCGGTGGGGCCACCATGGAAACTCAAAAACTCCTCGCCGTCATGCTGCAGCGAGGAGACAGCCATTCCCAGTTGTGGAAGCACAGTGGCTGTGGTGGCGCCGGCTACCAGCGTGATCGATTCGACTGGCTCCAAGACCCCAGACGCGTCCAACGACTCAGGCACCACCGGTCGCAGGTTTCTCATCGTGACCACCGAACTGCTTGCGCATAGCCGACAGCAACTTGTCGGCATAGGTCGCCTCACCCCGGGAACTGAATCGTTCGTAGAGCGCTGCAGTGAGCACATGCGCCGGGACCCCTTCATCGATGGCGGCGAGGCTGGTCCAGCGTCCCTCCCCGGAATCGCTGACGCGTCCACCAAACTGCTCGAGTTGCGGATCATCGACCAGCGCAGCAGCGGTGAGATCGAGAAGCCATGAGGCGACCACGCTGCCGCGCCGCCATACCTCGGCAACAGCGCGGGTGTCGATGTCGTACTGGTAGTACTTCGGATCGCGCAGAGGTGTCGTTTCTGCATCGACCTCGTGAGTGGCCCGACCAACATCGGCGTGCTCGATGATGTTCAGTCCTTCAGCAAGCGCGGCCATCATCCCGTACTCAATTCCGTTATGAACCATTTTCACGAAATGACCGCTACCCACCGGTCCGCAGTGCAGATACCCCTGCTCCTCGGGTGACAGGTCGCCAGTGCGACCAGGTGTTCGTTCGGCATCGCCAACACCGGGCGCCATCGTTCGGAAGATCGGTTCGAGACGCGCCACCACCTCGGCCTCGCCGCCGATCATGAGACAGAACCCTCGTTCCAGACCGAACACACCACCACTGGTACCGACATCGACATAGTGGACGCCGAGTGGCGCAAGTGCTTCGGCACGATCGATGTCGTCGCGGTAATAGGTGTTGCCACCATCGATCACCACGTCACCCGCGGACATCAATGCCGCGAGATCGTGCACCGTGGAGCCGGCATACGCGGCCGGCACCATGACCCAGGCCGAACGCGGTGTCTCGAGCTTTGCCACGAAGTCGGCAAGATCAGCCGAAGCAGTGATGGCCTCGCTCTCGGCGGCAAGTGCATTGACCGCGGCAGCATTCACATCGAACACCACACAGGTATGACCATCGGAGACGAGTCGCCGAACAATATTGGCGCCCATCCGACCCAGACCGACCATTCCGAGTTGCATGCTGCATTCCCTCCGACCACGCCCACCGACTGGCGGGGCCCCCATCGTGCCAAAGAATTCAGCGAAGTGACTCCACCATGTGTGGCTCCCTCACAGTTACCAACGCACCGGCATACCGACCACCCCCTGTGAGAACATACGAACCCATGTTCCAAGGGCCCGCATGACCACCGAATCCATGAACAGCGCCACGGGGAGTACCCGCAAGAAGCGTCGACGCCGGCATCTCGCGACTGCACTCGCACTCGTGTTCACCTTTCTGCTCACCCTTGACGGTTTCGGATTCTGGGCTCAGGACACCATGCTCAGCAGTTCTCGATTCGCGAACAGTTCAGTGCGCCTGCTCGATTCCGCGGCCGTGCGCACAGCGCTTGCCGATGCCATCACCGAGAAGCTCGTCGAGTCTGGCCCGTCGCGTCTCGCCTCGTTCCAAACTGTGCTGCACCCTGCCATCGAGCAACTACTCAACACCGAAGTATTTCGATCAATCTTTCGCACGGCCATCATTCGCGCTCAAGATGCGATCCTCACCGAAGAAGGAAATGCTGCTGCAATCAACCTGAGTGCAGCTCTGGGAGTACTGAGCGGGAGCCTTCAAGTCACCAACCCGGATCTCGCGGATTCCATACCCAGCGGAACCGACGACTTCCTCGTGAACATCAGCTCAACACTTCGAAGTGCGCAGCCTTGGAAACTTGCCAAAGCATCGGGCGAGGGCAATCTGCGCTCGCTGGCAATCCTTCTCGTGCTCGCAGCCGCAATCGTGTTGCTTGAGCGGGAACGACGGCGCGGAGTGTTCAAGGTCGGGATCGGGATTGCGCTCGCCGGTACGACATTGTTCGCACTCGCGCTGAGCGCGCCGAGTTTCGCCGCTTCGTTCGGATCAACTCCCTCGATCCAACGAGCGCTCCATGATGGTACCGGCATCTTCTTCGGGAGTTTGGTCTCGCTGGGTATCAACCTGGCTGCGATCGGAATCATCCTGTGCGGATTCAGCATCGCCACACGACCCGATCGACCTCCGCTTGCACCGAGCGAACTCTGGGCGTTCGCTCGTGCTCGTGCCAGCCGCTGGTCACCGAACTCGCCCGTCGGCCACATCGTCCGAGCGCTGGTGATTATGACAATTGGGTACATCGTCATCGTGCACCGCGACGTTGTGGCGCCGCTACTCATCTTCTTTGTCGGTTCCTATGTGGTGTACCTCGGCGTTATCGAACTGCTGAGCGTCGTCGGTCGATCGGACCACCGTTCGGTGCGCTCAGTGGTCACCGAACATGCGCACGACCAGGTGGTGCGCATCCGATCCCATCGGATTCTGGGTGCGACACTGGCGCTCGTCATCGTCATCGCCGCTATCGGCATCACACTCCACGTCGGGTCTACGCGATCGGCAGCGCAGGAGATGCGCTGCAACGGCTACGTCGAACTCTGCGACCGTCATCTCGATGAGGTCGCTTTCGCTGCCTCACACAACTCCATGTCCGCACGACGGGATCCGGGATGGTTATTTGCGGAACACGACCAAGGGATTCCAGCGCAGCTTTCCTACGGCATCCGGGCGCTGTTGGTGAAGACCCATTACGGCGTCCCGTCGGGACTCAATGTCACCGGCGCACCGCTGGTGGTCACCGATCAGGGCGCGGAGCTCGCTACCTCCACTCCCGAGGCAAGTGCACTTCTCACCGCCGAACAGCAACGCCAAGCTGCTGCTATTGCCGCGTCAGCCAAGGTCGACCCATCGCTGCGAGATGTGTATCTCTGTCATGTGAACTGCGAACTCGGTGCCACGAAATTCACCGACGCACTTCGCTACCTACGCCAGTTCCTCGATGCGAATCCCGATGAGGTGATCATGCTGGTCGTCGGCAACTACGTCTCTGATGCCGATACCGAAAAGGCGTTCCGCGATGCGAAGCTCTTCGACCGACTCTGGAACGTCGAACCCGGAGCCGGGTGGCCGACACTTCGCGAAATGATCGACGCCCGCCGCAACATCGTGATGTTCGCCGAGTTCGGCTCCGCGCAGCCCGCGTGGAACTCGGCGGCCTATGGCGCCTTCCAGGACACACCGTTCACCTTCCGCACCCCAGAGGAACTGCTCACACCCGGCGCACCGGGGTACACCGGCGATGCCGTGGTCGATGGCCCGGTGCCTGATGTCGTCGCTGCACCCACAGCGACCGATTCCGAAGCAACGGCATTCGTGCCCGCTGACCAGTGGACCGGCGTACCCAGTTGTGCCCCCAACCGGGGAACACCCGTCTCGCCGCTGTTCCAGATCAACCACTGGGTCACCCCGGTCGGCGAAGCCGCTACTGCCCAGCAGTCCAAGGGGATCAACGCCTACGACGTTCTGATGCCCCGGATACGCGATTGCATGGCCCAGCGGGGGCGCATCCCCAACATCATCGGGGTGAACTTCTACGACAAGGGCGACCTTCTCCGGGTGGTCAACGAGCTCAACGGGGTTCGCCCAGCCAGCAGGTAGGCCTCGGTCGGTCCCCTCAGGCTGACGTTGGCCCACAACGGCGATAGATTCACACTTCGCTGATCCGTTCGGTCCAGACCGGGGCGGACACACCGACCCGGGCTCCTGCCCGATCACGAGTCCGAATATCTCGAGACTCACACCACACAAGGGGAACCATGCTTACGTACGACAAGTTCTTCATCGGGGGCGAGTGGGTCGAGCCCGCTGGCAACGAGACCCTTAAGGTCATGTCCCCCACCACCGAAGAGATCATCGGCTCGGTGCCGGTGGCCACTCCGGCAGACATGGACCGTGCCGTCGCCGCCGCCAAGGCCGCGCTCACTGGCGAATGGGCTGACTACACCCCGCAGCAGCGCTCGGCTCTGCTCGCCAAGGTTGCCGAGATCCTCACCGCTCGCCAGGAAGAGTTCACCAACCTCATCACCAGCGAGGTCGGTGCCCCCTACTACTTCTCGATGTTCGGCCAGGTGCTGTCGTCGACCATGGTGCTGAACTCCTTCGCGCAGCACACGCTGAACTTCCCGTTCGAGGAGCGTCGTGACGGCGCCCTCGGTGGTCAGATCATCGTGCGTCGCGAGCCCGTCGGCGTGTGCGCCGGCATCATTCCGTGGAATGTTCCGCTGTTCATCACCACCCTCAAGGTTGGACCCACGCTTGCCTCGGGTTCCACCATCGTGATCAAGCCCGCTCCGGAGACCCCGCTTGATGCCAACCTCTTTGCCGAGGTGCTCATTGAGGCCGGCGTTCCCGCTGGTGTGGTCAACATCGTCGCTGCTGACCGCGAGGTTGGCGAGTACCTCGTGCGTCATCCCGACGTCAACAAGGTCAGCTTCACCGGCTCCACCGCCGCCGGGCGCAAGATCGGCGCCATCTGTGGCGAGCAGCTCAAGCGCTGCACCCTCGAGCTGGGTGGCAAGTCCGCCGCCATCATCTGTGATGACGCAAACCTCGATGAGGCAATCCCCGCAATCATTCAGGGCGGCCTCATGAACAACGGCCAGGCCTGCGTGGCACTGACCCGCGTGCTTGCCCCGGCCAGCCGCTATGACGAGATCCGTGACGCCCTTGGCGCTGCAGTGGCGTCGCAGGTTGCCGGCGATCCCGCCAACCCCGAGAACATGTGCGGACCACTCATCGCCGAGCGTCAGCGTGAGCGCGTCGAGGGCTACATCGCCAAGGGCCGTGCCGAGGGCGCAACCGTCGTCGTCGGCGGCGGTCGTCCCGACGAGGCCAAGGGCCATTTCGTGTCCCCCACCCTTTTCGCCGATGTCACCAATGACATGACCATCGCCCGTGAGGAGATCTTCGGCCCGGTGCTGTCGCTCATCAAGTACGACACGCTCCAGGACGCGATCGACATGGCGAATGACAACGATTACGGCCTGGCCGGTGCGTGCTACACCACCGATCTTGAGAAGGGCATCAACGTGGCCCGCAAGGTCCGCACCGGCACCTTCGGCGTGAACACCGCCCAGGGCATGGACTTCAACGGCCCGTTCGGTGGCTACAAGAGTTCTGGCGTTGGCCGCGAGCTCGGCCCCGAAGGCATCGAGGCGTTCTGCGAGTGCAAGACCATCTCGCTGCCCGGCGGTATCGACCTGCCCATCGGCGGCTAGTTCCACCCAACACCGCTACACCAGTCGTTTGAATGGAGCCGGCCCTCGGGCCGGCTCCTTCGCGTCACCAGCGGTGACGAGTCACGGCCTCAGTCGAACAACCAGCATGAGGTCGGGGTGTTGAGCACCCGACCGCTGAAGAACCGACGAGCGGGAACATCATCGGCAGCTCCAGCAGCAACCATCAACGGGATGAGATGTTCTTCACGAGCATGCGCGTTGCGAGCGGTGGGAGCGTCTTCCCAATCTGCGAGTGCATTCCAGCGGGTCTGCGCATCACTGGTCATCACGCTCTGCAACCAATCGTCGAACACATGCGCCTCTGGCGAACCGAACGTGGCGAAGTTATGAAAGCTGAATCCGCTGCCGAGGATGAGCACTCCTTGGTCGCGTAACGGAGCCAGCGCTCGACCAAGCTCCAGATGGGCGACGGGATCGAGATCACCTCGCACTGACATAGCCACGATCGGTATGCGCGCTTCGGGATCCATCACCTTGAGCGGGATGAACACGCCATGGTCCCAACCGCGGTTCGGATGCAGGCGATGGTCGATGCCCGCTTTGGTGAGCAACCCATCAATCTCGGCGGCGAGCGCTGGGTCGCCGGGAGCGGGATGGGTGAGTTCGTAGGTATGCGGAGGAAAGCCGCCGTAGTCATAGATCAGACCAGGTGCCACTGCGCTTTCAATCTCGAACACCTCGGACTCCCAGTGGGCCGAGATCACCAAAATCGCTCTCGGCTTGGCCGGCAGCAGGGTCAACAGTGAGGCAAGAGCCTCGCGAAGTGCGTCCCACTCATGCGGTGGGTCCCACTCCATGAAGAAACAGGGACCGCCGCCATGGGAGATATACGCACTTGGCATCCGGGTCGTGGTCACCTTGGCATAGTACTTGCGAACGCAAGGAAACCGGCACAACTCCTCAAGCAGATTGCTACCAGCCACCTACGATCACCGCTCATGGCCGATATCGACACCCCCCGAACCGGAGGACCCGAGACCACGATCCTTCCGTCGACATTGCGGTATCTACGCGAATCGCTGCTGCGCAAGGCTGACGGCCTCGACGACGAAACCGCTCACTGGTCCCCGGTGGCCAGCGGAACTTCGATCCTGTGGTTGATCGATCACATGGCATTCGTGGAGGAGATCTGGTTCGTGAACCGATTCCTCGGTGAGGGTGAGATTCGACCGTTCATCTCGAGCGACACGTTGCAGCAGGCACGCGACAACTACGAGACCATCGGCCAGCGTGTTGATGAGGTGATCGATCAGACGTTGGACTTCGACACGACGAGCGCGGGCGATACCGGTAACGAATCAGTTTCGATGCGTTGGATCCTCACTCATCTCATCAGCGAGCTGGCCCGACACGCGGGACACGCCGACATCATTCGCGAACTCATCGACACGAGCATCGGACGCTGACCGGAGGATCAGCGCTCGATCAGCGTTGATCAGTCAAGCAGCGACGCAGCAACCCGGCGACGATGCCAGGAAGCGTCGCCCCATGACGCGCAGAGCGCCCAGGAGCGCTTGAGCCAGAAGTGCAGGTCGTGCTCGGTGGTGTAACCAATGGCGCCGTGGCATTGCAGCGCCTTACGGGCCACAACCTCTGCAGCATCGGAGGCAAAGCACTTGGCCATCGACACGCTGCGATCGAGATCGGGTTCTCCATTGGCGAGCGCATACGCGGCGTTCCACACCATGGGTCGAGCGAAGGACACCTTGAGTTCGGCATCAGCAAGGTGATGCTTCACGGCTTGGAAGCTGCCGATCGCAACGCCGAACTGCTGACGGGCAACCACGTACTCAACAGTCATGGCAATCATGCGCTCGGCCAAGCCGATGAGTTCAGCTGCGGCGGCAACAGCACCGCGGTTGAAGGCCAGAGCCACTGCAGCCGCCGCTGCATCACCCGAGGCGATGAGTTCGGCATCGGCCTCGTCCCATTCCGCAGTGAAGAGTCGACGAGCCCCGTCAACAGAAGTTTGCGGAGTAAGGCGCAGTTTGTCGCCGGTTACTGCGAACAACGAACCACCGCGCTCAGCAACAAGAAGGTCAGCAATATGCGCATCGGAGACAAACGGTTGACCCTCAAGCGAAACCGTGGCGATCACGGAGCCGTCTGACAGACCGGGCAGCCATGTTGCAGCCAGCGCGTCCGGCGCCGATTCAGCAAGCATCGGAATGACAACTGCGGTTGTCTCAAGCAGCGGTGCGGGAAGCGCGGCGCGCCCGGCTTCGGTGAGGATCGGCAGCAGATCGACCTCGTTCATGCCGAGTCCACCGCTGTTTTCCGGCGCAGTCAGACCGACCACACCCATGGCAGCCAACGCCGCCCACAACTGCGGGTCACGTCCCGTGTCGTCATTCCAGGACCAGCGGACCTTCTCGGGCGGACATTCATTGCTCAACAGATCAGCGACCGCGTCGCGGAACATGAGTTGATCGTCGGTAAACGCGAAACGCATGGCAGCGACCTACTTCCGGGGCAGGCCGAGCACGCGCTCGGCGACGACGTTGCGTTGGATCTCATTCGTACCGGCGTAGATGGGACCCGAAAGTGAGAACTCGAAGGCCTTCATCCATGCGCCGTCATCGATGGCACCGGCAGATCCTTCGATGAGTTCACCAGCAGGACCGAGGAGTCGCAGCGCAGTCTCATTGAGGTTCACGTCGAGTTCCGACCAGTAGATCTTGGTGAGACTTGAGCGAGCACCCTGAGAGCGGCCTTCGACCAAACCGCTCACATCAGCGAGGGTGGCGAGGCGATATGCCTCGGCCTCCATCCACGCCTGAGCCACAGCCTCACGCAACGAGGCCACCCGCTCGGGATGCTCGCCAGTTGCAGCTAGGCGACGATGCAACTCGACCAAACGGTCGGCCGCAGCGCAGAAACGTCCGGGCGAACGCAAGGTGAGGCCGCGCTCAGACGAGGCTGTCGCCATAGCCACAGCCCAGCCGTTATTCACGCCACCGAGCACAAGATCATCGGCGACGAACACGTCATCGAAGAACACCTCAGCGAAACCTTCGTCACCGTCGAGTCGTTCAACACCGCGAACAGTGACACCAGGTGCATCGAGGGGCACCATCAGGTACGTCATGCCCGAATGGCGGGCCGCGTCAGGATCGGTCCTGAACAGACCGAACACCCAATTGCAGAACGCGCCACGGGTGGTCCAGGTCTTCTGTCCGTTGATCACCCAACCTCCGGCGGCGTCATCGCGCACAGCGCGGCTCTTGATGCCGGCGAGATCGGAACCAGCATCTGGCTCGGACCAACCCTGACACCAAAGGTCCTCCGCCGCGGCCATACGGGGCAGGAACTGCGCCTTCTGCTCCTCGGTCCCGAACTCGAAAATGGTGGGGGCAAGAAGGAAGATGCCGTTCTGCGTGACGCGCTGCGGGCCACCAGCGCGGTAGTACTCCTCTTCGAAAATGAGCCATTCCCATAACGAGGCACCGCGGCCGCCGTACTCCTCGGGCCAGGACACCACCGACCAGCGATCGGCGAACAACTTCTTTTCCCACTCCACATGGAGCGCAAACCCCTCATGGGTGTCGCCCGAGGGCAGCCCGTGGGGCACGTTGGCTTCGAGCCACGCCCGAGCTTCGGCGCGGAAGGCCTCTTCGGCCTCGGTAAATCGCATGTCCATGGTCGACTCCGTCAGGGGGCTGGGTCGCTGGGGCCGCTCGGCCCGGAGCGCTGATCGTAGGTCACCCCCTGACGGATCGTCAGGTTCTGATCCTCTGCTCTGTCCGGGATCCGGCCGGCTTCAGCCAGAACCTGACGGGTCGTCAGGTTCTGCCGTAGAGTTTCTCCATCGGGGCGTTCGCCCCTTTCCGGCACCGAGGAGTCCATCGTGACCATCACCGCACCCGATCCCGCCACCACCGAGACCAAGCGGGTCATCCCGCGGATCGTGAGCGTCGACGATCACGTGATCGAACCCGCCGACACCTGGACCAAGCGCCTGCCGGCGAAATACCAGGACATCGGTCCCCGCCTTGAGCGTCTGCGTGTCGACAACCTTGCGTTCGACGGCATGAACTACTCCTTCGACATCGTTGACAACAAGAGTGACAACGGAAAGTTCGCCGATTTCTGGTGCTACGAGGACCTCAAGGTTCCGATGCGCCGCATCATCACCGCAGTGGGCTTCGCACCCGAAGAACGCACGATGCTTCCGGTCACCTACGAAGAGATGCGCAAGGGCTGCTGGGATCAGGCTGCCCGCCTTGCCGATATGGACGCGAATCACACCGAAGCGTCGCTGTGCTTCCCCACCTTCCCGCGATTCTGCGGTCAAACCTTCGCCGAGGCCAAGGATAAAGAACTCGCGCTGCTGTGCGTGCAGGCCTACAACGACTTCATGGTTGAGGAATGGTGCGCCGGTGCCGGCAAGGACCGCCTCATTCCGCTCATCATCGTTCCGTTGTGGGATGCCGAGTTGGCTGCTGCTGAGGTGTACCGCAACGCAGCCCGCGGCGTGCACGCTGTGTGCTTCTCCGAGGTTCCGCACTTCCTCGGTCTGCCCTCAATCCACTCAGGCCATTGGGAGCCGTTCTTCATTGCCTGCGAAGAGACCAACACCGTGATCAACATGCACATCGGTTCCTCCTCACGCATGCCGGCCACTTCGCCCGATGCGCCCGCCGCCGTGCAGGCCACGCTGTCGTTCAACCAGGGCATGGCCTCGATGGCCGACTGGATCTTCTCGGGCATCCTCCCCCGCCATCCCAATCTCAAGCTCGCCTATTCCGAAGCGCAGATGGGCTGGATCCCGTACGCCCTTGAGCGGGCCAAGAGCGTGTGGGAGCAGTTCCGGGGCTGGGCTTTCGATCCCGCCGTCATCTCCGAGGAGCCGGCGTTCTATTTCCGTCGTCAGATCTATGCGTGTTTCTTCCGTGATGACTTCGGTCTGAAGAACATCCAGGACATCGGCGTCGACAACGTGGTGTTCGAAACCGACTACCCGCATTCGGATTCCACCTGGCCCGATACCGAGAGGTTCGTCCGCGAAATGACCGCGGATCTCGACGATGAGACCCTCTACAAGATCATCCGGGGCAACGCCATCAAGATGCTGAGTCTCGATCTGGACTAGGCATGAACCCATGATCCGCCTACTCATCGCCGCTTTGTCTGCAGTCGTCGGCGCTGCTGCAGTGGGTCTGCTGTTCATGCTTACCGGCATTCCTGACTCCATCTTCGGTTGGGTGTGGGTTGCCGTCATCTTCCTGATCGGGTTCGTCGTGGCTCGTGTGTGTCTGTCACTCGGCCTCAACACCAGCGCCGCGTTCGAACGTGGCGCTCATGAAGCAGCAGTTGAAGGCCGGGGTGACTCCTTCGAGGCCACTGGCCGGCGCGCTGGTGCCGTGGTGGGCAAGGGACTCAACAAGGTGGCCCGCATCGGCGCGCCGAAGCCACCGGTTGGGTCGAAAGCACCATCCAGTGACACATCGGCGGCAAAGCCTGAGGTCACCGTGGACAAGGCAGCGAGAGTTATCGGCTCAATGGTTGGTCGACGTAACGCCGAGCGACGGAACCGATCGTGAGCGATAACGAGATCCGCACTGATCACTTCCGGGTGAAACCGGGGCATCAAGTTCGCCTCGATGACTGGAGCACTCATTCCACAGACGGGTTCGAGGGCACCAAGGAGGACCGCGCTGCGCTACTTGCCTCGCTCAACGAGCAGCTCGGCGATCTCCAACAGACGCTGTACGCCGAGTCGAAACACAAGGTGCTCATCGTGTTGCAGGGCATGGACTCCTCAGGCAAGGACGGAACCATCAAGCATGTGTTCCGCACGGTCAATCCATTGGGCGTGCAAGTGGCCAACTTCAAACGCCCCAACGAGGTTGAACTGGCCCATGACTATCTGTGGCGAGTGCACCAGCAGGCACCCCGCAACGGTCACATCACCATCTTCAACCGCAGCCATTACGAAGATGTGCTGGTGGTGCGAGTGAACGACCTCGTTCCTGCACATGTTTGGCATCGCCGCTACGAGCACATCCGCAGCTTCGAACAGATGCTGGCCGATGAGGGCACCACCATCATCAAGTTGTTCCTCCACATCTCGAAAGACGAGCAGCGGGCCCGACTTCAGGAACGTCTGGATAATCCGGCCAAACACTGGAAGTTCGAGCATGGCGATATTGCCGAACGCGCCCATTGGGACGCCTACACCGAGGCCTACGAACAGGCCATTGGCGAAACCTCCACTGATCATGCGCCTTGGTACATCATCCCGGGAGACCACAAGTGGTACCGCAACCTCGTGGTGTCACAACTTCTTGTCGCCACGCTCGAGGCGCTCGACATGCACTATCCCGAACCCATCGACGGCATCGCCGACATCCGCATCACCGACTGAGCGAATACGCACCCTTGCCCATCAGGTACAACGAGATCACAGCGAACAGCAGCATCAGCACCTGCTGCCAGTGAGCCTCGAGCCACCTTTGGGCTATAAGAAGTCGTTGGGTGGAACGCTTCGGCTGCGCAGCAACAACAGCCAACGGCGCGAACTGCAGGATCGAACCGATCGCCGCGTAGACGATCACAAAAATCCATTCGGCGCGCACCGAAACATGCTGTTGCACGATCTCGTTGCCGGCAGCGAACGATAGAACCGTTGGCGGCAGGAACATGCCAAGACCACAGGCCACGATGACCGACATGTTGCCAACCCGGTCGAGCCATTTCGGCACTGCAGCGGTCGGGTCGCGCTGAAATCGGCGACGGAATCGCAGGGCGAGCAGGGCGAGCCCTGCTCCTAGCAACAGGTCGAGCGCAGCCATGAGATGGCCATTCGGGTGTCCGCCTTCCTGAGGAAGGGCAGAACCCACCAGTAGCACCGTGGCGGCACAAAACCCGATGGACAGGAACCATCCGATAGCCAGTGCTGTGGCCTCGCGTAATCGCTGCGACTGAGCCAGCATGAGCACGCTCACCAAAAGGAACAATGGCGAGGCTGTGGTGGCAAGACCGAGAAAAACGAGATTCATGCTCATGACGCTTGGTCTCGACCTGCCAAGAGGATCATGGCTACTGACGTTAGATGCGATCCGACCGTGATGCGGCCGATCGGGATCAGCTCAGTTGGCCGGATGCGGCGAGACGAGCCTTGGCCCCATTAGCCAAATGTCTCGAAATGTGAGTGCGACGGTTCGGGCATTCGGCGCTGGCAGTTACTTCGTGAAGATAAGGTTGCGACTTATTATCCACAGGTCTATACCAAGTATCCGTGAATTACGGATTCCTTGATATGTATGATGAAAGCCCGATATTTTCCTCCATTCGCGAGGCAATTGGGCTACACATAGAGGCTCGAGGTTGGTCGCAAGCAGACCTTGCTCGGGTCCTCGGTTGGTCTGCGCAGTCTCTCTCTAACCTTGTCAATCATCGATCTCCACTCCGACCGGAGGAGGCGCTTGACCTAAGTCGAGCCCTTGGTGGTTCTGCCCTCAGTTGGATGACGATTCGAGCGAGTGAGAACCTCAACTCAGCATTCCAAGATTCAGGAACTCTCAGACGACTCGGCGAAATCGAGAGCCGGAGCCGCGTGGAGCGGATTCTGCCAACACGCGAGATGATTCGCAGGGGGACGCTTCCCGACTCGGACCCGCAAACGATTGAGAAGGCTGCAAATAAGTTGCTCGGCATAAGTTCCATAGAGGACGAAATCATATTTTCGGCCTCTGCGCGCAGGAAAGAAAAGATCGGGCCAGTTTCCCGACAGCAACTTGCTTGGATTGCAGAGTCTCGAAGTCTCGTTTCTGGCGACCTGCCTCCGCTCGCAAACGTAACTGTCCTCGAACAACTTGGTGGCTCACTGGCGACCACCGTCAGGACGCGTGAGGATTTTCGCGAATTGCCAGAGAGGTTTTCCGAGGTCGGAATTGCGCTTGTCTTCGTACCTCCGTATTCCGGGGGGAACATTGATGGAGTCTGCACAGTCGTCAATGGTCACCCGCTCATTTCCATCTCAGGTCGCGGTGGGCGAAGCGACAAGATCATGTTCACGATTGCGCATGAGCTTGCACACGTATCACTTGGTCATCTCCAAAATGGTGGGATCTACATAAGTGATCCCGAATCTTCTGAAAGGGTTGAGGAGGCAAGTCGAGAACTTGCAGCGGACCTTCAAGCAGGAAGTTGGCTCGTTCCTGATCTTGAGGACCTATCCACCGGACCCGTAACCGAAGCTCAGGTAGTCGAACTTTCCAGACGCCGAGGGATTAGTGAATCGCTCATCATCGGAAGACTTCAGCGTGACGGTCGCATTCCCTGGAACTCTCGCCTCAATAAGCGAATTCCTTCGGTCAAGGAGGACCTCAACTCCTGGAACTAGACACACGCAGCTCAACCAAGCAGATGTGTGGGCGGAGTTGCACCTCCGCCCACACCAGCGGCTTGCGCCTAAATCCCTGCATTCCCTACACGAACACCAAGGATTACTTAGATGCTATATCCCCCCAATGCTCCTACGGGAAGCGTTTCCCATGTAGTCACGACGCCAGAGTGGCTTCCCCCTTGCCAAACCGATGGAACCGAACAGATTCCCAAGCTGGTTCCGCCGCCAGACCTCAGGGAGCCCCCGAAACATATGGTCGGATTTGATCGCATTGGTCGCGACTCTGATCCAGCTGATTCGATGATCCACTTCTACCTTCAGGACAATCGCATCTCCGGCTTAGTGAGGAGTCCTCACCGGCAGCTGTTCCGAATCTCAAGATATTCCAGCGTTGCGACACCGGATTTTTCATTGCATCGGTCTATGCCTCGTCACAAGCGAATCGGCAATGTTTGGATGAGCCGAGAAGTCGGTGTCTACTTTCAGTCACGCGGCCTAACGGTCATTCCTACGATTAGGTGGAGTACCAGCATTGACTACGACTTTTGTTTCGCAGGTGTGCCATCCGGCATTCCAGTTACCGTGTCGAACCACGGTTGCTGGCGAAGTCGGGAAGACAAGTTCTACTTTGAAGAAGGCCTAATCGCACTCGCCGAAGTCCTGTCGCCACCGCTTATCCTTCTCCACGGGCGGCCCCTTTCGCCGAGTATCGAGAACTCACTTAAGCACCGCTCCGTTGAGTTGCTCATATTCGCTCCGCGGATCGCTCTTGCCAGAAACGGAGTCAACGATGGGCGGGGGTAGCGGGAGTACTCCAGGCGCACGATCTATCCAGAGCAACCTCCATCAACTCGTGCGGGAATTCGGCCAGCTCAAGGCAGGCTATTTCGGAGAGCCCGGATCCAGTTCGAACCGTCGTCGAATCGCAAGTTCAAACCCTGGGAACTCTTCTGAAAAATTCTTTGCTTATGCGACGAAGAACGGCCCCAAAGCAACTATCGCCAAAAATGGAGCGAAGATAGTGCTCTTCAGCGATGGTTCAAGTATCAGTGTTCGACCAACATCAAGAGATGGGTCTCCTTCGATCCAACTCACACGTTCGAAAAGCGGCGGACCAATTAAGACTCAACGCATCCACTTCGTTAGGAGCTCAACATGAATGAGTTTGAAACACACTTGACCCCACGCGAGAAGTTAATCCTCAACTCCCACATCGGAACTACATGGGATTACTACGGCGGTTCAGCTCTGCTCCATGAAGGCCGATTCGCCGTCGGGTCGCTCTATATCGTTACCTCAGCCGGTTCATTCACGATCGGCACAGACCTAGTCGATTCACCGCTCGAAAGCGGCCCAGAGGACTTCGCCGCCCTCTCTATCCAGGAGGGTATGGGAGATTCCCGAGCTGCAATGTCCCGAGGTCTTATGTACTTCCACGAGAGGGGTCAGTCGATTGATCGAATTTCGGTGGTTCGAGCCCAGGTGGACGCCTTTATCGCAGGCGCACTCGCCTTCAGGGTCTCAATTGATCATGGAATCATCTTCCATCTCTCGGGTCGCGATGTCTACGTCGCCCGCGGTGGCTGGTTCGAAGAGACCCTTGAGGTGATCCGTCCCGAAGTCCGAATAGGTCCTGAAGTTGACATTCGCTCCATTGATTGGGACTCGAATCTCGAGACCAGTTTCGAATTGCGCCACGAAATGTTCGAGGTTTGACGCAAAGAACACCAGAAGGTGAGCCCGACCCGGGTCTCTCGAAAGCGATCAGTGGGTCTCCGCGACTTGAAATCGCGACTACGAGACACATCAAGTCACTTCTCACCCGTGTTTCCAGTTGCTCACCTAGCGACCTGCCATGTGGATCATGGCTACTGACGTTAGATGCGATCCGACCGTGATGCGGCCGATCGGGATCAGCTCAGTTGGCCGGATGCGGCGAGACGAGCGGTGGCGCGGGCCAGTGCGCCCTGTGCTTCGACTTCGTCGCCACGGGCTACCGCTGCTTGTGCTTTTTCCTCGGCCCGACGCGCCCGCTCAACATCGATCGTCGATGAGAGCTCAGCCAGATCAGACAGCACCTTCACGCGGTCATGGCTGACCTCGATGAATCCACCATGCACGGCTACGACTTCGGAGCCGCCGGAGACCAGCGTGATCTCCAGCGTAGAGATGGCAAGCGCCCCCACGAACGGGGTATGACCGGTAAGGAACGCGATATCGCCACCGCCCACGGTGCGCGCACGCACCATGGTGGCCTCACCCGAGAACAACGTGCGCTCGGGGGAAACGAGTTCGACGGCGAGAGGCATCAGGCGTTGGCCTCGAGCTCACGGGCCTTGGCGCGTGCGCTGTCAGCATCGCCAACGTTGAGGAACGCCTGCTCGGGCAGATCATCGAGATCGCCGTTGACCAACTGCTCGAACGAGTCGACGGTGTCCTCAATGGGCACGAAGATGCCGGGCATACCGGTGAAGACCTCAGCCACGAAGAACGGCTGCGACAGGAAGCGCTGCACCTTGCGGGCACGGTTCACTGTGACGCGGTCCTCTTCGGAGAGTTCGTCGAGACCAAGAATGGCAATGATGTCCTGGAGCTCCTTGTAGCGCTGCAGAACTTCCTGCACGCGACGGGCCACGTCGTAATGGCGCTGACCGACGACCTCGGGGGCGAGGATCGAGGAGGTTGAGGTGAGCGGATCCACGGCCGGGTAGATGCCGAGCGAAGCGATCTGACGGGAAAGCTCAGTGGTGGCATCGAGATGGGTGAAGGTGGTGAACGGCGCCGGGTCGGTGTAATCATCGGCGGGCACGTACACAGCCTGCAGCGAGGTGATCGAACGACCACGAGTCGAGGTGATGCGCTCCTGCAGCTCGCCCATTTCGTCGGCAAGGGTGGGCTGGTAACCCACGGCCGAAGGCATACGGCCAAGGAGTGTGGACACCTCGGAACCGGCCTGCACGAAACGGAAGATGTTGTCGACGAACAGCAGCACGTCCTGGTTCTGTACGTCACGGAAGTACTCGGCCATGGTGAGAGCGGAGAGCGCAACACGAAGGCGCACGCCCGGGGGCTCATCCATCTGGCCGAACACGAGGGCGGTCTTGTTGATAACGCCCGACTCTTCCATTTCCATCCAGAGATCGGTTCCCTCACGGGTGCGCTCGCCCACTCCGGCGAACACCGACACACCACCGTGCTGTGATGCCACACGGTTGATCATTTCCTGGATGAGCACGGTCTTGCCCACGCCGGCACCGCCGAACAGGCCGATCTTGCCGCCGGCCACATACGGAGTGAGCAGATCGATGACCTTGATGCCAGTCGGGAAGACCTGCGCCTTGGGCTCAAGGGTGTCGAACGCCGGCGGTTCGCGGTGGATTTCCCAACGCTCGACGTTGGCATCGGTGAGCGGCGAATCAAGGGGCTCGCCAATGACGTTGAACACGTGACCGAGCACAGCGTCGCCCACCGGCACAGTGATGCCGTGGCCAAGGTTGCGCACAGGCGTGCCACGACGGAGACCGTCGGTGGGCTTCATGGTGACAACACGCACTCGGCTGTCGCCGATCTGCTGCGCGACCTCGGCGACGACGATGATGTCGGTGTCGCCGTTGTTGAGCGTCATCTCAACAGCGGTGTTGATCTCGGGAAGCGATCCGCGTGGGAACTCCACGTCGACCACGGGGCCGGCGATGGCGACGACGCGGCCGTCTTTGAGCTTGGTTGGGTTTTCGGTGACGGTCATCTGGGGACTTGTCTCCTGGTTGCGGCAGTCAGTGAATCGACTGCGTGTGGTCGGTGCGATCGAGATGATCAGGGAAAAGGTGTTCGGAATTGAGATGCGAGGGAAGGAGTTCGTCCTTGTCGCCTTTGTCGGAACTGAGGGCCTCGGCACCACCGACGATCTCCATGATCTCGGTCGTGATGGCATCCTGGCGGGCCCGGTTCATGGTGCGGCTGAGGAGGGTTTTGAGGTCCTCAGCATTGTCGGTGGCCGCTTTCATGGCCCGCTGACGCGACGCGTGCTCAGAAGCCGAGGCATCAAGCAGCGCCGAGAAAAGGCGGGACTCGAGATACCGGGGAAGGATCTCATTGAGGATTCCCGTGGGCGAGGGCTCGTACTCGAGGTCCGCGCTGGGGCCGGCATTCGGGTCGACCTCGGGAACTTCAAGCGGAAGGAATCGCTGCACAACAGCCTGCTGTGTGCCGGCCGACAGATACCGGGTGTAGGCAATATCGACATAGGCGAGCTCGCCGGTCTCGTAACGACGACGAACAGTTGCCGCCACATCGCGAGCATTGTCGTAGATCGGCTGATCAGTCATGCCCTCGAAGACTGCGTCGAGTTCCAGGCCCTGGAATTTGAACTGCTTCTGGGCCTTCTTGCCGACCACGATCAGCGAGAACCCAAGACCGTTCGCCTTGGCGACAGCCATGGCCCGCTCAGCGGCACGAATGACATTCGAGTTGTAGGCACCGCACATGCCGCGATCGGAAGTGATGACCACGAACGCTGCACTTCGAGCATCTGGGTTATCACGCAGAAGCGGATGCTCCTTGGCCGCACCCGCACGCAGCAGGTCGATGATCACCGCAGTGATTTCATCGCTGTACGGACGTGCAGAAGCAGCGCGCTCTTGGGCCTTCACGACGCGTGTAGCGGCGATAAGTTCCATTGCGCGCGTGATCTTCTTCGTCGACTCGACGCTCTTGATGCGTCTGCGAAGGATCCGCTCCTGACCACCAGCCATGACTAGGCCTCGGTGATTCCGGTGGTAGCGGTCTCGGTCGCCTGGAACTCCTCGGCGAACGTCTTGACCGCATCATCGATGGCGCCGGGAAGATCCCCGCTGGAGCGGATCTCGTCGAGCAGTGAGCTGTAGCGGCCACGCATGAAGTCGAGCAGATCCTTTTCGAAGCGCTTGACATCGGTGACCGGGATGCTGTCGAGGTAGCCGTTGGTGCCGGCGTAGATGACCACGACCTGCTCCTCGACCGGCATCGGCGAGTTGAGGTTCTGCTTGAGCAGCTCGGTGAGGCGATATCCGCGCTCGAGCTGGGCGGCCGAGATCTTGTCGAGCTCGGAACCGAAGGTAGCGAATGCTTCGAGCTCACGGAACTGGGCGAGATCGAGCTTCAGAGTGCCCGAAACCTTCTTCATGGCCTTGATCTGTGCAGCGGAGCCCACGCGGGACACCGAGATGCCTACGTCGACAGCCGGGCGCACACCGGACTTGAAGAGATCATCCTGCAGGTAGACCTGACCATCAGTGATCGAAATCACGTTGGTGGGAATGTACGCCGAGACGTCGCCGGCCTTGGTCTCGATGACCGGAAGGGCGGTGAGCGAACCGGCGCCGAGTTCATCGGAGAGCTTGGCGGAACGCTCAAGCAGGCGGGAGTGGAGATAGAACACATCTCCGGGGTATGCCTCACGGCCCGGCGGACGACGAAGCAGCAGCGCCAACTGGCGGTAGGCCTCGGCCTGCTTGGAGAGATCGTCGTACACGATGAGGCCGTGCTCGCCGTTGTCCATCCAGTGCTGACCGATGGCGCAACCGGCATACGGGGCGAGGTACTTGAACGGAGCCGGGTCGGAGGCCGGGGCCACCACGACGCAGGTGTATTCCATGGCGCCGTACTCGGTAAGGGTGTTCACCGTCTGAGCAACAGTGGACGCCTTCTGACCGATGGCGACGTAGATGCACTTCACCCCGAGACCCTTCTGGTTCAGGATGGTGTCGATGCACACGGTGGTCTTGCCGGTCTTGCGGTCACCAATAACGAGCTCGCGCTGACCGCGACCGATGGGGGTCATGGCGTCAATCGACTTGATGCCGGTCTGCAGCGGCTCGTGCACGGGCTTACGGCCGGTGATGCCGGGCGCCTGGATCTCCATGCGGCGGCTCTGGGCGCCGATGATCGGCCCGCGGCCATCGATGGGTTCGCCGAGGGCGTTGACGACACGACCCAGCAGGGCGTCGCCGACAGGCATCGAAAGGATGCGTCCGGTGGCGCGCACCGGGGTGCCCTCCTCAACCGCAGCGGCCGATTCGGCATCGCCGAGGATGACGGCGCCGATCGAGTCCTCATCAAGGTTCAGAGCGAGACCAACGGTGCCGCCCTCGAACTCAAGGAGCTCGTTCACACCGACATCGGGCAGGCCCGAGACGCGTGCGATGCCGTCGCCCACCTCGAGCACCCGGCCGACCTGCGTCGACTCGAGTGACGGGGTGAAGCCCGACAGATTCTTTTGAAGTGCGGCGGTGATATCGCCGGTGTTGATTGTGAGTTCAGCCATAACGGGGTCCTCTGGTCTCAGAACGACTCGCGGAGTTGGGACAGACGCTGGCGCACGGAGCCGTCGATGACGGTGTCGCCGATCTGGGTGACAAGACCGCCGAGGACGGTGGGGTCAACGATGACCACGACCTCGACCTGCTTGCCGGTGTTCTTGGCCAACGCAGAAGCAAGACGGCTCTTCTGCTCGTCGGACAACGCCACCGCAGAACGAACCTGGGCGACGACTTTCTCGCCTCGTGCAGCCTGAAGCTCCATGAGACGATCTACCACGCTCGGGAGCTCGCGGACTCGGCCAGTGGCCACCACGAGTGAGACGAGCGAGGTCGTAAGGGGGAATGCCTTACCGCCGAGAAGATCTTCAACGATCTGCTGGCGGCGCTCCGCTGGGATCGTGGCATCGGTGAGGGCCTGACGAAGTTCGTCGTTGCCTTCGATGGTGCGCGACACCCGGAAGAGTTCGTCGATGATTTCGTTGCCGTTACCCTCGGCAGCAATGAGGGTGAGGAACGAGTCGGCGTAGAGATTGCTGCGATCGCTCATGATCAGGCACCCACCTTGTCGATGTAGTTGTCGATCAGTTGCGACTGGGTGGAGGCGTCGAGCGCATTGGCCACGACGGCCTCTGCGGCGCCGATGGCCAGCACACCGATCTCAGCCTGCAGATCGTTTGTGGCTTGGGCCTTGGCGGCTTCGACGTCGGCCGAGCCGCGGGCACGCAGGTCGGCGGCATCGGTGCCGGCTTTGGCAATGATCTGTGCGCGGACCGTGACAGCAGCTTCGCGGGCCTCGGCAACGATGCGCTGACGTTCATTATCGGCATCGGCCAGGCTGGCCTCGACCGCAGCAAGCTTGGCCTCGGCTTCGGACCGTGCTGCAGCCGCGGTCTCGAGTTCGGTGCGGATGCGGTCGATGCGACCGTTCCACATGGCCTTGATGGCCGGGCCACCCTTCCAGACGATGAGCGAGAACACGATGAGGAAACCGATCGTTCCCCAGATGACCTCGTTGATGTCGCCGGGGAGGATCCAACCATTGGCATGGTGGGTGCCTTCGGAAGCGGCTGTGGTGGTGACTGCTTCGGCGGTTTTGGTCGTGACCTCAGCGGCGAGGATGAGAATGTTCATGTCGTCTCCTGTGCCGATCAGTTCTGGGAGCCGGAACGGCTGACGTAGTCCTCGACCAGTGCGGTTTGTGACGCACGATCGATGGGCTTCTGGACGACCGCCTCGGCGGCACCGACAGCGATGTCAGTGATCGATGAGGTGAGTTCGGCCCGGGCTCGCACCTTGGCGGCGGCGATCTCGGCTGCAGCGTCGGCGCGAAGCGTGGCGACCTCGGCATCGGCTGCCGTGATCTGCACGCGCCGTTCGGCATCGCCCTCGCTGCGGGCCTGCTCGATGATCCCGATGGCCTCAGAACGAGCCCCGGCAAGGCCGGCCTCGTAGTCGGAGAGTCGGGAGACCCGTTGCGCCTCGGCAGCTTCAGCAGCCTGGAGGTCGCCCCGGACGGTGTCGGCCCGAGCGGCCATCAACTTGGTGATGGGCGGGAGCAGAACGAACTTCATGAGGGCCCAGAGCAGCAAGAAGACAACTGCTGCCCAGAACATCTCGTTGATTGTCGGAAGGATCGGGTTCTTCGCTGCGGTTTCCGTCGCCTGCTGGACATCAGTGGCGGCGGCTTCAGCGAGGACCCGTACGAGAGCGAGCACAGAGAACTCCTTGAGGCGTGCGTCGTCGTGCGGAAGGAAGGACTATCTGGGTCGACCCTCCCCCGAAGGGGAGGGCACAACACCCGAACAGTGGATCAGACGAACTTGAGAAGAATGAAGACCACGAAGCCGATGAGAGCAAGGGCTTCGGTGAAGGCGATACCGAGGAACATGGTGGTTCGAACCATGCCGGCGGCCTCGGGCTGACGAGCCATGGCCTGAACCGACTGACCGACGAGGTAGCCGATGCCGATGCCCGGGCCGATGGCGGCGAGGCCGTAAGCCATACCGGCGTTCGTCGCACCAGCGATTGCCTGCTGGGTCGCCTTGTCGGCGGTTGCCGCTGCTGCTTGCGCAAGGATGCTCATGGGTTGTTGCTCTCCTGTTGTGGGTGTTGCGCCCCCGGCGACCACCGGTGACGACATCGGGTTGAGGACAGGATCGTCCTCGGGGATGAATGTGAAAGATCAGTGTTCGGCGTGCATCGAGCTGCCGATGTACACGGCGGCCAGGATGGTGAAGATGTAGGCCTGCAGGAACGCCACCATGATCTCGAAGCCGGTGAGGCCCACGAGCATGGCGAACGAGAGTGGCAGGACGATCGCCAAGAGCGACGCCGTGAACAGCGTGATACAGAGCACGCTGAAGGTCACGAGAAGAATGTGACCGGCAAGCATGTTGGCGAACAGACGCACGGCCAGCGAGAAGGGCCGAACGATGAAGGTTGAGAGGAACTCAATCGGGATCACGAGCGGCAACAGCGCCTTGGGGACACCGGCGGGCGCAATGGCGTTGATGAAGTACTTCGGACCCTGGTGCTTGATTCCGACAGCGATGTAGTAGGCCCAAGTCAACAGGGCGAGCACCGCAGGACCAGCCATGCGGGCATTACCCGGCATATGGAAGAACGGGATGACCTCGAAGATGTTCGTGATGAGGATGAAGAAGAAAAGGCTCACCAGATAGGGCAAGTACTTGATGCCCTCGGGCCCCATGGTCTCGAGCACGATGCCGTCACGGATGAAGTCGACTGCGGACTCCACAAGGTTCTTTGCTCCCTTGGGAACCAGCGACTTCGACCGACCGGCGATGAAGAACAGCGAGGTTGTGGCAACCAACGCGATCACGTTGATGAACGCGATCTTATTGAAGCCGTACCAGGACCCCTCGGGGCCGAACCAGTTCGGCCATTCGACGAGGTTCTGAATCGGTGGGAACTCGAGTCCGAAGATCACGATGCGGAAGACTCCTTGGAGACAGGCTTGGGCGAGGAAGGCTTGAGGGCCGGAAAGGCGAGGGAGGCTGAGATGTACTTCATCTCCCAGAACAGCAGGCCCAGGTGAGCCGAGATGATCGTGATACCGAGTGGCACGAGCGCCACCCACGATGCACCGCGAACCAGCCAGATGGCCAGAAAGATAAGCGCCAGGCGAATGAGGTAACCGAACAGCGCTACACCCATCATCAGGCCCGGCGAGATACTTGCAGACCAAGACAATAGCGCCCCAGCCAGAGCAAAATTGCAAACCACGATTGCGAGTCCGTAGGCGGTGGAATACGCCCCGTTCATGCCCCAGATGAGACCGAACACGAGGATGAAGATCGGAGCGATCATGGCCGCACGCTTGGCGATGTCGCGAGCAATGATCGCTTCGGGCGCGGTGCCTTCGACTGCGGACGGTGACGGCATCGACGATGGAATCATCGGGCCCACGGTCCGTTCTTTGCGTGCTCTTCCATCTCTGAGCGGTACTGGAAGTAGATCTTGACGACGACGCCGATGAGTCCGACGGAAGCCAGCACGATGGTGAGGACCGGAACTGTTCCGAAGAGACGGTCAAGGCCGTAGCCGATGAGGGCAAGCAGCAGCGGAGAAAGCGCGAGCTCGTAGCCACCGGTGGCTCGACCCATCTGCTCGGAGATCTCGCGCTTGTTCGACACGGCCACTGCGTCCATCCTCCGGGTCACCCCGACGTCCATGATTGACCTGTTCAACGGGGCATGCCTGGGGTGGTACCAGACCGACCCACTGGGCTTGTGAAGAGAATCGCAAAGTAGGCGATGCACGCCATTTCCGCAAGTTCTGTCAGGTTTTCACTGGCTGGAATCACCTGTGGATTCACCGACTCGTCGACGGCCGGTCCGGACTCCGGGATGCAGGATCGTGTAGAGGCTCAGCAGGATCGCGGCAATGCCGAACGGCACCACGCCATCTCCAGAGCGGCTGTAGATCGGCCAGAGAACGAACCCTGACAAAAGGGCGGTCCAGGTCCACAGGATGAACACGCTGCGCCGGTGACCGTGGCCGAGATCCATAAGCCGATGGTGAAGGTGTCCCTTATCGGCGGTGGAGATACCCGACCGATGACGGGCCCGGCGAATGATCGCGAACAACGTGTCAATCACCGGCACGCCGAGGATCACCAGTGGGATGAACAGCGGGGCGAAGAAGAAGAACGAACTGCCCGAGAAGCTGCGATCGGTTCGACCCCCGACCACCATGGTCGAAGCCGCCATAAGCAGACCGAGCAACAGCGCTCCCCCATCTCCCATGAAGATCTTCGCCGGATGAATGTTGTGGGGCAGAAAGCCGACGCAGGCACCAAGAACGACAATCGCGATGAGCGGACCGATATTGCCGGCCCCGAGCAGTCCCTCGCCGCTGAGCTGATGGGCGTAGAGGAAGAACGTTCCCGCGGCGATCGCCACGATCCCACCGGCCAGACCGTCAAGGCCGTCAATGAGGTTGATGGCATTGGCCATGCCCACCACCCAAAGCACCGACAGCAGATACGACCAGTCGGTTGAGAGCACAAACACGCCCGCGAATGGCACACGGAACACCAGGATCGAAATGCCGGAGATGACCAGAACGCTGGCGGCGACAACCATGCCGGCCAACTTGGCCGGCGCAGAAACATCGCGGAGATCATCAATGATGCCCACCCCGGCGATGAGCACTGCGGCGAGCACCAAACCCAACGGTTCGGTACTGCCTTCGAAGATGGCATCGAACGATCCCATTGCCCAAGCCACTGCAATACCCGCAACGACGCCCAGGAGCATCGACACGCCGCCAAGTGTGGGGGTGGGTCGTTCATGCACGCGTCGTTCGTCGGGGCGCACCACTGCGCCAATGCGGACCGAGAGCCGACGCACAGCAAACAACGACGCGAACGTGGTCCCGGCCACGACGGCGAGGATTACTCCATAAGCGCCGAGCGTGGGCACGAGTCAGATTCGCTGTTCGCTCAGCCGTATGGCGTGAACTTGGAACAGAGCACGGCCACGTCGTCGCGAACTGCCGCCAGAGCCGAGTCGTCGGTGCGGTTACGCAGCGCGCGAGAGATGAGCGATGCGATCTCGACCATCTCCGGTTCGGTCATGCCCTGGGTGGTGACTGCAGGGGTACCGATGCGCACACCACTGGTGACAAACGGTGAGCGAGGATCATCGGGAATTGTGTTTTTGTTGAGAGTGATGCCGGCCTGATCGAGCACCGCCTGCGCTTCCTTGCCGGTGAGTTCGGCATCGAAGTTACGCAGATCGAGAAGAAGTAGGTGGTTGTCAGTGCCACCGGACACAAGACGGAACCCTTCTTTGGCCAATGCTTCTGCAAGGGCTGCGGCGTTGCGCACGATCTGCTCGGCGTATCCCTTGAATGACGGATCGGCAGCCTCACGGAAGGCCACGGCCTTGCCAGCGATGGCGTGCTCAAGCGGTCCACCCTGCAAACCGGGGAAGATCGCCTTGTCGATTGCCGCCGCGTGCTCAGCGGTGGAGAGGATGCAACCACCGCGAGGTCCACGCAGCGTCTTATGCGTCGTGAACGTGACGACGTCGGCATAGGGCACCGGGTTGGGATGCACCCCACCGGCGATGAGACCAGCGATATGTGCGGCGTCGAACATGAACAGCGCACCCACCTCATCAGCGATGGCACGAATGGGCGCGGGGTCGATGATGCGCGGATACGCAGTGGCCCCGGCGATGATCATCTTGGGTCGTTCACGCAGCGCGGTGTCACGGATCTCGTCGTAATCGATGCGCTCATCAGAAGGAGTGACGCCGTAGGAGACAAAGTTGTAGAAGAGCCCGGAGATGTTGACCGGCGAGCCATGGGTGAGATGGCCGCCATGATCGAGACTGAGACCCATCACCGTGTCGCCCTGCTTCAGCAGCGCGAGGTACACACCGAGGTTGGCGTTCGCACCCGAATGCGGCTGCACATTGGCGTGATCGGCGCCGAAGAGCGCCTTGACGCGATCTCGAGCGAGATCTTCGATGTCGTCGACGATGAGATTGCCGCCGTAGTAGCGCTTCCCCGGGTAGCCCTCGGAATACTTGTTGGTCAGAACCGACCCCGTGGCGCGAATGACCGCAGGCGAGGTGAAGTTCTCCGAAGCGATCAGCTGCAGCGTGGTGTTCTGTCGTTCGACCTCGGCATCAATGAGGTCGAACACTGCGCTGTCGTTGTCGGCGGGCCAGGGCATGGCGAGGGTCTCCCTTGGTGCGGCGCTGGAAGCTGGTGCCACCGTGTTGCGGGGCAGTCGACCAACGCGTCGTGGTGGGGATTGTAGTGACGCCATTGCGCCCAGTTACCGTTCAGGCGTGACAGAAGAACTTGATCCCCGTCTTCCCGTGATCGTTGGAGTCGGGCAGATCACCATTCGACCCGATCGCGGCCAAACCTCGCTCGAACCAGCCGACCTCATGATTGAGGCATTGCGTCAGGCTGAACTCGACAGCGGAGGCACCGGACTTCTGGCAGCAGCCGATGCAGTTCGCACGGTCTCGCAGCTGTCCTGGCGCTATCGCAACGTTGCCGCGCTGGTGGCTGAAGCCATCGGTGCACATCCGGGCGAGTTGGCCACATCGGTGATGGGCGGCAACCTCGCCGGGGTGATGATCGCCCGGGCCGCAGCAGAGATTCAGGCCGGCGACGCCGAGGTCATCGTGCTCTGCGGTGGCGAGGCAACTCGCTCGGTCTCCATGGCAAAAGCAGCCGGCGCAAAACCCGAATGGACCGTCCAAGCAGAAGACACCCCTTCGCCAACAGCGATCGGCGACGAACGACCCCTGGCGAATGAGGTTGAAGCCGGTCGCGGCGTCGTCATGCCCGTGCACATCTATCCCCTGTTCGAGAACGCACTTCGCGCTCGGCTGGGTCTCACCATCGATCAGCACCAGCAGCGACTCGGCACCCTGTGGTCGGCCTTTGCTGAGGTGGCCCGGAACAATCCGCAGGCTTGGATTCAATCGGGGTTCAGCCCCGATGAGATCGCCACGGTGTCCGATGACAACCGCATGATTTCGTTCCCCTACACAAAGCGTCTCTGTTCGAATAATCAGGTTGATCAGGGCTCTGGCTTGATCATCACCTCAGTGGCAGCAGCGCAGGCTGCTGGCGTACCGCGTGACCGGTGGGTGTTCCTGCACGCCGGCACCGAAGCAGTCGATCACTGGAATGTGTCGAACCGAGTTGATCTCTGCAGTTCCCCAGCGCTTCGTCTCGCCGGTCGTGACGCGTTCGCTCTCGCTGGCATCACCGTCGATGAAATCGATCATGCCGATCTCTACTCCTGCTTCCCCGCCGCCGTGCAGATCGGAGCCATCGAACTCGGCCTCGTCGATGATCCAAACGCCAATGGCAATGGATGGGGTGGTGTCGGCGCCCGGTTGCCCTTGACAGTTACTGGTGGGATGAGCTTCGCCGGCGGACCGTGGAACGACTACACGAGCCATGGCGTCGCCACGATGGTGGACGTACTGCGCCATGATCCAGGCTCGATCGGCCTGTGCACCGCAAACGGCGGCTACACGACTGAACACGCGGTGCTTGTGCTTTCGACGGCGCCACCACGACGCGGCGCGTACGGCTACAGCGAACCGCAGGCGGAGGTCGATGCTCTCCCCCGGGTCGAGCTCGACGATGCATGGATCGGACCGGTCACGATCGAGAGCGCAACCGTGGCCCATGAACGCAGCGGACCCACACATGCCCTTGTCGCCGCTCGCACTCCGAATGGGAACCGCACCTGGTGCCACAGCGCGGAACCGGCATTTATGGATGCAGTGGCAACCGTCGATCTCATTGGTCGTGCCGCCAGTCGCAGCGCGAGTGGCGAGATCGAACTCGCCTAACTCGAAAACTCAAACAGCCTTGTTGGCCTTGATGCGATCGGCGAGCAGGGTAAGCACGCGCTCCTCAGCCATCGGCATCTCGGCAAGAAGTGTTCGGAATGCACGCGTATCGAACTCAAGCAGTCGAATCGGCGACTCGGCGATGACAGTTGCGGTGCGCGGGCGGCGGTCGATAAGCGCCATCTCCCCCACCATCGAGCCTGGGCCAAGCGTGACGATGTGCTCTTCGGCTACGTAGACACCGGCATATCCGGATTCGATGATGTAGCACTGCTGTCCAACCCGACCCTGATCGATGATCACAGCGCCGGTCTCAGCCTCGACGTCATCGGCAAGTTCGCCCACGCGGTCAAGGTCAGCATCGCTGAATCCCTCGAAGAACTCGAGTGGACGCAGGCGATCAGCGGCGTTCTCGGCCTTGCATCGCTTTCCGAACATGGGTCCTCCACGGGGTGATTCCGTCGAATGAACGCTGAACGCGCTCCGTGGGGGAAGATGGTATGCGTATCTCGCCCATTGCGAACGGAGAAATTGTGGTCTCTGAGATCTTCGACCCCAGGTCATGGACTGTCGTCCCCGGTTTCGACGACCTGACCGACATCACCTACCACCGGGCAAACGACCACGGCACCGTGCGGGTGGCCTTTGATCGACCCGAAATCCGCAACGCGTTCCGCCCGCAGACCGTCGACGAGCTCTACCGGGTTCTCGACCATGCGCGAATGTCGAGCGATGTCGGTTGCGTCCTGCTCACCGGCAACGGCCCCTCTCCCAAAGACGGCGGCTGGGCGTTCTGCTCAGGTGGTGATCAGCGAATCCGCGGTCGCGATGGTTATCGATATGCCGAAGGTGAGACCTCCGAGTCCATCGATCCGGCCCGCACCGGACGGCTTCACATCCTCGAGGTGCAGCGACTCATTCGCTTCATGCCCAAAGTCGTGATCTGCGTGGTTCCGGGTTGGGCCGCCGGCGGGGGCCACAGCCTCCACGTCGTGGCCGATCTCACACTTGCCAGTGCCGAGCACGCCCGGTTCAAGCAAACCGACGCTGACGTCGCCAGTTTCGACGGCGGGTTCGGCTCGGCCTATCTGGCCCGTCAGGTCGGCCAGAAATTCGCCCGCGAGATCTTCTTCCTCGGCCGCGAGTACACCGCTGAGCAGGCGTATCGCATGGGCATGGTCAACGAGGTCGTGCCCCATGCCGAACTCGAAGCCACCGCGCTCGAGTGGGGTCGTCTCATCAACGGCAAGAGCCCTACTGCGCAGCGCATGCTCAAGTTCTCGTTCAACCTCATTGACGATGGACTTGTGGGCCAGCAGGTGTTCGCCGGCGAAGCCACCCGACTCGCCTACATGACCGATGAAGCCGCCGAGGGGCGCGACTCCTTCCTCGAGAAGCGCGACCCCGACTGGTCGAGCTTCCCCTGGCACTTCTGAGATTCGCTAGCTGCCGCTCGTCACCACGATGAGTACACCGACCAGTGCCAACGCCACCCCGATGGCCTGCTCGCGTTCGAGACGTTCATGTTCGATCTGGCGAGCAAGCACCAACGTCGTGACAGGGAACAGCGAGGACAGCGCGGCGACGACCGGCAGCGCGCCGCTGCGCGTGGCCACGCCGTAGAGCGTGACGGCAAGCGCGTCACCGATGCCGGCGACTGCGGCGGGCAACACATTGCCGCGACCGGCGACGCGAGGAGCACGGGTGACGATAACCACGACGATCAACAGCACCGGATAGACGATGCGCATCACCAGCAGCGTTGAGAGCGCGTTGTCGCTACTGCCATTCGCCACTGCGAGCAGTGAGATGCCAATACCCAGCGCGGCAATGAGGGCAAGCAGAATCGGGCGGTGCCCACCGGTGCGAAACAGCCGCAGATGCGGACCGCCGGCGAGGATTACCCCGATGATGGCGATCGCGATACCAGCCGACCGCATCGGCCCGGGACCCTCACCCCGAGCGAACCCCACCACGACCGGGACCAGCACCGAGGTGCTGGCAATCGGCGCCACGACACCCATGATGCCGGTGGCCAGCGCCTGATACAGCGCCACGATCCCAAGGGAGCAGGAGACTCCAGCCACGATCCCCCAGCCGACTGTGGTGCCGGAGAAGTGCAAGTTGCCGGTAGCAAGAGCCACCACAGCCATGAAGGGAAGCGCGGCAAGGCTGGACCACAGCAGCACCGTGGACGAAGGAATCCGTTTTGAGACCGTTCCGCCAATGAAGTCCGAGGTGCCCCACAGGACCGAGGAGATGAGTGCAAGGGCGATGGCCACGCCGCATCGTAGGTTGGTCTGAAAGGTTCGCAGGCCGCCGCCGCGAGATCAGCCCCGTCGGCAGATCACCGCACGGTCGCGTCCGGTGAGATCCTGCTTGATCTCAACCTCAGCAAACCCAGCCTCGCGGGCAAGCGCTGCGAAGGCCTCGGCCTGAGTCGGAGCCAGTTCGACCACCAGCGATCCAGCAGGTGACAACCAGCTCGGCGCCTCGGCCACGATCACCCGCAGATCATCGAGACCGTCAGCTCCGGCGAACAGTGCTGAGGCCGGTTCCCAGTCGCGCACCACCGCGGGCAACTCATCGGAATCCGCGACATAGGGCGGGTTCGACACGATGAGATCAATCTGACCCCGCAGTTGCGCAGGTAACGAGGCGAACCACTCCCCGGCTGGCGCGATGGAAACCCGGGGGGCGGCGCGACCGAGGCCGGCAAGATTGGCGCGGGCAACTGAAAGCGCATCTTCCGATGCATCGGTGAGCCACACATCCACACGCTCGCGCTCGAATGCGATGGACAGTCCGATCGCTCCCGACCCTGTTCCCAGATCAACTGCCACTAGCGAACGACCCGGCTCGCCAACACGCATGGCATCAAGCTCGACCAATGCAAACTCCACCACTGACTCGGTTTCGGGCCGAGGAATGAGGACTCGCTGATCCACAAGCAGATCCAGATAGCGAAATCCCCAACTGCCCACCACATACTGCAGGGGCTCACCATGCACCCGGCGCTCGAGCATGAGATCGAAGAAGTGCACGCCTCGTTCGGTGGCGAGATCATCAAGACCGAGCACGTACTGCGCTCCCTCAAGACCCGATGCACGCTCGACGATTCGGCGGGCATCAATCGCAGGTGAATCGCTGACCGCGCCGAGGGCTCGTTCGGCCTCAGCCTGCAGGTTGCGCCACGACACCGTGCCGTCGGGCTGCGAACCCATCAGCTCTCGCGTTCTCGTAACTGCGTGGCCCGCTCATCAGCAACAAGAGCGTCAACTACCTCGTCGAGTTCGCCGCCGAGGATCTTGTCGAGCTTGTAGAGGGTGAGCCCGATGCGATGGTCGGAGAGGCGATTCTCCTTGAAGTTGTAGGTGCGGATCTTCTCGGATCGGCCACCACCGCCGGTCTGCGCCCGACGGGCACCGGAGGCCTCTGCCGCCTGGCGATCCTGCTCGGCCTGCAACAACCGACTGCGCAGCACCCGCAGTGCTTTCTCCCGATTCTGGATCTGGCTCTTCTCGTCCTGCATGGCGACGACCACACCGGTGGGCAGATGCGTGATCCGCACCGCCGAGTCAGTGGTGTTGACCGACTGCCCGCCCGGACCAGATGAGCGGTATACGTCGATACGAAGTTCGTTCATATCGAGCTGTACGTCTACCTCATCGGCTTCGGGAAGCACCGTGACAGCAGCCGAGGAGGTGTGCACGCGGCCTTGGCTCTCGGTGACCGGCACCCGCTGCACGCGATGCACGCCACCCTCATGCTTCATGCGGCTCCACACCCCGTCGCCGGCAAGTCGGAAGGTCACGTCGGCATAGCCGCCAAGATCGGACTCCTGCGCTTCCATGATCTCGAACTTCCATCCCAGGCGCGAGGCATAGGAGCGGTACATCTCGAACAGGTCACGGGCGAAGAGGTTGGCTTCCTCACCACCTTCGGCACCACGGATCTCCACGATGACATTGCGATCGTTGTTGGGATCCTTGGGCAGTAGGAGAACTTTGATCTCCTCGTCGAGTCGCTCGATCGCGGATTCGGCCGTATCGATCTCCTCGCGCAACATCTCGCGATCGGTGGCATCCGCGTCGCTGTACATCTCCCGGGCCATCGCCAGATCCTCGGTCGCCTGCCGAAGCTCACGAAGACGACCGACCAGATCGCCAAGGTCGCGATAGCGGCGACTGAGCTCCGCGTAGATGGTCTGGTCGGAGATAACTGCGGGGTCAGCAATCGAGCGTTCAACATCGGCAAATTCACGTTCGAGTCCATCGAGACGCTCGAGCATGCTCATGAGAACTGCTCTGCAGTTGCGACACGCCAGTCGCCGGAGATTGTGACGAACTCGGCCGGGTGCTCGAGAAGTCCAGCCAACCGACGGGTGGCCGGGTGCAGATCACGTTCGGGAAGCACAATGACGAGGCGGGCATCAGCAGCGAGTGAGAGGCGACCATCGGCGGCGGCAGGGACAAGGTCGAGATCAATGCCGACGGAACAGGCCACGACCACATCGTCGCCTGCCTGATCACACCCGAAGGCGATGGTCGCCCCGGTGTCCTTAACGCTCTCACGAGCCACGGTGGCCTCAGCCGCTCGTAGTTCGGTCAGGCCGACCAGTCCCGGTTCGTTGAGCAGACGCCATCGCAACCAACCCTCCGCCGCGAGTTGGCGTAGCGGATGCGGCTGGGCCTCGGGCCGTCGAACGGCATCCACACTGGCCACCACTGAGGCGAGTGCCTCGGCAGTTGGCAGGGTTCCGTGCACCATGGTGAATGCCTCACGGTCGTGTCGGCCAACACCGACATCGATGCGGGCATCGCCATTGTCCTGGAGCACAACACGCGCAATCTCCAGCCCGCGGATCTCACCGCGGATCTCGCCATGTTCGATGACGACATCGACACCGGCGCTGCGAAGCAATGCTGCGGCCTCTCGTGCCACCGCGGAGGGCTCGATCGGAAGATGCGGCTCGGCAACCGGCGAGGCCGACAATGACCGCCCCGTTACCCGCCAGACCTGCGGTGCATCGGCGAACAGCGTGGCGCGACGAGCCACGACCGCACAGGCCACCGGATCGTCAACCATCAGGTGCAGCGCATTCGCACCTTTGCCTTCAGCCCAGACCATCGCTGGCCCAACTGACCGGATCGGGTCTGAATCGAGCAATAGCCAGATGCTGTCCTCGTAGTGCACTGCCGCGCCGAAAGGCAGCGCAACAGGCGCGACCTCATCGCTCGCGAGTCCGAGATGTTGGGAGACCAGACCGCGTGCCTTGGCCGCTAGGAGCGGGGCTCGCTGATCTGCTTCGAGTGGAACGACAGGCCCCTGACGTCGGGCGGTCGCGCTACTTACGGCGCTTGCCGTAGCGCTTCTCGAACTTCTCGATGCGACCACCGGTATCAACGAGCTTCTGCTTGCCCGTGTAGAAGGGGTGGCACTCGTTGCAGAGTTCGGAGGTGAGCTCAGCCTTGGTGGAGCGAGTCGTGAACGTGTTGCCACACGAGCACTTGACCGTCGCCTCGACGTAATTGGGATGGATGTCGGCCTTCATGGCGATACTCCAGTGAGAAATTGGGATTGTTAGTCTGCCGGACGGGACGGGTAAACCGCAATCCAGCCTCCGAGGGGAGGCCGGAATCGGTCAAAAACGCTGAATCAGGTCAGCCCTTGGCGATCTCAGCCAGGAATTCGTCGTTGGTGCGGAACGAGCCGAGCCGGTCGATAAGCATCTCGAGACCAGCAGCGCCAGACCCCTCAGCGGCGAGTCCGGAGAGCACCCGACGCAGTTTGTAGACGTTCTGAAGCTGCTTGCGGTCGTAGAGCAGCTCCTCATGGCGGGTCGAGGAGCCATCCACGTCGATGGCCGGGTAGATCCGACGCTCAGCCATGCGGCGATCGAGTCGAAGTTCCATGTTTCCGGTGCCCTTGAACTCCTCGAAAATGACCTCGTCCATACGCGAGCCCGTGTCGACGAGCGCACTGGCGAGGATCGTGAGTGACCCACCCTCCTCGACATTGCGGGCCGCACCGAAGAACTTCTTGGGCGGGTACAAGGCGCCAGTATCGATACCGCCGGACATGACGCGACCAGTGGTCGGCGCGGCAAGGTTGTAGGCACGAGCGAGTCGCGTGATGCCATCGAGAATGATGACGACGTCCGCGCCGTCCTCGACCAGGCGCTTGGCTCGTTCGATGACAAGCTCAGCGACCGCGGTGTGCTCTTCAGCCGGACGATCGAAGGTGGAGGCGATGACCTCACCGGAGACTGATCGTCGCATATCGGTGACCTCTTCAGGTCGCTCATCGACGAGCAGCACCATGACGTGCACCTCGGGATTGTTCATCTCGATCGACTTGGCGATCTGCTTCATGATCGTGGTCTTGCCTGCCTTCGGAGGCGACACGATGAGTCCGCGCTGGCCTTTACCGATAGGTGCGATCAGATCGATGATGCGCGCGGTCATGTTGTACGGCTCATCGCGACTGGAAAGCGCGAGACGCGAGTCGGGGAACAGCGGTGTGAGTTCGTCGAAACGACGACGGTCACGAGCGGCATCGGGATCGACGCCATTGACGGTGTCGATCCGCAGAAGCGCCGGGTTCTTTTCGTTACGTGTGGCGGGACGACAGGCGCCGGCCACCAGATCGCCGCGGCGAAGGGAAAACTGACGGACCTGCTTCACCGAGACGTAGACATCATCACGGGTGGGCAGGTAACCAGCGACGCGGATAAATCCGTAGCCCTCATCACGAAGGTCGAGAACACCGGAAACCTCAGTGGGTTCGCCAACGAAGGGCTCATCGGGACGATTGGTGTCGCGCACGATCTCGCGTGAACCATCGCGATCGCCACCACGACCCCGGCGACGGCGGCGACGACCTCCCTCTCCGGCTTCGCCAGTGTCAGCTGCATCATCGAGCAACTCAGGCGGGGTCGGGACAGTTTCAACATCGGGATCAATGGCAACAACCTGTGCAGCTTCCGATGAAGCGGCGTCGGACGCATCATCATCATCATCGGACTCGACCTCAGCGGCGGGTTCCTCGGCGTCGAGGTTGGCAGCGACCGCTTCGACCGGCGCCTTCGCCGGTGCCTTGGTCTTGCGGGCCGGAGCGGCGGCCGGCTCCTGCGCTGGCGCACCGGTGACACCGGCGAGCTCGAGGATCAGATCGATCACCGTGGACTTCTTGGCCCGGGCTGCGGGCTTGCCCCCCAGCGCCTTGGCAATGGAAACGAGTTCTTCGCGTTCCTTTGCCTCAAGCATGGAGCGTTCGAGTTGGTCGGCCATGGTGATTCCTCCGGGGAGATCGTGGTGGTGCCCGGCGATCAACGACGCTGGATTGCGCGCGGCCTGATCACAGAACTGCTTCGGGAAATGGGTAGTGAAAGAAAGGGAGTGAGGACCGAAACGCAGTGTTCCGGGGTCCGCCGGACGGCGGGGAGAGGATCGGGCTGAGCTGCGATCGACCTGCGAAGCGTAGGGACCTAGGCCGGTGAGAGCAAACGACCCATGAGTTCGTGGCCGGCAACCACGGGCGCGGATGCCACCCCATCTTCGGTGTAGACCCCACCGGGACCATCCACCGCAGAGTCAGCGAGCAAAAACGGCACGGGATCGGAGCTGTGGGTGCGAGTGGCGAGCGGCGTGGCGTGATCGGGAAGCATCAGCAGGCGCCAGGGCCCCATGTCATCGAGAGCGGGGAGAAGATCGGCGAAGATGCGAGCGTCCCAGTTCTCGAGGGCGCGAACTTTCTCCTCGACGTTGCCGGCATGACCAGCCTCATCGGTGGCCTCGACATGGATGATGAACAGATCAGCACCGGACTCGAGCGAGCGCAGCGCACAATCGCGCTTGCCTTCGTAGTCGGTGTCGTACCAACCGGTGGCCGTGGCCAACTCGACGATGTCGATCTCGGTAAGCACGCCAAGCCCGCGCACGAGATCAACTGCGGTGACGAGGCCTGCCTGGACGCCGTAGGTAGAACTGAACGAGGGCATCTGGGGCTGGAACCCCTGACCCCAGAGCCAGATCTGCGATGCGTCAATGTTGGAGTCCGCGAGAACATCACGCGACGCGTCCATAAGTCGTTGCAACTGCGCAGCTGCAGCACCGGTGGGCCATACCGATGGCTTGCCAGTGAGATCGTGCGGCGGGGCGCACTCAGCTTCGGCCCACTCTGCGGGCGCAACCATGATGTGTCGGTACTGCACGCCGGGATGAAACTCGATGCCATCGCCGCCGAGCTCCGACTGGAGCGCAGCAATGACGGTGGCGGCATCTTCGGTGGAGGGATGTCCGCCGGCGAAATCGATCATGGTGCCGTCCGCTCCCACCGTGGAGAGGTTGCAGCGATACGCCACCTGATCGGGACGGAGGCGAAGACCAAGTGCAGCAGCCTCGATGGGGGCGCGACCGGTGTGATAGCGAGCTGGGTCGTAACCGAAGATCGACATATTGCCGACATCGGAACCCGGCGGCATGCCGGCGGGGATGACTGCAGCGCGTCCCAATGTGGATCGGGCGGCGAGACGATCAATGGTGGGGGTGTTGGCCGCCTGCAGGGGCGTTCGACCGCCCAGCTCGGCCAGCGGCTCATCGGCACAACCATCGGGAACACAGACGACGTACTTCATGGGTCTAAGTGTGGCGCATTTCGCGGGTGAGCGGCTCAGCGAGCCGTATCGAGGGTGTTCTCGATAAGGGAGCGGACCGCCACATAGTCATTGGCGACGGTGACGAGGCGCTCCTCACGATCAAACAGATCGGCTAGTCGGTCGGGCAGTTGCGGGTGAACGCCCGAGGAAGCCTCGACAGCGGCCGGGAACTTTGCGGGGTGCGCGGTGCCCAGCACCACCATCGGAACCGAGGCATCGGCCCGGGCCTCGCGGGCAGCGGCGAGCCCAACCGCAGTATGCGGATCGATGAGCACACCCTGCTGTTCGTACAACCGAGCAATCGTCTCCGAGGTGCGCGCGTCGTCGACCCGACCGGCACTCCAGTGGTCAGCGAGCAGGTCAAGCCGGCCGGTGTCGACCGTGACAGTGCCCTCGGAGCGGAAGCGAGCCATCATCTCGGCAATCGCTGAGCCGTCGCGTCCATGGATTTCGAACAAGAGACGTTCGAGATTGGAGGACACCTGGATATCCATGCTGGGGCTGAGGGTGGGATGAACCTCACCGATGGTCATTGTTCCGGTGGTGAGGAACTGGGTGAGGATGTCATTGCGATTCGATGCGACAACGAACTGCGAGATCGGTGTGCCCATTCGTTGGGCGCCATAGCCGGCAAAGACGTTGCCGAAATTGCCAGTGGGAACCGAGAAGGCCACCGGTCGGCCAACTCCCCCGCCGAGTCGCGTGGTGGTTGTGACGTAGTAAACGATCTGGGCCATAACACGAGCCCAGTTGATGGAGTTCACCGCCGAGAGGTTTCGGGTCTCGCGGAAACTGTCATCGGCGAACAACGCCTTGACGAGATCCTGGCAGTCGTCGAAGGTGCCCTCGACAGCGATGTTGTGCACGTTTGGTGCATCCACGGTGGTCATCTGTCGTCGCTGCACATCGGAGACCCGCCCGGCAGGATGCAGAATGAAAACCTCCGCCGTTGCCCTCTCGCGAAGCGCCTCAATTGCTGCCGAACCGGTGTCACCAGAGGTGGCTCCGACAATGGTGACCTTCTCACCACGACGGGTCAGTTCATGGTCGAACAGACGCCCGACCAGCTGCAGGGCAATGTCTTTGAAGGCAAGCGTGGGACCGTGGAACAGTTCAGCCAGCCAGAGGTTGTCGCCAAGATCGCGAAGGGGCACGACCTCATCGGCCTCGAAGGTGGCATACGAGTCAGCCACGATTGCCGCGAATGCGTCGTACTCAATCGAGCCTTCGACGAACGGCCACATAACCTCAACCGCCACCTCGGCGTAACGCATTGTGGCGAAGCGCTCAAGCGCCTCAACAGTGATCGATGGCCACTGCTTGGGAACATAGAGGCCACCGTCACGAGCGAGACCGGCGAGCAGCACATCGGCGAAACCCAACTCCGGGGCAGCACCGCGAGTGCTGACGTAGGTGAGTCCACTCATGCGTCATCCTCCTCGTCGCTGAGAACACTGATGACACTGCCGACACGACGCACAGCATCGAGCGAACGCAGAATTGTCAGGGTGGCATCAAGATCACGACGGCCGGTGCGATGGGTGATGAAGTCGATCCGCGCCTCGTCCTCGGCCAATGAGCCCCCGAGATCAGAATCAGGAGCCGACTGCGACATAGAGGCGATGGACACACCGTTGTCTCCAAGCACGCTGGCAATAGCTGCCAACACTCCCGGGCGATCGACAGCGACAAGGCTGAGATAATGCGCGGAGGCCGAGTCGGCAGCAGGACGCAAGCGCGCCGGGGCCAACGCGCCGATTGAGGCGTGGGCTCCGCGATGCAGGTTGATTGATGCATCGATGAGATCGCCAAGCACTGCACTTGCTGTGGGATCACCACCAGCGCCGCGACCGTAGAACATGAGTTCGCCGACAGCATCGCCTTCTACGAACACCGCGTTGAAGCTGTCACGCACCGACGCGAGGGGATGGTGCACGGGAACTAAAACAGGATGAACTGCAGCCGAGAGTTGCTCACCAGTACTGGCATCGAAGCGTTCGGCAACAGCCAAAAGCTTGATGACATAGCCGTTGCGAGTTGCAAAGGAAATGTCATCGGCGGTGACGGAGGTGATCCCCTCAACATCGACCATGGCGGCAGTGACCTTGGCGCCGAAGGCAATGGACGCAACGATGGCGATCTTGGCTCCGGCGTCGAAACCACCGACATCAGCAGTGGGGTCAGCCTCTGCGTAACCGAGCGCCTGGGCTTCAGCCAATGCCTCGCCGTAGCTGGCACCAGCCTCAGTCATGCGGGTGAGGATGTAATTCGTCGTGCCGTTCATGATGCCCATGACCCGACGGATCGGCTCACCCAGCAGCGATTCCCGCAACGGTCGAACGAACGGGATACCACCGGCGACTGCAGCCTCGAAGAGCAGATCAACACCGGCAGCGTCGGCAGCGGCGAACAGTTCCGCGCCATGCTCCGCAAGAAGGGCCTTATTCGCCGTGATCACGGGCTTGCCGGCGTTGAGCGCATTCCCGATGAGTGCACGTGCGGGTTCAACCCCGCCCATTACCTCGACGATGACATCGATGTCCGGGTCAGCAATGACCGACGCGGTGTCATCGGTGAATGCCGAGCTCGGAAGCGATGACGGACGCGGCCGCGACAGATCACGCACCGCCACGCGGGTGACCTCAATGTGGAGACCAGTTCGCGCCGCAATGGCATCGTGCTGGCGTTGAAGGAGAGAGATGAGGGCTGAACCGACCGTGCCGCAACCGAGCAGGCCGACCCGCACCGTGGAGTCGTTCACCTGCCTGAGGCTATCGGGATGGCGACCCCGGCCCGAATTGGATTCCGCATCGGCGGACCAACCTGACTCCTCAGGAGGCCAGTAGCGCGCCGACAGCTGTGACGATCGCCGTGGCCGTCAATAACCCCATGACCGCCTGGCGGAACCGTGGTGGATCAATATGGCGACGCAGACGCGCCCCGGTTGCGTAGCCGATCACCATGGCAGGTACTGCAACGACGAGCAGTTCCCGAACATCGGAGTTGTAGCGCCCGCTGGCAAGGAAGAGACCAACGGTGATGACTCCAGTGCCGGCGAAGACCGCTGAGATGGTGCCCCGGAACACCGAGGGCGCCAGATGCCGGGCGTGGAGCGCCATCACCAGTGGCGGCCCGTTCGTGGAGAGCGAGGTGTTAAGCACCCCGCTGATCGTGCCTGCGACAACATCGACCACACGGGAGCCCCGCTCGATGGTGATGCCGCGGAGATTGATGATGAGGAACGCGAGAATCACCGCGGCAAGGCCGAACTTGAGTTGCCGATTCGACGCCACCGAAAGCAGGATCAGCCCGAATGGAGCGCCAATCGCCGCGCCCACCAGCATCCGTCGGATTGTGGGTCGATCACCGTGCTCGCGTTCGCCGATCGCCTGCACCGAACTGGTGAGCGTTCCAAGCGTGGCCGCAACGACAACGGCGATTTCGGTAGGAATCGCCAACGAGAGCAACGGAACCGCCAACAGCGAGAAGCCGAAACCTGTGGTGCTCTGCACCATGGCAGCCACAAGCACGACCGCGACTGTGGTCCAGATGTCGACGGCGCCCATAGGTCGCCTGCTCAGCCCAAATCGAGTGTGAGGAGATCGTCGAGAGTTTCCCGACGCACCACAAGTCGGGCTTCACCATTGGAAACGAACACCACCGCTGGTCTCGTGACCTTGTTGTAATTGGAAGCCAGCGAGTAGCCGTACGCACCAGTCACCGGCGTGGCGAGGACATCGCCAACCGCCAGGTCGTCAGGAACCTGTGCATCGCGGATGAGTAGATCACCTGATTCGCAGTGCTTACCCACAATGGTGACCGTGCGACTGCGGTCAGCAGCGACATCACGGGCGAGGAATGCCTCGTACTGGCTCCCGTAAAGAATCGGTCGAGCGTTGTCGCTCATGCCACCGTCGACCGAGACGTAGGTGCGGATTCCCGGGATGTCTTTGATGGTGCCGACCTCATAGAGCGTGACGGCAGCCTGTGCGACGAGTGATCGACCCGGTTCGGCAGTGACCCGAGCGGTGATTCCCGCGGCCGCACAGGCTCGATGCACCGCAGAGGCCCACTCGGTGAGGGTGTCGGCCGCCTCGCCGTTGACGTAGGCAACACCGAGTCCGCCACCCACGGAGAACTCCTCAAGTGCGTGCCGTTCGACGAAAGGTGCGAGCACCTCGATCGCCATCTCGAAGAAACGAGCATCGAAAACCTGAGAGCCGATATGGGCGTGGATGCCGGCGAGATCGATGGCATCGGAGGATGCCGCACGCACAACCGCCAATTCGGCCATGCCCGTGGAGAGTCCGAAACCAAACTTGGAATCATCCTGGCCCGTGCGCACAAATTCATGGGTGTGCGCTTCAACCCCAGGCGTGACCCGAATGAGTACCCGGGGACGACCGAGACCCTCGGCAACAAGCGCCTCGATGCGATCGAGTTCATCAAAGGAGTCGACGATGATTCGTCCCACACCTTCGGCCATCGCCCGGCGAAGCTCATCGGTGCTCTTGTTGTTGCCGTGGAGAACCAGACGCTCCGCTGGCACTCCTGCGGAGCGGGCGACGTGGTACTCCCCCGCCGTCGACACGTCGAGGTTGCATCCCTCTTCTGCAGCGAGTTTCGCCATGGCAAGGCAGAGGAACGCTTTGGTGGCGTAGTTGACGCCGGGGCCGAATGCAGCGACTGCCTCCCGGCAGCGAGTGCGCAGATGTTGTTCGTCGTAGACGAACAGTGGCGTACCAAAACGCTGCGCAAGTTCGAGCGTGTCGCAACCACCAATGATGAGTTGGCCCGAAGGACCAATCTCCGCGCTATCCGGAAGCAGTGAGAACTCGAGTGCGTTCATGGTCGGCTCACATCTGGTCGGGTGCGCTGACACCGAGAAGGTCAAGGCCGATGGCCAATCCGATCGATGCCGACTCAGCGAGTCGGAGTCGGGCTTGGGTGAGTTCTGCCGAGATGCCATCGCCCATGACATAACAGTCGTGGTAGAAGCCGTGCACTGCGCCGGCAAGTTCGCGCACCCATGTGGCAATGCGATGCGGGGCGCGATCAGTCGCTGCCGTAGCCACGGTGTCGGGGAGCTCAGACAATGCACGCAGGATCTCAAGCTCGCGTTCGTGCACGAGAAGCGAGCTATCCACATCGTCGAGCACAATCACGCCGCGCTCCTCGGCGACCCGGAAGATCGAACGAAGGCGTGCGTAGGCCATCTGGACGTAGAACACCGGATTGTCCATGGCTCGGCTCTTGACGATGTCGTAGTCAAAGGTTTGTGTGGAATCGACTGACTGCAACAGGTAGGTGAGACGGGCCGAATCTGCGCCAACCTCATCAAGTACCTCGGAGAGTTCAACGATGTCGCCGGCTCGCTTGGAGAAACGCACTGGCTCGCCGCCCTTCAAAAGGTTGACCAGCTGAATGATGACGCATTCGAGTTCGGCAGGATCATGCCCAAGCGACTGCATGGCGGCCTTCATACGCGGGACATACCCGTGATGGTCAGCACCCCAGACGTCGATGAGCAGATCGAACCCGCGGGTGAATTTGTTGCGGTGATAGGCGATATCGGGCAACAGATAGGTGAACTCGCCGTCACTCTTGATGAGAACGCGGTCCTTATCGTCTCCATGATCGGTGGAGCGGAGCCACACCGCACCTTCGTGGTCGTACACGACACCGCGCTCGCGAAGATCGGCCAAGGTAATCTCGATAGCTCCGGAATCAACCATGGAACGCTCACTGAACCAAGAGTCGAACTCGACGTTCATTCGCGTCAGGGTTTCGCGATGATCGGCCACTGCCCGTGCCTCGCCCCACTCCATGAGGTCCGCTCCCTCAGGAACTTCAGCGGCCCAGTCGACGATGTACTGCCCCTGATACCCACCTTCGGGAACATCATCACCGCGCTGGCGAGCTGCGAGCGATGCCACGAACAACTGCATCTGGGTGCCGCGGTCGTTGAGGTAGTTCTCCCGGGAGACCTCATAACCACAACGCGCCAAAATGCGAGCGAGCGAATCGCCATAGGCCGCACCGCGACCATGGCCGGCATGAAGCGGCCCGGTGGGATTGGCGCTCACAAACTCCACAAGCACCTTGGTACCAACTCCGATTGACGAGGAGGCGTACCCGTCGACACCGGCGGCAAGCACATCGTCGAGCACATCGTGCAGCCATGAATCAGCCAGACGGAAGTTCACGAATCCCGGCCCTGCAATCTCGACCGCGAGAACGTGGGGTGGGAGCTGTGCGTTCAGGATCTCTGCGATGCGCCCGGCAAGTTCCCGTGGGTTCCAGCCCGCTCGCTTGGCGGTGGCCAGAGCCACATTGGAGGACCAATCACCATGCTCGCGCCGGGCCGGACGCTCGAGGTTGATCGATTCGGGAAGCGGATCGATCTCGAGGACCGAGAGGGTGTTCATGAGAACGGCGGCGAGTTGATCGCGGATCACGGAAGGGGACGCTCCGGTGGATGACACATCGATTGGGGTCCTCGAACCCTACCTTCCACCCCATGAACGGCTGGGGCTCGTGCGGTCACACCCCTGGCGGCCCTAGCATCACGAGGTCATGTCTGCCTCCACCGATGCTCCGAGCAACGCACCGATCACACCCCGATCCGACACCATCATGGTGCGCGGCGGAGTTCCCGTTGAGGGCCACATCGCGATCCGGGGGTCGAAGAACGCGCTCCCCAAGGCCATGGTTGCCGCTCTGCTCACCACCGAGACCTGCCGGCTAACCAACATCGCCGAGATCACCGATATCGATGTCGTCGACGAACTCATCCGCATCGCCGGCGGCACTGTCGTGCGCGATGCCGAATCAGTCACCATCACCGCAGATGCATTCACGGCGCTTGGCGAGGCCGACGTCATGCGGCTGCACGCATCCAGCCGCATCCCGGTGCTCACCACCGCCGTTTCGCTGCATCGCACCGGCCATGCTGTCGTGGCTGCGCCGGGTGGATGCTCCATCGGTCCGCGGCCAGTGGATTTCCATCTCAATGTGCTGCGTGCCTTTGGTGCCCGAGATAACCACCACGATGACGTCATCGAGCTGCATGCCGAGCACATGCGCGGTGCCCGTATCGAACTCCCCTTCCCCAGCGTCGGTGCGACCGAACAGTTCCTGTTTGCATCCGTGCTTGCCGAGGGCGACTCCGAACTCGCCAATGCCGCCATTGAACCCGAGATTCTCGATCTCATCAGCGTGCTGCAGAAGATGGGCGCATTGATCTCCGTCGAGCCCAACCGAACCATCCGAGTCACCGGAGTCACCGAGCTCGGCGGTTTCGAACATCGAGTCATTGGCGATCGACTTGAAGCGGCGTCCTGGGCCTCGCTTGCGCTCGCCACTGGCGGCAAAATCACGGTGCAAGGCGTGCAGCAGTCTGAACTGGCTACCTTCCTCAACGTGTACCGCCGGGCCGGCGGCGATTTCACCATCAACGCCGACGGCGACACCATCTCGTTTCGCCGGGCCCGCCGCATGTTGCGCCCGCTGGCCCTTGAGACTGACGTGCACCCCGGGTTCATGACCGACTGGCAGTCACCGTTCGTCACTGCTCTCACCCAGGCCGACGGCGTGAGCGTCATCCATGAAACCGTCTATGAGGACCGCCTCGGGTACACCGACGCCCTGCGTAGTCTCGGCGCCCAGATTCAGGTGTTCACCGAATGCCTTGGCCCCACACGTTGTCGGTTTGGCGCCGCCAATCACCGTCATTCCGCGGTTGTGGTGGGCCCCACCCGACTCCACGGCGCGGAACTGGTTGTCCCCGATCTACGTGCCGGCTTCTCGTACGTCATTGCCGCTGCTGCAGCCGAGGGCGAAAGCCTGATCCACGGCGTAGATCTCCTTGACCGCGGCTACGCCGAGTTCCGATCAAAGTTGAGCGCGGTCGGTATTGATCACCAGTGACATCGGCGAGCACCATCGGCGCCATCGGCGGCTGCGGCTAGTCTTGGCTCCCCCGCCCTCGTAGCTCAGGGGATAGAGCATCGCCCTCCGGAGGCGTGTGCGGGCGTTCGAATCGCCCCGAGGGCACAGAAGATGTCGAGCGTCAGCCCTGGAGTTGCGGGGAGACGCCGATCTGATCACCGAACAGCAGCGCATTGACGCACTGCAGCTGCATGGTCATCCAAGCTTCGCGAATCTGGGGCAGGTTGCTGACCTGTTCAAGTGATCCCAGACCCATTGATGCTCCCATCGCCCATTCAACGAACACGGCGGCATCAAGGTCGCTGCGGACGAAGCCATTGGCCTGCACCCGAGTAACCGCCACCAACAAGAGTTCGAAAATTCGGGTTCGATTGGCTCGAAGTTGTTCAAGAAGGTCTGGCCGGGTGATGGCTGCGCCGAGCACCTCGATGCGTCCCCGGCGGATGCCGATCTGATCGGCACCTCCGATCCCCTCCATTAACATCACGACACATCCACGGACCGAATCTGTGTCAGTTGCCAGTGCAATCGCTTCAGCGAACTCAACGAGCACCTCGTTCATCACGCTCAGGCCGCGAGCAAGCTGCGCAGATTGCACAAGACCCTCGCGATCTCCGAAATGCCGGTAGATCATCGGCGCCTGGACACCAGCGCGTTCCATGACATCGGCGATTCTCAGCGACGCTTCTCCCGATTCAACGCAGATCTGAACTGCGGCGTCGAGAATTCGTTTGGCGGACTTACTTTCAGGCGAGGGGTTCAGAATTGGAGCCACAGCGCATGGATACCATTCATTTTTTGGGAGTGCAAAGTTTGTTGTCACTCAGTTGCTCCGTGGACCCGCGGTCATGCCCTGGGAGTACCTCAGCGCTGGAGCAGCATTCGGAGTTCGTTTTTACGAACCTTTCCTGACGCATTTACGGGCAACTCATCAACGAGCACGACCCGCTTTGGGATCTTGAAGCCAGCCAACTGTGCGCGGGCGTGAACCAACATGGCCGTTTCGTCGAACGTCTTTGCATCGCGTGCCACAACTACCGCACACACCATCTCACCCCAGTGCAGATCAGCGACACCCACCACCGCGACCCGGTCAACGCCGTCGGCAGCAATGAGCACATCTTCGACCTCACGAGAGGACACATTCTCACCGCCGGTGATGATGATGTCCTTACTGCGATCAACGATATGAAGAAGGCCGCTGGCATCGAAGCGACCGATGTCGCCAGTTCGCAACCAGCCGTCCTGCAGCGCCTCGCGGGTGGCTTCATTGTCATTCCAGTATCCAGCCATGACCTGATCGGCCCGCACCAGAATTTCCCCATCAGCAGCGAGTCGGATTTCAACCCCCGGCGCCGGCTTTCCAGCCGCGCGCAGGATTTCATCGTCGCCAGCAAGTCCCCGGCGGTGCGCATCAGCATCGAGAAACACGGCGTTGCCGGCGAGCTCAGTCATGCCATAGCCCTGCGCAAAATCAACACCCAGCAGCGCATGGGTGCGTCGTAGCAGCGTGGCTGACATCGGCGACGCTCCGTAGGCAACTGACCGCAGTGTCGCAAGTTTTTCCACGTCATCGGGATGTTGTTCAAGATGATCGAGGAGACTGGCCACCATCGTGGCCGCCAATGAGGTCGAGGTGACCTGCGAGCGTTTCACCGCGTCGCAAAACCCAGCCGCATCGAACCGGTCCACCAGCACAACCGGACGGCCGCTCGAATGACGATGTACCAGGTTGTACCCAGCCACATGACATAACGGGAACGGGAACACGTAGACATCGTCGACGTCGACCGGACGAGCAGCGGTACTTGCCGCAACCGCGGCCAACACATTGCGATGAGTGAGCATCGCCCCCTTGGGAGCGGCAGTGGTCCCGCTGGTGAACAGCAGCCATGCGAGCGCATCGGCATCGGTTGCCAACGGTGCGGTCGGCACTGCCGCTACGAGCACGTTCTCCCACTCATCCCAGTCATATGACACCGGCAAACGGTGGTCGATTCGATCGAGCTGGGCGCGGTCACCGATGATCATCGACGCACCACTGCGAGCAATCAGTTCCTCGATCTCCACAGCAGACAACCGGTGATTCAGGAAGACCAGCACGCATCCGGCAGCTGGCACCGCGTAATAGAGATCAACCCATCCATGGTGATTGGCGCCGATGACTGCCACACGGTCACCGGGCCGCATCTGCGAGGAAATGACTCCGATGGAGCAGGCAATGCGTTGGTGCAGATCGGCGAACGTAAAGCTGCGGTCTCCGTCGATCAGTGCGACGGAATCCGGATCGGTACCTGCGACCTGTCCGATGACCTCGTGAAGGAGCACCGAAATCAGTTGCAGACCGTGCCGGCGGGAGGTTTGCCCACGAGCACCCCAACCAATTCGGTGACCTCTCCAGAGCGGGGCGGAGTGGTCGTCGATGTGGTGGAGGTTGATGAACCGGACCCAAGCGTGGTGGACGGAGCCATGGTCGTGGTGGGCGGCGCTGCTTTGTCGAGTGCGTCGGTGTAGTCCTGTCCGACCACGAGGATCACCGGTGTCTTCGACTTCGCCAGTGAGGTGTCTTCCTTCAGATCCGCACCCGCGCTCAGTTGTCGAGACACCAGATCGGCTTGTGCTCGGTAACCCGGGGCGTAACGGACAACGGTGCGTGTCTGCTTACTGATGTCACCGGCGGCCGACGCGTGATAGCCGAGCGCGTTCAGACGGCTGACCACCGACGCCGATTGTCCGGATACTCCGCTTGCCCCGCTCACACCGAGGGTGACCGAAGATGGCAGCACAGTGCCGGCAGGCATTCCGCGGAACACATTGAGGATGTCCTCTGCGGCCAGTGCGTCGAGTCGGAGGATGCTGGCCCCACCATTGGTCATATCGGGGTACACCGGAAGTGCATGCGACTGAATCTGCTCGCCGGAAAATCCCTTAAATGACTTTGCGAGGCTCACCAACTGGCTGACACCGAATCCCTTGTCGAGGAGGAGGTTGTTTGCGGTGGAGGACAAAATGCCGTTGATGGCTTTGATGTCGAAGGATCCGAACTTGGCCTGGGCGCGGTCAAGCACCGTGCGCAAGAAATACGTCTGACGATTAATTCGACCAAGGTCGCCAGTGGGGTCATCAATCCATTGCTTTTTTGCGTTCAGATATTCGAGATGACGCGATCGCGCGTATGCGAGACCCTGCTCTCCATTGAGCTTCACACATCCGAGGTCGTACTGATACAGGCCCGAGTTTGTGTCGCGCACTGCCTTATCGAAGTACATGGGAACACCATCAACGGCATCAACAACACCCTGAAAGCTCTTGAAGTTGATCTGCACGTAATGGTTGATCTTGATTCCGAAGTTCAACTTGATTGTGTCAATGAGACGTTGCGCGCCATCTCTGGCGTCAGTGCCATCAGCAAATGCGGTGTTGATCCGTTCCGGAGAACCGGACGGAGCGATCGGGAGCCAGAGGTCGCGGGGAAAGGACAACAGATCGACGGTCTTGGCCTTCGGATCGATTCGGGCAACCATGATCGTGTCCGATCGTTGTCCCGCACTGCTGGCGCCAGGAGCATTGAGAAACGCCGACGCGTTGGGATCGTTCTTGTCCACCGCAGCCCGACTGTCAGAACCCACGATCAGGATGTTCTGAACCGAACCACTGGAGGCATCAAGCGATAGGTCAGCGTGTTGGATCTCGCTATATCGGTACCAGCCGTAACCCGCGGCAGCAGCGACCGCAACCACCGCGATCACGACGAGAACTGCCACTCCCTGAAACGCCCGCTTGGACTTCGCCACAGGCTTCGCATGCTTGAACTGTGGCTTGGGCGACCTCGGGGAACCGACGTCACCAACGGGGGGATTGGCATCAGACATGACACCGTGAGGGTAGTCGGGTGGTCCTCTGAGCGACCATCACCCCAAGGGAACTTCGTTCAACCTCTGGTCGAGGTCGCAACGGTGATCAGGCCTTCGCGACCTTGGGTTCCTTTGGCAGGCCGAGCACGCGTTCGCCAACGATGTTGCGCTGGATTTGCGAGGTGCCACCCCAGATGGTCTCGGACCGACTGAAGAAGAACGAGGACTGCAATGCATTCGCCGGGTACTTGTTGTCGGCGGCACGACGGCCGTAGCCGGGGACGCTCTCTTCTTCGCCCGCCTCGCCAAGCAGGATCTGTCCTTCGAGGCCGAGAATGTCCATGGCCAGCTTCATGACCTCTTGGTGATACTCGGTCCAGAAGATCTTGTTGGTCGCGCCAAGTGCGGTGACACCGAAGTCCTTGCGACCGTTAAGCACCACAGCGAGCGAACGCAGGCCGTTGATGCGCATGATCTGCACTTTTGAATACGCGTGGGCCAGACGTTGACGGATCAGCGGATCGTTGATGGCGCCATTCGCCTTGGCCAACGACAAGATGTGGTTGAGTTCGGTCTCGAAGCGACGATGACCAGTGGTGGCCGAGGTGCCGCGCTCAAATCCAAGTGTGGTCATGGCCACCGACCAGCCGTTGTTGAGACCGCCGACAACGTTTTCTTTGGAACAGCGTGCGTCGGTGAAGAACACCTCGGCGAACTCAGCAGAGCCGTCGACCTGCCGGATGGGACGAACCTCAACACCGGGCTGGTTCATCGGACACAGCAGGTACGAGATGCCCTTGTGCTGGGGTGCATCGGGATCGGTGCGACACAGAATGAACACGTAGTCGGCAATGAAGCCTTGCGTTGTCCAGATCTTCTGACCATTGATGACCCATTCGTCACCATCGAGCACAGCTTTGGTGCTGAGTGACGCGAGATCGGATCCAGCATTGGGCTCACTAAAGCCCTGACACCACGCAATGGTGCCGGAGAGGATCTTGGGAAGGAATTCCTTCTTCTGTTCTTCAGTTCCCCACTGCAGGATCGTGGGCCCGACAAGGGTGTCGCCAAAGAAGTCGGCGCGCATGGGGGCACCGGCCTTGGCGAACTCTTCGTTGACCACGACTGCCTCCATCGTGGTGAGTCCCTTGCCGCCGTACTCCTTTGGCCAGGACGCGCAGATCCAACCGCCGCCGAAGAGCTTCTCGGTCCATTCCTGGATCCAAGCAGCGCGCTCATCGCCCGACATCTTGAAGCCGGGTTCGAACCACCCCGTCGGGAGGTTCTCCTCCAGCCAGGCGCGAACCTCAGCACGGAATGGAACGGTGTCTTCGGGATAGGTCAGATCCATGTCCCTATTGTCGCACCGACTGCCACCGCCGCGCCCATTTTGCGCCGAGCAACCCCCCTCAGCCATCGCCAGTGGCTACTGCGGAGGCACCCGAGCACCCCGCACTGGCCTAGATTCGGTGTTGATGAGCACCGATGCCACCACCTCCGAAGCCAGCGCCGACGCCCCTGCCAAATCAGAACGGTGGACGTTCCAGTGGAAGGAACTGTTCGATGAGGTCATCACCTCAGGGCTGTGCACCGGATGCGCAGGCTGTGTGATCTCCTGCCCTCACGACGTCATTGGCTATAACCACGAGGCTGGCGGCTACAAGCCCTTCCACATCGAAGATGAACTCGGCCCGGCCGATTGCGGCCATGGTCAGAAGGGCTGCACCAGTTGCACCCGGGCCTGCCCCCGATTCCGCCTCTGGGAGCCCCAGGCCGATGAGCACCTGTTCGGCCGCAACCGACTCGACGATGAAGTCGCCGGCATTCATGGCGACATTCTGCTCACCCGGGCCAGCGATGACATGGTGCACCGAATGGGACAAGACGGCGGTCTCGTCTCCGCGCTGCTGATTTGGGCGCTGGACAACGACTACATCGATGGCGCGCTCACCTCGTACCTCGAAGGCGGCGATGCCTCCACATGGAAGGCCATCCCCGGCGTTGCCACCAACCGTGAAGAGGTCCTCGCCGGGGCCGGCAGTCGCTACACCTATTCAGCGAACACTCTTGCCATTGACGAGGCGCGTGAACGCGGACTCTCACGGCTTGCTCTCGTAGGTATGAGCTGCCAGTCATCGGTGCCACCAATCATGTGGTCACGCAAGATCGGCAAGATCAGCAAGCCCATCGTGTTCAACATCGGCCTGCTGTGTTCCAAGACCTTCGACGATGCCATCTTCGAAGAATTGTTCGAGGCTAAGTACCGCATTCCAAAAGCCGAGATCACCAAGATGAACATCAAGGGTGTGTTCCAGATCTGGACCAAAGATGGCGGCTACCACGAGATCAATCTCAAGGAATGCCATGCCTGGACACGCGAGGGTTGCACCTACTGTCCCGATTTCGCCGCTGAGCACGCTGACATCTCCACCGGCGGTATCGGCAAGGACAACGACTGGACCCTCACCATCGTGCGCACCGAATTAGGTCGCGAGATCATGAGCCGCATGATCGCTGACGGTTCGATCATCGCCCGACCTGGTGACGAAGATCCAGGCGCCATCGCGCTGATGCGCAAACTGGCCGAGAAGAGCCGCTCACGCTGGCCGGGCTGGGCCGAGCCGGTCGTTCGTCTTGGTCTCCCCGAGAAGAAAAAACCTGCAGCGAAGTCCTGACCGACCGCGGGCTTCGCCGAGGTACTGACTTCAACCCGGACAGCAGACTGCGACTACGGAGCGACGGTGCTCGTTGCGTCCGTTGCAGCGACGGTCGTTGAGGTTGTTGATTCGGTGGTGACTGGGCCGCTCATGCAGGTGGAGATGCCAGTCTTGATCGAATCCGGCACGGTGCCCCATGCTTCGTCGGGGTTCGTCTTGAGCTTGGCGTTCAGTGTCGTGAAGTCACTGATCGGCATCTGCGTGGCGAACACGTCGTACTGACACTGGCACTGCTCGGGCGTCGGCGCCTCAACTGATGCGGCGATGGTGTTGCCGGTAATGGCCAGCGTGTCGTTGGTGTTGTCGTAGTAGTGGTTGGTGCACAGCTCAAGGAAGTTCTGCTGGGTCACAGTGCCGTATTCCTTCGGCGTGTTGTCCTGCTGGCAACCGGTGAGGCCGAAGAGCGCGAGGACAAGTACCAGTGAGCCGATAACAGTGCTGCGCCCGACCGGTCGGCGGGAAGCTCGTGGTTCAACCATCTCAACACCTGTCATCATCGGGCTGTCCTCATCGGATGTGTTCAATCGATCGTGCTGCGCGCCACAGGCCGCTGTAGCCACCGGGCAACCGTAGCCGGTGACCCAACAAGCCCCGACATCGGAACCTGCCGCTGCACTCGGTAGGGTGGCCAGCCATATGGCCAAGAAGCCCACCACTCCCGCCCCGACGCTGGTCCTGCTCGTGCGTCACGGCCAAACACCAACCACCGGCGCCATTCTTCCCGGTCGCGCCAAAGGACTCCATCTCGCGGAGGCCGGCGTGGCTCAGGCACAAGCCGCTGCCTCCCGGATCGCAAAAATCAAGGAGGTCGCCGCGATCTATGCCTCGCCCCTTGAGCGCACCCGCGAAACCGCCCGACCCATTGCCGCGGCCCGTGGCCTCAAAGTCCAGATCCATCGAGGACTCCTCGAATGTGATTTTGGCGACTGGACCGGGGCGAAACTCAATGACCTCCGCAAACTTCCCGAATGGCGCACGGTGCAGAGTTACCCGAGCGGGTTCCGGTTCCCCGGCGGCGAGTCGTTCCCCGAGATGCAAACCCGCATGGTCGGTGCCATCGACGAACTGGTTGCCCGCCATCCTGGACAGACGATCGTCGCGGTATCGCATGCCGACACCATCAAAGCGGCCCTTGCGCAGGCTCTCGGCACTCCACTCGATCTGTTCCAACGCATTGTGGTCTCACCCTGTTCGATCTCAGCCATCCTCTACTCGGCCGGCGGTCCCGCAGTACTCGCGTCGAACTCCACTGGCGACGACCTCTCTCGTCTCGGACTCTCATGAGCGAGTCCTACGACTTCGACCGACCCGATGTTGTCGTTCCCGGCACCCAGGGTGAGCCCGGACAGCGCACCTTTTTTCTGCAGGCCATTGATCAGGAACGCATCTGCTCGTTCAAGATTGAGAAGCAGCAGGTCGCGGCGCTGTGCGAGTACCTCGAGGGCATTCTCGCTGATCTTCCGGAGCGCGCCGATTTCGAACCCGCCGTGCTTCCATGCGCGCTTGAGCCACTCGGATTTCTCTGGAGCGTGGGACGTCTCGCAGTGGCCTACGAAGACGCCGCCGATCGCATCGTTATCGTGGCCGACGAAGTTCTCGAGATCGACCCTGACACGCTTGACCCCGACCTGGATCTTGATGATCCCGACGCGCTCGCATCACTTGGACTCGATCCGTCCAGCGCTCGGATCTCCCTGAGCCGAGCCCAGGTTGCCGCATTCATCACCGTTGGAAACGATCTCGTGCGATCCGGGCGCGCCCAGTGTCGCCTCTGCGGTCGTCCGATCGACCCTGAGGGACATGCATGTCCGAGGATGAACTGATCCCCGTCGACGCCGAGGTCGATGAAGGAGCCGTCGCCGAGGTCCTCGCGCACGGTGAGGTTGAACTGCTCGGTCGCATGCCGTGGAGTTCCAATGCCACGTTCCTTGTCGAAGCGAGACTCGAGGATCGATCTGAACGTGCCATCTACAAACCCCATGCCGGCGAGCGCCCACTGTGGGATTTTCCCGATGGGTTGTATCGACGCGAAGTAGCTGCCTACGAGCTCAGCGCACAGCTCGGGTGGGAGGTTGTTCCCCTCACCATCGAACGTGAAGATCTCGAGCACGGTGTCGGATCGCTCCAGCGATTCATCGATGCCGATTTCGAACAGCACTACTTCACCATGCTCGAGGACGAATCACTCCATCCACAGTTCGTGCGCATGGCCGTATTTGATTTCGTCAGCAACAACACCGACCGCAAAGGTGGACACTGCCTCATCGACGTCAACGAACACATCTGGGGTATTGACAACGGATTGTCGTTCCACGCCGAGTTCAAACTCCGCACGGTGATCTGGGAATTCGGTGGCGAACCCATCCCCCAGCCTCTCCTTGACGACCTTCAGCGCTTGGTTGACGAGGGTCTCTCCTCGCCGTTCGATCGGTTGCTGGGCACCTTCGAACGCGATGCTCTGCGTACACGAGCTCGGGCTCTGCTGCGCGAGGGCGAGCTTCCCATCGACGAAACCGGCAACCGCTACCCCTGGCCATTGGTCTGATCAACCCAAAGGGATGTCAGTCGCGTTCGCTGACGACCTTGGTGTTCTCCCAGGTGGCCTTGGCGCCACTGTGACCGATCTGAATGATTCGCACCGAGCCGAACAGTGCAAGCAGCACGGCGAAAACTCCGACGATCATCGGCGCCTGCTTCTGAAGAGGAAGCGCCGGCTGCTTGCGCGCTGTGCGCTGACGCACGATGAGATCCACCACCATGACCCCAGCGGCTCCCACGAACACAGCGAAGCCCGCAACAGTTCCACCGTCGGCCATCTCGACGTGAGCATCGAGAGCCTCAGTGTGCTTCACGCTGTTCTGCAGCGCTTCCCCGCTCTGCTTGGCGAGGAAGCATCCAACGAAGGCCACGAACGCAAGGGCAACCACGATCCAACCGATCCGGCGACGGGCCGCAGGCCAAAATGCGATGGCAATCGTGCCCACCGCAGCGAGCGGGACAAGAACGACCGCGATGTGCACCACAAGCGGGTGGGCGGGAAGTCCGAAGAGCGAATCAAGCATGGGGGTCTCCGAGAATGGGGGGTCTGTGCAGTCTGGCAGTTCCGGTTCGCGGGCCCAGTATGCAAGAAGAACGACGAAGGCCCCGGCCGAAGCCGGGGCCTTCGATCAGATCATGCGATCGGCGTCTCAGCGAGCCTTGAGGGCCTCGATGAGTTGCGGAAGGATCTTGTGCACATCACCCACGATGCCGAGATCGCTTACCGAAAAAATCGGCGCTTCGGCATCCTTGTTGATGGCGATGATGTTCTTCGAGCCCTTCATGCCCACCATGTGCTGGGTGGCGCCCGAGATACCAGCGGCGATGTACACCGTGGGCTTCACGACCTTGCCGGTCTGGCCAACCTGGTAGCTGTAGGGCACCCAGCCGGCGTCAACGATGGCTCGTGATGCACCCGGGGCCGCAGCAAGAAGCTTGGCGAGATCCTCAACCATGACGTAGCTGGTGGCCTCGCCAAGACCACGGCCACCGGAAACAACGATGGCGGCTTCGTCAAGTGACGGACCCTCACGCTCTTCGACATGACGGTTCGTGATGACCGCGCCGCCGCTCTTGCCCGAGTCGGGTACCGCGATGGTCTCAACAGCAGCAGCAGCGCCACCGGCGGACTCAGGAGCGAAGGACTTCGGACGCACGAGCACGAGGTGCGGACCAGCAGCGGTGAAGGTGGTCTTCACGTTGGTGCTGCCACCGAACACCGGCTCGGTAGTGACGAGCTTGTCGCCGTCAACCTCGAGGTCAACGTTGTTGGTGATGACGGTTCGATCAAGCTTGGCCGACAGACGACCAGCAATGTCACGACCGACGTAACTGGTGGCCGCAACAATGGCGTCAGGAACATTGCCACCCTGCACAAGTGCGGCAATGGCGTTCGCCACCGGGACACCCGGCAGAGCGCCAGCGAGATCGCCGGTGGTGTACACCTTCGATACGCCGTACTCGCCGAGCTGTGAGGCAATAGCGTCAGCGTCGCCGCCGGCGTAGATGGCCTCAACGGTGCCCGCGAGTTCGCGAACCTTGGTGAGAATTTCAAGTGTGGTGGTAGCGACCTTGCCGTCAGAGGCTTCGGCCAACACCCAAATCTTTGAGAGTGACATATCAGTTCCTCCTACAGGACCTTGAGATTGTCGAGATAGGCAACGATCTTCTCGAAAGCAGTGCCGTCATCTTCAATGACCTCACCGGCTTCGCGAGCGGGCGCTTCTTCGATGGCGACGATCTGCTGACCAGCACCGGCCCAGCCAACCTGACCTTCGAGGCCGAGGTCAGCAACGGTGAGCGTGTCAACCGGCTTGGACTTGGCGGCCATGATGCCCTTGAACGACGGGTAGCGGGGCTCGACCACACCAGCGGTCACTGACACCAGAGCGGGCATCGGGCACTCGACATCGTCGAAGCCATCCTCGGTCTGACGCTGCACCTTGAGAGTGGAACCGTTGATCTCGATCTGCTTGGCGAAGGTGACCGACGGAAGATCAAGCAGACCGGCGATCTGCTCAGGCACCGTGCCGGTGTAACCATCGCTGGACTCGGTCGCGGTGAGCACGAGATCGGCGCCTTCGACGCGAGCGATGGCCTTGGCCAACACCTTGGCGGTGCCGAGAGCATCGGTGCCGGCGAGGGCATCGTCGCTTACGAGAATGGCCTTGGCTGCACCCATGGCGAGCGCGGTACGAAGACCGGACACCTCACCATTGGGAGCCATGGAGACGAGGGTGACCTCGCCGCCGCCGGCCGCAGTGACGAGCTGCAGCGCCATCTCGACACCGTACGAATCAGATTCGTCGAGAATGAGCTTCCCGTCACGCTTCAGGGTTTTGGTGGTGGGATCCAACGCACCCGGGTCAGCCGGGTCCGGGATCTGCTTGACACAGACGACAACGTTCATGGTTGGAGAGTCTTGAGCACGAACCCTGCTCACGCCAAATCACCGCCAGAGATGGCTCGGATCAGCCCGCCAAGGCCGACCCGACCCGGGTCGGGGTCGCTCCGCTACGGTCGTCGGTCCTGTGAAACTCATGCTCATCGTCAACCCGTCGGCGTCCTCGGTGACTGCCCGATCGAGGGTCCTCGTCAACAAGGCCCTTTCCGCCGACCATGACGTCACGCTGTGCGAAACCACCCGCCGTGGGCACGCCACCCGCCTTGCCCAGGGTGCCGCCGCTGAGGGATATGACGTAGTGGTGGTGCTCGGTGGCGATGGGACACTTAACGAGGCCGCCAACGGACTTGCTGGCACTGCCACTGCACTTGCCACGCTTCCCGGCGGCAGCACCAACGTGTTCGCTCGCACCCTGGGACTCCCCGACGATGCCATCGATGCCACGGTCCTCATTCTCGAAGCACTAGCGGCGTCCTCGATCCGTCGCATCGGACTCGGCTCGGTAAACGGTCGCCATTTCCTTTTCCATGTGGGCGTCGGCTTCGATGCTGCAGTCGTGGCTGATGTCGAACGACGCGGTTCTCTGAAGCGCTGGGCCAACCATGTGCTGTTCGGGTGGGCCGCGTTCATTACCTGGTTGCGCGGCTACGAGCGCAACCGACCGCGTTTCAGTGTTCGCGTCGACGACGCGCCGGGATCCGACGACGGCGTATTCACTGTCTGTCTGAACACCAACCCCTATTCCTACGTCGGTACCCGACCCTTCAATGTCGATACCGGAGCAACGCTCGACTCGGCGTTGAGCATCGTGACGATGCGCACACTTGATCTCGGACCCACGCTGAAAATGATCGCCTCGGCGCTTGGCTCAGGAGAGGCGCTGCGCCGCAGCCCCAATGTGGCGTTCCATCAGCAGGTGCAAAGCGCCACGATTGATGGCCATGGCCCCTTCCCCCATCAGGTCGACGGTGACTATCTCGGCGAAGTCGACCACCTTGACATCAGGTTCGAACCCGACGCACTCGCTCTGGTCATTCCCCGCTGATCACCTGGCGACAAATGTCGGGCAGGTTGGTGATGATTGCATCGACACCGAACGCCGCCAGTTGACCGATGCGGGCGGGATCATCAACGGTCCAAACATTGACCGCGAGCCCGCGAGCGTGGGCGGCATCGACCGTCTCCTGTGTGACCACCGCGTGCCACGGGTTCACGGCAACATGACCAGCGGTGGCAACATCGTCGAGCATTGCACCGGCTAGGGGCTCACCGGCGGTGAGGAACCCAGTTCGAAGCGTTGGGGCCAATGCACGCACCGCGGCAATGATTCCGCTGTCGAAGGATGTGATGAGAAAACGATCAGGATCGTTGAAACTCATAAGCATGCCGACCGTGTCGGCAATAAGGGCCTCGCGCAGAGCCAGTGGCCCATCGGCCTTGATCTCCACATTCACACCCATGTGCTCGCACGCGGCGATCGACGCATCAAGGAGCGGAACCCAGTTCGGGAGCTCAGCAGTGGTCATGTCATGCAGCGCCCGACCATCGGGGAGAACCGGATCGTGATGTACAACGAGTCCCCCGTCACCAAGGGCATGCACATCGAGTTCGACCCAGTCAGCACCGAGTTCATGCGCGGCGAGGAACGCCTCCAGCGTGTTGCCCGGGGGGTGAAGCGCCGATGCTCCACGGTGTGCCACGACCAACGCCATGGCGGCGAAGGCTAGGTGACCGGTGATCCACCACTGAAAACCCTCCATTTGAGTGTGACTTCTGTCACATTAGTGGCTGGCGATGCCAGATGCCCCTTGGGTCCATGCCTCAAGCAATCGCCCACATGAGGAAGACCCTTGCGCGGCGAAATACCTGTAACTACGTTGTCGTCTCCCAGCCACACGGGGCCCCAAACACAGTTCGCATGACGTCGGTGTACATGACATCGGTTTGCATGCGAGCAGCTCGTACGGGGTCGATTCGGTGGCATGCGAAACCTTCCATGTCGGGAACCCCCCTCCCAATATGGACCGAATCCTCGGAGGAACCGTGTCTCTCACGACGTCCAGTGCTCTCACCCTGTCCGCTGCTCCCGATGCATGGCGCGCCACCTCGGCCTGTCGTGACACCGATCCCGATCTGTTCTTCCCGATCGGCACCACGGGCCCGGCCATCGAGCAAATTGAAGCCGCCAAGGCCGTCTGCGACACCTGTGATGTCAAGGACATGTGCCTCGACTTCGCTCTGACCACCAACCAGGACTCCGGTATCTGGGGTGGCACCTCCGAAGAGGAGCGCCGCAAGATCCGTCGTCAGTGGCTTGCCGCCCGTCGCCGGGCCTCCTGAACCGACTCGAACCAACCGGTTCAAACTCCTGAGGATCCATCCGGATCGTCACGCAGAGCAGGATCGACGGCCTCCTTCGGGAGGTCGCTTCGCGTCCGGGTCAGATCTGGACCGGTACCGAGATGCGTACCTCAGTACCGGGAAGTTCCTCGGCTCCAGCACCGGCGGCGAACGCGATGGACCCCCGCAGCTCGGTGGTGACAAGGGTGCGCACAATCGACAGTCCGAGCCCTGAGCTGGACTGCACGGTGAAACCCGGGGGCGGGCCCACCCCGTTATCGGTCACCACAACGTCGAGGCGATTGCCAACGTTGCTCAGGCTGACCCGCACCAGGGCGTCGGCCAACGTTTCGGACCGATAGGCATGATCGACGACGTTTTGGAGCAATTCGGCCAGCACTACTGCCATTGAGGTGGCAATCGGTGACGGAAGGATGCCCGGATCGCCGGTGACCACAAACCGGATCGGGCGCTCGGAAGACACCAGACCTTCCTCCACCATGCGCACAAGAGGCCGCACGATCTCAAGGAACGGCACATCGTCGCCAGCAGCGTGCGAGAGCGTTTCGTGCACCAGGGCAATGGAGCGGATGCGCCGCACCGATTCCTCGATGGCACCCTTCGCCTCATCGGTGGAGAGTCGCCGACCCTGAAGTCGCAGAAGCGCAGAAATGGTTTGCAGGTTGTTCTTCACCCGATGGTGAATCTCGCGGATGGTGGCGTCCTTCGACAGCAGCATCCGGTCGCGGCGACGCAGCTCGGAAATATCGCGCAACAAGATGAGCGCACCGGTGACCGACGCATCCTCCAGCAGCGGCGTGAACCGCATGAGCACGGTGACGGCGGGTCCGACCTCGAGCTCCTCGGCAGTTGGTCGACCTGTGGCCCACATGGTGTGCACCGCGGTCTCAGGGAGACCGAGCTGTCCGAACCGTTGCCCTTCGGAATTGGTATGCACCCCAATGCGATTAAGCGCAGACACGGCGTTTGGCGAGGCGTACTGCACACTCATGTCTGGTCCGAGGACGATGGCACCGTCGCCAACACGCGGAGCATCATCAGTGCTGTCATCGTCACCGCTGAACGGGAATACTCCCGCTGCGATCATGAGCGCGAATCGATCGAACACATCGAGATAGGTGCGTTCCAACTCCCCCGGCTCGCGCATCTGATGAACTGCGGTCTCCTTGGCCAGCACGGCGATGACCCGGCCGCTGTGCACAATCGGAATACAGGTCTCGTGCACCACTGTTGGACCGGAGTCACTCGTGGTTTCACCTTCGACTGTTGCGCGCGTCTCGAGCGCTCGCAACACAGTGGGTCGTTCATCGAGCGCGAGCTCACGGCCGACCCAGTCGCGCCGATACAGAGTCTGACTGGTAGACGGTCGCACTTGTCCGAGCACAACAAGACCCGACGAAGCCTGACCGTGATCACTTCGCCGCTCAGCGAAGATCATCAAATCAGAGAAACTCAGATCGGCGAGCAGACCCCAGGTGGCCACGAGCCGCTGCAGATGGATGATCTCCGATTCAACAAGATCGGTAGACGCGCCGGCGAGTTCAGCAAGGCTAGCCATGAGCTGTCACGCGGCGATCGCTGGCGAAATCAGCCGGCGCTGAATCCGATGCGGCGTTCGCTGTCGGAACGACCAAGTTCGATGTAGGCAATCTTCGCCGACGGAACAGCGATGTCGCGGCCGTTGCGGTCGGTGAGCCACAACACACCCTCGGCAGATGCCAGTGCGGCGTCAATCGATGCCCGGACCGCGGCGCGATCGGCATCGGTCGGCAGCTCGATGTCGATCTCCTTCGGGGTGTGCAGCACACCGATACGAACGTCCACAAAATCCTCCTGAGGTACCTGTCGGCCGAATGGCCGCCTTCATGCTACGTGCGATGAGAGCCCCGACCATCAGTGACAGCCGCGGCGCCGGAGCTCAACTGAGCAGTTTGAGCCCGCGATTGGGGCGCCGAGTAGGAGCGAGCTCCACATCGATGCGCTCAGCCATGGCCCGGATCGCCGCCGCGGCCTCGGAATCGGGATCGGCGGCCATGATGGGATCGCCGGTATCAGAACCGCTGCGCAGACTGATCGAGATCGGGATCTGGCCGATCAGGGGAACCTCAAGTTCCTCAGCCAGGCGAGCGCCACCACCCTCACCGAACACCTGATAGCGCTTGCCATCGTCGCCGGTGAACCAGGACATGTTTTCAATGATGCCCTTGACCTCGATCTGCACCTTCTTGGCCATGTAGGCGGCTCGTTGGGCCACCTTCTGGGCAGCCTCCTGTGGCGTGGTGACGACGTACATCTCCGAACGCGGGAGGTACCCCGAGATGGACAACGCCACATCGCCGGTGCCGGGCGGTAGGTCGACGACAAGGAAATCAGGCTCGTCCCAGAACACATCGGTCAGGAACTGCTCAAGCGCCTTGTGGAGCATCGGGCCACGCCACATGACGGGCTGGTCTTCCTCGACGAAAAAGCCCATGGAGATGCAACTGACACCGTGGGTCTGCGGCGGAACAAGCATGTCGTCAATGACAACCGGCGTGTGTTCGACGCCGAGCATGCGGGGAATGGAGAAGCCCCAGACATCAGCGTCGACGATAGCGACCTTCTTGCCGCGCTGAGCGAGGGCGATGGCCAGGTTGGCAGACACCGACGACTTGCCGACGCCACCCTTGCCGGAAGCAATGAGTAGCACGCGGGTGCGACTCATCGGATCAGCGAACGGGATGGTGCGGCCCTCGGAGTGACCATGGGTCGGGTTCGATCCAGCGGTCGAGGCAGGATCGCCGATGAGCATTTCGCGCACTGCCGCACGCTCCTCGTCGGTCATGACTGTGAAGTCGAGATCGACCCGATCGATGCCATCGAGCGCGACCACTGCATCGCTCACCCGGGTTTGAATCTCGTTTCGCAGCGGACAACCAGCGACGGTCAGCGCGATGCGCACAGCCACGACACCGCCATCGATTGCCACGCCCCGGACCATGCCCAGATCGACAATGCTGCGATGAAGTTCAGGATCCTCGACAGGCCGCAGCGCGTCGAGGACATCGGATTCGGTGACCGGCATGGGGGCTCTTTCGGGGGAGGGGGGAATTTCTCCTATGGCGATAGGTAGAATACTGCGGTGGACCAGTCCAGCCTCACGTCGACCGAGTTCTCCTCAGTCGTCACCGCGATCACCTCGGCCTTCGGCGACCCCACACGGCGGGAGATCTACCTACTGGCTCGTGACTCCACTGACGGAGTTACCGCTTCCGAGGTCGCCAAAGCCTTCGACCTCCATCCCAATGTGGCCCGTCACCATCTCGACAAACTCACTGCCGGTGGGTATCTGCAGGTCGCAGTCTCCCGCCCCGGCGCCGGTGCCGGTCGACCTTCCAAGCGCTATACGGCAACCACCATGGGCGACCACCTTGATCTGCCGGTTCGTCACGATGATGTGCTCGTCACACTGCTCGGGCGGGCGCTCGACATGCTGCCGCGCGAGCAGGCCGAGGCCATGGCCGAAGAGGTCGGCATCGAATACGGCCGCCTCATGGCCCAGAGCCTCGGGTACGACGGCGACCATCAGCGGTCATTTCGGTCTGCGCTCCATACCGTGGCCGACGCACTGACTGCGCATGGGTTCGCCGCACACGCGGAGAAGCGCAACGATGAACTCCGCATCGTGTCGGAGCACTGCCCGTTCGGCGATGCCGTGCTCGCCAACCCGGTTATCTGCGCTGTCGACCGCGGGATGATGAAAGGCATGGTGATGGCCCTGTACGGATCAGAGGCCACGCTCGCCACCGAATCTTCCAAACCTATGGGCGACACCATCTGCGTGACTGCGGTTGAAGCCTGAGCACCTGATGGCGCGTCATCTGCTTGACCATGCCTCCACGTCACCGCTTCGGCCCGAAGCCAGCGAAGCGGTTCGCGCATGGGCCGACCTTGCCGCACGCGGCGAACTGGGTGACCCATCGCGAATTCACACCGAAGGAATGCGTGCCCGGGTCGCCCTCGAGGAAGCTCGCCAGCAGGTGGCGACACTCATCGGTGCCCGTTCACGCGAAGTTGTCTTCACCAGCGGATCCGCCGAATCGGTGGCGATGGCCACCTGGGGAGCGGTTCGACGTTCGGTGGAACGCGACATCTGCCCAAGGATCGTTCTCGGAGTGGTCGAACATTCCGCTGTCCGACAGTCATCTGCGCAGTTCGCCGATGCACTCGGAGGCACACTCACAACGATTGGTGTCAATGCACTCGGTCGGATCGACACCGATGAGATGCTCGAAGCCATTGGCCCGGACACATCGCTGGTGCACATTCAGTGGGGAAACCACGAGGTGGGCACACTTCAGCCCATCACGCCGATCATCGCCCGTTGCAATGAACTTGGTGTGCTGGTGCACATCGATGCATCACAGGCCGTCGGGCGGATCCCGATTGAGTTCGATGCCCTCGGAGCCGACCTCTTGTCGTTCAGCGGGCATCGGCTCGGTGCTCCAGCAGGCAGTGGCGTGCTGGCCATTCGCCGCGGATTGCGTCTTGAGCCGCTCCTGCAGGGCAGCGATCAGGAAAGGGGTCGGCGTTCCGGGCTCGAAGCGCTGCTCCCAATCATGGGACTCGGCGCCGCCGCGGCCGCAGTTGATCCCGAAACTCTCAACGGCGAGCAAACCAGATCGCGCGCCCTTATCGCTGACATTGTTTCGCTCGCCACCTCCGTGGAAGGCATCGAACTTCTCGGTGATCCCGATCCGTTTGGTCGACTCCCGCACATCGCATGTGTTGCAGTGAGCGGAATTGAACCGCAGGCCGTCCTGCTCGGCCTTGACCAGCGAGGTATCGCGGCACATTCCGGGAGTTCCTGTGCATCCGAAGAGATCGAGCCCTCGCCAGTGCTTGAGGCCATGGGTGTCGATGCGAATCGCTCACTTCGCTTCTCGGTCGGATGGAACTCCAGCAGTGATGATGTCGACGCATTACGCACGCATCTCGAAGAGGTCATTGCCGGATTACGCGCCCTCGCCGGCTGATCACGCCGAGGATCGGTGCACCGCGTTCAGACAAGCGTCACTATTGGCTAGCGTGCCCACGTGACGATCTTCCTCACCCGCCACGCCCATGCCGGCAAGCGTTCCCTGTGGGAAGGCGATGACCGTCTGCGGCCGCTCACCGAACGCGGTCAATCGCAGGCTGCTGGTCTCGCTGCGCTACTAATCGGCGAACAGCCGGGGCAACTCGTCTCAAGCCCGTATCTGCGCTGCGTGCAGACACTCGAGGAGCTCGCATCACAATTGGGTGGCGAAGTCGTAGCCAACGAAATCCTCGCCGAAGGCGCTGACATCGGTGCTGCGCTGGAGCTACTGCTCGCACTCGACGCAACCAACGGCGTGGCCTGCAGCCATGGCGATCTCATTCCCCCACTACTGCGGGCATTGTGTGATCTGGGCATGGCCGTCGATGGCCCACTGAAGGACCAAAAGGGTTCCCTCTGGGTCATCGAAACCCACGATGGGCGACCCGTGCGCGGCACGTATCACCCGCCGACTGCCTAAGTCGCCAGCGAACGAACGAGCGGGAACGCGATAGGTCGTGTCGCCAAGGCAACGCTGAGTCAACTGGTGGCTGACTCCACGTCCTTACGCACGCTGTCGATCATGTTGGTCATGTACGGCGGGATGGTGTTCATGTCGACTGCATCAAGATCGACCTTCGCAGCCGCGTACTGCTTGGCGTTGCGTTCCAGAATTGCCCGAAACACTCGCGCATCGGAATAGGCGGGATCTATCGCAATGGCTCGATCCAGATACGCCCGCGCCTGCGTGTCGAGTTGGGTGGCCTGCGCAGCTTCACTGTTGACTGCGATGGTGTGCAGCACCCACCCGCGATAGGTGAGCGCCTCGACATTGGCCGGTGAGAGTTCGAGCGCCTTGTCATAGGCACTGATAGCGGTCTCGAAATACTTCAGTGCCTTGGCACCATCGCCTGACTGCAACGCTTGGGATGCCTGACCAGTGGCACTCTGCGCCTGGAGGATCAGATTGGCGCTGTCCTGACGGGCATCACCGGTGAGGCCTTGGCCCGGAGCGCGGGTTCCGGCATTGCGGAACACGACCCAGCCTGCACCCACCGAAAGCAGCGCTACGAGGCTGAGGGTGAGAAGCGTGCGGGACAATGACCGCGGTCCTCGAACCTCGGCAATGAGTTCGTTGCGATCGGCGATTGCGCGAAGCACGACAGCGGCCCGTGAGGTGTAGGCGTCTTTCAGACCCTCGTAATCGCCGTCGTCGACATCGCCGACCTCGTGTTCGCGCTCAAGATCAGCAAGGGAGGTGAGCAGGAAATCTCGCTCCTCCTCAAGAGCAGCAAGTGCGTCGGGATCAAGCTGACGACGAGTAGCCCGCGCAGCTCGCCCCGGCGACGGAGTCGCCGTGGATGCCGAGGGTTTCGTAGCCGGAGTCGCGCGTGCTTCCGCCGCGGCGCGCTGCGCGCGTCGAGCTGCAGTGCCCCGAGCCGGCGGACCCGATGAGCTCGTCATCGGGAATTTCCCTCGCCGTGCTCGTCGTCAGGAGATGGATCGATCGGCTCGCCGGCCATGGCCGCAGCGACGATCTCGCGATCCGCATCGGTTGCGGTGTCGAGATCACTGATGCTCCAACGCCGGAACGCAATGGCCAGACCCGCAATAGCCAGCGCAAGGGCAACCACGGGAAGGATCCACACCAAAGCGTTGATACCGGAGGCCGACGGGGTGAGCAGAATTGCTTCACCGTATTTTGCGGCGTAGTAGGAGCGAATCTGCTCATCGGTCTGTCCCTGCTGCACCTGCTCGGCAATCTCTTTGCGAATCTCGAGCGATGCCGGTGCGTTCGAGACCGCAACTGACTCTCCGGCACAGACCGGACACTTGATGGTGAAAGAGATGTTGTTGACGCGATCCTGCGCGGTGGGCGCAGTACGTGAGGTGAATGTGGCGACCGACAGCACCGCGACGACAACGACGAAAAGTGCGACCCATGGACCCCAGGTGCGCAACGGCGAACGAGTCGGTTTCGTAGCCTCGCTCACCGGGACATTCCCGCATCTGTGACCGACATTGCGCCATTGGCAGCGATGACAGCATCAAGCTCAGTAGCGGTGACGCCGCCGAAGAACCCTTGAACAACCAGACCACTTGGCGCCACGATGTAGGACTCGGGCACGCGGGTCACGCCGTAGTCGAGCGCAACGCGACCGGTGTCATTGGAGATCACCGGCCAGGTGTCACCGGACTTGGCGAAATAGGCGCGGATGGATTCGGGGTCGTCGCTGTAGGCCAGGCTCACGACCGAAACCGGGTCACCGGCATGGGAGGTGACGAACTGCTGGATCTGTGGATCCTCGAGTCGACATTCGGTGCACCAGGTGGCGAAGAAGTTGACGACCACCCACTCTCCACGATGACGGGAGAGCTCATAGGTGTTGCCGGTGAGTGTGACACCGGCAAAGTTGGGCGCGGCCTGTCCGACGATCTGGCTGGCAATGGGCTTGCTGGTGCCGCGGGTGGCCAGCAGCACGATCAGCGCGACGGCGAGGATGCCGACGAGGATCGACACAATCCGTATGCCGCGTTTGGACTTCATGATGCCAATGGCTCCGGTGTGCGGGGCGGGGCTGACGCACCAGTAGGAGCCGAAACTGGGTCGAGTGGATTGCGACGTCGACCGGGGAACACCGCCAGCAAGGTGCCCAGTGCCATGACTGCTCCGCCGATCCAGAGCCAGATGATCAGCGGTTGCACCGTGACGCGCAAGGTGAGGACCGGAGCATCAGTGCCTTTGATATCAATGACTGACAGTGCCACATCGTCAGTGAGGGTGGACCGAACCGACGGCGTGCCGATGGTCTGCGCTCCGTTGGCGAACTTATTGAGCGAGGGCCCCCAAGGACCAGTGCCATCGATTCGCACCAATGCTTGTTGCACACTCTTGGCCGATTCCTGCCGGTTATTCGTTCCCTCGAAGGTGAGCGTGTGCCCGCTGAACGATGCACTCTGGCCGACCTGAAGGGTGAATTCAGCCTGGCGCACATAACTGCTGCTGGCGGCGAACGCCACGGCGATGAGTACAACTCCGAGGTGCACGACCATGCCCCCGTTGGCGCGACCGACCAGACCACGCCAACCCTGGCGACGAGCTGCGAGCACCAACTGTCGGCCCGCTGATCCACCGGCGAAACCACCAAGACCGAAGGCGACAACGGGGGCGAGGCCACGAGCGCCGAGAATCACGCTGAGCACCATGGCCCCGACGCCGATCCAAGCCGGCCACGCCAGACGATGACGGAGCAGTTCGCCACTGGCCTTGCGCCACGGAAGCACCGGAGCGATGGCCATCAGAAACAGCAACGCCATGCCAATGGGCATCGTCATACGGCTGAAGTACGGCACGCCGATAGAGATTCGGTCGCCGTTGAGCGCTTCGACGATGAGTGGGAACACTGTGCCGATGAGGATGACAAAGGCGAAGGCTCCGAACAGGACGTTGTTGGCCAGGAACGCGCCCTCACGCGAGATCGGCGAGTCGATGCGACCTGGTGAGCGGAGTCGGTCACCGCGCCAACCGATAAGCACCACCGTGGCCAACACCACAATGGCGAAGAACGTGAGCAGCGACGGACCGATACTGCTCTCGGTAAACGCGTGCACCGACTCGAGCACACCAGACCGGGTGATGAACGTGCCGAGAATGGTGAGAGAGAACGTGGCACACAGCAATGAGATGTTCCACACGCGCAACATTCCGCGTCGTTCCTGCACAAGCACAGAGTGCAGATAGGCGGTGCCGGTGAGCCATGGCATGAACGATGCGTTCTCAACTGGGTCCCATGCCCAATAGCCACCCCAACCAAGCACCTCATAGCTCCACCATGCACCGAGAATGATGCCGACGGTGAGGAATCCCCACGCGATGAGGGTCCAACGACGAGTGGCGAGCAGCCAACCCTCGCCAACACGACCGGTGACGAGCGCGGCGATAGCGAAAGCGAACGGCACCGTGAATCCGACATATCCCAGATAAAGCATCGGCGGATGGAAGGCCATAAGCGGATGGTTCTGCAGCAACGGGTTTGGTCCCGGGCCGTCGAACCCCGGCGGCGGCGAGAAGTTGCGGAACGGATTGGCCGGACCCGCCATCAGATAGAAGAAGAACAGCGCCACCAGCAACATGGTGAACAGCGCCCAACCCACAAGCGGATCGGCGAGACGCCGGCGGAACTTAATGACCACCGCCATGAGATACCCGCCGAGGATTGTGGACCAGAGAATGATCGAACCCTCGAGCGCCCCCCACAAGGTGGCGAAGTTGTACAGCGCAGGCGTCTTCGTTGAACCGTTGTCGGCCACAAACTTCACGGTGAAGTCGCGGGTGATGAGCGCTCGCTCCATGGCGATGAACGCAACAACGCCACCAAGAAGGACAAGCGCGGCATAGAAGCGTGACAAACGCACCAAGTCAGGTCGACGACGGATCAGTCCGTAGCCGACGGTGATCGCCCCGAGAAACGCCGCGGCCAGTCCGAGGGTGACTCCGGCGCGACCGAGAGCGACGTTCACTGAGCGCACCCCGGGCTAGTCGCGACCTGACCATTCGAGACTGGGACTCTCCCACCTTGATCGGCTGCGGCGAGACGTTCGGACTCCTTGGCCTTGTAGACCTCGGAGTGCTTCACGATCATCAGATCAGAGTCAAAGGTTTCCGAACCATCAGCGTCGAAGTGTCCTTCGAGTAGCACTGCCTGATCCTCCTTGAACATCTCAGGGGGATCTCCCACATGATGCACAGGAATCTCGACACCGTTGTAGGTGACGGCGAATGAAACTCCGTCGCCAGTTCGCTCAACGGTGCAGGGAGCGACCGTCCCCTGAAGACGGAACCGTTTTGTTCCAATGGAGTTCTTCTGGGCAACCGCTTCATCCACATTGCGGTAGAAGGTTGATGCGCTACCAAGCGCCTTGACCACGAGAAACCCACCCAGCAGCAGGAGCGCGCCGAGCACAAGCAACGGGAGCACGCGAGGTCGGCCACGTCGCGGAGCCGCCGAGGTGCGCGGGGTCAGCTCCATCGACGCTTCTCCGCCGGAACCTGCTTGGACAGAGAGCGTCCTCGGACAATTGTGCGAATGGCGTAGCCAGCCAGACCACCGAACACGATGATCCAGGCCGCGGCGATGTAGCCCCAATTGCCGCTCATGACGCTGCTCCCTCGGCTCGACGCTCCGCAATAGCGACATCGAGCCCGGCTTCATCAACCTGATCCTCAAGCCATGCCAGACGGAATCGATGAATAAGCAGCCATGTGAACACAAGCCCGATGGCAATGAATCCAATGAACAACGAAAACAGCATCAGGCCTTCGATCTTGGCCCCCACGCCATTGGCAAGAAGCGTGGGTTTCTGATGCAGGGTTCGCCACCACTGCACTGACTGTCGAACGATCATGACATTGGGCACCAGCAGGAGCCCGACAATGGCGGCACGACGCGTGCGCACTTCGTGGTCCGCTGGGAGGCGACGCACGGCGAGGTAGCCAAGCAGCAAAAGCAGCAGCATGGCGGTGGAGGTGAGTCGGGCATCCCACACCCAATAGACACCCCAGGTGGGACGGCCCCAGATCATGCCGGTGACCAGCACGATCGCCGTGAACACCGTGGCGATCTCGGCGCTGGCATAGGCAACCAGCTCCCACCAGCGCGAACGACGCCACAGATACATGGCCGAGCCAAATGTGGTGAGAAAACAACCGATGTAGGCGAATGTGGCCGATGGGACATGCACGTAGAGGATGCGAACGACCTCACCTTGGGACGCATCGGGCGGACTGAGCACAAGACCGAACAGGGCCAGCGCCGCCATCGACAACAACGCCAGAACACCAATGATGCGCGTTCCTCGAGATCCGGTCGAGTCAGGGACCGCCAATGTGTTCGAAGACTGGGTGGTCACGATTCCTCCAGGAGGGGACCGAATCCGAGGACCCCGGCCACGATGTACAGCAGTGCGAAGACGCTCATCAGGCCGACCCAGGGCCAACCCTCCGAAGGCGAACCGTTGAGTGCGGCTTCGAAAGCTCGGGTGGATCCGATGAGAACCGGTGCGAGCACCGGCAGGAGTAACAGTGGCAGCAGGGTCTCGCGAACGCGAAGTCCGGCGGCCAATACTCCGAAGAGAGTACCGGCGGCAGCGATGGATGCCGTCGCGATGACCGATGTCACGATGAGCAGACCCCAACCCTCAATCCGGGTGGTGTAGAGCACCGCGACCCCGATGCCCAGCAGCATCTCAAGCACGATGAGCTGCACCGAGACGGCAAGAACCTTGCCAACGAAGATGCCGGCAGGATCCAGTCCCGAAAGCCGAAGCGCATCACGGTTGCCATCGGCCGCCTCGATGGCGAACGAGCGCTGCAGCGCAAGCAGCGCGCTGAACAGCACTGCGATCCAGTAGAGCCCGGGGGTTGCCTGCGTGAGGGCGCTCTTGTCAGGGTCAAGTGCGAACGCGAACAGCACGAGCACCAGCAGGGCGAACGGCAGCACCTGATTGAGTGCCACACGCGAGCGCAGTTCGAGCCGCAGATCCTTGCCGGCGATGAGGAGGGCGTCATGCAGCATCAGGACGCTCCAGAGGATTCATCGCGGGTCACGATTCCACCGGCGATGGTGATGACCTCATCGGCGAGTTGCAGCGAACGATCCAGCTCATGGGAACTGAGGATGACTGTGGCGCCGGCCGCGGTGGCCTCACGCACGAGTGCATCGACAAGGTCTCTTCCATCCTGATCGAGCCCGGCGTGGGGTTCGTCGAGCAACCACAGTTCAGGGCGACGAGCGATGAGGCAGGCGAGCGATGTGCGGCGACGCTGACCAGCAGAGAGCCTCGACACTGCCACCGATCGAAGACGACCATCGAGGCCTAGCCGTGTCAGTGCATGCTCGACGTCATCGGTCTCGGCGCCGGCGGCGCGTCCCCAGAAGCGCACGTTGTCACCGACGGTGAGATCGTCATAGAGCCCAGTGGCATGGCCGAGCAGTCCCACCCGGTGACGGACCAATTTGCGGTCAGCGACGAGATCCACGCCAAGCACCGTGGCCTCACCATTGGCGACTGCCACCAACCCTGCCAGCGTTCGCAGCAAGGTTGTCTTGCCCGCACCGTTGGCTCCTCGCAGCAACACAACGCGGCGAGGCTCCACGTCGAGATCAACCCCGGCGAGGGCGGGGAACCGACCGAGGAGGGCAACCGCACCCCGGAGTCGGACCACGGGCGACGCCTCGGATGGGCGGACGGCGACAGGAGGGTGCATGGAGACTTCCAACCGTACCCGTGGCCCATTGGTTGGGACCAAGCGGCTCGATGGTCCCGACTGGCCTGTCCTCGCTAGGGTCGGTCCATGTCCTGGTGGAAAGTGGTTGGAGCATTCGGACGCATGTGCATCCGTGCCGGCGTCCTGCTGCTGCTTTTCGTGAGCTACCAGCTGTGGGGCACCGGATTAGCCACTAACCGGGCCCAGAACTCACTGAGCAGCCAGTTTCAAGCGATGCAGGAAACGACCCCACCACCCAGCGACCCCACCACCGCCCCGACTGACCTGCCCATCCCTGACCCGGGTGACCCCATCGGCCGCATTCAGATCCCAACGATCGGCGTCGACTTCATCATGGTGCAGGGCGTGGATCTCAAATACCTGCAGACCGGTCCCGGCCATTTTCCGCAGACGCCGCTTCCGGGCCAACCCGGAAACTCCGCCTTCGCCGGGCACCGCACGACCTACAAGGCACCGTTCAATCGCATCGACGAACTGGCGCCGGGCGATCTCATCACGATCACCACGTTGCAAGGAAGCTTCACCTACAAGGTCGACGCGCACCCAGGTGAGGACGGGAAGTTGGACCTCGGCCACATTGTCGTCAAGCCCTCCGACCTCAGCATCCTCGATCAAAACGTCGGCAATCGTCTTACCCTCATGGCCTGCAATCCGAAATACAGCGCGGCGACCCGCATTGTGGTTTCGGCAACGCTGAGCACACCACCAGCACCCGCCACCTCGCTGCCCGACACTGGCGCCGGCGTTACCAACAACGCCAGTACCGACTCGCTCGCCAACGGTGACCCAAGCGCATGGCCGGCGGCAATCGTGTTCTCGCTACTGACCATCGCCGCATGGTTCGGGGCATGGTGGCTGGCGCAGCGATGGCGAAAAATCCCCACCTACGCACTCGCCACACCGATCGTGCTGGTGCTGCTGTTCTTCGCATTCCAGTTCATCAACCGACTCCTCCCAGCTGGTTTCTGATGCGACCCACCTCAACTCTGCGCTCAACAACTCTGCACTCAACAACTCTGCGCTCAACCCGGTCGAGGTCACTGCTCAGCGCCATCGTCGTCGCAACCATTTCGCTGTTTGCGCTTGTCACTGCGGGGTGCGGCAATTCAACCTCAGCCTCGGTCAGAAAGATTGACCCAACCACCACCACAACCGCAGCCGCGCCCGACACACCGCAGACCACCACCACACTCGAACCCGAGGCGGGTGTTGGAACGATGCTGTATGTGTACACACCGGTGGTTGGCGACTGCATTGACCATCGCACGATGATCAACGGGAAGGCGAGCACCACTCGTGCGACGCCGGATCCGAACGCCTCGCTGCGCGCAAGCGGCCAAGTCATTGTGCGACTCCCCTGTGATCTTCCGCATCAGTATGAAGTCATCTGGGTCGACAGCACCGATATCGCCAAGTCGCCGCCACAGTCTCCCGATGCCTTCGGCGAACTCGCCAAACGTGTCTGTCCCGAACAGTTCGCCACCTCGATCGGTCGCGCCTATCAGGACTCGGCTCTTGACTACGGGTGGATCGCCCCCACTGGTGATCAACAGGCGTTGGGGATCGCGTTCCTCGGCTGTCTTGCGTTCGATCCCAAGGGAAAGCTCACGAGCACGGTCCGGGACTCGAACCGCTAAGGCTGCGGTGTTCGACTACTGGCCGCGGAACTGTGGCCTGCGCTTCTCACTGAAGGCCGCTAATCCCTCGGCAAGATCCTCACTCCCCCATGCCGTGTCGAACGCGGCGCCATAGGCGAGCGTGGTGTCTTCGAACGGGTCGGCTTCGTCGAGACCGATTTTGAGGCCCTGCAACGTGAGCGGTGCGAGCGCGGCAATGTGGTCAGCCCACTCCAGTCCGTCATCGAGTCCGCCAAGTCGATGCACAAGACCGAGGTCATAGGCACGCTGTCCAGCGATGACGTCAGTGCTGAGCAGCACGTGGCGAGCGGTGGACTGGCCGACAAGCGCTACCAGACGTCGAACCGTCCACTGATCGACCATGAGCCCGAGCTTTGCCGCCGGAACCCCGAATCCGGCGGTGGCACTGGCGACACGCAGATCACAGGAGATCGCCAACTGCGTTCCCGCTCCGAGCGCGAAACCATCAATAACTGCCATGGTGACGAACGGAGCTCGACGAAGTCCGTGCAGCACCCGGCTGAGCGCAGCAACGAAGCCTTCATCCTCCACGCCGCTCAGATCGGCGCCGGAGCAAAAATGTCCTGCTGCTCCGGTGAGCGCAAGCACCCGTGAGTCAGCCTCATGAGCCAAGGCGAGGGCGGACTCGAGACCGGCAAGCGCTTCATGATCGAGCGCGTTGCGCCGCTCGGGCCGATCAATGGTGACGACCGTGACGCGTTCGCGTTGTTCGACGTGAATCATGCGGGCGACGGTAGTTCGCTCACCGAGCAATGCTCGACGTGCCACCAACGAATGCCACGACAACCGCGGTCCATGACTGCGGCGCGGCGCCGAGCCCAGTGCCGTCATCGGCATCCCAATACTCGGCCCAGCGCGACTTGGTTGCCCCATTGACGAACGCCACAGCAAGGCGCTCAGCGCGATCAATGGACGACCGTTGCTGGGCAGCAACGCACATCAGGTAGGACAGTTGCGGCCACGCAGGGCCGCGCCAGTAGGTGCGAGCCGCAAATGCCGGTTCGCCCCGATGCAGTCCGGCTGGCCCGCACCGACCACCGAACGCGCTGTCGTCATCGAGCTGGTTAAACACGGAGTCGAGGGCATCGGTTCGGCTGGTGACCAGGACCGGAAGCAGTGCATCGAGCGATCGCACTCGACCCGAGGTTTCCTCAGCATCGCCAGTGTCGATCCATGTACCCAAATCTGCATTCCAACGCGTATCAAGCACGGCGATGAGTTCCCGGGCCAGCGCGCGCAGGCGAGCATCCTCGGTCACGGCAGCAAGTTCGAGCGCGTTGAACGCCACCAGCGCATTGAAACCACAACTGCCCACGCGGAACTCGCTATTGGCCACCGGGGAACCGGAACCGTTCGTGATCACGGTGGCAACGAGCTCGCTTTTGCGCTGCCGCCAACGGTCGACGCTCCAGTCGTCCTCGCACCAATGATCCCAGCGCGGACAATCATCGGCGCCGCTCTCCCACGGATGACACAGGCCGATCAACCCATCGACGCGCTCGCGTTCGTTGAACAGGAAGAGCAACCCTCGCGTGGCGGGTTCGAGCAGCGAGGAGACATCGATGCCACGACGATGCAACTCGGCGATGGCGTGACCAAACATTGGCGGTTGGGTGATCGTGGATCGCTCGGCACAACCCCAGAAGTCGGCGTGATGCAGCGGGGCGAACTCATAGTCAATATGCGGAACGAATCCGTCAGCGGCCTGCGTACGAAAAAGATGCGTGAGCTCACAAATGGCTCGTTGCTCCTCACCCAATTCGGCCCACGCAATGGCGTGGAAACAGGAGTCCCATAGCCACTGGAACGGATACACCTCGGCATTCGGGACGGTGTACCCCTCCGATCGCCAGTTGGACTCGAGCACCTCACGGGCTTGCGCCGCGATCACCGAGGCATCGACCGGTAGCGTGAACTTGTTCTCGGCAGCGCCGGTCATTGCGCCCTCCTGGCATCGAGAAGAACCACTGCGCCGCCAACTACGCCGCCCGAGCCGACACCGACTCCCGACCCCACTTTGGTACCCATGCCCATCTGCGCAGTGCTGTCGTTCCGACTCGGCCTGGCCGACGGAGTCTCGATTGTTGCCGAACAGTGGATGCGCTCACTTCGTGAACTCGGGTTCGATGTCATCGGCGTGGCCGGCGAAGGATCGGTGGATCGACTCGTACCCGACCTTGCGATCGGGAGATGGCCGGACGGACAGCGCGGCGTTGATGGCCCCGATGCAGCCACTGATGGAGATATCGATCGGCTCGAGGCCGAGGTGCGCGCCGCTGTGGCCGATGCCGACATCGTGGTGGTCGAGAACTTGGGCACCATTCCGATGAACCTACCGGCCGCGAGAGCCGTGGCCCGCGCTCGCCATGGCCTTCCCACGATCTGGCATCACCACGATCCCGCATGGCAGCGCGACCGCTATCGCGATGTCGACGAACTGCCCCGCGAGGACGACCAGTGGCGTCATGTCACCATCAACGACCTCACACGAGAGCAGTTGCGCAGTCGCGGGATCAACGCTGTCACCATCCGGAACGGTTTCGATGAAGCGTCGCTCCATGGCGATCGCGAGGCCGAGCGGTCACGACTGGGATTCGCCGCCGAAGAACTGGTCCTCGTGCATCCGGTTCGCGCCATCGAACGCAAAGGTGTTCCCATCACACTCGAACTCGCTCGCGCCCTCGACGCCACCTATTGGCTCACGGGGCCCGCCGAGGAAGGCTACGCGCAGACCCTCCAGCAACTCCTCGACCAAGCCGCGAACTCGGGAGTACGGATCCGCCACGAGCCAGCCTCGTCACTTGGCAATCTCTATGCGGCGGGCGATGTGGTGGCGTTTCCGTCGCTTTGGGAAGGATTCGGCAACCCCCCAGTGGAGGCCGCCCTC
>CANFQA010000001.1 GCA_947449015.1 Microthrixaceae bacterium | reverse complement strand
TCACCGGTGCCAACGCCATTGGTTGCGGTCACTCGGAAGGAATAGGAGGTCCCATTGTCGAGACCGCTGACCGAACATGCATTGAGCGAGGGCCCCGAGCCGGGAACGAGATAGGTGCACGACAGTGAGGGATCATCCACTTCGGCCACTCGGTAGCTCAGGATCGCCGAGCCATTGGTAGACGGGGTGGTCCACCCAACTGTCACCCGACCGTTGGACGCGAGCACGGTGAGCCCGGTAGGCGCATCGGGGCCAGCAGCAGGAGTGACCCCCACACTTTCCGATGAGGGCTTTCCGGTACCGATGGCATTGGTGGCGGTGACCACGAAGGTGTAGGTGGACCCGTTCTCCACGCCGTCGATGTCACAGGAGTTCGAGGCGGTGGTGCAGGTGAGACCGGGGTTCCCGACAGCAGTGACGGTGTAGCGGGTGATCACGGAGCCGTTGCCCGCGATCACCGGAGAGACCAGCAGACTCTGGGCATCCCAGGCGACGGTGATCGACGGCGCAGACGTGGACACGTTCACCGTGGCGTGCACACCGGTTGGCGCGCTCGGTACTGCCGCCGACAGCACCGTGTTCGAGGGATCGGAGTCAGCGCCTGTGCCGGCAGCGTTCGTGGCGGTGACGATAAATGAATGCTCGACGCCGTTGGCGAGGCCGGCGATCTCACAGATCGTGCCGGTGGTCGTTGTGCAGGATCGCTCCGGCGACGTGGTCGAGCGGACGCGGTATCCGGTGATCGCCGAGCTGTTGGCCGGCGCAGGGTTCCAGGTCACGATCATCGAACCGGTGTGATTCGCTGAGTTCTGGGTTCCGAATCGGGCGACCACCTCCGTGGGTGCACCGGGCGCACCGAAGGGAACCACGGCAGCGGTGGCCGGTGAGATCGAGGAGTTGCCGTAGTAGTCCGCAGCAGTGACGGTGAAGGTGTAGGCCCGACCCGGTTCGAGCCCGGCGACCACACATGAGGCGTTCCAGTTCCCCACCCGAGGGAAGTACGGCCGCGACTCACAGGTCTTGGTGGGGTCCTCGACCGAAGTCACGGTGTAGACAGGCGTTCCCCAGTCAGGGGCGTCCATACGGTCAGTCCACGACACCGTTGCGCGGGAATCTCCAGCAACAACTCGGAGGTTGCTCACCACGTACAAGGACGGCACAACGGTGACCCAGGCAAAACCCTGCTCGGCCGACTCTCCGAAAGCATTGAACGCCGCGATACGGATACTGGTCGAGGTGTAGTTCGCCATCGGGAAGGTGCAGCTCACTGGCGCTTCCACATCATTGGTGGGGACTACCGAGCACAACACCGTGCCGTTCTGGAGACGCACGTCATATCGATTCGCTGGGAACACCGAATTGTTCGACGGGGGTAACCACCGTGCAGTCACCGAAGCGTCGAGCGCAGTCGACGTGACCGACCGAGCTCGCTGGGGAAGGTTGGCGACGACTCCTGCGGTCGGTGTCGACGCCACCGAAGTACCGGCAGCGTTCACGGCGCGAACGGAGAAACTGAAGGAGAAGGGGCCATACCAGTAGTAGAGAGGTGAGGCCGGCAGTCCGCTGGTGATCGTGCAGGAGTTCACCGCCGGCCCATCATCGGGCACCTCATAGGTGCAGCCCGGCTGCAGCGGGATCCACCAGGGCACCGGGTTCGGCGAGGAAGGGTCGACGGTAGCGGTGACCACATAGGAAGTGATGGGCGAACCGTTGGCCTCCGGTGCGGTCCAGGACACCTTGCCTTCGGAGAACCTGATATCGGTCGGCGCATCGGGTGCCGCCACATGCACATAGTCCTCGGACGCAATCGAGTCGGCCGATGTACCGACACGGTTGGTGGCAGTGACGACAAACGCAAGATCAACAGTGGGGTCGACATCGTCAATGGTGCAATGAGTAACGGGAGTTCCTGCATCGCCCTCCGATGAACAACTCAACGAGGCATCGCCGATGGCGACGGCACGATACGAGGTGACGGGCGTTCCGTTGGCAACTGCAGCAGTCCAACGAATCTCGCGCGTTCTCCCATGTTTTGCATCGCCGACAGCAGTCGGAGCTTCGGGCGCCTTCATGGGGGTGACCGCAGTGGTCGCATTCGATGCGACCCCGGTTGCCACTTCATTGTTGGCCCGGACGACGAATGTGTATGCCCGCCCAAGTTCGAGTGCACCGATCGAGCACGATGGTTCGCTGGTGATGTCGTCGACAAGCAGTGTGCAGCTTCGAGTGTCGTCCTCGGGGGAAGTGACCGTGTAGCTCGTGATGCCGTTTCCGGAAACCGGTTCCCAGCTGATGGTCGCAACATCTCCGGTCACCTCGACGGCGATGCCGGCGGGAGCTGCCGGCGTGACCAACGGTGTGACTACGACAGTGGGCTCAGAGAACTCCGAATAGCCGTAGCCCGACTGCGTGCGCACGATGAACGAGATGGGTACGCCAGGTTCGAGTCGGAACGCGTAGACCCGACATGATCCCGACAACGATCCGGTGATTGCAGTGACGCACACCTGTGTCGATGTTCCTTCGGCATCAACGGCGAACACCTCGCTCCAGCGGTTCGGTCCACCACCAGGAGCAGCGGGAACAGTCCAGGTGACATCGACGTGATCGCCGAGCAAGAACACTCCCGTTTCCGACACCGCGACTCCCGTGGGTGCATCGGTGGGACCTCGACCCAGAAGCTCGACCGCAGATGAGGAAGCACCGGTGCCGAGTTCGCTGGTTGCAGCAACCGAGATTGTGTAGACGACACCGGGGACGAGTCCGTCGATGGTGCAGCTGAAGCCTTCGGAAGTACAGGAAAGGTCGCCAGGTGTCGCGGTCGCGCTATAGGAGGTCACCTCGGCCCATGGCGCCCACACAGAGTTCCATGCCACTGACGCGGAACGAATGCCCGCTGTGACGATCGGTGTCGACGGGGCAGACGGCAGCAATGCGGGAACGACGGACTCCGAAGGTTCAGAAGGTTCGCTCGTTCCAACTTCGTTGAAGGCCACGACCTCAAAGGTCTGACTGAGGCCGGCAGTAAGCCCCGAGATCGTGCAGGACGTGTCATCGGTGACGCAGTTCAACGAGTGGTTGAGTGAGGCATAGGCCCGATAGGTGGGAGCTGACCCGTGACCCGAAGCCGGTGTCCAAGCAACCGTGATCGTTCCCGGCGCTCGCGTCACGACGAGGTCAGTCGGTGCATCGGGAATGCCAACAGCTTCGCTCGATACCGAGCGGGCGCCGTTACCGACAGCGTTGGTAGCGAGAACGGAGAATGTGTAGGAGCGATCCGGATCGAGATTTTCGACCACGCAGGTGCGCCGGTCGGGGCCACCGTCAAGGGGTGCCAGATAGCTACAGGTTTTCGAGGAATCCTGATCGGCAGTCACCGTGTAGGACTGAATCGGCGAACCGTTCTCGACAGCTGCACCCCATCCGATAGTGGCAGCGGTCCCGATTCGCGAGGCTGTGACACCGGCAGGCGCTCTCGGCACCTCGGGGCGGGGCTGCGCGACAACCTGAACAGGCAGTCCGCGACCAGACGCGGTAAGCGCACGAATCTCAAAGGTATAGGTGACGCCATTCTCAAGGCCGGTGAAACGACACCACATCATGCGGGTCGACACGCAGGTGGATGGCGGTGTGACCTCCGGGTTGGATGACACGGTGTACCCCAAGATGGGATCGTCGATGGTTGTGACCGGAGCCGACCAGGTGATGAACGATCGGCCGTTGGTGCCACCAGTCGCAAATGCTGCGGTCGGCGCGTCGATCGATCCGACGATCACTGCGGCCGACGGTTCAGAATCCAGTGATGCTCCAACGGCGTTGACGGCACGGACAACGAATCGATAGGAAGTCTCAGCATCGAGGCCAGTGATCGTGCACTCGTTGAGCGAGTCGCCCGAGGAAGGAACCTCATAGGAACACCACAGGGTTGGATCGTCGACTGACTCGACCACATAGGACGCGATTGCGAGGCCGTTATTCGCTGGCGTCTCCCAAGTGATGGTGGCCCGAAACGGCCCAGCAACAACATCGGGGGTGGAGACGGTGCCGGGAACGGTGCCGGGAACCACCGACGACGTGGCCGTAGAGGCGCTTGAACTCCCGATGCCGTTTATCGCCCGAACGGTAAAGGAGTAGCTGACGCCGTTGGTGAGTTCCTGAACGACACAGGAAGTGACCTCGGGTTGGCCACTCGTGTTCGTAGCGGTGCACTGCTTGGTGGGATCCTCAACTGCGGTCGCCACATAGGACGTGACTGGAAGATCCGGGGCGACAGCAGCCGTCCAGCGAACTTCGACCTGGCCGCTTCCGCGCACAGCGTTGACACCGGTCGGCGCTGCAGGACGGGATCCGATAAGTACTGGCGCGGAAGTGACCGACTGACGAGAGGGGCCGAGCAGATTCGTTGCTCGCACCCGGAAGTTGTAGGTCTCACCGATTGTGAGTCCATCGATCACACACGAGGTGGGGGGCGGTCCGATGAGCGCAGTGCTGACGCAGGTACGGAACGGCCTTTGCGTGGTGCTGACCGAATAGGAGGTGATCGGCGAACCACCATTGACGGCTGGCGCCCAGGTGATAGTTGCAGAGGATCCACTGCTCACACCCGAGATGCTCATCGGCGCAGATGGAACGGTTGCATAGGTGACCGGCGAGGACGCGATCGAAGCCAGCGAGGTTCCGATGGCGTTGATGGCTCTGACAACGAAGGTGTACGCCGTGCCATTCGTCAGCCCGACAATGGTGCAGGTCTCGGTCGACGCGTTCGGATCGCTCACACGTACAGTGCATGTGCGGGTGGGTAGCCCAACAGTGGTCACGGCATAGGACAGGACTGGTGAACCGTTCGGCGAGGCGGTGTTCCATTGCACTGACGCGCTAGTGGGCGCAGGTGTTGCTTCGACACCGGTAGGGGCCAGCGGCACACCAGCCGCGAGCACGCTGGCCGATGGCGTCGAGGCAAGCGAGTCACCAACGCGGTTCGTCGCGATGACCGTGAAGGAATAGGTGCGTCCATTGGTCAGTCCGCTGACAACACAGGAACGGCTCGGTGCGCCAACAAGCGAGCTGGTCGCGCAGTGCAGCGTGGAATCCTCGACCGCGCTCACTGTGTACGCGGTGACCGCGGCTCCATTGCCAACAGCAATCGCCCACGAAATCGTTGCTCGGGCATCGCCACCAACTGCAGTGACAGTGACGGGTGCGGAGGGTACCGCTGCCGGCGTGACTGCTGACGACGGGGTAGAGACCCCAGAGGCACCCGCCGCAGTGTTCGCGACCACCGTGAACCGGTAACTCACTCCGTTGGTGAGACCTTCAATGCGACATGACCGAGTTTCGCCGAATGGCACCGAAAGCGTGCAGGTCTTGGTCGCGTTCGAAACCGCTCTCACGACATAGGAGGTCACCGGTATGCCGTAGGTGACGGAATTGACCCACGAGATGACCGCCGCGCCATCCTCGACGCTTGCGGTCACCGAGGTAGGAGCATCAGGGATCTTGGTTGCTGTGAGCTCGTTCGAAGGAGCAGACGGCACCGAGTTCCCAGCGTCGCTGACGGCGACCACCGAGAACGTGTATCCCATCGCGTAGTTGAGACCAGTGATCGAACAACTCCGCCGGATGACTCCCTGCACCGAGGCAGCTGTGCAGTTCTTCGAGGGATCCTGCAGTGAGGTCACGACATAGGAGTTGATGGGGCGACCGTTTGCGACTGAGGCCGACCACTGAATGGTTGCGGTGGTGCCGCTGAGCGTTGCAGTGACCGTCAGCGGCGCACTTGGAACCGCAGCGGGAACGACTGGATTGCTCGATGACGCGAGCGAGGTGCCAACCGCGTTGGTGGCATTCACGTCGAATGTGTAGGTCGTGCCATTGGTCAGACCAGTGATGGTGCAGGTGTTGGCAGCTTCACCTGAGTCCGGAACGGAGTAGGTGCAGGTCTTCGAAGGGGCCGACGCGGCGCGCACCCGATAGGAGGTGATCGGTTGACCATTATTGGACGGGGTGCTCCATCGAATTGTGGCCGACCTGTCGCCAGCTAACGCCACGATCTCGAGTGGCTCTCCGGGTACGTCGGCCGCCCGAACCGCATTGGACGGGGCGGAGGCCACGGAATCGCCAGCGATGTTGTTGGCCACCACCGTAAACGTGTAGTCGTTGCCATTGGTAAGGCCGCTCACGACGCAACTTCGGGCGGGTAGCGCCACGAGCGAACTCGTGGTGCATCCAACCGTGGGATCCTCGACACTCCTCACAGTGAATGACGTGATCGCCGCACCGTTGTTTGACCGACTCGACCAACTCACTGCGATTGAGCCCGGACCAGCGGTGGCCCGCACCTGTGTCGGTGCCGCCGGCACACCCGCCGGGACCACAGACTTTGAGGCCACCGAAGCCGGTGAAGCACCTGCGGTGTTCCGGGCCTTCACAGTGAACTGGTAGGCGGTGCCATTGCGCAGGCTGGACACCATGCAACTCAGCTTCTCTTCACCCTGCGCGCCTGGCGAGATGAGGACGGTGCATCCGGGCACCGAACTTCCGACGACCGACACAACATAGGAAGTGACCGGCGAACTCTCCGAAACGGCTGGCGACCACGAGATAACTGCTGCCGAGGGAGCTGAAACAGCGACGACATCGGTCGGGGCCATCGGCGGAGACGGGATCTGGTTCTGCTGACCACTCTGGTTCGCCATGGCACTGACCGAGGCGGTCAGCAGGTTGTTGGCAGCACGGACCCGACGCAGTACCGCCGGGGCAAGCACCTGCACGGCGACGTAGCGGGTCGAAACACGAATACCGGGGATCGTCTGGGTGACAGTGAGAATGTGCACCGAAGTGACCGAGCGGTTGATCGCGAAATCAACTCCCCATACTCCGTCAGCGTCGACGAGTACCTGACGGACCGGACCGCTCGGGGAATGATCGGCGCGTTCAACAGCGAGACCAAGCGACTCCTGGGTCGGGGCAGTGCCCTGTGGGAGTTGGAATCCCCAGTGGTCGACGATCTCGACCGTCGAGCCCGGCGGACTGGCAACAGCCGAACCAGTGAGTCGCAGAGTTGCTGCAGACACAGTGGCGATAGGTGCGTCGTCGGCGCCGGTGCTCCCGTCGAGAACTGCGGTGAATGGGCGATCAACGGCGATCGCCACAGGCTCGGAGACAGTTTCGAAGCCAGCCTGACGGGCCACGATCCGGTAGAACCCGGGAGCAACCGAGGCCGGGATGATCATCGACCAGCCACCGTTGGTATCGGGAGGAACGATGGTGCCCAGCGCGAAATCGCCGGCCTCGCTGCGCAGGTTCAGTTCGATTGGTCGGGCGTCGGTTGCCCCGTGTCCGGCACGACCGGTAATCACTCCGACCCCGGGGACAAGCAAGGATGAAAAAGCGTCGATCGTTGGCGCTGCGGTTCCCTTCGTCACCGCATCAACCTCGACGGCCGCTGATCGTCCAGCAGGACTCACGGCGCGCACCGAGTAGTCACATCGAATGCCGAAACCACATGAGTTATCGACAAACCGCGGTTCGTTCAATGTGCGAGCGAGGACCTGCTCACCGCGTGAGACTTCCCATAGCTGCGGAATCGCTGGTATCGATCCGACCTGGACGACATCGACACCCGGGGTCCACGAAAGTTCAATGGAGCGGCCATCGGCTCCCGGAACGGCAACAACGGCGGTGGGTTCGTTGGGCGGTGTGCCTCCCGAGCCGACAACAGCCGCACGCGACTGGAGCGAGTCCGTCTCGGAGAACACCGCGAGGACACAGAAGTCAGTCGCCGTAGGTACACATTGCGCCACTGCATCAGTCACATTGGCGCCAACACGCTGCGGACGCGACGACTCCTCATTTAGACACACCGCATTGGCAGCAGTCGTCGCTTCGTTGGAGCCGAACGCGTACGGTCCGCACCCGACGACGAGATACCCCGTTGGGGCGGGCGCGAGTTCTGACGAGGCCGGGGCATTCCATCGAACCTCCGTGCCGTCAGCGGTGGCCACGGCCCGAACATCGGTAGGCGCATCAGGCCGGTCAGAGCGAGTTGGTGCGGTGGTAGAAGTTGACGGCGAAATCGCTGCTCCATCAGAGGACGCAGAGGACGTTTCTGCACCCTGCGCAGCCGCGGGCTCGACGAAGGCGACAGCGGCGAGTAGTGAGAGGACCAACACAACGGAGAGTGCGGCGGAGAAGGAGAATCCACGGCGCGTCAGAGGAGGTTTCGGCACAGCTTCTCCCCTCCCTCGAAGCAACCCATTGGATGTCTTCGCTTCCGCTCAAGTTTTGGATGTTTTTGACACCTTGGGTGGAAAAGTTACACCAAGGTCGGCAAAAAGCCCTAGGGCCTCTCTCAGACGCCACGGCAGTCCAGACGAGTACCCAAAAGCCAGTGGAAACCAAAACCCACTTCACCTACGGTCCGCACAGGTGCGACAGATGGTTGCACTTCGGCGAGGAGAAGACGCGAAGTACATGGAGTTGTCCCTCGCTCTGGCGCCGAGTGTGGTGGCCATCAATGACCTCCTTCTCGACGTGGTGTTCACCACTCAAGAAGCAACCGAGATGGAAATGCCCAACATCGTGTGGTCAGTCGGGGGCACCTCCGGCCCCTCTCGGGTGGTCGAAGCAACCGTGTCCGGTATTGAAATCTGTCAAGCCTGGAAGCAGGCAACCGGAACAGATGCATCCTTTGGCCGCGCCGTCACTGGTCCGTTCGGTGCGCTGGGTTGGCTGAGCGGCTTCGAGAGCATGGGTGAGTTCGACGCCGCTTGGACGGCATCTAGCGCCAATGAGAACTGGGTCTGCATCTAGATTTGCGAACAAGCGATCATCCGATCTGCACCTACCCGTGTCATGGAATTCCCAACTGCGAGACGACTCGCCTCCCGTTCGCGTCGAGCCCTGCGTCGACTGCATCGCGAGGCAATCAGGTTGCTGCATCCTCGGGGTTTCCATGGCCGCCCGATGGGCGTCAACCTCGTTGGATCCCTGGGAGAACACAGCATTGCTGTAATGACCCGCGACTACGCAGCCGCCCTGCGATCTGCGGGAATCCCTGTGACCGAGCACGACATCATCAACCAAACAGCAGGTTGGCATCGCCGCCCCGCTCGGAACTTCGGAAGGATCCCGCGTCACGCATTCACGATCATCGTGAATCCTCCGCACTTCTTTCGTATCGAACAACTCCCGGTTTCCATCACCGCTGGCAGATTCGTCATCGCCAATTGGCTGTGGGAACAGAGCGAACTACCCGAGGCCTATCTCAACAACGCCGCTGGCATTGATGAGTTTTGGGCTTCATCGGAATTCGTACGCGCCACCTATCTACGCTCAATTGACAAACCGATCAAGCTCATTGCCCACCCAGTCCGTCAGGTCGAGACATCGCCGACAGTGGCGGGTCGTGCTCGCTTCGATCTCCCCACCGACCGCTACGTGTTTCTCACGATTGCATCGGCCACCAGCTCGTTTGTGCGGAAGAACCCACTCGGTTCGATGCACGCGTTCCGAGCCGCATTCCCACATGGTCAGACTGAGGCGGTCCTCGCAATCAAACTTCTGGTCAGCGACTACAGCCCAACTCCAACGGTCCAACGAGAATATTTTTCATCCGACCCAACGTTCGGCGACGACATCATTCTCATCATTGAGGCAATCTCTGACTCGGAGATGACCGAGCTTCTCAAGTGCTGCGATGCATTCGTCTCACTGCACCGCGCCGAGGGATTTGGTCTGGGAGCTGCGGAGTCGATGAGCCTCGGCAAACCAGTGATCGTCACAAACTGGTCCGGCCCAGTTGATTACCTCACCGCTGAGAACAGCCTGCCCGTTCCCTACGAACTGGTCACCATCGATGACACAGGCACCATCTTCTACAAGCCGGGACTCGAATGGGCCGAACCTGACCTCGACGTTGCAACTGGGTACATGAAGGCCCTCGTCGATGACCCGTCACTGGGCGAGATGCTGGGGCGACAAGCCGCGTTGGACATCGCGGGGCGGCATTCGATTCCCGTGGTTGGCGCCGCAATCGCGGCTCGACTGAAGCAGCTCCATCGGTCGTGATGGTCAGCGGACTGCGGGGCTTCAAATCTTTGCTTCATCGTCGCGCGCGGCGCCTGCTGCATCGGGCGGCGCAGATGTTTCCAACATCGCTGTACCGCTCACGTTCCTTTGGTGTGAACATCATCGGGCACCCGACCGAATTTCACAGTCTCGGCGTTGTGTCCCGACTTGTTCGTGAAGCCCTCGAAAGCGCCGATGTCCCGTTCGACATGATCTCGATCGATGACCTCTCGTATCGACGCGGGCGGTCGTATATCGATCACGCCACTGGCAACCGAATTCGACCCCGCTACGCGTTCACCCTCATCCTGGCCTGGCCAACGCATTTCGATCTCCGAGTGATCTCCCCGCGGGCATTCGCTGGGCGCTACGTGATTGGCAATTGGCTCTGCGAACAGACAGAACTGTCGACTGCGTACATGAATGGAATCACGTCGGTTGACGAAATCTGGACTGGTTCCTCGTTCGCCACAGAGGTGTTCGCTCGTTCGACGAGTAAGCCGGTCACTGCTATTCCCAATATCGTGCATCGCGAGATTACTCCCGAGCGAGCCCCACAGCTCACTCGCAAACAGTTGGGGATCCCCGAGCATCGCCTCACGTTCCTCACGTTCGTAAATACCGATGTACCGATGATCCGCAAGAACCCCGACGGAGCACTCCATGCATTCCGAGCGGCATTCCCGCACGGCCAGACAGACGCAACACTTGTCATCAAAGCTCTCGTGATGGGTGAGATGGACCTCGAGACCACGGCGTTCCTGAATGTGCTCCGCGACGATCCTGCCTTCGGCCCCGATGTGCTGTTGCTCACTGACTCGCTAACCGATGACGAAACCACGGACCTGCTTGAGCTCTGCGACTGTTTCGTCTCATTACACCGGGCAGAGGGATTTGGAATGGGCGCCGCCGAGGCGATGACACTTGCGAAACCGGTCATTGCGACGAACTGGTCCGGGCCTGCCGACTATCTCACCGAGTCCAACTCCTTCCCCGTGGCCGCGGAACTGATCACGATCAACGAGGTTGACGCATCGCGATTCCTGCCTGGACTCATGTGGGCGGAACCCGATATCCAGATGGCTTCGGAGTTCATGCGCTCAGTGCACGACGATCCAGATCTTGCCCAACGGCTTGGCAAGCGCGCAGCGATTGACATCCCCCGACAGCACTCGCCAGAGGTTGTAGGTCACCTGATGGCATCTCGACTCCGGCAGCTCCACGCGCGCAGGTAGGACGCCGATCAGGGCAAGCGCGCGTGCTTTCAGATCGCTTCAAGCCTTCGACGAAGACTCTCGACGGGGATGAACCGATCGATCAGAAACTCGTCACGGAACCACTGTTTGGTTTGTTCCGCCTCGGCCCGAGCCAGGTCAAGGGCGTCAAGCCGGGATCGGACCGCATCAACGACAGTGTCAATCTCATAGAACGGCACACGTTCCATGAACGGCTCGTCAAACGCGGAGGTCGCATCCACACGTTCATGAAGGATCGGAACTGCATTCGCCAGCGCCATGTCGAAGCGGAAGAGATCCAGCATCTGTGCGTCAGCCGCATCGTATCGATGTATTCCGATCATAAGTTTTGCTCGGGCAAGTAACCGGTGGAAATCGGCGCCGACCGCGACGTTGGCATAGGTCACGACCTCAACGCGAATCCCAGCCGACTGCAGATCGTCGATCACGCGCCGACGTCGCGGCACCATCCCCCCCACGAAGAGCACATCAATATCGGGCGCCGACACCTGTGCCGATGCCTGACGGAACCACGACTCGTGCAACGGGCTGAAACCACAGGGCAAAGAGTGGAACGACCGACCCAGGCCCTCAATGACTGAGCGATTCGATTCCTGATAATCCCAAATCTCGAGTGCACCCTCGATCATCGGTATCCAACCTGCCTGCTCGGTCCACCATGCGGAACGCGCGCGCATTGGCTCAGTCTGCAGAGCGATGTATCGGCGAGGAATTCGTCGCGCTGGTACTGCGTTCCAGTAGCCAATCCAGAGATCGTGACGCCGCTGATCGCGGGAGAGGCGCCTACGCGGGATTGACGCCTCAACCTCAGCTTCGAAGCCCAAACGACGAAGACTGTCACCGAGGATGAGGCACTTGTCCTCGTAAATCTCCATTCCGCTTGCGATTCGAATCACCTTCGAACCCTCTTGGTGCTGTCTCATCAACTCATCGTTTTGATTGTGCGGAGTTGGAGTTGGAGTTGGAGCCGGGGCCGGGGTCGGGGTCGGGGTCGGGGTCGGTCAGCCAACTGCGTAGATCGAGGTCGTATCGGCGCTGCAACTCAAGATTTGTTTCGCGGAAGTACTCGCGCAACTCTGCGCGCACCTCGTTCGGTACCTCACCGGAATTCGGGCGAAACGCCGGTTTTGTGAGCTGCTCGCGAACGCCTTTCCGGAGATTGTTGGGAACAAGTCTTGCGAATACACGACCCGGCACTGAATGACGTACTCGAAGTGCCGCTCGCAGTGAATCGGTCTTTCCTTCAAAGGAATCTTTGCGATTGAGTTTGAAATCCACGTCCGGCACATAGGTGTCGTCAACCCCGAGATGAGCGAAGATTCGCTGCAAGGTCGCCACCCGATCATGCTCCAGATCCTCAGTGAGCACGATGCAGAATTGCGATCGATTCACATACTGCTCCCACCATTCAAGATGCTCTACGTACCGACCTATGGCGAGATACATGTGGGGATTGGGCAACCCGTCCTCAATTCGCTGCAGTTCATCCGCGATCGCGTCGGCAAGTTCTCGTTTCTCTCCACCCCATTTCTGCCACATACGCCAGTCCGAAATCGCCCGCTCGACCGGGTCGCGCAACACCACGACAAGTCGAACATCGGGATTTGCGGAAACGATCCGCGGTGCCGCCAACCGATCAACCAGATACGAGGCCGAGGCCTCACCAGTGCGTCGACCGCGGGCATCGGCGAACAAGGCCTCGTACTCCGCGGGGTCTGGTACGAGATGTATCTCCCAATCGCTTTGCACTCCGACAAAGTCCACTGGGGATCCGTCGCCAGGCGCACAGAAGAAGTGAGGTTCCTTCACATCCGACATGAAAAGCTCAGGATGAAGATTGAGATAGGCGTACAGCGATGTCGTGCCGCTTTTCTGAGCACCAATCAGCAGAAAATCCGGACAGAACGACATCTCGCGTTGCATTCCTTTCACCTACGTAGCCCAGGACTCAAGGTTATCGGTTGATCCAGACGATCACCGTCGCATACCGGCGCACGCGAACGGAGCCCCAGTCGGGAATATCCTTGCCACTGGGTAGCCTCAAGTTGTTGTCATTACTTCGCATGACCTCGACTTCGGGAGTCGCATTGCACACCTCCAGCCACGAGAAAGTCGCGGCGTTTGTCTCCACCTACCTCGACCAATTCCGCAGTACGCACCTCGATATTCTTGATGTGGGGAGCCAAATGGTCGGCGGTCAAGTACTCACCTACCGCACGCTGTTCGACGATCCAGAGTGGAATTACACAGGCCTCGACGTGGAATCGGGTCTCAACGTCGACGTAATCCCCGCCGATGGTTACCGATGGAACGAACTCGAATCCGATTCCTTTGATGTCATCGTCTCGGGACAGACCTTCGAACACATCCCCTTCTTTTGGGCGACCGCGTTCGAGATCGGCCGTGCCCTGCGCCCCGGTGGTCTAGCGCTCATCACCGCCCCTGGACGCGGCCCGTACCATCGCTATCCAGTTGACTGCTGGCGATTCCATGACGACGGCTTCGTTGCTGTTGCGGACCACCTCGAGTTCGAGGTGGTCGATGTCTTCACCGACTGGAATCGCAACGTGTGGGAGGAATCGATTGTCGTGATGCGCAAGCCCGTGTGGTCTCCGGCTAGCCGCGACCGATTCGCCACCCGTCTTTGGCATCAGCGCGCGCTGACAGCCACTCTGTCTCCAAACCCCATTGAAGAGGCTCCGATTCTTGATGGCGAGAACGGACCCCCTGCCCCCAGTGTGTTGCAAACAATCGATGGTGGAAGGTTCACAGCGGTGCTCGAATCACTGCGCCTCAAAGCAATCGCCGCGAAAGAAGCGCGCGAGGAAGCGGCCAAGCCGCGAATCGTGAGGATGCTCCCGAATCGACTCCGAGCAGTTCTCGGCCGTCGACTGCGGCCTCAACCATCGATGTGGGGCGAAGACATTCCCTCGTAACTGCTCGCGCAGTGGCCCCGCTGAGCCTTCATCCTCAGGCGCGACACACAAACCGGTTGGAGCGGTGGGTTGCGAACGATGCGATCAGCGACTGACTGGCCCGTTGGCGGCGACAACAACTACTGCGATTGCGGCAACGTGTGGGTGCATCAGCATTGAATCGTGATCGCCACCGACCACGACAACTCTGAGTCCGTCGAAGAGCGGCTCAGCAGCACTCTCGATCGGATTATTCGCAACTCTGATGAGCGTTCCGACAATGGGAAGCGGCTCGGGTTGGTAGGCCGAAATGGCTTCACTTTGGATCCGCCGGAAAGCCAAGTATCGATCCAGATCGTGACTGGGAGGGCCCGGATCGAGGTAGTAGCGCTCGAGAATGCGCCGATGACCTCGGGCGGCGAGTAGGGCCGGAAGACGACGCGCAGTTGCAAGCGGGCCGCGCCCAAGCAGACGACGGACGAAGCTCGGACGTTTATCGATTGTCGATGCCGTGACCTCAGCGGCGGGCTTCTCTCGTCCACCAGGCACAGCGTCAAGGAGAATCAGCTCTACGGAACGCCCGCTCGCATGCAACTGCCGTGCGGTCTCAAACGCGACTGTCGCTCCAGCCGAGAATCCCATCAGCACACAATGGTCGCCTTCATCGAGGCGCTCTTCGATCTCGTTGACAGCGTGCGCCGCCATCGACTCAATCCTGCGATCAACTACACCCGGAAAGTGCATTCCTTGCGGTTCGATCACGACGACGGGTTGCCCTTCTCCCAGACATTGGGCAAGAGCTTGGAAGCGCAGCGCGGTTCCGCCGCCGCCAGGGAGCGCGAACACCGGTCGGCGAGTACCCGACGCGTTCAGTACCACCGATACAGAGGGGATTCCACACTCACATGAGCTCAAGAACGCAATGAGTGAAGCCACCGTTCGTGTCTCGAGTAGCTGGTTGGGATTCATCTCAGGAAATCCTGCGTCACTGATCGCCGCGCAGAGTTCCACAGCCCCGAGCGAGTCGAGTCCGAGGTCCCAGAGGTCATCATCGAACCCGACCTCACCAAGGTCCAGGATGAGTTCGACCTGGCTCGCCAACCAGAGTTCCTGTTCGAGATGGCCAGTGCGAGGCTCTGTGGAGCGCCATCGCTCCCAGGTGGTTTCAGCCAATACTCGCCGATCCAGTTTTCCGCGATCGGTCAGTGGGAACTGCTGGTGGAGAACAAACATGGCCGGCACGAGCGCCTGAGGGAGCCGGCGCAGAAGTTGCTCGCGCACAGACTCACCGGTCAGCGAATCCTCGTCGACCACCAGATGACCGATCAGGCGTTTGGAACCGTTGACCGCCACCTTGGGGACCACTGCAGCATCGGCGATCCCGTCGATGCCGCGCAACGCAGCTTCAACCTCTCCTGGCTCAATCAGGACACCATTGACCTTGACCATCGAATCGATTCGGCCGTGATGGTGGACAATGCCTTCATCGTCGACGGTAGCTAGATCGCCACTGCACCACCACCGAACACCATCGGTGTCGGTCGTGAACCTTGCAGCGTCGAGTTCGGGGTCGTCAAGGAAACCAATCGACTGGGGATCGCCCACGAGGATCTCGAATGCGGTGTCGACACCTTCCGCCGGCGCGAGGCGAAACATCTCCGGTCGAACCGGTCGACCGAGTGGAACAAACCCCTTGCCGATTGGGTCGCCGGGACGAACCTCGAATCGAGTCATGTTGCCAGCTTCAGTTGCCGCGAACCCCACCTGGACGAAGGCATCCGGCGAAACCATGTCGAAGATGGGTTCAATGAGATCCCATGGCGTCGCTTCACCCCCGAGTCGAACCACCTCGACCGAAGGAAGTCGGCGACTTCGATTTGAGCCCCTCAGCATTGTCGCCATCAGGCTGGCCCCGAGATGGATATCAGTGAGCTCGTGTTCCGCAATCGCGTTGAGCAATCCGTCGGAATCGAATGCGCGGGGATCAATGATGTGGAGGGAATCACCCAGAGAAACGCGACCTACTCGCGCCAGTCCCGCTCCGAATGAAAACGGTCGAAGTTGGCTGGCCCGCCGAGATCCGATGCCAGCGGCACGTGCTCGTTCACTTTGCATCGACCGGACAAATGAGTTCCATGGGCGGACGACAGCCTTGGGTCGACCCGTCGAACCAGAGGTGAAGTTGACCACCCCGGGTGCCCGCGGATCGACCTCGACAACCGCACAGCGAACATTGAGCTGATCATCGATGACGGGAATGCCACGCACGCCGGCGGGCAGCAACCCGAGGTACTGGCGATCGGCAACCAACGCGACCTTTGGGTCGCCCAGCCGATGGAACACCTCAGCAATTCGATCCACGGGAAGATCTGCCTCAATGGGTGAGAACGCCATGCCAGCGCGCGCCGCGGCCTGCAGCGCCACCATCGAAGCAGCCGTGCGGTCGACGATGACAGGAAGCCATCGAGATCCTCGAACGACACGGCCAAAAGCGCCTTCGTTCTCAACGGCTTCGATCAGTCGATGACCAACTGTTGCTGCTCGATGTTCGAGCTCACCGAAAGTGAGTGAGTGCACGCCATCGGTGACGGCTAACTCGTTCGGCTTCAGAACAGCGACTTGAGCGAGTTCGCTGGCAAGGCTCCGCGGTTGCTCCGCTGTATGCGTTTCAAGCGTGCTGGTCATTGCAGCTCCGAACGCTCATCAAAGACTCCCAACGCACCAAGCACCTCAGCCCGAATCCTCTGCACGTCAGGTGATGTGCGCAGTCGCGGCTGCGGCAGCGCGACGCGCTGATCGAGGATGAAGCGTCCCTCGTGGAGCACAAGGAGTCGATCGGCGAGCAGCACTGCCTCCTCGACGTCATGAGTCACCAGCACCACCGAAGGGCGATGTTTGGCGCAAAGTTCCATAAGGAGTATTTGCATCTGTACGCGGGTGAGTGCATCGAGCGCACCGAACGGTTCATCGAGCAGGAGCAACTCAGGCATCCTGACCATCGCTCGAGCCAACGCAACTCGCTGGGCCTCACCTCCAGAGAGCGTGTTGGGCCAGGCGCGAATATGCGAGGTGAGTCCGACCTCGGCCAATGCCTCGCGGCCTCGGTTCTGCACATCGTTGCCGGTGAGGCCGAGCGTGACGTTGGCCAGCACTCGGCGCCAGGGCACAAGTCGTGGTTCCTGAAACGCGATCGATCGCTGATCGGGTGCAAGGAAGCGGCCGGAGAACTCACGATCTAATCCAGCGAGAATTCTCAACAGTGTGCTCTTGCCCGTGCCGCTGTGACCGAGGATCACCACGAACTCACCCTTGTCGATCATGAGATCGAGACCGTCAAACACGACTCGATCATCAAAGGACCGCCCGACCCCGTCAAGCACCACCGCCGGTTCGACCGTCGCGCTCTCCTTCGCCAAACCGTCGATAGTCATTGCTTCCAAACAAGGAGGCGTCGCTCAAGCATTCGGACGAATGCGTATGAAACGAGGCCGAGGATTGAATAGACAACGACCACGAAGAGCATGACGTCGATCCGGAAGTCGTTTCGACCATCCGACATCAGTTTGGCCAGACCCTGTTTGGCATTGACCTGCTCGGCGAAGATCAGTGCCAACCATGCCGAGGCGAAGCTGAGACGGAGACCGACGAGGAACTCCGGCGCCGTTCCTGGAACAATGACGTGACGGATGAGGGTGGACCGACGCAATTTGAGTGTGCGGGCCATGTCAAGTAAGCGTGTATCCATGTTGCGAATTGCTCCGTAGACGCCCACGTACACCGGAACCGAAGTTGCGATCGCAATGAGAAGAAACTTGGGTCCCTCGTCAATCCCCATCCAGATGATGAGAAGGGGGGCAATGGCGAAGCTCGGAATCGATTTGATGATCTGCATGTTGGAGTCGAAGAGATTTCGACCAATCGTGAAAATCCCAGCGAGGACCGCAAGGCTGACTCCGGCGGCGACACCACCAGACATGCCCACAGCAACCCGTTTGATCGACGCGAACAGCGCCGACTGAAACTGTCCGGTGCTGATCAGATGCCCGCCCGCCCGCAGCACATCCGCAGGCCCGGGAACGAGATCCGGATCAAGGGCACCCGCAGCGGAGAGCGCCCACCACAGCGCCAGTAGGACTATCGGACCAAGCATCCGGCCCGAAACAAGGTGCCTCCGACGGCGATCGGTGACCGGCGAACCCACAGTCCATCTTGATATTCGAGCAAGTCCTCGTGCTGGCGCCGGTGACTCCCCAGTGTGCACCGATGGTGAACCATCAGCGGCATCAATCAACACGGGGCCGTCATGGCCGGGGATCTCCTGGGTCAACGGCCTCGGGTGACGCCACTGTCGAACCTCGTGTCAAAGAGGAACGTAAGGTCGAGTCGGTTCTTGATCAGACCCAGATCAGCAAAGACCGTCGCTTCGTCTTGGATGGCTGTGATCGTTTCTGCATCAAGCGGCACCCTGCCGCGGTAGTCGTACGTTGCTGACGCAGCAGCTTCCGCAGGCGACTGCGACGCGACATCCACATAGGTCTGGGCGGCAAGGTCCTGATGGTCGTTCGACCACACCTCGGCGGTCTGTACTCGCTCGAGCAGATCACCCACCGCAGCCGATGTCGACGCATCATCAAGCAGCCCGGCGCGTGCCATTGACACTGTGTAGCTGGGGGAGATGTTTGAATCGCACTGGGCAAGTAACCGAGACTTACCACTCGCAAGTTGTGCCTTCGCCCATGTGGTGCTGATAAGCGAATCGACCCCATCGCTCTGGTACGCCGCTTTCCCCTCTCCCGCCGATAGGGGAACTTCGTTCACCGCACCATCGGCGATGTTGTTGGAGGACCTGAGCTTGTTCCAGCAGTACTGCATCAGTGAGCCCCGTGGGAAGGTGATTGACCGGCCAGTGAGATCCGAAAGCGACTGCACCGGGGAATCCTTCTTGACGATGAGCACCTGTCCGGTATCAGTAAAGGGCAACGAGGCCGCAATGACGACAAAGGGTGCCGTGTCAGCCGTCCATTGTTCTGTCGCATTGCCGGAGGAGAGAACAACATCGGGCGACTGCACCATCAGCGCAACATCTATGGCACCGGAGAGAAGCGCTGGCAGCGCATCATTGGTACTGGCGAACTCAACCCAATCGATCGAATAGTCGGTGCCGTCGAAAGCCCCCGACTTCAGGCGGTTGATCTGCCGGGCTGAACTATTCGGGCTGATGACCCCAACCTTGAGCGACACCTTCGATGAGCCCTCAGACGCGCCAGAAGACCCGCCGCAGGCTGCGAGCAGCGAAGCCGAAACTGCGAGCAGCACCAGACATGCGATCCGGACCCAAGATCGCGAGATCCGCCGTGTTTGCAGCGTCGAGTGTGACAGCCCTTGTGGGATGACGCTCGCAGGTGTTTGGGTTCCGCTCTCCATCATTGCAATCGCTTCTTCAGATTTGATTGCTCACCACAAACGGGACAATCAAGAAATACTAGGGCAAAGTGGCTCCGGCTGATCGCTGGGGCCAGATCCAGTGGCTCACCTTGCGGCGATGGTCGCGGCGATGATCGCGGCGACCTCGGGAGCATGATCCACATCGAGCATCGTTTCGTGCACACCGCCGACGACGTACACATCAAGATGGTCGAAGAGGTCGCGTCCGAGCAGTTCGAGCGGACCGTCGTCGACACGAATGAGCGTGGCCGGCAGACCTGCTGGTTCGGCAACGTACTGCTCAACGGCACGTTTCTGAATCAGGGCGAACGCGGCGTAACGCTCGAGATCGAAACTCGGCGGACCCGGCTTGGCCACGTACTGCTCGATCCGCTGCAATCTGCGTCGTGCTCGCAGCGCCGCTGGAGCGCGGGCAATGGTGGCGAGCAGTCCGCGCTGTCGGAGCCGAACGTGGAATGGCGGTCGCTCAAAGACCAGTGGCGCAGGTCGTACCGAACCCAGTTGCTCGCCGCCTGCCACCCCGGGCATCGCATCGAGGATCACCAAACGCACATCGAATCCGCGTTCGTGAAGCGTTCGCGCCGACTCATAGGCAACGCTCGCACCTGACGAGAACCCGAGCAGCAGGCACAGATCTCCAGGGCGTCGAACCTCATCGATCTCCCCAATCGCATGCTCCGCCATGGCGTCGATCGTCCGATGCACAGGTCCGGGGTGATGCAATCCACTTGATCCAATGACCACGATCGGCTGGTCAGTTCCTAGCGCTCTCGCCAGATGCATGAATTGGGCAGACGTACCCGCAGCCCCGGGGATGGCGAACAGAGGTGGAGCCGTTCCCGCTGAGTTGAGCCTCACGCTCGTCGAGACCCGCCCAGTCTCCGAGTCTCCGACCGGTGAGGTGCGCAGCGCTCGGGAGAGCTCGGCGACGGTGGTCCTCCCCGCGAAATCGGGTGCGGCGAGATCACCGAACTCACCACCATTGATGGTGTCGAGAAGTTCGATCGCGGCAAGTGAATCGAGACCAGCGGCCCAAATGTCATCCTCGGCCCGTAGCTGACCGTCACCGAGGATTGAACGAGCACATTCGAGCACGAAATCCGCAACCAGGTCGATGAACGCATTCGGGTCCTCCGAGTCAACATCGGTCGGCTGTTCAAACCTCGGTTGATCAGCACTGGGTGGTGCCGAACGAGCCAGCGCATGGAGCCGATCTTCATCGAGCTTGCCGTTCGCGGTGATTGGGAGATGATCGACGAGAAGGAGCCGAGCCGGCACCATGTAATGGGGAAACATCTGGCGCAGGTCACGCAAAATCGCGTCGGGGTTCACCTCATGGTGCGAGAGGGCCACAAGGAATCCGATCAGGCTGACCGAGGAACCGGATCGCAGCGCGATCACCGAAGCCGCCGAAACTCCCGGTCGGGAGATCAACGCTCCTTCGATCTCCCCCGGCTCGATTCGATAGCCATGGATCTTGATCTGTCGGTCGATGCGACCAAGGCAGTCGAAAGAACCATCAGGCAACCGCTGAACAAGATCGCCGGTGCGATACCACCTGTCACCACGATGCCCGAGCAACGTGGTTTCAACGAAACGCTCCATCTCAGGTGGTGCACCGAGATAGCCAAGCGCGACGCCGGTCCCGGCAATCCACAGCTCGCCCTCCTCGCCATCAAGAATTGGGCTTCCGTCCGCGTCGACAACCGCAAGTTCGGTTTCCATCAATGGTCCACCGATCGGAATGCGTTGCGCATCTGCAGGAACGTGTTCGATCAGACCCCAGACAGAAAACGTCGTGCATTCGCTGGGCCCGTAGGCATTTATCAAAGAGGTTGGAGCAGCACCGGACTCGAGCACTGCGCGTATCGCCGATGGATTCAGCGCCTCGCCACCCACCGAAACGCTTGTGAGCGAGCCGAACATCATGGGATCGGAGCGCACGAGATGATTGAACAGCGACGTGGTGAGAAACGTGTGGGTCACGCCGGTCCTTTGAAACCGGGACCGCAATCGACGAGCATCGACGAGGTCATCGGGACTGATCACGACCAGGCCCGCACCATTGCCCAAGGCAGCCCAGATCTCCCAGGTCGCAGCATCGAACATCGAGTTGGACGCGAACGCAACACGATCCTGTGGTCCGATGTCCATGAACTCGTGGTCTCGGATAAGTCGAGTCACACCACGATGAGGAACAACAACCGCCTTCGGCTCGCCGGTGGAACCGCTTGTCCACATCACATAGATCGGACAATCGGGTGCATCGCTGCTCATGTCGAGAACTCGGGCTGCGACGCCGTCGCGCGATCGCACCACACTGCGCGAGCCTTCGGACTCGATCATGCAGCGCACGCCAATGCGCTCCCTGAGGTTCTCGGTACGAACCTGCGGATCATCAGGACTGAACGGCACGTACACACCGCCGCGCATCATGACTGCGATCATCGCAACCACGATCCCGGCGCCACGAGGGAGGCACAAACCAGCGACCTCGCCGCGCTCGATGTTGAGACCCTCGGCGAGATCGGTGGCTTGCCCCCAGAGTTCTCCGTAGGTCACTACCGAACCATCGACATCAATGATTGCGAGGGAACCAGGACACGCTTCCACCTGGGCCTGCACCATCATCAAGGTTGGAACAGGTTCTCCGAAGATCGGAGGAGCTGGATCTGTCGTGGGTGTGGCCGTGATCCGCTCCATAGATCGGCGACCTTAGATGCTGGGGCAGTCTGCTCCCCACCTCCGCAAGCCGGTTCCGAACTGCTGTGCCATAGAGTCATCGTTCGAGCGGAATGAGATTCACCGGAGGAATCACGATGACCACCACGACCTGCAATTGCGACATGCACCCGGTCAGTCGGGCCCATCTTGGCCAATCGCTCGCGGGAACATCATCTGTCATCGAACCCGCACACCACACGCGTGGACGCACAGTCACACAACACGCTGAGCTGCTGATTCTCGGTGAGATCTCCACCAACAATGCTTCCACCCCAACGGCTGAGGCAATGGCAATTTCGGGTGGGCGAATCATCGGAATCGGATCGCTCGCAGATGTCGAAGGGCTCACGAACGTCTCTACGACCACAGTGAAGCCGGATGGAATCGTGATCCCCGGACTCATTGAGCCACACATGCATATCTGGACTTCACTGATGAATCTGGCGTGGACTGACATGTCCCACGATGCCTGCCCCACCTTCGACGATGTCGTCGCCGCAGTGAAAGCTGACGCACAACGCACACCGAATGGTCAGTTCGTCTTCGGCAAGTTGTTCGATCCCAGTCGCTATCCCGGTGAACCAACGCTCACGCGTGCAATCCTCGATCAGGTCGCTCCGGAGAATCCCGTCGTGGTGATGAATGCGTCCATGCATTACCTCTACGTGAACTCCGCCACTCTCGTCGCCGCCAAGATCGACGATCAGGTGATCGATCCTCCTGGCGGCACCTTCGGTCGCGTCGACGGCAAACTCAATGGAGTCATCGGCGAGGCATCCGCCATGCTCATGTTGATCGGCGTGCTCCCCAAGCCGACTGCGCAGGACACTGCGGCGGGCATCGAGCAGATTCTCAACGCGGCAGCGCGTCGAGGCGTGACCTCGGTGCGTGAAGCCGCCACCGGAACCCTCGCCGGAGTTGGCGAGCTGGCACTGCTGCACCAGTTGAACGGCTCCAAGCGCCTACCCACTCGCGTCTCCACTGCGCAGTTCGCCACCATCGCTGGACAGACTCCGGCCCAGACGGCAGCAGCATGGGCCGAGGCGGGCGTCACTCCATTCAGCGGGGACGAAATGGTGCGGGCCGATGCGTGGAAGGTCGTCACTGACGGCTCAAACCAAGGCCGCTCCGGCTACTTCATGCAGCCGTATCTCGGTCAGGACAATGGCGGGAAAGCCAATTGGACGCCTGAAAGCCTGCGTGAGGTGTTGTCGGTGGGACTCGACGGAGGCTGGCAGTTGATGGTCCACACCAACGGCGATGCCGCGGTGGAATTCGCACTCACCGCGCTTGAAGACTTGCTCCCGATCAAGGGTGGCAACGATCTGCGTCATCGACTTGAACACGCCTCGTTCACCACCGACGATCAACTTCGACGTATGGCCGCCGCAGGAGTATCGCCGAGTTTCCTCATGAACCATGTGTATTACTGGGGTGCGGCATTTCGCGACACGCTGCTCGGCCCAGCACGCGCCGATCGGCTCGATCGGGTGGCGTCCGCGTATGGCGCCGGTCTACGCCCATCGCTCCATTCCGACTACAACGTGAGCGAGATCAATCCGCTGCTCAGTGCACGAACAGCAGTGCTACGAAACATTGAGGATGACGGTTCGGTGCTCAACCGTTCGGAATGTGCAACTCCGACGCAGGCGCTCGCCGCCATCACCACCAACGCCGCGTGGCAGATCCACGCCGATGACCGCGGATCGCTTGAGGTGGGCAAACGCGCCGACTGGGCTGTGGTCTCGGCTGATCCCTGGTCATCGGATCCAGCCGGCTGGGCCGACATTTCCGTGACCGAGACCTACATCGACGGAACCCCGGCCTGGCAGTCCTAAGGAACGACGGAATCGTTCGATGGCTTCAACCAGCCGATAGATCAGTTCGCGAACAGTGGGTCAGCCTGCGCGAGGGCGCCTTGCGCTGCCGTGAGTGGTCCCAATACTGCCGACATCCGAGCTGTCCAGACAGAAAGCATGTCAGGGTCCGTTGGGGCGAGTTCCAGCAGCGGCAGCACAGCGCCAAGTGCACCGGAATACGACGTGGCTGCCGTTTGCCCCTCGGCTGACAGCTTTGGACTGGCGGCTTTCACTGCAGCCTGGCACTGCTCGGCATCTGCTCGGGCATCGTCGAGGAGGCCGCCCAATGCGCTGTAGTCCATTGAAGATGAATCCGCGTTGGCGGCATCAATCAATGATCCCACTGCTGAAGTTGCTTTCTGGCATGAACTAGCCGCCTGAGCCGGAGTCGGAATGGTCGAACTCGTGGTCGTGGCGTCATCTGCGGCTGCACCCTTCGAACTGCTTGACGATGATCCACACGCAGAGAGAAGCAGTACAACGGCGAGCAAAACTCCAGCACTAACGGCACCGATACGGGAGGTGGGGATCATGCGCATGGCGGCATCATACGACAGCGTTTTCACGCAATCGCTTCAACCCAGTGCGGCGACATCCGCACTGGGTTCGTCCTGCATCAAAGGTTGCGTGGGTTCCCGGCAAGATCGACCGGACTAACTTCATGGGTTCTGGACAACAGAGAGGACTCCGATGAGCCGCATCACATCTGACCGCCGCATCGAGTACGCCGGGTCGGTCCATGATGAACGTGAGATCGAGGCAGTCGTCGAGGTCCTCCGGGCCGGGCCAACTGCACTTCGCATCGGCAAGAACGTAAAAGCCATGGAGAAGAGGGTGGCCGAGCTGTTCGCCAAGCGTCGGGGCGTCATGTGCAACTCCGGCAGCTCCGCGCTGTACCTCGCCATCGAGGTACTCAATCTCGAACCTGGTGACGAGATCATCACCAGCGCCGTCACGTTTTCCACCGATATTGCACCCATGATCCGCAAGGGCATTGTTCCGGTGTTCGTCGACGTCACCTCGGACACCTTCCAGATCGACGTTGATGCCATCGAGGCCATGATCACACCGCGCACCCGAGCGATCCTTGCCCCCAACCTCATTGGCAACGCTCCGGACTGGGATGTCATCCGATCCATCGCTGATCGTCACGGGCTCAAAGTGGTGGAGGATTCCTGCGACGCACTCGGGCTCACCTTGCGGGGCACGCCCACTGGCACGCGTGCCGACATCTCCCTCACTAGTTTCGCTCTCTCACACATCATCACCGCAGCCGGAACCGGCGGCATGGTGTGCTTCGACGATGACGACATGGCCGATAAGGCACTGCTGTTCCGTCGGTGGGGTCGTCGCTCAGAGCTGCAGCTGTTTGGTTCACTCAAGGGCAAGGTGAATCGGTTCTTCAGCGATATCGATGATGGTCTCGAATACGACAACTTGTTCATCTTCGATGAGAACGGTTGGAACTTTGAACCCTCCGAACTCTCCGCTGCGTTCGGTCTTGTGCAACTCGACAAGCTTGATGACAACCTGGCCCGTCGTCAGCGAAGCTTTGCTCTTACCGCGGCACATTTCGCACGCTGGCCGGAACTGTTCACCCTTCCCCGCCTCACCGAAGGCATTGAGACGGGCTGGCATATGTTCCCCATCCTCATTAACGAGGACTCCGGCATCCGCCGCTCCGAGTTCCAGTCCTGGATGGAAACCAACGGTATCGATACCCGCATGGTCTGGACCGGAAACGTCACCCGCCAGCCCATGCTGCGAGGCCAAGAGTTCCGAGTGCCCGCCGCCGGGCTACCGAATGCCGATCGCGTCATGGAATGGGGCCTGATCCTGCCGAACAATCACTCACTGAGTGATGACGACTGTGCCTACATCGGCGAAACCGTCGAAGCGTTCCTCGCCGACAAGGGCCTCATCTGATGGGTGACAGGTTCCGCGGTCGACGCGCACTTGTCACGGGCTCAAGCCGCGGCATCGGTGCCGGCATTGCCGAGCGCCTCGCCGCTGAAGGTGCCGATGTGGTGCTGACCGCTCGCACGCTTGACGCCCATGAGCACCTCGCTGGCAGCCTCACCGAAACTGCCGAGCGAATTGCGAAGTACGGCACGAACGTGGCGATCGTTGTGGCCGACCTCATTGATGAAACCGACAGGGCGCGCATCGTGCCGGAGGCCGCCGAGGCGCTGGGTGGGCATATCGAGATCCTCGTGAACAACGCGGCGGCATCGATTCAGGCCCCGCTCACGGGCTTCTCGGTGAAGCGTCGCAACATCATGTTCGAAGCCAACGTGAACGCTCCGACCGATCTTTCACTGGCCGCCCTTCCGGCAATGATTGAGGCGGGCGAAGGTTGGATCGTCAACCTTTCGAGTGGCAGCGCCAAGTTATGGGATGGTCCGCCGTTCGATGTCGGTCCCTCGGGCCCGCGTATCGCCGCCTACGGTGCGTCGAAGGCGGCGCTCAATCGCATTACCAATGGCCTCGCGGCCGAGGTCTACGGCACTGGTGTTCGCGTGAACACCGTGGAGCCGCGCGCGGCGGTGTTGAGCGAGGGCGCCGCCGCGATTGTTGGCGCAACACTGCGGCCCGATCAGATCGAGTCAATGGAAGCCATGGTCGAGGGAACTCTCGTGCTGTGCGACTGCGAACCCGACGTGACCGGCCGCATCACCGTGAGCCTCGACAACATTGCCGACTGGGGCCTCACCGTGCACGGCCTTGATGGTCTGCCGCTCGGCTGACCCGCGCACGTCGCCGACCTACTCCGGAAATCTCAGCGGGGGATGTCACTCCAGGGAAGTTCGGTGTCGACACGGACATCGCCGGGAAGACCCAACACTCGCTCGGCGAGAATGTTGCGCATGATTTCGGAGGTGCCACCTTCGATGGTGTTGGCCCGCGAGCGCAGGAACCGGCCCGTGCGCGTGCGCATCGAATCAGAAGAACGCGTGAGTGGATAGCCGGGCTCGTGAATCATGCCGTCGGCACCCTCAAGTTCCACGATTGCTTCGTTGAGACGCTTGGAGAACTCGGCCGATGCGAGCTTGCCCACCGAACCCTCGGGGCCGGGACTGCCACCAACGGCCAAGGCTTTGGCTCGGGCGTTCGTGAGTCGGATGATCTCGGCTTCGATCCACAACCTCGAAACCCGGTCCCTCCAAATGACGCGCTCGTTCTCGGTCAACGCATCGCGACGCTGCTCCCACAGCGAAAGGAGATCACGAATCGGACCAGAACCGCGTGCTGCGGCACCACCGGAAAGCGCGACACGTTCGTTCATCAGGGTGGTGATCGCAACCTTCCAACCGTTGCCCTCTTCGCCAAGTCGAAGCGAATCATGAATGCGCACATCGGTGAGGAACACCTCGTTGAACTCGGCCTCACCGGTCATCTGAAACAACGGACGAACCTCAACACCAGGCGCGTTCATATCCAGCACGAAATAACTGAGCCCCTTGTGCTTGGGAACGTCGGGGTTGGTGCGGGTGAGCAACATGCCGTAACTCGACACATGCGCCAGCGTGGTCCAAACCTTCTGACCATTGACGATCCACTCATCTCCATCCTTGATCGCACGGCTGGGGATGCCAGCAACATCAGAGCCATGCGTCGGCTCGGAGAACAACTGACACCAGATGTCCTCACCGGTGAAGATGCGACGGATGTGCTTGGCCTTGAGTTCCTCGGAGCCGTACATGAGCACCGTGGGGGCACCCATACCGATCCCGATCGGATTGATGCGCAGGTCCTCATAGTTGGCGCCGTTGGCGCGCAGCACCGCATCAATCACTGCCTGCTGGCCACGATTGCCGCCGAGACCGCCGTAACCCTCGGGGAAATGCACCATGGCGAGACCGGCATCGAACTGAGCACCGCGCAGCGCGAACTGGTCGTCGAGAATCTCGCGGTTGATCTCCACGAACTCCTCGGTGAGTTTGGTCAGGTCCTGATCGCTGTACATAAAGGTTCCCCGTGGTCGCCGACGGAAATGCTCTGAGGAGACTAACGACCGCGCCGGGGCCGATGTGCAAGCCTCTTGCCATGTTCGATCTCACAGGAAGAACCGCCCTTGTCACCGGCGCCGGACGCGGCGTGGGCTTCGGGATTGCCGCTGCTCTCATCGAGGCTGGCGCGGTGGTGTTCATCAATGACCTGATCCCTGAGCGAGCGGAGGCGGCCGTTAAAGCGCTTGGCACCAACGCCCACCCGCTGCCGTTCTCGGTTGCCAATCTCGAGGAGGTGCGCGCGGCGATTGACAACTGTGGTCCCATCGACATTCTCGTGAACAATGCCGGTATTCCACCGACGATGCGCCCGGTGAAGTTCCGCGACATGGACCCGGATGAGTGGGCGGCGTATATCGATGTGAATCTCTATGGCGTCATCAACTGCGTGAAGGCCACCGTTGACGCCATGTGCGAGCGCGGCTGGGGACGGGTCATCACCATCTCCTCGGGCGCGGGTACCCAGGGTCTCAACATCGGAGTGTCGATGTACGGAGCTGGCAAAGGTGGTGCCATCAGTTTCATGCGCCACCTCGCGGTGGAGACTGCTCGCAGTGGGGTCACCGCCAACACACTTGCGCTGGGACTCATGGAGCGCGATGACCCCGAGGTCACCGAAGAATCACGAACCGTCACCGCAGCAATGGCCAAGCAGGTGCCCGTTGGTCGACTCGGCACCGGACGCGATATTGGCACTGCCTGCGTGTTCCTGGCCTCCGATGAATCGGAGTGGATCACCGGACAGACCATCGCCATCAATGGCGGTGCGGTCACCAACTGATCCGAGTATCCCGATCGGCCGACAATTCATCCCGCTCGAAGCGAGTTACTGGGTGATGAAGGACCGGTCCAGTTCCGCGATCGAGGCGGCACCAATCAGACTCATCGTTCGCCGCATGTCCTCACGCCACCAACCCAGCAGCGTGTCGACCCCGACCTCACCTGCCGCACCAAGCGCATAGAGATAGGCACGTCCAGCCATCACGGCGTCGGCACCGGCAGCGACCGCCTTCACGATGTCGCTGCCCCTGCGCACTCCGCCGTCGCAGATGATCTGCGTTTGACCACCAACAGCGTCGGCCACGGGTGCAACAAGAGAGAGCGTTGCCGGTGAACCATCGAGCTGGCGACCGCCATGATTAGAGAGCGCTATGGCATCAACGCCGAGATCGGCGGCAATGACCGCATCCTCGACACACTGGATGCCCTTGACCACGATGGGACCGCTCCAGATGGAACGCAACCATTCGATATCTCTCCATGCGAGCGCGGGGTCGAACTGGCTGTTGATGTAGTCGGAGAGATTTACCGGCGAGGAACCGTCGCCAACCGACCGCCCTATGACATTGGCAAAACGGATCGGCTCGTTGCGCAGGAATGCCAGTGTCCAGGCCGGATGACGCAGTCCGTCGATGATGGTTCCGGCCCCGATGGTGGGCGGCAGGGAGAACCCGCGACGCACATCACGTTCACGGCGACCGAATACCGCCGTGTCAACGGTGAGCACCAAGGCCTCGTAATCGTTGGACGCGGCCCGCTGCACCATCTCGGTGACCAGTTCGCGATCGCGCCATGCGTACACCTGGAACCAGAGCCGACCATCGCTGACCGAACGCACCTCCTCAATAGAGCGGGTGGCGAGCGTGGACAGCGTGTAGGGAATGCCCGCCCGCGCCGCAGCCCGAGCAACGGCCAGTTCGCCCTGCGGATCGGCGATGCGGGTGAAACCGGTGGGAGCGAGCACGAGTGGAAGCTGCGTTGCCGCGCCCAGTAGTTCGGTACCGACCTCGATCTTCTCGATGCCTCGCAGTACCCGAGGTCGGAACTGCATATCAGCGAACGCCCGGGAGTTAGCGGCGAGGGTGCGTTCATCCTCGGAACCACCGTCGATGTAATCGAAACAACCGCCCGGGAGTCGCTTCTGGGCGATCTTGCGGAGATCGGCCACTGATGCGGCGCGGGAGAGCCGTCGCTTCACGGAATCGGTTTCGAATCGCCCGAAGCGGACCACGGAACGAACGCTCGAGAGACTCATCAGGACCAATGATGCCGTGCGGTCATCGGGCCTGTCGACCGAGCCCCGAAGCGGCCCCTCAGAGCAACATCGTGACGAGCAATCCGAGAACACACGCGCTCACCACGGCAATGGTGACTGCATAGGCAACGACCGCCCGTCGAGTCGCCACCCACTCCCCCATGAGGTCACGATCTCGGGCCACACCGAGCAGGAACACCAATAACGGGATGAGTAGCACTGCGTTGAGCACCTGAGTGGCGACCAGGATCGTCACAAGTGGTGCGCCGGGAATGAGCACGAGTACAGCAGCAAAGACCACAACAGCCCCATAGGTCAGGTAGAACGGTTTCGCCTCCGCGTAGGGATCGTTGAGGGCAGCTTCAACGCCCATGTACTCACAGACTGAATAGGCAGTCGACAGCGGAAGGATCGAAGCAGCCAGCACTGCAGCGCCGATGAGGCCGATGCCAAACAGCGTGCCGGCAGCCCCACCCGCCAGCGGTTCGAGCGCACGAGCAGCATCAGACGCGGTGTCGATGGAGAGTCCAGTGCGATGCAATGTCGCCGCGCAGGCGATGACCACAAAGAACCCGACGACACCAGTGAGGATCGAACCGGCGATGACATCAATTCGTTCGAAGCGAAGGTCCTCGGGACGAAGTTGTTTGTCCACCGCATAGGACTGGATGAACGCGAGACCCCAGGGAGCGAGCGTGGTGCCGACTGTGGCGGTGATGATCACGAAGGCATCACGAGTGAATGGCATGGTCGGTACGACCAGACCGTGCACCGCAGCACCCCAGTCGGGATGCGAGAGCAAACCGGAGGCGATATAGGCCACGAACACCGCAGCGAGCAGCACAAAGATGTGTTCGATCCGACGGAAGCTCCCACGTAACACCAGCACCGAGACGCCAACCGCGGCCAGCGGCACGCTCAGATATCGATTCACGCCGAACAACTCGAACCCGGCAGCCAGGCCGGCGAACTCGGCACAGGTGGTCCCGAGGTTGGCCAGCACCAGCGCGATGAGTGCAGCTCCACTGAGTTTCACGCCATAGCGCTGACGGATCAGACCAATGATGCCCTGACCGGTGACCACACCCATGCGGGCACCAAGTCCGTGGAACAAGATGAGCGCCACGGTCGAGAGCGCCAGCACCCACAACAGCTGATAGCCGTGCTGCGCACCAAGCACCGAATAGGTCGTGATCCCTGCAGGGTCATCATCAGAGAGTCCGGCGATAAGTCCAGGCCCCACCACCGCAAACAGTGCGCCGATCGCCACCCGCCGCCGAGCAGTCCCCTTCATTGATCACCCGGCGCAATGGAAGCGCCCGACCTCACATGCCGGGGAGTTCCGTGACGGTGATGCCATCCGGCGCCCCGGAAAAAACGTCGACCGCGCAGTGGTCGCTCATGGCGGACACGATGACGCCACCAATGGGCATGCTCGGGCGACATATGGTCGAAAACCTCAGCTCGTGCATCCTCAGGAAGTGCGCGCAGCAAACGCTCACCGACTGGGGTAGCGGCATGGGCGATCGCTCCAGCGGCGCGCTGCGGGCCGGCCGAGTCCAGAACTTCGGTGGCGCTCTCAAGATCGAGACGCGCCACCAGAGCAGCGAGATCGCCGTTGGTCAGCCGATGCACGGCACTGGCCGGCGATCCCAATTGCACAAGGTGGCCCCGATCGGACGTGAGGTGAAGGTCCGTCCAGGCAATGGACTCATCTGGTCGACCACCGATCAAACCGCTGAGGTGCAGTCGTTCAAGCACCCGACCGAATCCGATCTCGACGGCGAGAACCTCCATCTCTCCGTGAGCAGTGCGAGCGAGTGCCACATCGGCGACGCGCGCCAGTCGATGACCAACCACATCGACGATCTGTGTATCAAGCACATCTCGGCGCAGCAGCAATTCATCGGGTTCGAGCTCTGCACTCACCGTGTTCGGATCGAACAGCATGAGTGCGCCTTGATCGATGCCATTGATGAGCTCGACATCGTCATGTTCAAAACCCACGACCTGGTTCCAACCGATGAGCGACCACTGCCGACGTCGGACTTCAACGAGCACTCGCGAAACCAACGGTGTGGAGCGTGATGTTGAAAGACGAACGCTGAGGTCAATCACCTGACCCAGCACGGTGCCATCAGAGGTGCGGACTTCCTGACCGGTGGCACCGGTGAGCCAGAGCATGGTTCAAGTATGGCGACCCTCAGCGGCGATCGGTTCCTGATCGTCATAGATCGAGTTGCGATCCGGCAGCAGGATGAACGCCACAATCGCCCCAGCGAGGGAGACACCAGCAGCAACAAGACATCCCACCGACATGCCATCCATGAACGCTGAGGAGGCAGCAGCGGAAATGGAGGCCTGCACGTCCTGAGGCGCCCTGCCCACGACCACGAGTGCCGCAGCAACCGATTCCCGCGCTGCGCTGACGGCTTCTGCGGGAATGGGGAACTGGGCGAGGAAGTCACCGATCTTCGGTGCATAGGCCGAAGCGAACACGCTGCCAACAACGGCAACGCCAAGCGTTCCTCCCAGTTCCCGCGTGGTGTCGTTGACCGCCGCGCCAGCGCCGGCCTTCTCCTTGGGCAACGAACTCATGACAGCTTCAGTGGCGGGCGATGTCACCAGCGAAAGACCCGTAGCCATAAGTGCCATTGACCACACGACGACACCGAAATAGGAGGTGGTTGATGTGAAGGTGCTGGCAATCACCAGTCCGACACACATCAACAACAGTCCGGTGCCAATCACCCGGCGGGGACCGAAGCGCATAGCGAGACGTGCGGCAAAGGGAGCGGTGATGCCGGCGAAAATGGCGAACGGCAGGGTGTGTAAACCGGCCGACAACGTGGTGTAGTGACGCACGAATTGGAAGTACTGAGTTGCGAGGAAGATGAACCCGAACAATGCGAAGAAGGCCACAGCAATGGAACCTGCCGCTGCGCTGAAGCGAGGAATGCGGAATACCCGCACATCAAGCATCGGATGATCGGTGCGTAGTTCACGCCAAACAAAGCCAGCAATCAGCGCGAGCGACGCAGCAAATCCGCTGAAGGTGGTGAGCGAGTTCCAGCCCCAATGCGGGCCCTCGATCACGGTGAACACGAGAAGCCCGATACCCGAGATCGACAGAACAATGCCAGGAATATCGAAACGACCCACCTCAGGGTCTCGCGATGTGGGTACAAGGATGGCCCCGGCGAGAAGGGCGACCGCCACGATCGGCAGATTGACCAGCAGCACCGAACCCCACCAGTAATGCTCCAGCAGAAACCCACCCGTGATGGGGCCAAACGCCACTGCAGCGCCTGAGACCGCTGACCAGACACCAATGGCTTTGGCTCGTTCGGTGGGATCAGTGAACACATTGGTGAGGATGGCGAGCGTGGCAGGAAACACAAGTGCAGCTCCCACGCCCATGGCAGCACGAGCGGCAATGAGCTGCCCGGAGCTCTGCGCGAAGGCGCCAAGGGTGCTCATCGCGGCGAAGATCACGAGGCCGGTCTGCAATACACCTTTGCGACCAAGGCGATCACCGATAGCACCGCCGGCAAGAAGCAAACCGGCGAACACCAGGCTGTAGGCATCGACAATCCACTGGAGTTGCGTGGTGGAAGCGCCGAGATCGCTGCTGAGACGGGGAAGCGCCACATTCACGATGGTGTTGTCGACCACGACAAGAAACACGCTTGCCGCGAGCACCGCAAGGATGAGCCAACGTCGGCGTTGGATGAGTTCGGCATTCACGAAATGGCACCTTCGGGCAATTGCCGCGGGCGGAATTCCCCGGCGAGGACCACAGCCTGCCACCTCAGTCGATCAGAGCGGCAACAACAGCACCCGTCGCTCGCCGGGTTCGTGCTCGGTGATATGACCGCGCCCAGTTACATCCTCGACCAGAACGACACTGCCAGCGGGAAGTGTGCGTGATTCCCCGTCACTCACGGTGATGCACACCCAGCCGTCGAGAAACACCACAAACTGACGACGTGGCGCGCAATGCCAGTCGGGAACTTGATCGATGGCTTGGACGGTGACGAAATGGACACGGTCCACAGTGACCTGATCGGACACCCACAACTCGGCAACTCCAGGTTCGGCCGGCGACACTGCGATGTCGACAGTGACGTCTTCGAAATGGGACTCCCCCATCTCATCAGCCCAGATGCGTACGTAGTGGTGCACGCTTAACCGATCCCGAACCAGCCGGCCACGGTCTGCACGAGCACCACGAACGCCAGCACCGCGATGACAACCACACAGACGAAGGCAACCCGCCGGAATCTCGGGCCGTTCACTGCTGCCCCGAGCACACCGCGACGATTGGCGAGAATCAGGATGAACGTGAGGATGATCGGCGTGATGATGCCGTTGAGCACCTGCATGTTGAGCAACAGATTGATGAGGTTGCCCGGCACCAGCGCCACGCCTGCACCGATAACGACCAACGCGGTGAACAGCCCCATGAACAACGGCGCTTCGCGGAAGGTGCGCGAGACCGAGCGTTCGACGCCCAGCGCCTCAGCTACGGCATAGGAAGTAGCCAAGGGGACGACAGCGGCCGCAAGCGCCGAGGCTCCCAGAAGACCAACACCGAAAAGGATCTCGGCGCCGGACCCGGCCACTGGCTCAAGCGCCTGCGCGGCTTCCTTGGCCGAGGTAAGTACACCGCTACCACCGATTGCTGCGGCGGTGGCGATGATGATGGCCATCGAGATGATGTTGGCAAAAATCGCGCCGGTGATGGTGTCGATGCGAACCATGCGGTACTCCTCGGGGCCCGCGCCGCGGTCAGCCACAGCAGCCGCTTGGTACAGCTGCATATAGGGCGTGATGGTGGTGCCGATGAGCGCCACGACAAGGAAGAGGAACTCCTTTGTGCCCAGCATGTGGGGAATGAACGTGTTGCTCACCACCGCTCCCCAATCGGGTTTCCCGAGCACCGCGGCAATGGGATAGGTGATGAACGCGAGACCGAGCACGAGAAATACGCGCTCGGCATAGCGGTAGTTTCCAAGAACGACGATTGCCCAGATGGCCAGCGCACCAATGGGGATAGCGATGTAGCGCGAGACACCGAACAGCTCGAAGGCTGCACCAATACCGGCGAACTCAGAAACGACAAGACCCAGATTGGCGATGAGCAGGGCGATGATGGCGAACGCCGAGAGTCGCAGCGGGAACTGCTCACGAATGAGCGACATAAGCCCTTCACCGGTATGGGCGCCAAGTCGGGCTGACATTTCCTGCACGACCACTAACGCAATGGTGACCAATGCCATGACGAACAGGGTTCGGTACCCGAACTGTGAGCCCGCCGACGCGTAGGTGGCAATGCCACCGGCATCGTTACCAGCGTTGGCAGCAATGAGTCCGGGGCCAAGCACCATCAGCCACAGCAGCCAACGAGGACGGCGGCGTGCTTTGGCTCGGGGTTTCGGATCGCCGCTTGTCGGCATCGGATCGGTCATGGCAGCAGCGATCTACGAGAGCAGTCCGGTAAAGGCACGCAGGCTGCGCGCGTCTTCGGGCAGCAGAGCGTCGACAAGATCATCGGCCAGAATTCGTCCAATGGGGCGTTGGTCTTCGTCAACAACCACCACTGATGAGCCGCGGTTTTCAACGAATGCTTCGACCACCTCTTCGAGCATGACATCGGCGGCAACAGTGACCGGCCATGGTGCACCAGTGAGTTCGTGCATCTTCTGTTCGGGCTCAGCGGTGAACAGCTCGATGATGCGTACGTTGTCGACCAGCACGCCATCGCCGTCAACGACCAGCACACCGTCAACATCGCTGCTGTCAGTCCGCTCCTTCAGGCGAAGTCGAGCCTCAGCAACTGTGGCATCACCTTCAAGAACGAGCATCGAGGTGGTCATGACACCACCGGCGGTCTCCTCGTCGTAATCGAGCAGGCCCACCAGTGAGTCGGCAACATCCTGGGGCATGGCCTCGAGCAGTTCGTCGCGAGTTTCATCATCGAGATCGCGCAGCGCTTCGGCGGCCTCATCGGGTTCCATCGACGCCACCAACGAGGCCGCTTTTTCTGGATCAACCTCACGCAGCAATGCCGCGAGTTCCTCGCTCTCCATTTCCTCGAGCGCATCAGCGGCAGTCTCGGCATCGAGCGCGTCGAGCAGTTCCTGTCGCTGCGAGCGCCCGAGTTCTTCGAGAAGATCGGCGAGCTCGCCGGGGCGAAGACGCTTGAGTTCGTTGTTGGCGCGGGTAAGACGCACCGGTTCGCCCGGATCGCTGAACGGCTGAATAGCGGCCCAGTCAATAAGGCGATCGGGCTGCGGGGTGACTCGCCACCGAGCTGGGCCGAGTCGACGTAACAAGGTGGAGAACCCGACATCGGCGCCTACCAGGCGATGTCCGCCGCCGACACGGGCCAGGAACAGATCAGCGGCACGGAAGACACGCACGCCATCGACGTCGACCATCTGATGGTCAATGACGTCATCGACCAACTTCACCTCGTTGTTGCGACGAGCGAAGTCGCGCAGATCGAACTTGGCCGAACGCAGGACGACACGGCGCTGTTCGAGATCATCGATCTTGTCGGCCTTCACCCAGGCAAGGCGACGACCAACACGGACCACAATGCCAGTCAGCGGCGGGTAGGACTCGCCTTCCCAACGGACCACAACATCGACGAGACGGCCGACCTCGACACCGGACCGGTGAACAACAGGCGCGCCAGCAAGGCCGGCCACCGACACCAGTGAATCGGCGACGGCTTCGAGCGCGAGAAGGCGCTTGGTGCGCTCCTTGCGACGTTGAGTCAGAACTTGGGGGGCAGACAGGGTCTGGGACATGACGGTCTCCACAACGAACGTGGGCGGACAGGGACGTCACACCACCTCATGGCCGGAATCGACCGGCACTGCGTTCCATGCAGCAGCAGACCTACGGGCCGCGTTCGTGACGCGACGGGGGCGGATCAGCCGTGATGAAGCGAGGTGGCGCGTTCTGCGGTCGAGGTACTTGGGGGTTCGCTCGTAGGCATGTGGCGTCACCTCCTTCGAATTCGTACGGGTTGGGGCCGCCGTGAACTATCCAGCGGGACCTCTTTCTACCACCTGAGGCAATATTGCGGCCATGCCGACGACCCCCGTGATCCTGCTCCCACCCTCCGAGGGCAAATGCAGCGGTGGTGACGGGCCGAAGTGGTCGGCGGGATCCTGCTCATTCAGCGCCCTCGATCGCACCCGCCGCCAGGTAATGACCGCACTGGTCGAAGCCATGAAGCAACCGGAGGCATCCCGGTCGAAACTCCTCAGCGTGAAAGGCGATGCGTTAGCCGCTGCCACCGCTGAGAACCTTGCGGTCCGACGCTGCGGCACCATGGCAGCGATCGATCGATACACCGGCGTTCTCTACGACGCACTCGATGCAGCAAACCTGCCCAAGCGGGCTCGGACTCGGCTCGAGGCTGATGTCGTGATCTTCAGTGGTCTGTTCGGAGCGGTGATGGCCGCCGACCCGATCCCCGAGTACAAGCTCAAGATGGGCGGGGCGCTGCCCAAGATCGGCAACACCACACTGCTGTGGCGAGCGCCGCTGGTCGACGCGCTCACACCGTTCGTCAGTGGGCGCGCCCTATGGAACCTGCTGCCCAAAGAACATGACAACGCATGGGTCTGCCCCACTGCGGCGACGACGCGCACCATGAGTGTGAAGTTCCTTGATGAGCAAGCGCGCACAGCACGCGGGCCGCGTCAGTTCACCACGGTGAATCACTGGAACAAGTTGCTCAAAGGGGCGCTGGTGAAATTCATTCTCACCACCGGCGCCGATGAAGCAGATTCGCTCGCCGAGTTCACCCATCCCGAGGGCTATGTGTATGACGCCACTCTGACCGAACTGGTGAACGGACGGGTAATCATCTCGATGGTGCGCCCCGTTCGATGAAGTCCCGGATGAACGCCCGAATGAACGCCTGAATGAACATCACCGCTGCTCCGTAGACTCAAGGGATGGCACCAGCCGCCGACTCCGCAACGCGTGTCGATCTTCCCATTGAGGGAATGACCTGCGCCGCGTGTGCGACGCGGATCGGTAAGGGACTCGGCAAACTCGACGGGGTGGAGCGAGCCGATGTCAATCTTGCCGCGGCCCGCGCCACCATCGTGTTCGACCCGGGCGTGGTGGGCACTGACGCATTGGTGCGCAAGATTGAAAGCCTTGGGTATTCAGTTCCCGAGATCGATGATCAAGCAGCGCTCGAAGCCAGGTACATCTCGGTGCTCACCCGACGACTCATCGTCGCCGTTGTTCTCACCACACCAACCCTGCTCATCTCGATGGTTCCGGCGCTCATGTTCCACAACTGGCAGTGGGTGGCGTTCGCACTCATCACGCCAGTGGTGTTCTTCAGCGGATGGGGTTTCCATCGGGCTGCCGCCATCAATCTTCGTCATGGCACCGCCACCATGGACACCCTCGTCTCCATGGGCACGCTGGCAGCGTGGTTGTGGTCCACGATCGCGCTCGTGTTCCTCGGCGCTGCCGATCAACACGACAACGCAATGGGTTCGATGCCGGGTATGGATGGTGGGGCGACAACGACCGCACCGCATGTGTATTTCGAAACCGCTGGCGTCATCATCACGCTGATCCTGTTGGGGAAGTGGTTCGAAGCACGGGCCCGTCGTCGCAGCGGCGATGCCATTCGCAAACTTGCCGAACTCGGATCCAAGACCGCCCGGCTTGAGGATGGAACCGAGATTCCGCTCGATGCACTCACCGTGGGCATGCGATTTTTGGTTCGCCCCGGCGAGAAGATCGCCACCGACGGCCGTGTCGTTGACGGTCACTCCGCGGTCGACCTGTCGATGCTCACCGGCGAAGCAGTGCCGGTCGAAGTCTCCCCTGGCGACGATGTCGTTGGCGCCACCGTCAACGCCAACGGGCATCTTGTGGTCGAAGCCACCCGGATCGGAGCGGATACTGCACTCGCACAGATTGTGAAACTGGTTGACGACGCGCAGGGTTCACGAGCGCCCATCCAACGTCTCGCGGATCGCGTGGCCGGCGTGTTCGTCCCAATCGTTTTCGCGATCGCCGTGCTCACACTTGTCGGCTGGGCTGTCACCGGCCACAACGCGAACCAAATGTTCAGCGCCGCGGTCGCGGTGCTCATCATTGCCTGTCCCTGCGCGCTTGGTCTGGCGACGCCAACCGCGATCATGGTGGGCACCGGACGTGGCGCACAGCTCGGCATCATCATCAAGGGCGGCGAGGTGCTTGAACAGACCCGACGCGTCGATATCGCAGTGCTCGACAAGACCGGCACGCTCACCGAAGGGCGCATGGAAGTCGTCGACGTCTTCTCTATCGAAGATGATCCCCGGGTCGTGCTTCTCTTCGCCGCTGTGGTCGAGGCCCGCTCGGAGCATCCCATTGCCGCAGCCATCGTTGCTGCCGCTGATATCGAGGATCCTGGTGTCGCCAGCGGCGCCGAGGTGGTCGAGTTCAACAACATTCCCGGCCAAGGCGTCACCGCTTGCAAGGTGGCGGCAAGCGGTTTGCTCACTCGAGTCGGCGTCGGCCGCCCATCGCTGTTCACGAACATCGACACTGAGCTACTTGAAGCGATCGATGAGGCCGAACGTGCCGGTCGAACCGCGGTGGTCGTCGGACTCGGTCAGTACCAGGACCCCGACATCCCGGCAGTTGGTGTCATCACCGTGGCCGACCGCGTGAAACCGACCAGCGCCGAGGCGGTCGCGCAGCTACATGACCTTGGTCTCGAGGTCGTGCTTCTCACTGGCGATAACTCTCGAGCCGCGCAGTCCATCGGGGCCGAGGTCGGGGTCGATCGGGTGGTTGCCGAAGTGCTTCCCGCCGACAAAGTGGCTGAAGTGAAGCGCTTGCAGGAGGCGGGCCACGTGGTCGCCATGGTCGGCGATGGCATCAATGACGCACCGGCACTGGCCCAGGCTGATCTCGGCATCGCCATCGGCACCGGGACCGACGTGGCCATCGAAGCAAGCGACCTCACCATTGTGAGCGGAGACCTTCGGGCAGCAGCCGATGCCATCGCACTTTCCCGCCGAACCCTTGCCACCATTAAGGGCAACCTTTTCTGGGCCTTCGCCTACAACGTTGCTGCGATCCCGCTCGCTGCGTTCGGTGTGCTCAATCCAATGATCGCCGCGGGCACTATGGGATTCTCTTCAGTGTTCGTTGTCACCAATTCCCTTCGCCTTCGTCGCTTTCGCGGCGCCCATCGCTGAATCGCTCGCTTCATTCTCTGTTCCACTCGCTGTTCCACTTGCTTTTCCCCTCTCTGACCCCGCTATTGCGAGGAGCACTCATGACCACGCTGACCTACTCCGTACCCGGCATCTCCTGCGGTCACTGCAAAAGTGCCATCGAAGGCGAGGTGATCCAACTCGACAGCGTTGAGTCGGTCACCGTGGACGTTGATGCGAAGACCGTTGTCGTGATCGGGAATGCGACTGAAGCCGAGGTGCGTGCAGCAGTCGATGAAGCTGGCTACGAAGTTGCGTCGGTCAGTTGAACTGACCAAACAACGGCTAGAGCGTTCCCCGGGCCAGTCGGTCACGAATCTCGACAGCTCGTTCACGCACGGCATCGAGATCTTTGAGCTTGCGCATCGAACCCAACTGATTACCCATCCGATTGTTGCCACGTAACGCGTCCTCATTGCGGGCGAGAAAATCCCAATACAACGTGGTGAATGGACAGGCATCAGTGCCGGTTCGCTTTTTCGGATCGAAACGACAGTCTCCGCAGTGATCGCTCATGCGATTGATGTAGGCACCGCCGGACGCATAGGGCTTGGTGGCCATCCTGCCGCCGTCGGCGTAGAGCGCCATGCCCAAAACGTTCGGAAGCATCACCCACTCCGCTCCATCAACAAATGACGCCCACATCCACTCCACCATCGCATCGGGGCGCACGCCGGCAGTGAGCGCAAGATTGCCGAGCACCATCAGCCGTTCGATGTGATGCACCCATCCGCGCTGTTCGATACCAGCGACCGCGTGGGCCACACAGGAAAGCTCGGTAGGTCCACCCAGGAACGCTGGTGGCAACGCAAGTTGCGCATCAAGCGCATTGCTGGTGCGGTACTGCGGCATCCACATCCAATGGAGTCCCCACACGTATTCACGCCAGCCAATGACCTGACGGATGAAACCTTCGGCTGACGCGATGGGCACCCGACTGGCACGATAGGCATCAATGGCAGCATCAATAACCTCGCGGGGATGCAACAGTCCGATATTGAGATACGGACTGAGCGCCGAGTGGGCGAGCTTCCATTCGTTTCGCAGCATGGCGTCTTCATGCGGACCGAACAGCGGCAGCACCTCCTCGACGAACTGCTGGAGTCGGGCCAACGCACCTGCCCGAGTGGTGGCCCAAGTGCCGTCGGGTGCATCACCGAATGCCGATGGACAGCGACGTTCGACATCAAGCATGACCCGGGCATCGATTGCGTCAAGCGGTTCGCGCAGAGCTTCTGGCCAGGACCGACCATCGGAGGGCGGAGGTTCCCGGTTCTGATCATCAAAGTTCCAACGACCACCTTCGGGTTCGCCTTCGACCATCAACACGCCGGTGCGAGTGCGCTGCCAGCGATAGAAGTCCTCCATGCGCATCGAGCGCCGCCCGGAGGCCCAACCAGCGAACTCCTCAGCAGTGCAGATGAACTGGTCATTGGGAAGCACAATGACCTCATGACGCTCGAGCATCTGGCGTCCCGAAAACGACATAGGACTCATCGCCACGACCTGCGTCGGAGAGAACTCGGCACGGTGTTCGGCCAGACCGGTCGCCAGAGTGGGCGCCACACGGAGATCCACCTCGAAACCCTCAGCACGCAGTTCGAGCACGAACCGCCGCATTGAGGCAAGCACGAAGTGGGCTCGCTGTCGGTGCCAACGCTTGGAGGCGAACTTGGCAGTGCTCTCAACAACAAGCACACGAACTTCACCCGGATGACGACCGCGAAGAGCACCAAGGTCTCGTCGAAGTTGGTCGCCGAGGATCCACACTGTGTCCACGTGACGACGTTACGACCTCAGATGGCGTGCTGGCGGATCCACGTATGCATCGCGATGCCAGCGGCCACCCCGGCATTGATGGAACGGGTGGAACCGAACTGGGCAATGGAACACACCATGGCCGCCCGCTCGCAAACCTCGGCGCTGAGCCCGGGGCCCTCTTGTCCAAAGACAAGGATGCAGCGTTGCGGCAGTTGCACGGTCTCAATGGCTACCGCACCGGGAACCAAATCGACACCAATCACAGCCAGTGACTCTTTTTCGGCCCATTCCATGAGCTCGGCAACCGTGTCGTGATGGGAGACATGCATGTACCGATCGGTGACCATTGCGCCACGCCGATTCCAACGACGGCGGCCAACGATGTGCACACCGGCTGCGTTAAACGCATTGGCCGTGCGCACAACAGTGCCGATGTTCATATCGTGCTGCCAGTTCTCGATGGCGACATGGAACTGATGACGTCGGGTGTCGAGCTCGGCGACGATCGCCTCATTGGTCCAGTAGCGATACGCATCGAGAACATTGCGACGATCGCCGTCGCGCAGCAACTCGAGATCAAACCGGTCATCATCAGGCCAGGGTTGCTCGTGAGGTCCGACTCCCACCTCGCGCTCGATGGGCTCGATGGGCTCGATGGGCTCGTCGATCATCGATCGCGCAGCAACTCCGCGCCACCCCGATGGTCGAGCAGTTCCCGCGCCAGTTCGCGACCCACCGCAACAGCGTCATGGGCCGGAACCCGTCGGCGTTCACGCAACACGGTGGATCCGTCCTCTGAGGCAAGGATGGCTTCCATCTCAAGGATGTTGCCGTGCAGCGTGGCGTAGGCGCCGGCGGGGAGATCACAATCTCCGCCGAGTTCGGCAAGAAAGGACCGCTCAGCATCGACGGCGATCCGCGAAGCTGGGTCCTCGATGAGCGCAAGGAGTTCACTGAGTGCGAGCGCATCGCTTCGACACTCGACGACCATTGCGCCCTGAGCCACCTGCGGAAGCATCACGGCCGGATCAAGCAGCTCGATGGCGCGATCAGAGAGATCAAGATCGAGCCGATCGACAGCTGCCGCGGCCATAACGATGGCATCGAAGCCATCGGCCTTGGCCAAACGGGTGGCGATATTGCCGCGCAGATCAGCGAAGCGCAGATCAGGGCGAAGGTGCGCGAGTTGCGCACGGCGACGGATAGATCCGCTGGCCACAACCGCACCGGTGGTCAGATCATCAAGGGTGGAGCCGATGAGGAGATCGCGGGCGTCAGCACGCAGGGGCACCGCGGCGATGACAAGGCCTTCGGGCGTGATGGCCGGCAGGTCCTTGCCCGAGTGCACGGCAATATCAGCTCGTCCGTCGAGAACCGCAGCCTGCACTTCCTTGACGAAGACCCCTTTGCCGCCCATGGCGTGGATGGGGATGTCGAGACGCTGATCGGCGGTGGTCTCGACCAGAACCTTCTCAACGGTGAGCGTGATGTCAGCTCGCGCCGCAACCTCAATGAGCGCCTCGCTCACCGCATCGGTCTGCCATTGAGCCAACGCGCTGGCCCGTGTGGCCGCGCGTACATGCAGCGACCGTGACGCGCTCATCTCGAACCGCTACAGCTCGAACAGATCGCGCAGCGCATCGGCCAGCCGTTCGCCCTTGGGGGTACCGGCGGCATCTTTGAGCGCAATGGTCGGCTCATGCAGAAGCTTGGCCACAATGCCGCGAGTGAGCGCCTCGACGGCATCGAGCTGACGCTCATCAAGGTCACCGAGACGGGCACGAAGGCGGTCGAGTTCGACGCTGCGCACGGACTCGCCATGCGCATGCAGGATGGCGATGAGCGGAGCGACCTCACGGGCAGTGCTGACCGCGCTGAAGCGATCAACTTCCTCATCGATGATGACCTGCACGGAGGCAACTTCACGACGTCGCTCCGCCAGACCCGCCTCCGCGAAACGACGCAGATCGTCCATGTCGAGCAACGTGACTCCGGGAAGATCCGCTGCTGCCGGATCGACGTCACGAGGCACGGCGATGTCGACCACAAGAATGGGGTTTCCATTGCGAGCTTCCATGACTCGGGCGAGATCAGCGTGTTCGAGGATCATCGACTGCGCACCAGTGCCAGTCATGAGCAGATCAACCTCGCCAAGCGAGGCATCGAGTTCAGCGAGACGGATGGCACGACCACCCAATCGTTCGGCGACTTCAGCAGCGTTCTCAAACGTGCGATTGGCGATGCGGATATCGGTGACGCCATTGGAGGCCAAGGCTCGAACCATGCCCTCGCCCATTTCGCCGGCACCCATGACCAGAATGCTGCGACCTTCGAGGCTGCCGAGTTGTGCAGCGGCCATGGCAACTGCCGCAGTGGACACCGACGCGATGTGACGACCTATCTCGGTTTCGGTGCGGACGCGCTTGCCGACCTCGAGGGCGTGACGGAACAACAGATTGATCTGCGAACCAGTGACCTGCTCGGCCTGTGCCTGCTCCCACGCGTGGCGGACCTGACCGAGGATCTCGGCCTCGCCAACAACAGCAGAGTCAAGACCCGAAGCAACTCGGAAAAGATGCTCGATGGCTTGGGCGCCGTCGTGCACGTAGAGGTGATCGGCGATCTCTTCGGGCGGTGCGTAGGCGAGATCGGCGAAGAAGGAACGCAGATCCGCATAGGCCGGATGGAACTTCTCGGCCACCACGTAGACCTCGGTGCGATTGCAGGTTGACAGCACCACTGCTTCGCTGACGTGCTCGTGGGAGATCACATCGTGCAGCGCTTTCGGCAACCGGGCGTCGTCGATGGTGACGCGCTCAAGCAGCGACAGCGGAACAGTTCTGTGGTTCAACCCGAGAACGACTACCGACACGTCTGGGTGGTCTCCTTCGATCCGGCGAGGGGTTGCTCGCGCAAGGCACCAAGCATCCCCGAAACAGCGCAATCCTGCCAGTCGAAAGGCCATGAACCGGGCGATGGGCTGTGACCTTCGACCACTGCGAGTGAGGAAGCTCCAAAGGGGGTCATGCCGATGTAATCGACCGGTCAGCCACGAGTTCGGTGGAATCAGCTCCGTCCAACAGCGCTGCTGAGGATTCCCGCTGGCGATAGAAGCTCAGAATCTGCAGTTCGAGGGCCAGATCGACCTTGCGCAATGAGGCCTCGGGGGGCACCGACACCACTGCGGGGGCGAAGTTGAGAATCGAGGTAACCCCAGCGGCGACAAGGATGTCGGCCACCTCCTGGGCGGTCTCGGCCGGGGTGGCGATGACCCCGATGGCGATGCCGTAGTCGGCGACCATGCGGGGAAGTTCGTCGAGATGGTGCACGGTGTGACCGCTTACCACCCGGCCAACCTTGGTGGGGTCGGTGTCAACAAGCGCAGCCACCGGATAGCCCCGATCGCCGAACCCGCCGTAATTGGCAAGGGCGGCGCCGAGATTGCCAATGCCAACAATGACCACGGGCCAGTTCTGGGTGAGTCCAAGTTCACGGCTCATCTGGAACAGGAGGTACTCAACGTCGTAGCCAACCCCACGGGTGCCATAGGAACCCAAAAACGAGAGATCCTTGCGAACCTTGGCGGCATTGACCCCGGCGTGTTCGGCCAGGCGCTCCGAGGAGACGTTGGTGACCTGCTCAGCCTGCAGTTCGGTGAGGGTGCGCAGATACAGCGGAAGCCGGGCGACAGTGGCCTCAGGGATGCGGCGGCGGGGACGGTCCACGGCGTCGGACCATACCGGTCCCGCTGTTGATTTCACAAAGTCACGAGCGGATGGCGGCACTCGTGGACCGGCCTACGCTCTGACCATGACGCTGCACGCCGCAGTGGCCGCTGCTGCCACCCTCATGTCGATGGCGTTTGCCCTGTCGACGTTTGAACGGTGGCTGCGAGGACACCGCCGCCACGAAGCTGCTTGGACCATCTCGCTGGCCATGTTCGCCGCCGGCTCCGCCTCGCTGTGGGTGGGCGCAGCCATCGGATGGAGTGAATGGTCATTCAAAGCGTTCTATCTGTTCGGTGCCATTCTCAACGTGCCCTTTCTCGCGCTCGGAACTATCGAGTTGCTGGCCGGCCCCAAACACGGTCGACGGTGGACCGCAATCATTTCTCTCCTCGGCGCGTTTTGTGTCGGCTTGGTGGTCTCCGCTCCACTTCTCGGCGCCATCAACCCCGATGTGTTGCCCCAGGGCAAAGAGGTGTTCGACATCGGCCCCCGTATCGCTGCCGCGATCGGTTCCGGTGTTGCCGCCATGGTCATCATTGGCGGTGCGTTATGGAGCGCGTGGCGACTCATGCCGACACGCTCGGCCAATTCATCATCGGAGAATCGATCGGGCCTTTCCCCCGGTCGTCTCGCGTTAGCCAACCTGCTCATCGCCGCCGGAACGATCATTCTGAGCGCGGGTGGAGTGCTGAACTCCGTGGTCGACGAGATGAACGGTTTTGCACTTTCCCTTGTGGCCGGCATCGCCGTGATCTTCATTGGGTTCCTGCTTACCAACACCGATGTGACCAGCGATGTGCGCGCGCTGCGCGCACCGGTTCCGTGGCGAGCGCCCGCGAACAGGTCCGGACGCGACGAAGCGGCGTAGGCCTACTCCCGCTGGTACTGCTGCAGCCGACTACTTGGCCAGAATGAACAACTGCATCACTGCTGCGCCGAGAATGATGAGCAGCAGCGTTCCGACAGCAATAACAGTTCCTGGTCGCACGGGTTCTCCGATGGTTCAGACGGGACGCGGACTGATGGATACCGGCGTGATGATGCCGGGCTGACGATCCTCGTCGAGCGCTTCGATGGTGACGGCGCTGCCGGCCTTCAGGCCGAACTCCTCGGCAGCCGATGCACGATCAAGCACGACTGCCATGAGGCCGTAGGAATCGACGATGAGACCAACTTCGCCGCGATCGACCGATGCGAATGCCGGCACGCGTCGGGCTGTTCGTGAGGTGTTGTCGAACACAAGCCGAACCTGATCCTCGAACTCGGTGAGTTCCTCAGGATCAATATTGAGCTGGGCATTGCCATAGCGATCGACCCAGAGCACCTCGCCATAGATACGGCCCTCTTCCTCGCGGGGCAGCGGCACCATGGCCGGAAACAGCGAGACGGGATCAACCAGCGGGCCAAGGTCGGTGAGTTCGACACCCATGCACAGATGCGCAGCTGCCGGTCCGAAGATGTCGCGTCCATCGAAGGTGGCCGAATCCGTCGGCAGTCGATACAGCTCGTTGGTGATCTCGACAGCCCGCGATGCACCGCCGTAGAGCTGCACCACCGGTGCGAGCAGACCGTTATCAGGACCAACAAGCACTGCGGCACCGTCGCCGATTTCGACGGCAATGGGTCGACGCGAGGTACCGACCGCGGGGTCGACCACTGCGACCACCACGCCAGGACAGAGATAGGGCGCGCTGCGGGCAAGGGCGAGACCGCCGCCGCGCACGTCATAGGGCTCGATGCCATGAGTGAGGTCGATAACGGCAACCTCAGGGGCAATGGAGCGGATGACCGAATGCACCACACCAACGAATCCGTCGGTGAGTCCGTAGTCGGACAGGAAGGTAATGGTGTCGTAGCGAAGGGCCATGGGAGGCGAAGGCTACCGGTGCACCGGCGACTCAGGCCCGTCCGAGCTCACGAGAGCGTTCGGCAGCCGCAAGAACCGCGTCGACGATGGCAGCGGGAACGCCGGCTTCGGCAAGCACCCGCAGTCCGGCGGCGGTGGTGCCACCGGGCGAGGTGACCGCCTCGCGCAGCGCTGCAGCATCCTCGTCACTGCTGTGCAACAACGTGGCAGCGCCCAACAGGGTCTGCGTGGCCAGCACCTCGGCCATCTCATGGGAAAGGCCACCGGCGACACCGGCGAGGATGAGATTCTCAACCAGCAGGAACACATAAGCCGGACCTGATCCCGACAGTCCGGTGACGATGTCGAGATCGTGCTCTTCGACCCGCACGACAATCCCGACTTCTTCAAGGATCGACGCAGCCCAATCAAGATCAGCAGTGGTGGCCGACGCGCCGGCGGCGATGGCGGATGCTCCGGTGCGCACCAACGATGGTGTGTTGGGCATGGAGCGAACCACCGCGATGCCCTCGCCCAGCGCTTCGGTCAACGCCGCAGTGGTGACACCGGCCGCGATCGACAGCACTCGCTGCACGCCAACACCGGCGAGGGTGCGACAGGTATCGGCCACATCGTTGGGCTTCACCGCGATCACCGCGCCTTCGGCGGCAACTGGTTCAGCGAGCACAGCCACCCCGGGGAACAGCCCGCCGAGCTGCTCGCGTCGCTCGGCAAGCCGTTCAACCACGGCAACTTCAGCCGGCGCAGCCCATCCCGACGCGAGCAGGCCGCCGAGGAGCGCTTCACCCATGCGACCGCCACCAACGATTTCGAGTCGAATCATGGGGCGACGCTAGCGAACCGGCGCCTGCTCGGGTGCCCGTCGGAGCCAGCTCCACTTCCCCGATGGTTACCGTCCCTCAGGACACCCGAGCGCCGAGCACGGTAGGGATCGCTGATGGCCATGCCACCGATCATGGAATCGGAAAGGTCATGGGACCCAGACTGCAGACCATGAAGGTCCAGATGACCCGGGTCGGAAATCACAGCGACGAGTCAGACAGTGCGCTGCATGAGACCAGGGGAACCGCGGTTCTCAAGCGAAACGCGAAGCGAACCCGATTCGAAGTGCAGGAAGGAAGCATTGCTCGACATAGGCGTAGAACGATCCGAGGATGCGATCGAGTTCGCCCTCATCGATGGCATGAATCGGCAACGCCCCGGAAAGGAATACCGCCTCCTCGTCACCGATGCAGAACGACATGCCGTGCAGTTTGCGATTCCGGCGCAGGAGATGTTCGTAAAATTCGGCGTGGTTCTCTTCGGGTGCGGGCATCACATAGGTCTCAAAATGCAGCGACCGCTGCCGGAGTGTGAACCAGATGGAATACACATCCTTGGATTCACCTTTGACCCGCGCGAACCAGCGCACGTCGCCCTCATCAATACGCTCGACGGCGGCAATGGTGGGGTTGTCACGCAGTTGCTCATCAAGCCAGGTCGCAATGAGCGTTTCGACCTGGGAGAAACGTTGCCGATCCGCGATTTCGTCAGCCATGTCGAACCTGGGTCATGCGCATGTCACCAGTGCCCGTGATGTCAGATCGGCGTAGATACGCCGAAGTCGAGCAGCCGTGGTGGACCAGGTGAAATACCGCGACTTCTCGGCAGCGGCTGCGGACATGGCCGCGGCAAGCTGCGGGTTGTCGAGCAACTCGGCGATGGCAGCGGCGTACTCAGCTGGATCGCGCGAGTCGATGAGGAATCCAGTGTTTCCGTGATCAACGAGCGTTCGTAGGCCACCGACCGCAGCGGCCACGACCGGGGTGCCACAGGCCGCCGCCTCGAGCGCCACAAGCCCGAAGGACTCCGAACGACTGGGAACCACACAAACATCTGCAGCTCGGTAGAAGGTGGAGAGCATGTGGTGAGGCTGCGGGGGTACGAACCGGACTCGGTCGGCCAGACCACAGGCCTCGATTAACGATCGGGCGGCGCGCAGTTCCTGCTCACCATCGAGACCGCTGGGACCGCCAACAACGAGCAGCACCGCGTCGGGATGGGATTCGGCGAGCTCAGCGAACGCGGCGACCGCAACGGTGAGTCCCTTGAGCGGTTGGATACGTCCGGCGAACAGCAGCACCGGATGATCACCGAGGCCGAGCGCGGATCGAGCACCAGCGCGATTGCCGGGAGAGAAAAAAGCGTGATCGACACCGGGCGGCACGATTTCGATTCGCGATGGGTCGGCGCCATAGAGCTCGACCAGCTGGGTGACCTCATCCGCGCAGTTGGCAAGAATGGCGTCAGAACAGCCAATGACCGAGGTCTCGGCGGCAACACGGGCGTCGGGTTCATCATCACCGGTGTCGGCCTTAACGCGAGCAAGCGTGTGGAACGTCGAGACCAAAGGAAGCGACAGTTCGTGCTTCAGGCGATGTCCAGCCATACCTGACAACCAGTAATTGGCGTGAATGGCATCGGTGTCTCGGTTGCGCCCGAGATGGGCCGCGACACCATCGGCGAACTCATCAACAATGGTGGGAAGTTGTTCTTTGGCCAGATCGACCGCACCAGCGTCGATATGCACCACGCGGAAACCGGGCTCGACATCAACGATGTCGGGGAGATCGGCGGACCACCGGCGCACGAACACCTCGGTACGCACGCCAGCCTGGGCGAGCGCGCCAACGAGTTCACGTACGTACACATTCATGCCCCCGGAGTCACCAGTGCCGGGCTGAGCGAGGGGGGAAGTGTGCAACGAGAGCACTGCGAGCGATCTCATGACTCCCCCACGCTAGGGCGCACAGCGCAAAATCGGTGCATTCTCGGTGCTCTCGGTGTTCAGTGGGTTCGACCGAGCAGGTTCCACACCGACCAGCACCACAGCGGGGCCACCAGGAGCCAGACGTCGAGTCGCCGCAGTGCGGCCCCGGCGTCGGCGGCACGGGGCACCATGGCAGCCGCAAGCGGTGCCCCCAACGGTGCCGCCACCGCAACCAGTCCACCAAACAGCCAGGCGGCACGTGTGGTGAATGGCCCGAACTGGAACGTGGCTTCGGTGAAAGTGACCACGAGGACTGCAGCGATACCGGCGATCGGTCCCTCGAAAATTGACCCGGCATCAGTTCCGACCAGATGGTTCCCGGTCTCGTACACGCTCACGAGCACGAGCAATACCAACAGCGCACTGGTACTGGTTCGGGCCATCGAAACCACCGAAATAGCGACCACCGCGGGGAGCAAGCAACAGCGCATCGTGATGCCGGCGCGAGCAAAGACGCCAACACGACGCCCGGGTGCACCCATGGCCAAAACGACGGCAAGCACGGTACCGAAGGCCAGGACGAGGCCGGCAAGGCCGACGCCGACTAGTGAAGCGAGCGCAGCGGCAATGGGAAGTACTGCGGCAATCGGGCGATCAACCTCGGTGCGCTGCTGCTTCCATGACATCACCGACTGCAGCGCGGCGACCGAACAGAGCGCACCAATCAGCACAGCAATTGCCAGTGGACCGACAAACGCGCAGATGACGAACCCGCCGAACCAAGCGACTCCGAATCGGACCTCGCGACCTTGACTCTGGGGCATGAGCACGAACCGTTCAATACGCGACGGCGCCTGCGTGGAAGCCGGACTCATGACTCGCCTCCCGACACCGGAGGGAGAACCGCAACCTCATCGCGATCGGTCACCGGATCGCTGCGTTCGGCGGGTTCACCGTTGCACCACACACGCGAGTTCGCCAGCACCGCGCCGAAGGTATCGCCGTAGCGAAGGACCGCGGCGTCAAGGACCTCGGCCACAGTGGCACCCTCGATCACGTCGCGACCTCTCCCGGCAGCCTCACGGGCGGCGGCGAAGAGTCGGAGGTTGGCCACCCCGAGAGACTAGGGGTTCAGGCGTTCACCGCCATGAGTCACGAGCAACGCGTAGCACCCAGCACGGGCACCTGTCTTCAGCACCTGTCTTCAGCACGTGGCCGCGGTACCGGTCTGCGGCGCGGTACCGTCGGCGCCGTGACGCACATGTTGCTGGTCCGGCACGGACAGTCCGAATGGAATGCCACCGGAAGGTGGCAGGGAAGCGCCGACCCCGACCTGACCGATCTCGGTCGTCAGCAGGCTCTGCATGCAGCGGCCCGTATCGGCACTGTCGACGTGATTATCGCCTCACCACTCATCCGCGCTCTTGAGACAGCACACATCATCAGTGTCCAGATTGGTGTGGGCCCGGTGATCGTCGAAGCCGACCTCGCCGAGCGCGATGCCGGCGAATGGGAGGGGCTCACCCGCGAAGAGATCGAACAGCAGTGGCCCGGCTATCTCGGCCACGACCAGTGGCCCCCGGGCTACGAGGGCCATGAGGCACTGATGACGCGGGTCCGCGGTGCGCTCGACCGCATCGAGGCCGACTACCGCGGCGCTGAACTGTTGATCCTCACCCACGGCGGTGTTGTTGGTGCGCTGGAGCGTGACTGCGGTCTGCCCTGGGAGCGCATGCCCAATCTCGGCGCCCGACGCGTCACCCACCATGGTGGACATCTCGAGGTCGGCGAACGCCTCGTCCTTGTTGACGACGCCGAACTCACCATCCCGAACCAGATCTGAGAGCCGGTGGAGCCCGCGCCACGCCAGCCGCTGCCGATCGAGATCGTCTACAGCGCGCGTCGACGCAAAACCGTCCAAGCCACCATTGTTGATGGTGTGATTCGCGTGCAGGCACCTGCTCGGATCTCCAAGAAGGAACTCGACGCCACCGTTGCGACGCTCGTTGAACGTCTGGAACGCCGACATCTTGCTGACGCGGTCGACCTTGACGAACGAGCGCGTCGGCTCGCCCGACGGTTCGGACTCCCGCAACCCACATCAGTGCAGTGGGCGGAACAACGATCGCGGTGGGGATCGTGTACGCCCAGTACCGGCTCAATCCGGCTCTCGAACCGCCTCGCGGCGTGGCCACCGTGGGTGCTCGACTACGTCATCGTGCACGAACTGGCCCATCTCGTGGAGTTCAACCACTCCCCTGCGTTCCACGCCTTGGTTGACAACTACCCACTGGCCGAGCGGGCACGTGGGTTCCTCATCGCCAAGTCATCGGGTGAAGAAGACACGCCATCAGCACTCGACGACAGTGATGGCGACAACGACAGCAACAGCAATGAACCGGTCGTCGTCGATGAACTCGACAATGACCTGATCAATCCTTCAGAAGGAACTGTCGCCGGTCGTCTCTTCTGATCGCAGGTCTGATCGCAGGTCTGATCGCATCGGCTTGGTCCCCAGCACAACACAGTGCGGATGCAGGTAGCCATGGTCAATACGTTTCGCCATGACCGACAGTCCGAGATCAACAAGTAACGCCGCGAGTTCCTCGGAAGAGGCAAATTCGAGGGTGTGTCCATCGGTAATGCGCAACACCTTGGTGGAAATCAGTTCCTGGAGGTAGGTGAGCTTCGCCTTGAGCAACGGTGTGGTGTCGACCTCTTTGATCACCAGCAGGCCACCGGGAGCGAGCGCCTCGACGCATTCGGCCAGCAGTGCCGCGCGACGTTCGCGGCCCAGCAAATACAGCACATCGGCGAACACGATCGATCGCCATCCCCCATCGATGCGCGGCACGGTTCCCGATGGGATTGTCTCAAATCGCAGGGTTGCTTCGTCCGGTTCGAGACCTGCGCAGGCACGCTCGGCACGCTGGATCTTGTCGGCGTCGATGTCGACACCCACCACCCGACGCGCCCGCGACGTGATCGCCAGATAGCTCGTGAACACACCATGGCCGCACCCGATCTCGAGGATGTCGCCGGCGAGCGGCACCTCGAGTTCGAGTTCGGCAAAGGGGGCCGACCACCATCGGGCGGTGGTGTGGAACCGACCGGCCCGACCAGCATCGGCCCACAGGGTCAGAACCCGATGAGCGGCCGGGGTGCGCGGGGGTTTCACCGAGACTCCGGTGGAGGCTTGATCACGAATCCGAACCGGTGCCGAACTCCCATGGGCGCAGCACCTCAGCCGGAAGCGGAGTGAGCGACTTGAGCTCGGATCGCAATCCGCTCATCTCACGCAGCATCTTCATGATGACTGAGTTGGACGAGAGCGTGGAGATGCCACGAGTGCGAGGGAAGTAATCGACCCCGAACTGCACGATGCTGAACCCAAGCCTCTGTGCACGAGCAAGGAGCTCGACGTCGATGAAGGAGCCTTCGCTCTTGAGCTCGACGTGTTCGAACACCGATCGGCGCATGAGCTTGAACGCAAAGTTCATATCGCGCAGACGCAGGCCGAACACGGTTTGGATGAGGTGGTTGTAGGCGTAGCTGTAGACGAGTCGCCGAGCGCCTTCGCCCGTGCGATCGAATCGATACGCGCTGACAATGTCGGCTTGATAAATGCGCAGCAGCCGAACGGCCTTGATGGTCTCGGCCATATCGAAGGGGAGATCGGCATCGGTGTAGAGAATGAGTTCGCCGGTGGCGTTGGCAAAACCCGACTTGAGTGATCCACCGAGCTTTCGGTTGGTCGGATGATGCACGACGGACACGCGTTGGTCGGAAGCAGCGAGGGCGTCGGCAATCTCAGGCGTGCGATCGGTGGAAGCGTCATTGATGATGAGGACGTCGTAGCGGGAGATCTCACCTTCGGCAATCAGCGCGTCGCCGGCCTCGAACGCCGCCTTGACGGCGCGCTCGATGGTGTCCTCCTCGTTCCACATCGGGTAGAAGATCGTCAGGCTCTCAAAGTTCGACATGTCAGTCATGCAAGGTAGTAGCCACGGCCGAAGGCAAACGCCCAGAGCAGCAGAATTGCTGCGCTGAGGCCCCACCATGCCCACCTCAGCACTGGTCGTGGCGAAAGCACCATGGCCAGCACAAGGAAGCATGGGAAGGCAGCCATGAGGTACCGACCGGCACCCTGGAAGTCCTTCGTGCCAACAAGAGGGATGGCGAGCAGGGCGAATGAGTAGAGCCCGTATCCCCAACCCAGTCGCTTCCAGACCTGCCAGGCCAACAGGAGGAAGCCGAGGATCAGCGCTCCTTGCAGGATGACGGTGGAGGCGTACTGCACCTTCTGGAACGTGGCGTCGTCGCCACGTTGGATCCAAGAAAGGGTCCAACCGGGGAAGTGTTTGATCTGCTGGAACCAGGTGATCTTGAGCCAGGTGCGGGGTCCCCCGCCCTGATCCCAGCCCGGTGCCTTCTGGACCTCCTCGAAGGCGAGGGGCGCGTAGAAACGTGCCCCGAGGTAGGTCATGTAGGCGATCAGTCCGCCCAAGGAGAGAAGGACACCGAAATCACCTCGACGCAGATTGCGCAGCGAGATCACGGTGCGGCCGGCGACCCGGGTGATGACCTCGCGTTTGGCGAGCACGACAGCGACGAGTCCGATGACCACAGCAATACCGGTGGGTCGCGTCGCTGTCGCGAGCGCGCCGAGCACACCGGCCCAGATGGGATGGTCGTGATCGAGCAACAGGAAAGCTCCGATGACGAGCACAGCAAACAGGGCGTCTGCGTACACCGCGCCCATGAAATAGAACGCGTATGGGTACACCAGCAGCGTGATGAGAGCAGCCCGGGCAGTGATGGCGTCCACCCGATCGCGACACCAGCGCAGCAACAACACGCTCGTGGCGGCGCCACAGGCAATGGTCACCAGCGAGCCGAGGAGTCGGACCGAAACGCCCGTGATGTCGTGCAGCACGCGCAACACCATCGGGTACGCCGGGAAGTACGCCACTGGCGACTGCACATCGGGACCCGCCCAGTAGTACCCGCGGTTGGCGATGATGTCGTACCAGCGACCATCGAAACGGAACCAGGAACCAAAGATGGATGAACCGGTATAGGGAGCGCTGTCGATACTGGCGATCGAGGAGAGTTTTCCGTGACCGCCGATGTTCACGGCGATGAAGACACAGATGGTGATGACCGCGAAAATCGCCAGTGCATCAAGCGATGCGCGACCGGTGATCCAGTCGGATCGACGATCAGCGTCTGGTGATCGGGGAAGCGTCACGGTCCGACGCTAACCGCGTCGAGGTTCAGTGACTCAGAGTGTGGTGTAGCCGCCATCGACCGACATTGCCGTGCCAACCACGAACGATGCAGCGTCAGAAGCCAACCAGACCGCGGCCTCAGCAATCTCCTCCGGACCAGCGATTCGACCGATTGGATGGAGCGCAGCGACGCTGGCCTCCGCTTCAGCAGAACCCTGCATCCAGTCATCAACCATCTGACTACGGGCGGTTCCCGGGCAGATCGCGTTGATGCGGATTCCCTGGGTAATGTACTCCAGCGCTGCTGCCTTGGTAAGCCCGATCACTCCATGTTTGGCGGCAACGTAATTCGAGAATCGGGCAACACCGATAAGTCCCGCACCCGATGAGGTGTTGATGATTGCTCCGCCCCCGACCTTCAGCATTTCCGGGATTTCATGCTTCATGCAGAAGAAGACGCCATCAAGCATGATGCTGATACCTGCGCTCCAAACCTCCTCGGGCATGTCGACAACGGTCTCGTCCGCTCCCTTGATCCCGGCATTGTTATGAGCGATATCGAGACGACCGTAGGTCGCGATGGTGGTCTCGACCATGGCCTTCACTGACGCCGACGAGGCCACATCCACCAGCACTGCGGTGGCGACGCCACCCCCGGCGGTGATGATGTCGACGGTTGCCTGCGCACCCGGCAGATTGATGTCGGCCACGATGACCGAAGCCCCTCGCTCCGCGAAGAGACGAGCCGATTCACGCCCAATGCCTCCCGCAGCACCCGTGACGATGGCGACCTTGCCGGCGAACTCTTCGGTGTTCATTGTTCTCCTTCACTGCACATGGTGACGCTGAGCCTGACAAAGAATGATGCACCATCAGCGGTTTAGGCTGCACCATCACTCCACCGTGCAGTCCAGAAGGGGATCACTGCGTGAGCGAATCGACGGTATCGACGCCACCCACACCGGAACGACTTGAGCAGCTGTACGCGCAGTGTTCCAACTGGGGACGATGGGGATCGCAGGATCAATTGGGCGCGCTCAATCTCCTCACGGCCCAATGCCGCATCGACGCCGCGGGGCTGGTGCGCACTGGTCGAACCGTGGGTCTGGCCCATGACATCTCAACCATGCCGTCGGTGGAGTGCCCCTTTCCCGCGCACCATCACATGCTCGCCAGCGGCGATGCGCTCGGATCAAACGGGATTCCCGGATACGAAGCCACCCGTGACTACATCGGTACCGACGTGCACGGGCTCGGACTCACTCATATCGATGCGCTCTGCCACATGTTTGTTCGGGGCAAGACCTACAACGGCCGGACCGCCGAATCGGTCTCAAGCACCGGCGCGACTGCCAACACAATCATGGAAGCAGCCGGAGGAATCGTCGGCAGAGGAGTCCTGCTCGACGTTCCCCGCGCGCTTGGACTCACGGAACTTCCCGGGAACACGGCGATCACACCCGAACAGCTCGATCTCGCTTGTGCGGCGCAGGGCGTTGAGGTTCGCAGCGGCGATCTCCTGCTCGTGAGCACTGGACGCGATCTGCGTCGTGAACAAAAGCGCGGACGACTCGATCCCATCGCCGATGGTCTCGCCGGCCTGCACGCCGAATGTCTCCGGTGGCTGCAGGAACATGACGTCGCGCTGCTCGGCGGCGACGGCATCAGCGATCCAATGCCCGGACTCGGTATCGCCGAGTGGCCGTTCCCGATCCATCAGATCGGCATAACCAGACTGGGGCTCATGCTCATCGACAACATGGCACTCGGAGAACTCAGCGAGGTCTGCGCCGAGCTCGGAACATGGGAGTTCCTCCTCACCATGGCACCACTTCGCATTCCCGGCGGAACCGGCTCGCCGATCAATCCGGTGGCAGTGCTATGAGCGCCCAGGTGGATCGCACCCGACTCGATGGCGCCGTGGCGCTCATCTCCGGCGCGGCACGAGGCCAGGGTGAATGCGAAGCACGGTTGCTCGTAGAACGCGGCGCGCGCGTGGTGCTCACCGATGTGCTCGACGAACTCGGCCGAGAGGTCGCGGCCTCACTTGGCGACTCGGCTCGCTACCTCAGTCTCGATGTCGGCGACGCCGCGCAATGGGCCGAGGCGGTCGAGTTCACCCTCAGTTCCTTCGGCAGCCTCGATGTGCTCGTGAACAACGCCGGCATCGTGAAAGCCGGCGCACTCGAGACCGTGTCGACCGAGGATTACATGGAGGCAGTGCGGGTCAACCAACTCGGTTGTTTCCTCGGGATGCAAGCAGTCATCCCCACGATGAAGGCGCAACAGCGCGGTTCGATCATCAATGTGTCCTCGATCGCCGGCCTTCAGGGCGTCGCCGGAGCGGTTCCCTATGTAGCGACCAAGTGGGCAATTCGCGGAATGACGAAGACCGCCGCAATTGAACTCGGTCATGACGGCATCCGCGTGAATTCGGTGCACCCCGGAGTCATCGACACACCCATGACGTTCAATCCGCAGTTCAGCGCTGTCGACCGGCAAAAAGTGTTCGACGCGTTCCCGATCCCGCGCATTGGAACGCCCGAGGAAGTCGCCGAGATGGTTGCCTTCCTCGCGTCCGATGCCAGTTCGTATTCAACCGGCGCAGAATTCATCGTCGACGGAGGCGCCGTTGCCGGGCGGCCTCCGGCTATTCGCTGAGACTCATATGTACGACATCGTCATCCGCAACGGACTGCTCATTGATGGAACCGGTAAGCCCGGTGTGATGGCTGATATCGCAGTCGAAAACGGTCACATCGCCGCCATTGGAAATCTCGACGGCGCCGAAGCATCGAGAATTATCGATGCCACCGGCATGGTTGTGGCTCCCGGGATTGTCGATGCCCACACCCATTACGACCCGCAACTCACCTGGGACCCGCTGTGTGACACGGCGGCACTTCATGGCGTCACCACGCTCGCGGCGGGTAACTGCGGCTTCTCCATTGCTCCGTGCCGCAACGATGACCACGAGTACGTGGCCCAGATGTTCGCTCGGGTTGAAGGCATGGACCTCGGGTCATTGGCTCATATCGAGTGGGGTTTCGAAACCTTCGAGGAATTTCTCGCCAGCCGCGCTGGTCGACTCGGCGTGAACCTCGGCATGTACGTCGGGCATTCGGCATTACGCCGATGGGTCATGGGCGATGCTGCCTTCGAACGACCAGCCACCGACGATGAACTCGCGTCAATCGTTGCACTGTTCGAATCGGCCATGGAAGCGGGAGCGCTCGGACTCTCCTCTTCCCATGCGCCAACCCATCTCGACCTTGCTGACCGACCCGTCCCCAGCCGACTGGCGTCGCTTGATGAACTGCGCGCGCTTGCCGATGCACAGGGTCGCTTCACTCGCGGAACCGTTGCCTATGCGCCCGAAAGTGCGGTCGAGGGCATCGATGCCAACGACCGCGAGCTGCTTATCGAGATCGCAGGACGGGCCAATGCCCCGGTGATCACTCAAGGGCTCGGCGGTCGATCCAAGGTTGATGCCCCGAGCGCCACATGGATGCAATCGCGTGACTTCCTCGAACGCTCGGTGGAACTTGGCGCACCGGTGTATTCGCTGCTGATGACCAGACCGTTAAACGGACCCTTCACGCTTCGTGACGGAACGACTCGTTATGAAGGAGTCCCGCTCTGGAATCAGCTCATGGTCGCCAGCGCCGAGGAGAAGAACAGGCTTCTCATCGATGACGCGCACCGATCATTGCTTCGGGCCGCAATCGACGAACCCAACCGTGACCCGGCGAAGGGTTCGACCCTTCCCCCACCGCTCTGGGAAAGCATGCGGGTCTCGCAAACCTTTGATGATTCCACTGCTCGGTTCGCGGGCCGGACAATCACCGACATCGCCGACGAGCTTGGCAAACACCCCGCTGATGTCATGTTTGACATCGCGGTTGCTGATGACCTCAACACGGTGTTCCACTGGTCAAACGAAACACCGGCCTGGCGCGAACTGCTGAAGGATGTGCAACGCCACACGCAGATGATCGTGGGCGTCTCCGACGGCGGCGCCCACCTCGACCGCGATGATGGTCAGGAATGGCCCTCACATTTCCTATCAACCTGGTGGCGAACCGAACAGGTCTGGACGCTTGAGGAAGCCATTGCGCAGATCACGTCCGTGCCGGCCTCGATTCTTGGACTGCAGGATCGCGGTCGCCTTGCCATTGGTCTTCCTGCCGACATCTACATTTTCGATCCCGAACGGATCGGCCCCGGAAGTTGCCGACAAGAAACCGATGAGGTCACCGGAGCAGCCCGCTTTCGCGCGGTGCCCACCGGGGCGATCGCAACCCTGGTGAATGGGGTTGTTGTCGTCGAGAACGGAACACCCACTCGCGAGTTGCCCGGCGTGGTCGTACGGCCATCATGACGACACCATTGGTGATCGGGCTCGAGGAGGAACACGCTCGGGTCATCGCAGCAGCCATTGATGGTGAACTGTTGGTTCAACCCAACCTCGATGATGGCTCGGTGAACTGGCAATGGGCTGATGCACTCGAGGTCTGGCGCAATCTTGCCAATGACGGTCCGAAGGCCGATCAGATCGTTGTTGCCCTGTTCCCCAAGGTCAGTGACCCAGCTTCACTCGACACCATCGACCTCGTGGGTTGGGTGGAACGCTGCGAAGTCGCATTTGCCCGATGGATCGCTGCGCTCGGCGTGGCCCAGCGACGATGTGCCGACGGTGGGTCGATCACGGCCATCGTTGATCGTGTCGCCCCTTTGGACTCGGCGGGGCGATCGGCAGAAACCTCCGTGTCCGACGCGGTCGAGGCGCTGGTTCGTTCCTTGGCACGGTCCGAAGGTGGGCGCGGCGTTCGGGTGAACCTCGTGACCACCCCGGCGCGACTCACCAAGCTCCCAGTCGTCGACCCCCAGCCCCCACTCACCAGTTTCCCGGGGCAGGTTGCCGATCAGGTCATCTCCACCTGCCGCATGCTGCTGTCCGATGATGCCGTAGCTCTCACCAGCACAGTGATCCATGCCGATGGCGGAAGGTCCTGGCGATGAGTACTCCGAACACAAAAGTCGTGCTGATCAGCGGGGCAAGTGGCGGAGTCGGCGCGGGTGTCGCCCTTGCCTGTGCCAGTGCCGGATGGAACATCTGGATCATGGCGCGCAGAGCCACCGAAGCACAGGCAGTCGCCGACCAAGCAAACACGCACGGAGGCTTCGCCCAGGTCTTCGTTGGCGATGTGGGTGATCCTGCATCGGTGCGCTCGGCAGTCGCCGCCATCATCGAGAGCCACGGCCGACTCGACGGAATCGTCCACAACGCAACCAGTGGACTCTCCCCGATGCCAACCACACTCGCTGAGGTTCCGTTCGCCGACGTTGGTGACCATGTGGGGGTCTCGCTGCGTGGCACCTACCTTCTGGCCGCCGAAGGACATCCCCATCTCGTCGCCGCACAGGGATCCTTCGTGGTGCTCACCTCTGAAGCTGGATTCGAAGGCAAAGCGCGTCTGCCGGTGTACGCAGCCGTGAAAGCGGCTCAACGTGGCGTGATCCGCTCACTCGCTCGGGAATGGGGCCCAACAGGCGCTCGCGCCAATTGTGTCGCGCCACTGGCATCGACACCGGCGATGACCGCGGCATTCGCCAACGATCCGGCAATGGCAACGCGGGTTCTTGCCCGCAATCCCCTGGCCCGACTGGGCGACGCAGAGGCCGATATCGGGCCGGTCGTGCGTTTTCTGCTGAGTGATGAAAGTCGCTACGTGAACGGCATGACGCTCATGGCCGACGGTGGAAGCTGCCCCATCACCTAGCCCGATTAGTGTCCAGTGCCCAGCCTCTGTGGCCAAGTGGTAAGGCAGCGGACTTTTAATCCGACGAGCGTGGGTTCGACCCCCACCGGAGGCACCAACTGAGAGTCGACGCCGGTCACCGGTGTCGACTGCGGCGAACGAACTGCACGCACCGGCCGATACCCCATCGCAGCGCGATGCCAGGTAACTGCCACGGGCTCGATGCCCCGGTCGCTTCGGTGAAGTAGCCCGGCGCGAGTCGGATTGCTTCGATGGCGCCCATCGCCCGGGTGCGCTGGATGAACCGGGAGGTGGCTCGTCCGAGGCCCCGCATGCTTCGCTCGCCCGATGGGTCCTCATGGAACGCGGTCATCCGAAGTCGGTCGAGCGAGGAGGATCGCACCGCAGCCAGCTCGACCAGTACGCGACTATCGACGGTGTTGGGGGCAACCTGCTCGACGAAACACAGTCCGTCGTGGATGACAGGCGCAACCCCGAACTGACAGGCAAGGTCGATCAAGCGATGGCGATCCGCAGGCATCCCGAGATCGATCTGGCCGGATCGCAGAAGTTCGACGACATCTACGACCCATCGAATCTGAACCGGTCCACCCCATTGCGTTCCGTGCACGATTGCGTGCAGCAATGACTCCGGCGGCGCCAGCACTGCGACATGGCGACCCGAGGGGAGCGGCCGCGAGGCGGTTATGCGCTGCAACGCTTCCCAGCCACCGTCGTGCATCGCAGCAGTCACCAGTTCGGGGTTGATGGCTCGATGCAGATCCACTGGGATCGGCCCACCAATCATGTCGATCGCGTGATTGCCCCGATGATCGACCCGGGTGGGTGACCAACCGGCTGCTGTCAGCGCCGACAGTGCGCGCTCATGATTCGCGATTCCAACCCAAATATCGGCGTCGGCAAACCACCGCAGACCAAGGTGTTCGTAGACCGAAAGCACAAGCGCCGGGCCCTTCAGGACAACGGCGTCGATCTCAACCTCGGCAAGCAAATCCAGCAGTTGGTCGAGAGCTGCGAGATGTCTGAGGTTCTGGATGGTGACCTGCCGGGCAACGCCGCGAAGCATGCCGAGTCGGGGTTCGGAAGGATCGAGCACGGCAAGACGACGAGCAAGCATTGGGTACTGGCGGTACTGCTCAGAGGTTGGCGCGTCGAGATCGAGCTCAGTTCGGAGTTGTTGCCAGATCGACAGCGCTCGACGGTCATCAAGATCAAGCAGCACCTGAAGCAGCGCCGTATCTGTGGCTGATGGCCAGCAGTTCCAACGGAGTCCGTGGCGCTGACTCATTGCGGCGTCGCGCGCTTGCGTTCAATGGCAGCACGGGCCATTGCCAAGAAACTTGCTTCGTCTTTCAAAACAGTCGTCCGATTCCAGCCATGAAGTCGACGTTCGAGCACGATGTCATCAAGTTGCTGGAGAACAGCGCCCATCTGATCAGAGCGATGGATCCAGTCGATGGCTTCACGCGAGGCAAACGAGGTGTCGAACCCGCCAACCCGGTCCCATAATCGCCGACGCATGAGGGAGGCTCCAAGCAAACGAGCCCACACAACCTGTTCGGCGGCCCGAGCCCCCTGCTGTGGCGGATACATGGTGTCGGCGAATTCCATGGTGCGACCAACCACGATGTCGATTGCCGCGTTCGAATCGAGCACCGAAGACATGGCGAGCAGGGCATCGGGACGTAATCGGTCGTCCGCGTCAACAAAGAGCAGCAGTTCAGAGGATGTCGCCGCTGCTCCCTGATTGCGGGCGTGGCTGCGTCCTAAGGGTTCCTGCGCGATGAGACGCACCCCCGAAAAATGTGCCACGGTCTCGGCCACCGAATCGTCACAGGAACCGTCGTCAACCACCACAATTTCTGCTGCTCGAAGGCTCTGGTCGAACAGAGAACTCAACGTCTCGGCAAGATACGGACCCGGATCTCGTGCGGGAATGACAACTGCAATGGACCCAACTCCGTGCTGATCGGTCATGGGTTTATCTCGAGGTCCGCAGCATCGCGTCGACGAGCCATGCGACGCGACAGCACTTCGAAGAACGCCCGCCGCTGGGCGGCAGAGTCGTGGGTGAGGTTCGAGCCGTGAATCCGGCGGCGGAGCACAACATCGTCGATGATCAACACATCAATCCCTGAGTCGCGCACTCGGATGAACCAATCGGTGTCCTCGGCGTGGCGCATGCCCTCGTCGTAGGTCCCGATCTGGTCGAAAACACGGCGACGGGCGAGAAATGACCCTGTCGGGCGGGGAAGATCATTTGGCCCAAAGGAATCCAGGTCACCGTTGGGCACCCACTCCGGAAGCGTTGCCCCCGGCTCGATCAGCAGCGTCTGGGATCCAATGACAACGCCAAGCGATTCCTCTCGATCGAGGATCCCGGCCAGGATCTCCTGCCGATCGGGCGGCCAGAGATCATCGGCGTCAAGTATCGCCACATAGTCGCCGGTGGCGACGGCGAGCCCGCGGTTTCGAGCTGCAGATGGTCCGGCGTTGGGCTGATGGATCAGCCTGACACCGGCCTTTGATGCGGCGATCTCTGCGGTGCGGTCGAGCGAACCATCGTCGACCACGATGATCTCGGCTACCGGTCGCGACTGCGCCATCACCGAATCGATGGCCTCAGCAAGAAACGCCTCAGCGTTGAATGCCGCGATGATCACACTGGTCGTCCCGGGCGTCACCGACAATGATGCGCCGCTGGGTTCGGGCGCACTCATGAACACAACCCGAGAAAATTCGAAAGCTCAGCAGCCGCCGTTGCCATGTCATCTCCGAGCCTCAGTTCAAGACTGGGAACCGGGCGCACAACTGCGCTGGCGAGTTCGAACGCCAGCCGCTGATCACCTGGGGTCTGAAACATGGTTAGCGGCGCCAGTGCCATGAGAGCTCGGCTCGCGGGCTGCAATGAGAGTTCGCAGATTGGTCCCCCAACAACTCGGGGAACGACGAACCCTTTGATCGGCGCACTCAGTACGCGCGCCATTGGTTGATCACGAAGTGGCCAACCCACCGACTTCGCATCCGCGGGGTCGCCGGCGCGCGGCGCATCAGGCCGCAGCAGGTTGGGGTAGCGATCAAGATGCTCGGGGGCCAACTTCGCCGAACCATAGGCAGACCACACCAGCGCCGCTTCCGGATCAATCAGGACGTAGTCATCGCCGAGAAAGCCGAGACCGGCAGCGAGACAGGCGAGCGAGGTGGTGCTCTTGCCGGAGCCCCCCCGTCCGACCATCACCACCGCCCCATCCTCTGAGCCAACCGCTGCCCCGTGGGCAAGAAGTAAACCCTGTGAAGCGAACCACCAAGTGAGAATGGCGCGGAGCGGACAGGCGCGGTCCCATGGCGGGATCGCATCGGCGTCGGCCACTGCGAAGACCGCATGACCTGCCGAATGATCGAGGTGACTCACCGCCTGCTCGTAGCTGTGGAACACAAATGATTCACCGCCGTCAGAAATGATCGGCGTGATCGCGCTCGAGTCCAATCCATCTTCGGCGACCTGCATTAACCCGAGATCCGGAAGGGCCACTCCACTGGAAGCGGTGTCAAAGAGCTGGACGATTAGATCAACTGCAGCGTCGGAATTCGCGCGGGGAAGATGGTCGAATGCGGGCGCTAGTGCGCCAAGAACGTCGGGACCGGCGGACTCGAGTCGAATCACTCGATCTGCGAGTCGAAACGTTTCGACCCAAACTCCGAGTTTTTCCGCCGCGAGGTCGGCGGCGTCAAAAAGTGCACTGAAACGTGTCGCGTCCGTCACTGCGGTGGTGCGACCTGCGGCCAACCATCGGCGCCTACATCGTGCACCGGATCAAGCAGCAACAGATCCTCAAGATCATTGTGGGATTCGAGAACCGGATTGTTCCAAGGCAATGCCTCGCCAGTTGTTGCCGTTTCGATCCGTGGAGCGATCTCTGACCCTGAAGCCTCCACAATGAGTTCGGCCTCCAGCAGCTGATCGACGAATGCTCTGATCCGAGACTCGGCGTCAGCGGGCACAGATGTGTAGGCCTTGGTAACCGCTTCACTAAGCGTCGTGAGATCGGCCGAATGGGCAAGAGTCGACCACAACGTTGCGGCGACCCCCGCTGCGGCGTGATACCGCCCGGTTCGAAGATCGACGATGACCGCCTCGCCGTCAAGCACCTCGGACATCACCCAGTCACACTGCGCTGTCCATGTCGTTGCAGAGCTGGTCACAAGGTCATCATAGAAGTCATAGACCGTCGACAGCCGACAGCAATTGCGAGGTCAGAACTCGCCGAGACGATCGAGGATCGAATCGGCCCGCCGGTGCGTGGTTCGAACATGCGCGAGCGAATACTCACCATCAGCCTGCACGATGGCACCGTCGCGCAGCAGCAGAGCAAGCGCGGAGGAAATTTCACCCGACGCGAGAGTTGGGAGACGTTGGGCAAGGACGTCCTCGGAGGCCGCACCGTCGCGCAAGATCGAGGTGAGCAGGCGCCGCTCCGTTGGTGTGCGATCGAGCATGCCGGCAAGTCCGGCCGAGATGGCTTCGCGACTCAATGTGCGCACCACGCAGTCGTCAAGTGCTTGTGCTGTCTCAGCACGCCGCTCACCAGCCGTGAGTCGCAAATCGCCGCAATAGTCCCCCGGCCCCAGAACTGCCACGCGACGCTGATCACCATGGGCATCCGTCGCCGTAATTTCAACGCGACCCGAAATGGTGAAGACGATGCGGTCGGCCTCATCTCCCTCACGATAGATCCCTTCTCCTGACCGATAGCGCTCTGTGACAAGGCGAGTGTGGAGTTCGGCGTGCGCATCCTCCGCGATACCAAGAACAGAGAGATCCACCTCGACACCTGAAAGGCGTTCTTTCCAAAGGTGCGAATATGCGGCCACGTTCTCGAGAAGGTCGTGGTGGGAACCGAAGAACACGGAATCCTCAGCGAGAAACACCATGTCATCGACTGCCTCAGCAAGATCCGAGGTCCGCACTCCGATGATGATGGTTTCAATCGCACTGGCACGCAGATGCCGAACGATCGGGAGCGCTGCATCTGAATCGGCGAAGACATCAAGCGGGCCGACCAACAAGATTTTCGGTTTCGATGCGAGGGCGATGGCAAGAGCGAACCGCTGACGCTCGCTGATTGAAAGCGTCAATGCCCCATGACCGAGCGGCTCGATGATCATCCGTCGATCTCGCGCGAATCGATGAAGCCCAACCGCTTCAAGCAACGCAGCGGCTCCATCGACGGTGATAGTGCGGTCAACAGCAAGGAACTGTTCGATCGGCGGGTCACCAAAACCGGATCCAACAGCAGGAACGAATGCGATATCGCGACGAATTCCCGGCATGCGCACGTCATGGCCGTCGACGCGCACCGCTCCCGATTGCGGGTTGTCATCCCCAGCCACCAGTGCAAGGAAATCATCCGGATGGGTGCCAACCGGCGTGACGATGCCGATAAGTCGTCCCGACCCGATCGAGATGGAAATGCTGTCGATGCGCTGCCCTGATTCGAAGTGGGCGCTGAGATCGTCCAGTTCGATTCCCGAAGGCAGGCCAAGAACAGGCGGACCATCACCAGTCTCAAGTCGATCTGGAAGGTCCAGAATTCCGTCAATACGAACCTGGCTCGCAACACCGAGTTGCACCGCACGCAGCCATGGGGGCAGCGCCTCAAGACCAGCCACTACGCCTTCCACGAAGAGAATCGCCGCGGCCACATGAGCGAGTCCGCTACCGCCAACCAGTAACGCAAACAACACAACGAACAACAACCCGAACAAACCGGTTGCGTTTCCCCCGATTTCAAGACGAGAGACGTTGTTCTCCTGCACCTCGGTTGTGTCCTTCAGTTCATGTGCAGCATTGATGAACCGGTGCACAAGCCAACTTTGGAGATGAAGACCTGAGGCTGTTTGCGACGCGGCCAGAGCCTCGTCCACGTTTGCTCGCAGATCACTACTCGATGCCAGTCGCTGCCGGTCAGCGATAAACAGAGAGCGACCGATGTATCGGCGATAGACGACGAACATCAATGTGGTGAGCGTCATTGTCAGACCAGCGCGCCATTCAACAATGGTGAGCAGCACGAGACTCTGGATTACCCGGACAACGCCTGGCAGACCACTAGCAAGAGTGAGTTGAAACGCAGCAGCAATGTCATCAACATCGTTGGCGATGCGGGTGACAATGGAGGCGCGTCGCAATGAATGCTGATGGAACGCCTCAGTGTGCAATGTGCGATCGAAGATCCTGATGCGAAGGTCAGTGGCCGAAAGACTCGTCAGATAATGGGCGCCGATACTGACGCCGTACTTGAAGATCAACTGCCCGAGGATGAGGGCAACGAGTCCGGAAACCAGCCGCCACTTCCACTCACCGTGATGGAGCAGGTTTTCGACCGCAAAGGGGATCAGCGCCTGACAGGCCAGCACAATCAGTGACGCGAAGCCTCCGATGAGAAACGCAACACGATGGCCGCGCACGTAGGGCCGGTACCAGCGAAGGAAGTCCGAAAGCGCGCCACTACGTGCAGCGGAAGATGCTCTCTTGCCTTCGTTGCCAATGGCTGATCGGTCGCTCATGACAGCACCATGTCTGCGATCACTTGGCGCACCTGCAGTCGCGCCAGTTCTACGAGTTCGGGACGATTGAGCGACCGCGTCGGGCCGTGACGACCAGCAAGCCAGACAGACATCCCAAGTGTGAGCCAGCCCACGATTGCACTGTCCAATCCCACCGCGTTTGACGAGGAATCGATCCCACGAGAAGCGCGTGCGGCGCCGACAAGTTCCACAAGGAGAGCGAAGTTGCCGGTGCCGGCAGCTTCGAGGCGAGCGGTCACCGATGGGTGAAGTTCCGATCGGATCCCGGAGGCTTCGCGCTGGAAGTTCAGGACAGCGGCGAGCCCCGGATTGTCGATGGTCCATTCGATCTGTCGATCGACCCAGGCAAGGAGGCAATCAACCGGATCATCGCCAGCGGTCTCAGCGGCGCGACGAAGTTCAGCTACGTACTGCTCGTATCCGACAGCCATCGCTTCGGCGATGAGACCTTCACGGCCCCCAAAATGGAAATTTACCAATGAACGCGAGAGACCAAGTTCCCGGCATGTCTCGTTTGGTTGGAAGGAAGCTGATCCATCGCTGGAGATGACGGCAAGGGTGGCAGCGATAAGCGCTTCACGCGCGTCGTTATGTGCAAGGACCTTCTTCGGTCCACTTTCCAATGGCTGCGTCATCTTCACCTCCTTGCGACATCGCATCAGCTCGCAGAACAGAATTCCTTGCGATTACCTGCAACCCAAGAATCTGAACTCCGTTCAGAAATTGGTACTGTAGGCCCATGCGTCCTGCGTGGAAAACTCCTGCATCCACGGTCTCGGTGCTCATCGCCTTGATCGGACCGGCACTGATGGGCACCGTGCTCATCGGCTGCTCCTCAGGCGCACCGGCGGCCGATGTGTCGGCTTCGACGACCAGCTCGCAAGCGCCTCAATCCACCCCTGTCACCTTCGAGGTGCTGGCCCACGGTGTCGACAGCGAGCAAACATTCCGCACCACCGGCGCATCGAGTCAACTGCGATACGGCAATGGACGCCTTTCCGGACAGACTTCGATCGACGGCGAACCGGCGACCGCTGAACTCCTTGCCCAGGTTGGCTACGAGAACGGTTCGGGCCCCTTCAACGGATACTGGACCTTCACCTTCGCCGATTCGTCCTCCCTGGTTCTTTCCTACAGCGGACAGACGACCAAGCAGGGAACTGACACTTCTATCGCCGGCGAGCTCACCGTGTTTGGAGGCTCTGGCCGATTCAGCGCGGTCACCGGGGCCGGCACCGTGACCGGCGAGCGCCGAGCGGAGCTCGGGGCCGACGTCAACTACCGATTCACCCTCAACCTTGCAGGACTCCCGCGATGAACCACCGCACCGAACCAAAGTACGTTCACAGACCATGACCGACGGGATAACGGTGCCCCCTGGCGCCAAAACTGGCACCGCTCCACACGCAGCCACGAAGCCCCGGTGGTATCGCCGGTTGCGCCTCAGTATGCGGTGGAAACTACTCATCGCGTTCGGGATTGGCGTCTCCATCGTGTTCGTGGTGGTGGCCGCATGGATAGTGAAATTCTCCACTGACACTGCCAATCGCCGACTGCTCGACAATCTCCGCGCAATGAGTACCGGTGGGGCACAGGTCATCAACGCCCAGGAGTTCCTCGCTCTCACAACGACGGATCTCAAAGTGGTGCCCGGCGAGACCTATCCCGCCAATGCCGGCACACTCTCGGGCACGGTGGCCACCACTGACAGCTCGTATCCGACAAGTCAGACCTACTGGGATCACGTCAATCAAATCGCCGACATTCGGCGCACCAACCCCGAAGCATCTCCGTACACCTACTTCCGCTCACCAGATGGCACCCTGCAGTTCATTGGTTCCTGGAGCGCTCTCGGCTATCCCAACATCGGAACCGATCCCCCAATTGGCGCCGGCTATCGCCAACCGATCTCGGCGTTGGTCGACGAAACCACATCGAGCTACTTCACGCAGGGCCTCACCGGAACAACGGCGCAACCCGCCTACCGGGACTTCTTTGGGAAGTGGATCTCGGTCTACACGCCGATCGTGAGCGCTGATGGAACAACGGTGGGCGGCATCGGAGTGGACTACCCACTCTCATATGTCGATGAGGTTCAGCGTCGCGTCCTTGGAGTGCTCTATCCCACCTTCGGTATCGCGTACGCAGTCTTGATTCTTCTCGTCCTTTACCTCTCGCACTGGATGACCCGTCGACTCGGTCGACTCTCCAATGCCACCCGACGAATCTCCGACGGCGAGTACGACGTCGACCTCACTGGTGCCACTCGAGCGATGTTCACCGACGAGATGACTGAACTCGCGCAGTCATTCACGACGATGGCCGAGAAGATTGAATTCCGCGAACGCAGCCTCGTGAAGCAGGTCCAGGTGCTGAAGGTCGAGATTGACGAAGCAAAACGTCAAGAATCGGTTGCCGAGATCACCGAGTCCGATTTCTTCACGTCACTCACCGCAAAAGCCACCGCGCTTCGGGCACGAGTTCGTGATCAGGAAGTGGCTGACGCCATCGCCATGAACGACGCTCCGGTAGCGTCCCAAACAACCGCTGGCACCATCACCGACACACTCACCGATAGCTGATCCAAGGAGAACATCGAGGTGACCAAGATCCTTTCCGTGCACTCGTTCAGGGGCGGCACGGGCAAAAGCAATAGCAGCGCCAACATCGCAGCGCGACTCGCGGCATCAGGCCATCGAGTCGCAGTTGTCGACACCGATGTGCAATCACCTGGCATTCACGTCCTCTTCGGTTTCGACGAGCACATTCCCGGCCACACCCTCAACGATTACCTCTTCGACAATGCGCCCATTATCGATACCGCACACGATGTCACCGAACGCATCGCACTTAGTGGCGCTGAGGTGCACAGCGGTGGTGCGCTCTTTCTCGTACCCGCCAGCATCAAGGCAGGAGACATCGCTCGGGTGCTGCGTCAGGGATACGACGTCGAGGCCCTCAACGACGGATTCCGTGAACTCGTCAAGGGACTCGAACTCGATTACCTCGTCATCGATACGCATCCGGGACTGAACGAGGAGACGCTTCTGTCGATCACGATCAGCGACATACTCCTACTGATCATGCGACCCGATAAGCAGGATTATCAGGGCACCGCCGTGACCATCGACATCGCACGACGACTGGAGGTCCCCGAACTCCTCGTCATGGTCAACAAGGTGCCGTCAAACGCCGACCTTTCGGTCATGGCCACCGATGTGTCGGAGGCCTATGGGGTCGAAGTGGCGGGCGTGCTCCCACTGTCCGAGGACATCGTCAGCAATGCGTCCGGTGGATTGTTCTCACTGACCAACCCCGACCACGAATGGTCGCGAGCGATCAAAGCTGTCGTCGATCGTCTCGCTCGCTAACCACCCTGCTCGGCCAAGTATGTTCACGACCTCCGCCCCGACTGATCGACTCGGTATCTCAGTACTGGCCGACGCGGCCCGTTCCGCAGTGCGCCAGCTTGGAGGCGGGGCCGAAATCGCTTCCCTTATCGTCAAGCTCCTTGCCGACGACGCGAGAGTTCGTTCCACCGTTGTCGAGGCTCCCGCCCCACTGGAGCTGTCTATCGAACCCGACGGTTCCGAAATCATCCTTCGCCTCCACGACTTCGGTGAACCCGTCATCGGACCTCCCGCAGTCGTTCTCTCACTGGTCGACATCGGCCTGGCGACTGCCGCGACTGGCGGCACCGATGGTGCCGGGAACACGAGCATCGTTCGCATTCCGTCTGCCGGTCACAATCAGCTCGTCGATCACACCGGGCTTCAAATCCTCGACGAGGAATGCCCGCCGACTGATGCACCGGTCACCCTCCGTCCGATCGAGACGAATGACGCGGCTGCGCTTACACGTTGCATCTACCGGTGCTACGGGTGGACCTACCCGTTCGCCGATCTGTACTACCCCGAACGCATCGCGTCGGCAATCACCTCCGGAAAACGCATGGGTGAAATCGCCGTGGATGACCACGGTGAGATCGTTGCCCACTGGGGGGCGGTATTCGTCACCGACGGTGTGGTTGAAACTGGTGGAACTGTCACCGACCCTCGTTTTCGTCGACGTGGTATTGCCGACCAACTCGGAGAGCGACTCCTTGCGCGCATCGAAGCCGCTGGTGTTGGCGGGCGACTGCGCGAACCAGTCCTGACCCATCCCGCCACGCAGAAAATCGCGTTGCGAGAAGGCGCCACCGTGGTCGGGATACTGCTCAATGCATCCGAACCGATCCAACAGGTCGGCATCACCGACGGCGTGCAATCGCACCGCCCATCGCTGTCACAGATGTACAGCCCTCTCCGACCGCTTGCGCCCGCCACGATTTGGGTGCCCAGTGCCTATGAACCCATCGTGCGGCGCGTGGTCGAAAGTTCACCATGGCCGCGTGAGCTCGGCCAGGTCCACAACGTGGCTGACCTACGCCCGAACTCCACCATCACCTCGTCCTATGACTCCGCGCGTCATTGGGGATCGATCACCGTCGATGCGCTCGGTCTCGATCTCATTGCCGCAGTCGACGAGGCTCTCGAGCAACTTCGCCGGGCAGGAGCCGAGGTGGTCACCGTGTTTCTACCGGCAAACGATCCTGCCCTCCCATCTGTTGGGGCCGGACTCGACGGCCTCGGACTCGGGTACTGCTCGTTTGTGCCTGACTACGGCTCGCTTGGGGATGCCCTCACCCTTCAGTGGCTGCGAGACCCAGATATCGATATTTCCGATTGGGTGTTCGCCGATGAGCGGGTCGAGCAGCTCGCCCATCTCATCGTCAATCAAGCACGAGACGTCGCAAACCGCTCAGTTCGGGAGCGACGCCGCCTCGCTCGACGCCAGGCGCTGTTCGCCGCCCTCACCGACGACTGATCCTTTTCAGCGCTCGGGCGCGAGACCGCAATCGGTCCTGCGCTCCTCACGGTCACTCAGGCAGAAGGTTGGCCTGTTCCAGTCTTGGCAGCGTTGATCAACGATTCCCACTGCGCTGCCGAGAGTTCGCCGCTCGTGCGCTCGATCACTTTGCCCTGAGCATCGACCACGACGAAATAGGGGAAGCCGGTGACGCCTAGAGCCGCTGCGCCAGCGCTGGCCTTGTCATCGATCATGGTCGGGACGCTCCACTTCTCGCGCACCAGCCAGTCGCCGGCGGGGAAATTGGGTTTGGCGGCATCGTTTGCGGTGGCGATGGCCACCAGCCGAACACCTTCGGGTGCACCGTTGGCGCTGAGCCAAGACTGCAGGAACGGGACTTCGCGCTGACAGTGCGGACACCAATGCGCAATCACCATGATGATCGTGGGTTCATCGGCCGGGCCGATAGTCACCTTGGTTCCATCGAAGGTCTCGCCTTCGATGGTGGGAATGGTCTGACCGACTGCAGAGTCGGCGCCTGCAGCGGACTTGTTCGGCAAAGCTGTTCCGCTCACGGTGACAGATCCGATGGTCACCTTCCCGTTCGGCACAACCGTTCCTGACGGCGTGGCCGAACCACCACCGGTTGATCCATCTGATCGGGTGAACACGAACGCGAGTACGCCGACCACTGCGATGACCGCAGCAAGCGCGATCCAGATCCACGTGGTGGACGAGGGCTGGTTCGGCCCAGACGTCTCAGCGGTGCCGCCGAGTGCAGTTTCCTTTGGGGATGGTGTGGTGCTCATAGGGACTCCGGGGTCAGGCCGGTCCGAGGGGTCGGACGGGCGATGAGAAGCAGAACGATCATGCAACAACATGCCGAGAGCGCCATAAATGGAAGAGAAACGAAACCGAACTCCCAGACATAGCGAAGCGTGCACGGCGCATCCGCGGTGCAGAATGAGGTGCCATTCGATGGCGGGTAGGCCTGGATCCAGGTGTGGTAGCTGGCCACAACCGCGCCGATCGCCAGCACTGGGATGGCGTAGATACGAATTCCGGCATCGCGACGCCACGCGGCGATACCCAAGATGACCGCGAACGGGTAAAGACAGATGCGCTGGTACCAGCACAGTTCGCACGGGACGTAGTGCTGAATGCGTGAGTAGTACAGCGATCCGAGCATGGTCACCAGCGCAATCACCCATGCGAGGGGAAGTGCGATGCGCGCAATATCGGAACGCAGTGATTCGAGCATCGAAATTTCGCGGGAGGCGAAACGATGCACGAGTGCTCCGATTCCAATGGCCACCACCGCGACCCAGCACAGCAGCGCCAACATCGCGACGAAAAACGAGAAGGTTGAGACCGCCGTTGCGAGGAGCATCGGGGCGATCTTCGCACGCGTCAGCACCTCGCGGAGGTCGCTGGGCCTAATCTCTGACAACACCCGGATTGCTCAGATGATCGTGATCACTAGCCCGAGATCCGGAATCCGTGAACCGGCTCGGCAGAACTCACCAAGGACAAACCATGAACAAGATCGTCGTCGGCGTCGATGGCTCCTCCGGTTCGATTGCTGCGGTGAAGTGGGCGCGCGACGAAGCGAAACTCCGCGGAGCAGCGCTCGAGGTCGTGGCGGTCTGGCAGTACCCGATGATGACCACCATTCCAGCTTTCGGTGCACTTCCCGAGGTCGCCGATCTCTCGGCCCAAACCGAGAAACACCTGCGCGAAATCCTCGAGGAAGCGGGCATTGAATCGACATCGGACGTCCCAGTCACCATCAGTGTGACCGAGGGAACTGCTGTCGCTGCGCTCACCAGCGCGGCGGCCGATGCCGATCTCCTTGTGGTTGGATCACGCGGACATGGCGGATTCGCCGGACTGCTGCTTGGCTCGGTGAGCCACCAATGCACCATGCACGCCACATGTCCTGTCGTCGTGGTCCATCCGTAAACCCATACCAACCGACGCATGAACATCGACGGAATGGGCCGCCACGGATTGGCCAGCGACGGACTGACAACCGCGGAGGTTGATGCTCGCATCGCCGACGGACGATCAAACGATGTTCCCGATCCGACCAGTCGAACGATCTCGCAGATCATTCGGGCGAATGTTTTCACTCCATTCAACGCGCTACTCGGTGTCCTGCTCCTGGTCATTATCGCCATCGGTGAGCCTGCCGATGGCCTCTTTGGCGTCGTACTGGTAGCCAACGCACTCATCGGCATTGTTCAGGAAGTACGAGCCAAGTGGTCACTCGACCGACTGGCGGTGCTGAATGCGCCGCGTGCCACCGTTCGTCGCAATGGCACCGAGATCGACATCGCCTCAAAAGACCTTGTGCTCGACGACATCATCGTGCTCACACTCGGCGACCAAATCGCGGTCGATGCTGAAGTCCTCGAGGGCTCCGCGATCGAGGTCGATGAATCGCTGTTGACCGGTGAGGCTGAGCCGGTGTCCAAAACCTCCGGCGATCCGGTGCTTTCCGGCAGTTTCGTGGTGGCGGGCAGTGCAGTCGTGCGGGCCACCGCAGTGGGCGCCAATTCGTACGCCTTCCGACTTTCGAGCGAGGCCCGTCAGTTCTCGCTGGTGACGAGCGAACTGCGCTCGGGCATCAACCGAGTTATCAAACTCGTGAGTTGGCTGATGATCCCCACCGCAGTGCTGCTGGTGAGTTCACAGTTCGCTGCCCACGATGGGTTCATTGCCGCAGTACAAGCCTCTGTCGCTGGTCTGGTTGCCATGGTTCCCGAAGGTCTCGTGCTGCTCACCTCCATTGCCTTTGCTGTCGGTGCCACGCAACTGGCGGGCCGCAAGGTGCTCACCCAAGAACTCGCCGCCATCGAAGGTCTCGCCCGCGTCGATGTGATCTGTCTTGATAAGACCGGCACGCTCACTGAGGGGGCGCTCACACTCAGCCTCCTCGAACATCTCGAGCCCCCGACCACGAACCACCTCAGTCCCGGCTCCGAGGCTGTCCCCGGCACTGGTACTGCTCTCGACGCAGCCTCCGTGCTGGGCGCGCTCGGTGCGGCAGATGCCCATCCCAATCCAAGCCTCGCCGCCATCGCCAACGCCTACAGCGCGCCCCAAGGCTGGACGGTCACCCACACTGTGCCGTTCTCATCTGCGCGTAAGTGGAGCGCAGCCACCTTCGGCGATCGTGGCTCGTTCGTGCTTGGCGCACCCGACATCCTGCTCGACAACGTCGAGAACTTGGAGGCTGCAGGATCAGCAAAAGAGCGTGTCGATCACTACGCCAGCGCCGGACGACGAGTTCTCATTCTGATGCTTTCGCCAGGCGGCCTTCAGGGGGAACGCCTCCCTGCTGGCCTGGTTCCCATTGCCATCGTGGTCCTCGACGAGGCGCTGCGTAAAGCCGCTGGCGACACCATCGCCTACTTCGGAAAGCAGGGCGTCACCGTCAAGGTGATCTCTGGTGATAGTCCCGTCACTGTCGGTGCCGTCGCAACGCGCGTTGGCATCCTCGGCGCGCAGGACCCTATCGATGCGCGAAACCTGCCTGAGGATCAAGACGCACTTGCTGATGTACTGGAATCTCATTCGGTGTTCGGCCGCGTCACGCCTCAGCAGAAACGCGCCATGGTGCATGCTCTTCAGTCACGCGGCCATGTCGTGGCCATGACTGGTGACGGCGTGAATGACACTCTCGCTCTCAAAGATGCCGACGTGGGTGTCGCCATGGGTTCGGGATCCTCGGCCGCGCGCGCAGTCGCCCGATTCGTTCTGCTCGACAACGATTTCGCCGTATTCCCCTCCGTCATTGCCCAGGGGCGCAAGGTCATCGCCAACGTCGAACGAGTGGCGAATCTTTTTCTCACGAAAACCTTCTACGCAATGGTCCTCGCGCTCGCCATTGGCGTGGCCCGCATCCCATTCCCGTTCATCCCGCGCCACTTCACCATCATCTCTTCGCTCACCATCGGTATCCCGGGTTTCTTCCTCGCTCTCGCTCCGAACAATCGGCGTGCCCGCAGCGGATTCCTCATACGCGTGCTTCGGTTCGCCATCCCTGCCGGTCTTGTCAGTGCCATCACCGTGCTGGTTGCCTTTGGCATCGCTCGCAACGACGGTGGCGTCACCCTTGAACAGGCTCGCACCGTCGCGGTGATCGCCCTCTTCGTCGTCACTCTCTGGGTGCTCGAAATCCTCTCCCGACCGATCAACCTGTGGCGCGGTGCGCTTGTGGGCGCCATGGGCGCAGCATTCATCGGAGCGCTCAGCATCGAATGGTTCCGCTCGTATTTCGAGCTCCCACTCCCGGGAACTGCACTCGCCCTTAGCGCGGTTGGCATCGGAGCAATCGGTGCGGTGCTCATCGAAGCGGGTTGGCATCTCAGCGGTTGGAAACTGCCCGCAGAGGAGGCCGATCCCCCGGCCACATCCGCAGCGCACTAACCATTCGATCGGCGGAGATATCCGCCGGGCCCGATCAGCGTCCGGTGTGTCCGAACCCGCCATCGCCTCGCGTGGTGGAACCGAGATGGTCGAAATCATCAACCGGCTCAAGGACCACGTGTTCCACCCGCTGCACCACCAGCTGCGCGATGCGCTCACCACGCTCAACGCGGAAATCCTCAGTTGGATCGGTGTTGATGAGGAGCACCTTGAGTTCTCCGCGGTACCCACTGTCGATAAGGCCCGGCGTGTTGAGGCAAGTCACGCCATGCTTCAGCGCCAGACCGCTACGTGGCTGAATGAACCCGGCGTAACCCTCAGGGATCGCCACCGCGAATCCGGTCGCAATGAGTTCTCGTCCTCCGCCCGAGCGCAGTACCGCTTCGTGGCTGGCCGAGAGATCAAGTCCGGCGTCACCGACACGCGCATAGGCGGGCAGAGGAAGATCAGGGTCGAGTCGCATCACCGGAATTTCGAGCACCGCGGGATCGTAGAGGGCAACGTAGGATCACTGCGTGCTCGCTTGGATGGATCTTGAGATGACCGGTTTGGAACCGGGACGTCATGTCATTGTCGAGATTGCCACGCTCATCACCGACGACAACCTCGAACTCATCGCCGAAGGCCCTGACCTGGTCATCCATCAAGGCCCTGAGGCCCTCGCCGAGATGGACGATTTCGTCACCTCGATGCACACCCGCAGCGGGCTGCTCGAAGAAATCCGCTCCTCCACTATCACCCTTGAAGAAGCCGGTGCGAAGACGCTCGCCTTCCTTCATGAGCACATCGGTGAAGCAAGATCTGTACCCCTGTGCGGAAACTCCATCGGCACTGATCGTCGATTCCTCGCCCAGTACCTGCCCGATATTGAGAACTTCCTGCACTACCGCAGCGTGGATGTCTCCACCATCAAAGAACTCATGAAGCGATGGAATCCGGTGCTGCTCGGCAAGGCCCCCCGCAAAGGCGAGGGCCACCGGGCCATGGACGACATCCGAGAGAGCGTCCAGGAACTGCGCTATTACCGTGATGTCTTCTGCCGAACGGAATCCGATGAGTCATAACCATGATCACGCGGCGCAACCTCCCCTGCGGGTGCCCCGCCAGGAGCAGGAGGACGCCTCCGAGGAGATCATTGAAGTCGCCCGTGGCATCCTGCGCCTGCAACTCCCCACTGATTTCACCGGCCTCGGTCATGTCAACACCTACGCGATTGAAGATTCCCGCGGCTTCACGCTCGTCGATCCCGGCCTGCCCAGCGACGCATCCTGGGAGGCACTGCAGGCTCGCCTGAAGGCGGCCGGAATCCCACTGGCACGGGTGCACACCACCTTCATCACCCACTCGCATCCCGATCATTTCGGCGGCGCCCATCGCCTCGTCGAGGAAGCGCACTCCGAGGTCCTGACCTCCACGATGTTCCGCAAGTGGACCGACCTGCTCGACCTCGACGAGCGCCCGCTCGAACCGCTCGACCCCGCCGATGCCAGTGAGGTCGGCACGCTGCTCGACGCGGTGGCCGGTACCGATGAGCAGGAGATGGAACTGCAGTTCCCCGGATTCAAGGCGTTCCGCGATCGTCTGCGCGCTGCTATCGACGACGGACGAATCGAAGAATTGTCCTGGATGCGCGCACCGCGACCCACCATCGTGGTTGACGATGCCGACATCGTGCGTCTCGGCGACCGCGACTGGGTGGCGGTGTTCACCCCGGGCCATACCCATGACCATCTCTGCATGTGGTCTCCCGAAGATGGCGTCCTGCTGTCTGGCGATCATGTGCTTCCCACCATCACCCCGCATATCGCCGGGTTCATGGGCGGCGATCCCCTCGCCAACTATCTGCGCAATCTCGACAAGGTTGCCGCCATCGAGGGCGTGACCCAGGTGCTGCCAGCCCATGGCCATCCCTTCGGCGACCTCGCCGGTCGATGCGAGGCCATCAAGGATCATCACGCCGACCGTCTTCAGCAGCTCATCGATGCTGCCCCGGAGGCGCAGTGGGCCCCGGTCACCCGCTGGTCGGAATTCCTCTTCTCCGAACGCAGCCGCGGCCCCATGGCCGATAGCGAGACCTATGCCCACCTCGAGCATCTGCGACTCGACGAGCGGGCTGAGCGACGTCAGACCGACAGCGGTCTCGAATACCGCGTCGCCCACTGAGCCCGGTGACTGACAACCAGATCCCCACCGCTTCACAACTGCTGCGCACACGAGGCGTCGCGGTATTGCTGACCGCCTCAACCATGGCGAGCATGGCGGCCATCATCCAGGTCACTGCGCTGGGCATCCTGCTCTACGACCTCTCAGGCCGTGATCTCGATCTCGGTCTGCTCGGACTCGCGGAGTTCCTCCCGGCCATGGTGCTGATGACCGTCACCGGTTCATTCGCCGATCGATTCGACCGCCGACGCATCGTCTCGATCGGACTCGTTGGCGAAATGATCTGCTGCGCCGCACTCGCTTGGTACGCCGGATCCGGAAACCGGCAGACGGTGCCGATTTTCGCGCTCGTGCTGGCGTTCGGCACCGCCCGGGCATTCGTCAACCCGGCCATCCGTTCGATGCCCGCCGACTTCGCCCCCGAGGGTGGGCTGCCCCGACTCACCGCCTTCAATATCGCCGGTTGGCAGACCTCGGTCATCATCGGTCCGGTGCTTGCCGGCTTCCTCTATGTGGCGTCACCCTCATGGCCCTTCGTCGCCTGCATGGTCCTCACCGCTGGCGGGGCGATCGTCATCCGCTTCGCCCCGCGCATGGAGCATCGACAAAGCGAGCCGTCGATCAACAGTCCGGCCTCCGCTGCGCTCGTCGATCTGGCCGACGAAACCCGCCCGGCGGAACTGCTCGACGCCACTGCTGAAGCATTCGCCCACACGCTCGACCACTCGGAGCCCACGAGCACCGACGGCAGCGCTAACGATGCCAGCACGGCCAGCGCCGACGAGGAACCTCAAAGCCGCTGGCACGAGGCCTCGGAGGGGTTCCGGGTCATCAAAGGCAATCCCATCCTGCTCGGCGCCATCTCGCTGGATCTGTTTGCCGTGCTGTTCGGTGGCGCAGTGGCACTTCTTCCCGCCATCGCCTCCAAACAGCTCCATGTCAATGCTGTGGGGCTCGGCTGGCTGCGCGCGGCGGGCGGCATCGGTGCAGCCACGGTGACCTTCTGGCTAAGCGCCCGACCGCTGCGTCGCCGCATCGGCCCCACGCTGTTCGTGGTCGTGGCGCTGTTCGGGATCTTCACGATCGTCCTCGGGGTCACCCACAACTTCACCGTTGCGTTCCTCGCCATGCTCCTGCTCAGCGCAGTCGACTCAGTGAGCGTGTTCATCCGCGGCACGCTTGTTCCTCTGGTCACTCCCAGTGCCGCCCGAGGTCGTGTCATGGCTGTCGAAGGAGTCTTCCTCGGTGCCTCCAACGAGCTCGGTGCCTTCGAATCCGGCGTCGCCGGTCAGCTCTTTGGCACAGGACCAGCTGTGGTTCTTGGCGGCATTGCCACACTCGGCGTGGTCGGCATCTGGTCGGTGCTGTTCCCCGCACTCTCACGGGTCGATCGGTTCCCGGAACGACCCCCAGAGTAATCCGTGGGTGTTAGCGCACAATGACCCAGTCGCCGGTGAGGGTGCGACCGCGCACACGATCCTCCGCGGCAAGTTTGAGCAGATGGGCGTGGACCGAACGACGTGCCATGGGCACCAGTTCGGGAACAAGGCCGACATAGAGCTCGTCGACCACCGCGGAGATGCGGATCTTCTTGTCCCGTTTCACGCAGGCCAACACCTGCGCCTCGCGCTCGAGGCGGTGTTCGATGTACCAGTCGATAACCCGGTTGGGTTCAGTGATGAGATGTCCATGGCCTGGCGCGATCGATCGCAGACGCAACGCCCGCACACGGGCCAGCGAATCGAGATAGGCAGCCATGTCACCATCGGGTGGCTTGATGACAACGGTGGATCCCTCCATCACGTGGTCACCAGAGAAAAGCATGCGCTCCTCCTCAAGCAGAAAACACAGATGATTCGATGCATGGCCCGGTGTGTGGTGCGCGGTGAGGCGGAACTCAGTGGCATCGATGCGGAAGCCCTGCTCGATACGGCGGTCGACTTTGAGGCCGTCACGACTGCGGAACGCCAACACCTCAGCACCAGTGGCGGCGCGCAGCGCAGCCGCCCCGGGAGCGTGATCGGGATGGGTATGCGTGCACAGGATCCACCGGATGCGATCGCCGCCACAACCGACGATGGCCTCGAGATGAGATGCATCATCGGGACCCGGGTCGATCACCGCGATTTCGTCAACACCCACCAAGTAGGTATTCGTGCCAGGGCCGGTCATGCGTCCCGGGTTCGGGGCGAGGATGCGACGCACCAGCGGCGAGAGCGCCCGTGCAACACCTGGCAGGAGATCCGGCCTTATGGGGCCATCGGCAGATTCGGTCGTGGTCACTGATCGGTGCCGGGTTCGAGCTCAGCGATAGGCCGTTTGGGACTCGTACGGTTTGGTGTGATGTCACCGAGATAATCGACCTCGATGACGGCACTGCTGCTGAATCGACCTGTCATTCGTCTTGCACCGCCGATGCTCCACCTTGCGATGAGACGTTTGCGAACGGGGGCACGTACAGGAGGCACCAGCAACAGCAGACCGATGGAATCGCTCAGGAAACCCGGAACGATGCAGAGCGCACCGGCGATGACGATGAGCCCGCCGTCAACCAACGAATCGGTCGGCATCTCACCGGCGGACAGCGCGTTGCGCAACCGTCGGATGACGATGAGCCCCTCGCGTTTGACCAGCCAAGCGCCAAACAGACTCAGCACCACCAGCAGCCCAAGAGCGGGCAGCAACCCAATGAGATGGGCCACCTGCACCAGCACATACAACTCGACGAGCGGCGCCACCACGAAGAGCAGGAACAGCACAACAAACATGGGCCGATGCTATCGGTGGGAGGTTGAACGAGGTGCTCGCGTCTTCGCATCGGACAGGGCCTACTGTTCATCCATGCCTAGAGCGATCGTTCACATCGGCACCCATAAGACTGGAACCACTACATTCCAGCGCTGGGCTCGAATGAACCGCAATGAGATCCAGAAGGTGACCGGGTTCAGGTTCTACGAGAGCATGTATCAGAACCCCACGCCCTCATCGCATTTCGAGTTTCCACTCTTGTCCATGCGCCCAGAACGGACTTTCGAGGGCAGAAGCATCGAGAAGAACTGGGCTGACCCCGGGCATCAGAAACTCATCCGCGAACACATCGAAAAGCAACTCAACGGTGAGGACATCATCATTTCGAGTGAGGATCTCTCGCTTCTTCGATTTCCCGATGAGGTCGATCGATTCCAATCGCTTCTCGGCGCCTACGAACCTGAGTACATCGTCGTACGCCGAGACCCCGAGGACTTTCTGCGCTCGTACCGCAAATGGATGAAGGCGAATTCACTTCAGGAGAGCACTGACTCCAGATCCCATCTCTATCTCGGACCCGACACATGGCTGCTTGACGTTGACAGCCTTGATGCGCTGTTCCCGGCGCTGCGGTGGTTGGGGTACGAGGATGCAATGGAGTCACACGGTTCGATCATCCCCGCGTTGGTCACGGCGATGGGATTCGATCCGGAGGCGTTGCCGCCGTGGAAGGTGCCACCGCTCAACTCCGGAAACAGACTTATGCGCCGAGTGAACCGACTGCGCTGGCGTCGTCGTCACCCCTGAAGTCATTGTCCGAGAAATGCACCGGCGCTGGGTCGGACGAACCGTTCCCAGCGCCGGGTCTGCAGCGATCACCCGTCCCCCCGAACAGGCGTCGCAGTACATATGCGGAGCTTCAGCTCATCTGCTCCGCCAGCAACTGGCGTCGCTCCGCTTCGTTGAGTCCGCCCCAGATGCCATGGGGCTCACGGATCTCAATGGCGTACTCGAGACAGGCAGAGCGAACACTGCAGTCGACACAAATCTCCTTGGCTCGTGCCTCACGCCGGAGTTTGTCCTCCTTGCGCTCGAACTGTGCCGGTGGGAAGAACACCGTGGCATGGGGTCCGCGGCACGCGGCCCGGATCTGCCAGTTCTCCTCAATGGGTTGCGCGATTTGCTGTGCACTCACGGTGGGCCAGCCCCCTCTCCGAGAGGGGAACGTAGTGTGTCCGATGACACACTGCAAGACGAAAATGTGACGAATGTCTCTGTGTTTTAGCGCTAACTAGCGCCCGAGGAACTGTCGCCGGAACTGTCGCCGGAACGGTCCCGATAGTCCTTGGCCCCGCCGGTCTCCGGCTCCACTTCAAGCACCAGTCCGTCAATGGAGACAACCCGCACCGACTCAAGTTCTTCGATTGGCGTGGCTCGGTTGGTCGATGCCCGCCACAGCGCGTCACGGATCTGCACCACACCATCGGGGTCGACAGCGGTGACAGCGCGACCAAGTTGGCCGATCATCCACTCGCGCCCGATGGTGGGCGTGGAGAAACGGGTTCGCACCATCGATGGCATACCAGCGATGAACGCGAGCAGCACCGAGATGATCGCGAAGCCGAGCGTGATCCAGGAGAGTGAAACGCCGTCATACAGGGTGAACGATCCAACCACGAACATGACAGCGCCGACGCCGGTCCAGAACCGAGGAATACCGGTCTGCACATCAATCGCGAATGCGACCATCGACAGCCCGAGAAGCGCAAGCCCCCACCAAGTCACGGGCAGAACAGCAAGGCCGTACCCAGCGAGGATGAACGATCCGGCACCGACAACGCCGGCCACACCAACACCAGCGGTGAACAGCTCAAAGATGATGAGCGCGAGTCCGACCACGAGCAACAAGTAGGCAACCGCCGGACTAGCAACGGTGTGCATGAGTTGTGAGAACAATGAGAGCTGACCGAATCGAACCTGAGTGATCGGTTCGCGCCGGGTCTCACCATTGTCCGCGGTGGTCTCTCGGGTCTGCACACCGGGAAGGTTCACCACGAAATCACCAATGGTGGGAGCGGCTGCAGTTGTGATGCCGAGGTCGGCTGCCTCCTGTGCCCCAACAGTGCGATCAGTGATCGGTGTGAGTCGCTTCATGTTGAGTCCATCGATGACCGGCGCACCGGCATCGCCGAGTTTTGTGCCCGGGGCCATGCCGACCTGATCAGCCGCGCCCACGAACTGTGCCGCACCCTTGGTGAGGGCGGAACCCGACGGACCCACCCACACTGCGATCGGCACCGAGGATTCAAGCATCTGAGTAAGCAATGCACCGAGCGCATCATCAGAGACGACCACCCCGGTGGAATCCATTTGGAACACGATCGCGGTCGCACCCTGGTTCTCGGCATCGGTGATGGAGTGACGAAGGAAATCCATCAGCACCGGATCGAGCAGTCCACCGGCCTCGACCACCGCCACGAATCCCGGACCATCATTGGCCACATCGCCGGTCACGACGCCGCCTGTGCCAGTGGTTCCGCCTCCGGAATCGGTGGTCTGCGCTTCGGCGATCGAGGATGACAGAACAACTCCGAGCGACGCGAAGATCAGCGCCACAGCAGTGAGGATCCTCACGGTCATGGGTAGTCTGCGCACGTCGAGCCTCCGAGGGGAACATGGACCCTGCGCACTTCTTCGCAGCATCACGGGTGCTCATCGTCGCCGGTAAGGGCGGTGTGGGCAAAACCACCATATGCGCGACCCTTGCCGCAGCGGCCTCCCGGGTCGGATGTTCGGTGCTCATTGTGCGGCTCACCCCCGGTGGCGCCCTCTCTCACCTGTTCGCCGCGCCGGAGATCACCAGCGCCGGAACCACGCTGCGGGCCGGCAATGAAACGCAAGGTGAGATCAGCGCAAGACTGGTAACCCCCGACGATGCACTGCTCGATTACTTGGCCGATCATGGTCTGGCGCGAATGACCCGACGACTGGTGAGCTCAGGAGCTCTCGACGTGGTCACCACTGCCGCTCCTGGAATCCGGGATTTGCTCGTGCTCGGTCGGGTCAAGCAACTCGAAGTGGCCGAGACCGCTGATCTGATCATCGTCGATGCCCCCGCGGCCGGGCATGCGGTGTCGTTCCTACGCGCCCCGGCGGTTCTGCGCGAGGCCGTCACCGCTGGCCCCATCGCCAACCAGGCCGATGATGTGCTCGCCATGCTTGCCGACCCCACTCGCTGCCGGGTCATTCTCGCCACCCTGCCCGAGGAGACACCGATCAACGAACTGGTTGAGACCGCGTTCGCTCTCGAAGATGAGGTCGGCGTGCAACTCGGTCCCGTTGTGCTCAACTCCGTCGCTGCGCTCCCCGAAGGACTGGGTGACGCAGTCGACTCGAAGAAAAGCGCGAAGGAAAGGGCGAAGGACAGCTCGGGCGACAACTCCGATCAAGCACTTCTCGATTCGATGCTCGCGGCTGCAACATTCCGCATGACCTGGGTGGATCATCAACGCACCCAGATCGAACGGTTGGTCGCGCAATTGCCGTTACCCCTCATCACGCTGCCCGCCCGATTCACCACCGATCTCGGACCCGATGATCTCGAGGTCCTCACCGATGCGCTCCTGGCCGGCATCACGACTCTCGACGAATCGATCTCCTGATGGGCACCCAAGCCGAACCAACTCTCGCGGCCGACGATCCGATCGGGGCGCTGGTGGCCGCGCATGATGTTGTCGTCTGCGTCGGCTCTGGCGGTGTCGGCAAAACCACAACCTCAGCCGCGCTCGCGCTTGAAGCTGCTCACCGGGGCAGCCGCGTCTGCGTGGTCACCATCGATCCAGCTCGCCGACTCGCCGATGCCATGGGCCTCGACACTGAAGCCGCTCGCGGCTCGGAACCGCTTCAGGTGGCCGGCACCTGGCCGGGCGAACTGTGGGCGGTCATGCTCGACACTCGGGCCACCTTCGCCAATCTCATCACCACCTACGCGCCGAGCCCCCAACAAGCCCAGCGGATCCTCGAGAACCGCTTCTTCCGCAACATCGCCGATGCACTCTCGGGCACCCATGAGTACATGGCTATGGAGAAGCTGTTCGAACTGCACGGCGACGAGCGATTCGATCTTGTCATCGTCGACACTCCGCCCACCACCAACGCCCTCGAGTTCCTCGACGCCCCCAACCGCATCACCCGATTCCTCGACCATCGCCTCTACAAGATGCTCGTCGCGCCTTCCGGGGGTCTTGCTCGGGCAGTGAACCTCGCAGCCCAAACCGCGTTGCGAAGTATCTCCCGGCTTGTTGGGGCATCGGTAGTCGATGATGTCATCGAGTTCCTCAACAACTTCGAGGGCATGGAGGACGGATTCCGCTCCCGTGCTGTCGCGGTGCGCGAACTGCTCACCTCCGATGCCACCACGTTCATCTTGGTCACCGTGCCCCGACGCGATCTGGCCGAAGAAGCTGCCGGGTTCGTCGACGATCTCGCCACTGCCGGAATCGCTGTGGATGCGCTCGTGGTGAACCGCGTCCACCCCAGATTCACCGATCTCCCCCTCGATGAGTTGCAGGAAGAACTGGAACATTTCGCCGGCACTCCACTGGAATCCGCGGCCACCGCACTGCTCGAAGCCAGTCGCATGGTCGCCACCGAGGTCGATCACCTCAGAGCGCTCACCGAAGCCCTCCCCGGGGCCCCGGTACGCCTCGTACCGTTCCTCGATGCTGATGTGCACGACCTCGACGGACTGCAACGGCTTGGCGACCACCTCTTCCGGACACCGGCGCCCTGATACCGGCCCGGTGACTCGGCCCGTTGACTCCGCCCGTTGACTCCGCCCGTTGACTCCGCCCGTTGACTCCGCTCGTTGACTCCGCCCGTTGACTCCGCCCGTTGACTCCGCTCGGTGCCATGGCGCCCGGGCCCCGATCCGTTTCCCGTATCCACGGTTCGTTCGCCCAAAGCCGAACCGATAGCCTCGCAGTTGTGCCAAACATCCTTCTTGCCACTGATGCCGACTGGATCCTCGACGAGGTCGACGCTGCGCTCTCCGACGGGGACACCAAGCTGTTCCGAGTACGCGCTGGCATCGACGTGCTCCAGGCAATCGATCAGATCAGCCCCGATCTAGTCATCCTCGATGAGCAGATCGGCAACATGGGCGGGATCGCCGCATGTATGGCGATCCGCAACGCTGAGAGCGTCGACCGCATCCCGATCACCGCAGTCCTTCTGCTACTTGATCGTGTCCACGATGTCTTCCAAGCCCGACGCTGCGATGCCGACGGCTACATCGTCAAGCCGTTCGATTCCATGAAATTGCGGCGTGCGGCCACCGCCCTGCTCGCCGGCGAGGCGTTCATTGACGAACCCGACTCGGTCTCTGGCGACGTCGCCGATCTCACCCTGCAGGGCTGATCCCGACATTCGTGGTGCCGGTCCGACTCCGATAGAGTCGCCCCTTCACGGGCTGTAGCGCAGCTTGGTAGCGCGCTTCGTTCGGGACGAAGAGGTCGTGGGTTCGAATCCCGCCAGCCCGACCCGGAGATGACCCTCATGCGTTCGCATGGGGGTCATTTTCATTCCTGTGAGGACCGCGTCTAGGAGCGGCGCTCAAGAATGGCTTCGGCGATCTGCACGGCGTTGAGTGCCGCACCCTTGCGCAAGTTGTCGCCCGAAAGAAAAAGCGACAGGCCATTGGCCATGGTGGAGTCGACGCGGATGCGACCCACGAAGGTGTCATCGGCGCCAGCCGCCATAAGCGGCGTGGGGATGTCGGCGAGTTCGACACCTGGAGCCTTGATCAGCAGGCGCCGGGCATTCTCGGGCGTAAGTTCGCGCTCGAATCCTGCCGAGATCGACAACGAATGACCGGTGTAGACCGGCACGCGCACGCAGGTGATGGTGACCTTGAGATCTGGCAACTCGAGGATCTTGCGACTTTCGTTGCGCAGCTTCTGCTCCTCATCGGTTTCGCCCAGACCATCATCGACAAGCTTCCCAGCGAAGGGAATGACGTTGTAGGCGATAGTGGTGGGGAACTTGGAGGCCGGCGGGAACTCAACTGCTGTTCCCGACATGGTGAGCGCTGAGGCGCCATCGCCAACCTTGCGAACCTGCTCCTCGAGTTCCGAGGTGCCGGCGAGTCCCGCTCCGGAGACTGCCTGGAAGGTGGTCACGACCAGTGTGCGAAGCCCGGCCTCGAGATCGAGAGGCTTGAGCACCGGCATGGCAACCATGGTCGTGCAGTTGGGATTGGCCACAATGTTCTTGGGGATGGAATCGAGGGCATGTGCGTTGACCTCGGGCACCACGAGCGGGACCTGCGGATCCATTCGCCAGGCCGAGGAGTTGTCAATGACGATGGCGCCGGATTCGGCAACCCGCGGCGCAAGCGTGAGCGCTGTGGCACCGCCAGCGGAGAACAGCACGATGTCGAGGCCGCTGTAATCGGCGGTGTCGGCGTCTTCGACGATGATCTCGCCGTCACCCCATGGGAGGCGTCGACCGGCAGAGCGGGCCGAGGCGAAGAGACGAAGTTGGCTGACAGGGAACTGCCGTTCAGCAAGGACACTGCGCATAACCGCGCCGACCTGCCCAGTTGCCCCCACGATTCCGATACGCATAGGGCCGAGACCCTACCGGCACCCACTGGGGATCACGCCAACCGATATCGCTGAACCCTTGGGAGAGAAGCGATCGCGGGTTTCAGTCGACATACACAGGACCGTCGGCGAGGCCGAAGGCGTCGTGGAGTGCCACCACTGCCCGCTCGATGTCGGACTCAGCAACCACGCAGCTCACCCGGATCGCCGAGGTGGCGATCATCTCGATATTGATGTCGTTGGCCGCCAGTGTTTCGAACACTGTGGCGGCAACACCGGGATGGGACTTCATGCCAGCACCGACAACGCTAACTCGGGCAATGGCGGGCTCGGCGGTGACACGGGTGAAACCCACCTCGGCGCCAGCCACCTCGCAGATCGCAACCGCGTTGTCGAGATCGCCATGGGGGACGGTGAAGGAAATATCGGTGACGCCCTGATCGGAGGTGTTTTGCACAATGAGGTCGACGTTGATGTCGGCATCGGCGAGCGCGCGGAACACATGAGCGGCCACCCCAGGTCGGTCAGCGACGCCGCCGATGGTGACCTTGGCCTCGTCGGCGTCATGCACGACTGCAGAAACGATTGCCTGTTCCATAGTGGACTCCTTGGTGACGACGGTTCCCGACTCCCAGGTAAACGCCGAACGCACATGCAGTTCGACCCCGTGAGTCCGGGCAAATTCGACCGAACGCATTGCCGGCTTAGGGCAACCATTCGCGGTCATCTCGAGGAGCTCATCGAAGGTGATGTGCTCCATCTTGCGGGCATCAGTGACGATGCGGGGATCGGAAGTGAACACACCGGGGACGTCGGTGTAGAGCTCGCAGGAGTCCGCACCGAGTGCATGGGCCAATGCCACCGCGGTGGTGTCCGATCCACCACGACCGAGGAAGGTGACATTGCGTTGCGCGGACTGACCCTGGGCACCTCCCACGACCGGCACACGACCGGCAGCGAGCGAGGCCCGAATGCGATCGGGTTGCACGTCGATGATCTTGGCGTTGGTATGCGTGGCATCAGTGAGGAAACCCGCCTGCGAACCGGTGAAGGATTCGGCCTCGACACCCAGGTCGGCGATCGCCATACACAGCAACGCCGTGGCTTTGCGCTCACCGGCGGTGACCAGCATGTCCATCTCGCGGCCGGGCCGAGTGTTGGAGACCTCACGGGCCATGCGCAGCAGATCGTCGGTCTCCTTTCCCATTGCGGAGATGACCACCACGACCTGATCGCCCCGGCGGACCGTGCGAGTGACGTGATCGGCAACCGCGCGCATGCGGTCAGGAGTGCCGACCGAAGTACCACCGAACTTCTGAACAAGGAGTGCCACGGCGGGCAACGCTACCGGTCGCCTGCGGGTGGGACGGAATCAGATTTAGGATCAGGCTCCCATGGCCACTCCAAATAGCCGTCGCCAACGAGAACTCGCCCGCCAGCAGGCCCGGGCCGCCGCCAGTGTTGAGGCTCGTGACCGCGCCCGACGTCGTCAACGACTCGCTGCCGGCGGCGTTGTGTTTCTCATCGTTCTCGCGCTGCTGGGTGCCTACATCGGTGCAACAAAGTCCAGCGATTCGACCTCGAGCTCAACCACGTTGCCCAGTGGACCGACCACCTCAGCGCTGCCGAACTCGGGGATCACCCCGCCAGCGGCATCCCCGGGTGCTGCGCTCACCGGCGCCACACCGTGCCCTGCCGAGGATGGTTCATCACCTCGCACCACCTCGTTCGCTGAGGCCCCGTCGATGTGCATCGACACCACCCACTTCTACCGAGCGGTCATCTCAACCACCGAAGGCGACCTCTCGATACAGCTCGACGCCGGTCGCACACCCACCACCGTCAACGATTTCGTGGTGCTGTCCCGCTATCACTTCTACGACGGACAGCCCGTCACCAACATCACGAATCGAAAGTCGTTCACCGTGGGGCTGAAGTTCACAACGCCAACCACCATGTTCGATATCCCGAATGAGATCGCTCCCGCCGGTCAGATTTTCACCCCCGGAGCCATTGCCATGGTTGGCACCGGCGGAGTCCGAAGTGCCAGCCGGGGTCAGTTCCTCATCGCCACCTTTGAGCTGGCTGCTGATCTTGATGACGCCAACACCGCGTTCGGCACGATGCTCGACGGATTCGACACACTGCTCGCTATTAATGCCCTGGGTTCCAAGAGCGGCCAACCGACCGGGGTGGTCACCATCACCGGCATCACCGTGACCCAGAGCGGGCAGATCCCCCGCTAATCCGGCCTGGGGAGTATCCCGCAAATCGACTCCAGCATCGGGCCCGGGACATGCGCGAATCGAGGGGCAATGACCACGCGCCAGTTGCTAGCGTCTGGTCGCCATGGGAACAGACAAGCGTGAACGAAAGAAGGCCGGCCATCGGGCTCGCCTGAATGCAGAGCGAGCAGAGCAGGCGCGTTACGAGCGGCGACGACGCCTCATCATTGCCATTTCCGTTCCGGCCGCCGTGCTCATTCTGATCGGCGTGTTCGCGATACTCAGCAAGGGTTCGGGCACGGCCACCAGTTCGGCGAGTTCGTCCTCGACCACCGCTAGCACTGCGACCACCTCACCGACCAGCACCAAACCAAAGGCGGCCTCTGTTGCCGGCAAGCCCTGCGTTGCCCTGAGCGAACTCTCACCGCCCGGCGCACCCGCTGTCGATATCCCGCTCGGTACGCCACCCACCACCTTGCAGATCACCGATATCAAAACCGGAACCGGCCCTGCGGTTACTGCCAGCGACACGGTCACGGTCAACTACCTCGGTGTGAGCTGCTCCACTGGCGCCATTTTCGATGAGTCCTATAGCCGTGGACAGCCCGCCACCTTCGGGCTCAATCAGGTCATTTCCGGCTGGACCGAAGGCTTGCAGGGCATGCAGGCCGGCGGCATTCGCCAACTCGTGATCCCACCGGCCAAGGGCTATGGCTCAGCGGGTCAGGGCATCAAGATCGCGCCGGATGAAACTCTGATCTTCGTGGTCGAACTGAAGTCCATCGGCGCCGCCTGACGCACCACGTACGAGCACCGGTTCAGAACACCGGTTTTGGGATCTCCGCCAGCGACGCGATCCCTGCAGCGGTGTGCACGATGACCTCACCGGCACCACTGCTTCGCCAACCCTGCGAACCGTCGAGCAGGATCGCAGTGCGTTCCGGAAGTTCAACGACCACCACATCAGTTGGAGCCAACGACACGGTGCGATGCACCTTCTCCTTGGACCAGGTATTGGACCGCGGGATCACCGCAACGCCAGGAACTAAACCAAGACCCACTGTGTAGGCACCACCGCGCTGATCGACCATTGGATCGCACAGGACGTCGGCGCCCGCTCCCGAACCGACGAGCGCCGCGCCGCTGCGCCATGCTTCATGGAGTGCCTCCATCAATGGCGTGTCCTTAAACACCGAGCGCATATGCATCGGCGAAGCGCCTGCGATGTAGATCATCCGGGCGCCAGCCACTGCGGCGAGATTGTCGGCGTCGAAGGCATCGCGCCGGGTGTACACAGGCAGCGTCTTCAGCGACACCCCGAGATCAGTGAACCACTGGCTGGCAGCATCGACGAGTCGCTCTGGATTTTCATAGGCCGAGCCTGTGGGCAATAGGACAACCTCTGAGGCCCCCACATCGGCAATGAGTTCGGCATCGAACGTGCATCCCGGGGTGAACTCGCCGCCTCCGACAAGTGCGATCGGACCGTTCATGTCATCTCCTGTGAGGTCATCGGGCCACTCGGCGGCGAACAGTTCACCGTCGGGGACCGAGACCGCGCCTCGGCACGCTAGCGAACCCGATGGTGACCCCCATCCGCCGCCTCAACCAGCCCTCTGGATCGGTCAACCTACCGAGCGGTAACCTGACCCTTTCCTGTCCGGACCCACCTCGGCCGGCGACCACGAAGAGGAACCACCATGGCAATCGCACGTATCGGCATCGTCGGCTCCGGCATCATGGGCTCGGGTATCGCCGAGGTCGCCGCCACCACCGGGCACGAGGTTGTGCTGCGCTCCCGCTCACTTGAGAGCGCGCAGGCCATGGTCGCCGAGCTGGCCAAGTCCCTCGCCCGACAGGTCGAGAAGGGTCGCCGTGAGCAAGCCGATGCCGATGCCGCACTGGCACGAGTCACCGCCACTGCTGATCTGGCCGATCTCGCTGGTTGCGATCTCGTCGTCGAATCCGTGGTCGAGGATCTCGATGTCAAGAAGGCACTGTTCCGTGAACTCGACGCCATCTGTGGCGCCGGCACCATCATCGCCACCAACACCTCCACCCTTCCGGTGGTTGAAATGGCCATGGTCACCGGTCGTCCCGAGCAGGTCTGTGGCGTGCACTTCTTCAACCCCGCTCCCGCAATGTCGCTGGTTGAGATCGTTCGTCCCATGACCGCCAGCGAGGCCACGATCGATTCGGTCAAGGCCTTTGCGGAGGCCTGCGGCAAAAACGCCGTTGAGGTTGCCGATCGCGCTGGTTTCATCGTCAATGCGCTGCTGTTCCCCTACCTCAACAATGCAGTGCGCATGCTTGAGAACGGCGTGGCCAGCCGCGATGACATCGACACCGCCATGAAGGGGGGCTGCAACTTCCCCATGGGTCCGCTCGCCCTGCTGGACCTCGTCGGCCTCGACACCTCGGTGGCAATCCTCGATGCCCTCTACGACGAGTTCAGCGATCCGAACTACGCCCCGGTCCCCCGTCTGCGCCGCATGGTCACCGCTGGCCATCTGGGTCGCAAGTCGGGTCAGGGTTTCTTCGACTACCGCAAGTAACCCTGGACTACCCATCACGTGCCCATCGAGCCAGCACCGACCGAATGGGAGCTGCCTGCGGCCGAGGCCGCGGGTGATGATGACCTTGTCGCGCTCGGCGCGGATCTCGAACCGGGCACGGTGCTCGCGGCCTATCGCGCTGGCATGTTCCCGATGCATGTCTCTGGTCAGCGCATGCTTGGTTGGTGGTCGCCGGCACAGCGTGGCGTCCTGCCGCTCGACGCACTCACGGTGTCGCGTTCGCTGCGACGGTCCTTTTCGCGTTTCGAGCTACGGATCAATACTGCATTCGATGATGTCGTTGTTGCCTGCGCCGATCCGTCACGCGAGGGCGCATGGATCAACACCGAAATACGTCGGGCCTATAACCGTCTCCATGACATGGGCTGGGCTCATTCGATCGAAGCATGGAATCGGTCCACTGGTCGCCTTGTCGGCGGTCTCTATGGCGTGCATATCGGCGGGCTCTTCGCCGGCGAGTCCATGTTCCATGTGGAGACCGATGCCTCGAAAGTTGCGTTGGTTTGCCTGGTTGATCATCTGCGGGCCATCGGCGCGGTGCTGCTCGACGTGCAATGGGTCACCCCCCATCTCGCCACCCTGGGCGCGGTTGAAATCAGCCGGGCCGAGTACCTGCAACGCCTGCAGATCGCCCTTGAAACCACCACCGACACCTTCGCCATCCCATAAATCCCAACGAATTCGCCCTATCCGATCGCTGTCATCGTGACAGCAGCCCCCAGTTCGGGAGAACATGACTCTATGAATGCCTCCGCCGATGACCGCACGACGCGCACCCCGGACCGACCGTGGATGATGCGCACGTATTCGGGGCACTCCACGGCCAAGGCCTCGAACGAGTTGTACCGGACCAACCTCTCCAAGGGTCAGACCGGACTTTCGATCGCGTTCGACCTGCCGACCCAGACCGGGTACGACCCCGATGACCCCCGCGCTCGCGGCGAGGTCGGCAAGGTCGGAGTACCCGTAGCCAACATCGGCCATATGCACCAACTACTCGACGGCATTCCCGTCGGCGAGATGAACACCTCCATGACCATCAATGCGCCGGCGGCTTGGATGCTGGCGCTCTATGTCGCCCATGCCGAAGAACAGGGAGTGCCGAGCGCTCAACTTCGCGGCACCACGCAGAACGACATCGTCAAGGAGTACCTGTCTCGGGGCACCTACATCTTCCCGCCCGAGCCCTCCCGACGACTCATCGTCGACATGATCGCGTACTGCGCCAACAACGTTCCGTTCTGGAATCCCATGAACGTCTGCAGCTACCACCTGCAAGAAGCGGGAGCGACGCCGGTTCAGGAGATCGCGTTCTCACTGGCCACCGCCATCGATGTGCTCGACGCCGTGCGCGACTCCGGCCAGGTCACAGCTGAAGAGATGACCGCAGTGGTCGCTTCCATCTCGTTCTTTGTGAACGCCGGCATCCGCTTCATCGAGGAGACGTGCAAGATGCGCGCCTTCACCCAGATGTGGGACGAGATCACGCTCGAGCGTTATGGCATCAGTGACCCCAAAGCCCGTCGGTTCCGGTACGGCGTGCAGGTCAACTCGCTTGGTCTCACCGAAGCGCAGCCCGAGAACAACGTGCAACGAATCGTGCTCGAGATGCTCGGGGTCACGCTCTCCAAAAATGCCCGGGCCCGATCACTGCAGTTGCCCGCATGGAATGAGGCGCTCGGCCTTCCCCGTCCCTGGGATCAGCAGTGGTCACTGCGCATGCAACAAGTGCTGGCCTTCGAGACCGATCTTCTCGAATACGGCGACATTCTCGATGGCTCACATGTCATCGAGGGTCTGACCGCCCAACTCGTGACCGACGCCCGGGCCGAGCTCGACGATGTGCTCGCCCATGGAGGCGCTTTCGCCGCCATTGAGGAACTCAAGGGTCGTCTGGTTGCCTCGAACACTGAGCGAGTCCGTCGCATCGAATCCGGTGATCAGAAGGTCGTGGGAGTGAACTCGTTCACCGAGACCGCCGAATCACCTCTGGGCGGCGAGGAGAACATCCTTCGCGTCGATCCCGCTGTTGAAGCGCACACCATTGCCGAGCTTGAACAGTGGCGCGCATCGCGAGATAACGACGCCGTTGCTGCCGCCATCAATGAGTTGCGCCGTGTTGCACAGTCCGACGAAAACATCATGGCGGCCTCCATCGCACTCGCCCATGCCGGTGGCACCACCGGCGAATGGGCCAACACGCTTCGCGAGGTGTTCGGCGAGTACCGCGCTCCTACCGGCGTGTCTGCCGCTATCGGCATCGGTCAGTTGCCCGCTGATCTGCGAGCCGTGGCTGAAACCTCTCGGTCCATGGCCGGTGGCCCGCCACGACTGCTGGTCGGCAAGCCCGGTCTCGACGGTCATTCCAATGGTGCCGAACAAATCGCTGTGGCCGCTCGCGATGCCGGCATGGAGGTCATCTATCAGGGCATCCGCCTCACCCCGGAGCAGATCGCCGCAGTGGCACGAGACGAGGACGTCGATGTGGTCGGCCTTTCGATCCTGTCGGGTAGCCATCTCGAATTGGTGCCTGATGTGGTCCGGCGTTTGCGGGCCGATGGTGTGACCGCACCGGTCATTGTCGGCGGCATCATCCCCGAAGAAGACCGCCCCACCCTGCTGGCTGCCGGCGTGGCTCGTGTGTACACACCGAAGGATTTCGAACTCGGCCGCATCATGGCTGATATCGCGGCGCTCGCCATCGAGCACCGGGCCTGAAATCACCAAACTGAATTCATCAACCCGAGGCCATCAATCTGAGGTCACCGGCGGCTCGCCGGTTTCGGCCTCAGCGGCTTCGAGACGCTCCAACTCGGCGATGACCTCGGCGCGATCAGCGTCCAATGGGCGCGCCGCGAACCTCACCCCACCGGGCGTCTTGGACAAACGGGCGATGACGTTCTGCATTCCGACACCGTCGACATCGACCACGATGCCGCGATCGATCACATGGGGATCAGCGACAACATCGGCCATGGAATAGATCGCGGCGGCGGCCACCTCGGCTTCGTCCGCGAGAGCGAGCACCTCGTCAAGGGTGCGCTGCGCGATCCAATCCCCAACCAATCGATCCACGAGTTCACGATTGGCCACTCGATTGTCAAAACCGTCGAAGCGCGGATCGTCGGGGTAGCCAACAAGCGCCATCAGCCGCTGGGCCACGCTCTCAGCAGAAGTAGAAATCGCCACCCATCGACCATCGCTACATCGATAGGTGTTGCGCGGCACTGAGTACGGGATGCCGGATCCGAGGCGGGGCTGTTCGTAACCCGACACCACCTGCGCGGAGAGCAACGGGCCCATCAACTGCAGCATGGACTCGAGCAGGTTGACATCGACCACCTGCCCCACCCCGCTATGCACTGCCACCATGGTGGCGAACGCGGCGACCAGCGCGGTGACCTCGTCGGTGAGCGCAATCGGCGGAAGCATGGGGCCGCCGGCGGGTTCACCGTTGACATTGGCGAATCCCGACATGGCTTCGGCCAGCGTGGCGAAACCAGGCCGATGGGCATAGGGCCCGGTCTGACCGAATCCGCTGACCCTCGTGATGACGAGACGCGGATTGGCTGCGATGAGCTCGTCAGGATGCAAACCAAGCGCTTCGAGCTTGCCGGGGCGGAAGTTCTCGACAAGAACATCAGCCGTGGCAATGAGCCGACACAAGATGTCGAGGTCGGCAGGTTGTTTGAGATCGAGCACGATGCTGCGCTTGCCGCGACCGGCCAACTTCCAGAACAACGTGACGTCATCAGACGGATCACGCCATCCCATGGCCCGCACCGTGTCTCCCGAGCCGGGACGCTCCACCTTAATGACATCAGCGCCGAAATCTGCCAGATGTCGGGCACATCCGGGACCAGCCAACACCGTGGCCAGGTCGATGACACGCAGATCGGCAAGGGGCATCGGTGACCCCGATGGCGGTGGAACAGACATGGGCGAACCGTACCGTTCGATCATCGTCGGCGAACAGTTCATTGAACAGACCGTCAATCGAGGATGGAGGATCCCTCATCGGCATCGACTCGGAGCCGTTGGTCAACAGAAGCAATGGTTGAAGGCGTTGCCGCAGCAAGAAGGTGAGGACTGGTGGGCACATTGCCGGACCGTGCTGCATCATCGGCGGCACGGCCGAGCGTGATCGCTTCGTCGAGAAGTGCTCGACCCTGCGCATCGACAAGTGCGAGGTCATCGCTTACCAGCGCCATGCCGCCGGAAACACCGACAGCGAGTGCCCAGGTGCGCATCTGCTCGGCGGTGAGCTCAGTCTCTGCATTTCGCAGCATGAGACAGTCGGGATCGTTGAGCCATAGACGTCGATGCATGAACGATCGGGCTGCGGTGTTGAACCACGCGTTGCGCGTGCTGGGTTGACTGCCGCGGTACCCGGCGAGCGGTTCGGTCTTCGCCTCGATCGGCCATGAAGGCGCCACATCGGGGCCTATGCGATTGCCGTCGATCACACCAACCACATTGGACAGCGGCGAACCACAACCAAGCAGGAACGCATCGCCGGCGCCGCGACGAATGGCGTCATAACCGGCACGCACCCGTTGCGCGGGAGTCTGCGACGAGTCATGCCAGAGACCGTCGTAGGCCGGCGAGAACGTGAAGTCGAGTTTGAGGTAGTCGAATCCCACATCAACCAGCGTGCGGGATAGTCGCTCAAGATGCTCGATCACTTCGGGATGGGTGGTGTCGAGGCCATACATGAACCCGCCCATGCCGCCGCCCCACGGCGGGTTGAACATGGTGATCAGCGGTGAACCATCGGCGAAGGTAGCCAGCCAGTCGGGATGCTCGATAGCAACACGCGAATCGGGTGCGGCAAGGAACGGGGCGATCCAAATACCAGGTATGCGACCGGCGGCAGCGATCCGATCAGCAATGGCTCCGACATCGCTCGGGAATTTGTCGTTGGTAATGAGCCAGTCACCGATTGCCGACTGATAGCCGTCATCGAGCTGGAACACATCGAAGGGCCAGGAATCTGCCAATGCCAGATTGTGATCGAGGTCGGCCTCGGTGACGTCGTGGAAGTAGTGGTACCAACTGCACCAGCCAACTTGGTAGTCGGCATCGACTCGAGCCCCACCCACTCGCCCCGCATGATTCGCCCAGCCAGCCAGCAGATTCTCGGTGGTTGCACCCGTGGCGATCACCAGGTCATGGAGATGGCGCTCCTCTCCGGCGGCGAGAACGGCATCACCCAAAAACGCTTCGCACCAGAGTTCGGGCCCGGCTGCACCATTGCGCAGACGCAAGGTGCCGTCATGTCGATCGCCGCCGTCGAAACCTACGAGGACCGTCGAACCGCTGTCGTCGGCCAGCACCGTCAGCCATTCCGATCGCAGCTCATCACGATCGGTGACAACCCGTTGATCAGCCTGATGCACACCGCGCACGAGTTCGAGGGAACCATCGGCCAATGACGGATCACGATCGATCCCGAACACCGCGACATCGCAGGGGCTCCAGGACTGATACCCGTGTCGGAACATGCGCAGCGGACCGCGACCGTCGACAACGCGCAAAACGATTGCCACTGAACGCAGCCGCTGTCCGGAAGCAGCATCAGCGGCAATCGACCAGGACCAGCAGTGACCCTCCCCCGACCGATCGAACAGATGCGCCGCAGCGATTGATGGAGCCACTCCCACGACGAATCGATCGATTGCATACTCGCCACCGGGTGAACCATCGAGCGCAGCCCGATGGCCATCGGCAAGTTCGATCCGATCGAAAACGAGGCGCATGGGCGTACGATACGGCCCTCGCACAGGAGGAACCATGACCCGTCTCGGCTATCAGATCCCCAACTTCAGCTATCCCGGCGTCGCGGACGTTGATCTCTTCGACACCATCGCCAACCAAGCCGCCGCCGCCGACCGCTCCGGATTCGACACCGTTTTGGTCATGGATCACTTCTACCAACTCCCCATGTTGGGTGCCCCAAGCGATTACATGTTGGAGTGCTACTCACTGCTCGCCGCCCTTGCGCAGCACACCAGCACTGTGCGCCTCGCCGCATTGGTCTCGGGGAACACCTACCGCAATCCGGCGCTACTGGCCAAGACCATCACGACCCTCGACATCGTCTCGAAGGGACGGGCGCAGCTCGGCATCGGCGCAGGCTGGTTCGAACTCGAACACGACTCGCTGGGATTCGAATTCGGCACGTTTACTGATCGATTCGAAAAACTCGAAGAAGCACTGCAGATCATCTTGCCGATGCTGCGCGAAGAACGCCCGACGTTTAGTGGCAAGCACTACCGCGTGGACAACGCCATCAACCAGCCCGCACCCCTGAGCCGGATCCCGGTCATGATCGGCGGCTCAGGCGAGAAGAAGACCCTGCGGATGGTGGCCCAGTACGCCGACGAAGCCAACTTCACCTGTCCGCTTGACGAGGTGCCCCGCAAGCTCGATGTGCTCAACGCGCATTGCGAACGACTCGGACGCGATCGCAGCACCATCTCGGTCACGAAAATGATGCAGTGTGTCATCGCCCCCACCGCGGACGAGGCCTACGCGGAAGCCAAGGCGTTCCTGCTCACTCGGGGCATTGATCTCGACGGTGTCGATGACGCCACCCGCGAAGTGTTTCTTGGGCTGGTGAATTGGGGCGGTCCCGATGAACTTGGCGAGCAGTTCGAAGCCGTGAAGGCCATGGGTATCGATGGCATCACCTGTGCACTACCGGCCAATGGCCACAACCCCGATCGCGTCGAACTGCTCGGTCAGGTTGCGTCAAAGGTGTTCAACCGGCCCTAGCAGCCTGAGCGATCCAACCGGCCCTAGGCTACGGACGCGGTCGACGCTGCGGCAGCGGCGTGGACCACCACCGACCCGAGAAGCGCCAGCGCGACTCGCGGGCGCGCTGTTCGACCAGCACAACCTGCGGACGCGTGACCTCAATAGCCGCAGCGATGGCCGCGGCCTCCTCGATGGTCGGCTCCGGGGTGATCGATACGCGTTCGGCGTCGCTCACAACGGGATGTTCCCGTGCTTGCGATGCGGCAGTTCCTCACGCTTGGACTTGAGCATCTCAAGACCGGCGATGACCTTGATGCGGGTCTCGGCGGGATCGATGACATCATCGACGAAACCACGCTCAGCGGCGGCATATGGATTGGCGAAGCGCTCGGTGTAATCGTCGACCAACTCGGCGCGACGGGCCACCGGATCAGCGGCGTTCTGCAGTTCACGCTTGTAGAGGATCTCGACCGCACCCTGCGGACCCATGACTGCCAACTCTGCCGAGGGCCACGCGAAGGCGAGATCGGCACCGATGGACTTGGAGTTCATGACCACATACGCGCCGCCATAGGCCTTGCGGGTGATGACCTGAATACGAGGAACCGTGGCCTCGCAGAAGGCATAGAGAAGCTTGGCTCCGTGACGGATGATGCCGCCGTACTCCTGATCGACTCCGGGAAGGAAACCCGGCACATCAACGAAGGTAACAAGCGGAATATTGAAGGCATCGCAGGTGCGCACGAACCGGGCGCCCTTTTCGGCGGACTCAATGTCGAGCACACCAGCCAGCATCATGGGCTGGTTGCCGATGATGCCAACGGTCTGACCATTGAGACGGGAGAACCCGCACACAATCGAGCCAGCCCAACGCGGGAAGTACTCGAAGAAATCGCCGTCGTCGACCACCGCAGCGATGACCTTCTTCATGTCATAGGGGATGTTCGGGCTGGCCGGCATAATGTCGACGAGCTCGGGGCACAGACGCATCGGGTCATCGTCGACGGGCAGCTCAGGTGGCGTCTCGAGATTGTTGGAAGGCAGGAACGAGAACAGGTACTTGACGTCATCAAGACAGGACTGCTCATCGGGTGACACGAAGGTGGCTACGCCGGACTTGGTGGCGTGGCTCTTGGCTCCACCGAGTTCTTCGAGGGTGACTTCCTCGCCGGTCACGGTCTTCACCACATCGGGTCCGGTGATGAACATATGCGAGGTCTGATCGACCATGAAGATGAAGTCGGTCATGGCCGGGCTGTAGACCGCACCGCCGGCGCATGGGCCGAGAATCACCGAGATCTGCGGAGTGACACCGGAGGCCTGCACATTGCGGTGGAAGATGCCGCCATAGCTGGCGAGCGACACGACGCCTTCCTGGATGCGAGCACCGGCGCCATCGTTGAGGCCGATAAGTGGAGCACCCACTGACAGGGCGAGGTCCATGACCTTGTGAATCTTCTCGGCGAATACCTCACCAAGGGCGCCACCGAACACGGTGAAGTCCTGGGAGAACACGAACACCTTGCGGCCGTCGATGGTGCCCCAGCCGGTGATGACGCCATCGGTGTAGGGGCGCTCCTCGATGCCGCTCTCATGGGCACGGTGGCGGGCCAGCATGTCGAGCTCATGGAACGAACCCTCATCAAGCAGGTAGTCGATGCGCTCCCGGGCGAGCATCTTGCCCTTGGAATGCTGGCGTTCGACCGAGCGCTCAGAACCGGCGTGGAGGGCTTCCTGCTTACGTTCGGCTAGTTCGGCCAGACGCTGGGTCATGGGATGTTCAGACATGGCCGCAAGACTACCGATGGCACGCCACGGGGTCCGAATGCGGGCACCCACGGTTGGGCCGGATCCCAAAATCTGCACAAAATCCGCGTTGGTGGGAGTGACCGAACGCGAGCCGTCGCCTAGCCTTATCCCAACGTTCGAAATGAACAGATCTCACGTGGCCTCTGGCCCGGGAAGGAATCACCATGGTGCTTGCAGAACTCATCGGCTGGGACATCGTCATCGTCCTGGCAATCATCGCCCTGCTCTTCGGTGGCGCCAAGCTCCCCAAGCTGGCCCGCTCCATCGGCTCAGCCAAGGGCGAGTTCGAGAAGGGTCTTCGCGACGGCGAGTCCGCCTCAAACCCGGCCAAGACCGAGGACACCAAGTCCGACAGCTGAACTTTCCTGCCGCCAACCGCGGCATCGAAGAATTGAGTTCGTATCACGATGGCCGCTCAACGAGCGGCCATCGCCTTTTCCATACGCGAGATCATGCGGGTGGCATCGATGCGAGCGGCGAGCGCGGGGAACTCCGGCGTCGGGCCGGTCCAGAGCAACTCGTCGACCGACTGCATCGTGGGGGCATCGGTTACCACCGTGGCGATGGTGCGAAACAGCATCGCCAATTCCAACTGCTCATTGAGCGTGGCCGACAACTTTGCCGCACCGCGCACCTGCACATCCCACTGTTCAACATCGGCCGGAATGTGCTCAATATGTCCATAGCGAGCCAGCACGGTCGATGCCGACTTCGCTCCCCAACCCGGCAGGCCGGGGAAACCATCGGATGCGTCACCCATAAGTGCGAGGTAATCGGGAATGGACTCTGGAGGAACACCGAACTTGTCGATCACACCTTGCCGGTTGATGAGCAGACCCTTGCGGCGATCGAACTGCACGACGTGGTCATCGACCACGCATTGACCGAGATCCTTATCAGGGGTGCAGATGACGACTTGTTCGACTCGGGGGTCTGCTGCAGCGATTACCGCAGCAGATCCCATGCCGTCATCGGCCTCATGTTCGATCATCGAAAATACGGTGAAACCAGCGGCCCGCAAAACCTCGTCAAGCAGTGGGAACTGATTCCCCAACTCGGGATCGAGTTCCTCACCGGTCTTGTAGCCCTCATAGAGCTCGTTACGGAACGATTCCACTGTGCGATCAGTGGCGATACCGATATGAGTCACGCCTTCCTCAAGCATCCCGATCATGGAGGACAGCACACCGCGTGTGGCGGCAACCTCAAGCCCGTCGGTGTTCACATGGGAAGGAAGGGCGAAGTGGTGACGGAAGAGTTCGTAGGTTCCGTCCACAAGATGCACACGCATCGCCTGAGCCTGCCACAACAACGCTGCACCAAGGCCAAGAACCGCATTCTTCACGAGCGCAGACCTAACGTCCGAGCATGACTGAAACTGCAGTTCACCCAAGGATGCGGAACCTCCGGAACTGGAATTTCGGCGTCGGATCCCTTCATCTCGTAGAGGGCATCGTGATCCTGGCAATCAGTTCATCGTTTGCCATCCCAGTGGTGGCCATAGTGCAGACAGGACCTCCAGGCGCAGAAGGTTCCCTCAGCCTCACCAAGCAGTTCTTCGAGTTCAGCTTCCCGGTCGCCATCGCCATCTTCTTATTCCTCGCCGCCGGCGACCATCTCCTCATGGTCGTTCCCCGGGTGCGCCGCTGGTACGAGGCGAATCTGCAGCAAGGCATCAACTACGCGCGGTGGATCGAGTATTCGATCAGCGCCTCAATCATGATCCTGCTGATCGGGCTGCTGAACGGCATCAACAACCTCTACGCCATGATGGCCATCTTCGGCGTGAATGCCGCGATGATCCTGTTCGGTTTGGTGATGGAACAGGTCAATCGTGATCGCGAGACCGTCAACTGGTGGCCGTTCATCTTCGGCTGCATCGTCGGCATCATTCCGTGGATCGCCATCACATTCGCACTCGTCACCGCCTCTACCGACAACACCGTGATCAACGGCGTGGCAGCCAATCCCGATGGTGTGCCGCCCTTCGTCTACGGGATCGTGATCTCGCTGTTCCTGCTGTTCAACTGCTTCGCGCTCAACCAGTGGTTGCAGTACCGGGGTCGGGGTCGGTTCGCCGACTACCTCTATGGAGAAAAGGTGTACCTCGTGCTCAGCCTTGTGGCGAAGAGCGCGCTTGCCTGGCAGATATTCGCCGGCACGCTGGCCTCATGACAGGAGGTGGCATATCAGGCAGCCATGCTGGCAAGGTTGCCGTGGTCACCGGAGCAGCGAACGGAATCGGACTCGCCACTGCCTCGCAGCTCTGCCAGCAAGGTGCCAGAGTCATCGCCGTCGACATCAATGGCTCGGCACTGCACCAGAAATGTCGAGAGATCAGCGAACTTCAGATTGTGCACGACATGGCCGGGGACCCCGCTGACCTCGTGGCCGCACTTGAGAAATTCGGTGAGGTGCCGCAGATACTTGTGAACAACGTTGGCATCGCCGCGAGTCGTCCGTTCCTCGAACTCGACGATGACGTGATCGAGAAGGTTTGGCGGACAAACCTGCTCGGACCGCTGTCACTCACAAGAAGCCTCGTCCGCATGATGATCGACTCCGATCTGCATGGTGCCGTGGTGTTCGTGTCCTCGCTTCACTCCACCAGCGTCAGACGCTCGCTCGACTACTCCACATCCAAGGCTGCAATCACCATGGCTGTGCGGGAACTCGCCGCTGAACTGGGACCGCTGGGAATACGGGTCAATGCCGTTTCCCCCGGCGATGTTCATTCCGATCCCGCCGGCAACCCCGTCGATGATCGCAACCGCGAAATCAGACAGCAGGTGATCCCACTTGACCGGCTGGGAAGCTCATCAGACATCGCACGCGCAATCCTGTTTCTCACCGACGATGTGTCCTCGTCATACATCACCGGCGCCGATCTCGTCGTCGACGGTGGCCTCTCGACAACGAACTGGATCACGACCCGTTCCCTTCGCTGGAACGGTTCGAAAACGTCGACTCACAACGATCGTCCATTCGCCGAACGGCTCGGTGCGCGGCTCAGTTCTCGTCTGCGGAGCGACCCTTCCTGAGACGTGATTCCACCGCAGCGACAAAGCGCGCGGGCGAGGTCGGATCCACCATCAGGAACAGGCTGGGCTCAAAAAGTTCCGCCTCAAGGAGCGCCGGCGAACCATCGTCGAGGGTGACAAGGTCATAGCGGGCATAGAGCAGATGCGAGTCTGGAGCGATCCAGCGGCGATCTCGAACGATGTGCTCGACCGCGGCGTTCACCTCGACCACGAGTGCGCGTTCGGCGTCGGTGAGTTGCGCCGCTGAAATCTCCTCGCAGTATTCGCCACCGCGCAACGTTCCCTCGTCATCAAGCAACGGGCCTTTGCGGAACGAATGCGAAATCGACCCGTCGATCATCACCGTGCCAATTTCACCGTCAGCCTCCACTGATGCTGCGAACGGCTGCACCATGACGGTGAAACCTGCATCAAGGACTCGCTGACCGAGTTCCATTGCCAAGTGCGACCCATTCGTAAATCGACCGGTGAGGCGGGATCCAGCAGAGATCGAAGGTTTTACGATGACCTGCGGCGCCGAAATCTCTTTGAGTGCCGCTGCCAGCTCGGCGCTGTTCGATGCATAGGCAGTGGGAACCACGCTGATGCCCAATGCTGCGAGTTCGGCGAGATAACGCTTATCCATGTTCCACTCAATGAGCCCAGCCGGGTTGTGCATGGTCCTGAGCGCGCTGCGCCCATGCAGCCACTGTCGGAACGCAACGAGGCGATCCACGTAGTTCCATGGGCTGCGCACCACAACGAGATCGAACTCGTCCCAGCGGACTATTTGGTCCTCCCAAGCCGCATGAGTGAGATCGATCCCGGCCGCCGCAAATGCTTCGACGTGGAACGGAAAATCGAAATCGTCATGCAGGATCGCTGTGTCGAGTGTGGTGACGAACGCAACCCGTGGTCGACACTGTTGATTCATTGGTAGTACCAAGCGCTCAAGGCTGCGCCGACCAGAACGCCGACCAGCTTGGCCATGACTCCGGCACGGTGCCGCGTCCGTCGTGACGCTCAGGCCAGTTTGCCGGCGGTTGATCAAGCGGATTGTTCGGCGCCTCTTGGCCGTACCAAAGCTCGTGAATCCGGCGCACGAAGTACCAGCGGCCGGCGCGTCGCTCGTAGGTGTCGCGATAAAGGATCATCTGATGGATCCAACGCTCACCATCGAGGATCTGCCCGTGGCAATAGACCAAGCCAGTGGCATGGTCGGCGTCGATAAGGTCAATCGCATGGGTCCCCAGGTTGAGCATGGTGACTCCGATGCCGCGCAGCGAAACATCGAACGACGCCCGCAGCGCGTCGCGTCCGAATGATTCACGCCCGACTCGAACATCGTCAATGAACAGCGCCACAAGCGCATCAAGATCGCGGGAATCGACCGCCACGGCATAGTGCGCAGCTAATTGGCCGATCTCCTCGTAGGCCAGCAGTTTTTCAAGAGCATTGTCAGGCAGTGCGACCATCCCCCCACGCTAGGACGCGTTGCTCGATGCACCTGCGATCCGGCGGGTCGTAGTGTCATGACATGGCTTCCGATCCCAAAGCGACCCCACCCTCGTCGGTGTTCGCGACTGGATCGATCTCCATGCGGATCTACCCGCAGAACGAACTTGATGCCCCGGAGATCATCGATCTGCTCTGCAGCCAAGCGGCGCTGGCAAGTGACTCGGGCTTCGATGGGATCATGACCGCGGAGCACCATGGCGGTTTCGCCGGTTACCTCCCGAACCCGATGCAGGTCACCGGATTCCAACTGGGCGCGATGGCGACCGGCTGGGCCGCGCCCTGTCCGGTGCTGCTGCCGCTACGACCAGTGGCCATGTTGGCCGAGGAAGTGGCTTGGCTCGACGCCCGCTTTCCCGGACGAGTCGGTGTCGGCGTCGCCCCGGGTTCGTTAGCCCTTGACTTCGAGGCGATGGACATCGATCAGGCCCAGATGATGCCGCTGTTCCGTGCCGGCCTCCCCCGTCTCACCGCCATGCTCTCCGGTCGCGAACTGGGGCCATTAGCGGGCGATCGTGCACTTCGACTCCTTGATCAACGTCCCATCCCGGTGATCAGTGCGGCAATGAGTCCAGCTGCAGTGCGCCGGGCCGCGGCCGCTGGTGCTGGCGTGTTATTCGACGGTGGCACCGCAATCACTCGCATCGGCGAGCTCACGGCGGCATATGTCGAAGCAGGTGGAACCGGGCCGCGCATCCTTATTCGTCGCGTGTGGTTGGGAGAACCCCCTCGACAGGCCTTCGAAGATCAGTTCGAGGTGTACCGCAGTTATTCCACCGATGCTGCGCTCGCGCATTGGCGCGATAACGGTTGGATCTGTGGTGACGACCCACACCAACTCGCCGAAGCGCTGGTAACAGCAGTTCAGGACTCGAACACGACCTGTCTCAACCTACGTATCCACGCACCCGGCATTGATGGTGCAACCGCATCTGCCCAAATCGCCGCGCTTGGCGCCGAGGTGTTGCCCCTTGTGCGGGAACGTCTCGCAGACGCCTGACCGGAGGGGTCAGGGGGTGCGGTCGAAGCCTTCGGTATCGCCGCGCAGCAGCGTTCGGTAGAGATCGGCGTAGAGACCTTCGTCATGCATCAGATCGTCGTGCCGGCCCTGTTCGACGATGCGTCCGCTTTCAAGCACCAGGATCTGATCGGCATCGGTGATGGTGGAGAGGCGATGCGCAATGACCAGCGCGGTGCGGCCCCGTAGCGCTTGGGCCAGCGCTTGTTGCACCAGCGATTCGTTTTCGGAATCAAGATGGCTGGTGGCTTCATCAAGAATCACGATGGCCGGATCCTTAACGAGTACACGGGCAATGGCGAGACGTTGCTTCTCACCACCAGAGAGACGATGGCCGCGCTCACCCACAACGGTGTCGTACCCATCTGGCAATGCTGCGATGACCTCGTGGATCTGCGCAGCGCGACAGGCTGCCTCGAGCTGCTCGCGGGTGGCCTTCGGGTTCGCGTAGAGCAGATTGACCGCCACGGTGTCGTGGAAGAGATGCGGATCCTGCGACACCACACCGACCGCGGAGCGCAGTGAGTCGAGCGTGAGATCGCGCACATCGTGACCGTCAATGCGCAGCGATCCCTCGGTGACGTCGTAGAGCCGCGGGACAAGCGAGCTCAGCGTGGTCTTGCCCGCGCCCGAGGGACCAACAAGGGCAATGAGCTGACCCGGCTCGATGCGGGCAGTGACATCGTGGAGCACCTCAGCACCAGGGCCGTCGTCAACCGAGCCACTGGTGCCGATCTCCAGTGATGCGAGTGAGATGTCCGCTCCCGATGGGTAGCGGAAGGTCACATGATCGAACTCGAGGGCACCGGTCGGATCGATCAGGTCGATTGCGCCGGGCCGATCGGTGAGCGGGTTGTTCAGATCGAGCACCTCGAACACCCGGTCAAACGAAACCAGCGCAGTCATGATGTCGACACGGGCATTGGACAGCGCGGTAAGCGGGTCGTAGATGCGCACAACCAGCGCCGCCATGGCCACCAGCGTGCCGAGCGAGATCGTTCCGGAGATCACAAACTGGCCGCCGAGCCAGTAGACCATCGCCGTACCGAGCGCACCGACCAGCGCAAGGGCGATGAGAAAGGTGCGGCTGTACATGGCGCTCTTGATGCCGATATCGCGCACTCGAGCAGCACGATCGGAGAACTCCTTGGACTCCTCGTCGTGATCACCGAAGAGTTTGACCAGCAATGCTCCCGACACATTGAAGCGTTCGGTCATTTGTGTGTTCATCACCGCGTTGAGGTCGAATCCCTCACGAGTGATGGTCGAGAGTCGTTGCCCGACCCGTTTGGCCGGGACGATGAACACCGGGAGCAAAACGAGCCCAAGCAGGGTGAGACGCCACTCGAGAACGATCATCGCAGTCAGCGTGGTGATGAGCACGATGACGTTGGAGACCACCGAGCCCAGCGTGGTGGTCACCGCTCGTTGCGCGCCGATGACGTCGTTGTTCATGCGGCTCATGAGCGCGCCGGTCTGGGTGCGAGTGAAGAACCCGATGGGCATGGACTGCACATGGTCGAACAAACGCGAACGCAGGTCGTAAATAAGACCTTCACCAATGCGCGAGGAGTAAAAGCGCTCGACAAATGACAGCACCGCGCTGAACATTGCCGCAGCGACCACTGCAGCAGCCAGCACATGGAGCAACCCGCGCCGGCTTTCGGGAATGGCCACATCGATGATCTGCCGGAACAGCAGCGCCGGCGCGAGCCCGAGCAGGGCCTGCAACACGATGACAACCACAAACACGGAGATGGCCATGCGATAGGGCCGGGCGAATGACAGGACGCGGATGATCGTGCGGCGGCCGAACTTCTGCCCGGCGATCGCATCGCGATTGGCCGACATCATCGACATCATGTGCATATTCGGGGTTTGCATGGAGAAATCACCCTAGGGCCGAACGCGAGGAACCGGCGCCCGTAGGCGCCGGTTCCGGTGGCGGAGAGTGAGGGATTTGAACCCTCGGAGACCGTGAAGCCTCAACGGTTTTCGAGACCGTCCCATTCGTCCGCTCTGGCAACTCTCCGCCTGCGACCTTAGTGGCGGGTCAGAAACCTCTGCGAATGGACCAGGTTGTCGAACTGGGCGAATGGACCGGGTTCTTGGAGAGCGCAAACCAAGGTTGCGACAGGTGTCTCAGCGAAGGCCAGCGAAATAGGTCGAGAGCAGTTCGCTGCATTCCTCGGCCCGCACATCTGCGATCGTGACGAACTCGTGGTTGAGACGAGGATCGCTACCGAGTTGGTACAGCGAACCGCAGGCGCCGTTGTCGAGACTGCGGGCGCCGAACACGAGTCGACCCACGCGGGCATTGACCATCGTTCCGGCGCACATGGCGCAGGGCTCAAGCGTGACCACCACGGTGGCATCATCGAGACGCCAGGAACCAACTGCAGCCGCAGCATCACGAATGGCAAGCAGCTCGGCATGCGCGGTGGGGTCCTGCAGTTCCTCGCGTTGGTTGTGACGACGAGCCACGACCTCACCGTCGATCACGACCACCGCACCGATGGGAACCTCGCCAGCGGCGGCTGCCGCCCGAGCCTCCTCGAGGGCCAATTCCATGAAGTGGTCCAACGATTCGCGATCTTGAGACTCGTGCTGCGGGGACTCGGGCGCCATAAGCGGACCCTAGGTGGCGGAGGGAGTGGGATTCGAACCCACGGAGGGTTGCCCCTCACACGCTTTCCAAGCGTGCCGATTCGGCCGCTCTCGCACCCCTCCTGGGGGCTCCGCCCGAACTGGCCGGTCGGAGTACCGGATCGACAGGGTATCGTGTCCGCCGACCCGCTTTCGCGTGTGGCGGTCGGGTCCTGTGCAATCGGAACTTGTGAACCGGGTCAGGGCCGGAAGGCAGCAGCTCTCAGCAGGAACTCCGATGTGCCGCAGGCAGCCTGACCGTCACACGGGGAAGCGGGTCTCTCGCGTCTCAGGGGGTCGGTAGGCTCGATCCCGATGGCTCACCAGTCGCTCTATCGTCGATACCGACCGCGCCGCTTCAGCGAGGTACGTGGACAGCAGCATCTCGTCGACGCGCTCCGCAACGCGGTGGTCGAAGATCGTCTTGGTCACGCCTACCTCCTTTCCGGTCCTCGCGGCACCGGCAAGACCTCGACGGCCCGCATTCTGGCCAAGGTCCTCAACTGCGAATCTCCCATCGACGGCGAACCCTGCTGCGAGTGCGCTTCCTGTCTTTCCATCGATGCCGGCAACAGCTTCGATGTCCATGAACTCGATGCCGCTTCCAACAATGGCGTCGACGCCATCCGAGAGCTCATCGCCCGCGCCGCGCTCGGTTCGCCGGGGCGCACCAAGGTGTACATCCTCGATGAGGTCCATATGTTGTCGACTGCGGCGTCGAACGCGCTTCTCAAGACACTCGAAGAACCGCCCGACCACGTTGTGTTCGTGCTGGCCACCACCGATCCGCAGAAGGTGCTCCCCACCATTCGCAGCCGCACCCAGCATTTCGAGGTCACGCTCCTTCCCGCCGCCGATCTCGAGGCCCTCGTCGATTACGTCGTCTCCGATGCCGGCCTCGAACTCTCGCCCGAAGGTCGCGCCCATGTGCTGCGAGCCGGCGCTGGGTCGGCCCGCGACACGCTCTCCGCACTCGATCGTGTGGTGGCTGCCGGCGGTGTTCCCGCTGGCGATGACGCCGTTGATGAACTGGTCGAAGCACTCTGCGATCGAGATACCGCTCGGGCCCTCATCGCCGTCGAAGGCGCACTGGCGCGAGGTCGCAACCCGCGTGTGCTCGGCGAATCACTCATTTCGCAGTTGCGCGATGTCTTCCTCGCTTCAGTGGGCGCGGACCTGGCCCGACTCACCGATACCGATCGCGCCCGCGTCACCGATCAGGCCCGCCGTCTCGGCGCTGTCAGCGCCACTCGGGCCCTTGAGCTCCTTGGCGAGGCGTTCGTCGGGATCCAGAACGCACTCGATCCACGCATCCCCCTTGAGGTCGCCCTGGTTCGCCTCACACGAGACGACACCGATATCTCCACAGCAGCACTGGCCGAGCGCATCACTCGCCTCGAGCAAGGAATCGCTCCCACCTCCGGGGCACGCCCGGCCGCGCGCACTGCTCCCGTTCAGGCGCCGGCCGATGGCACAATAGACACCTCGCCCGATGGCGAGGAATCGGCAACCTTCGCCGATGAAGCGCCAGTGGCACCCCGGACCGCTGGTGCCAGTCCGGCCGACGGCGCACGCGAAGTTCTGCGTCAACGAACCGGCGCTCCACGGGTTGCCGCCGAACGTCCCGCAGCAGCACAACCCGCCGCCCGGCAGGCACCGCCGTCCCGCGCCGGTGGCAACCGTCGTCCCCCGGCGCCTTCCCCGAGTGCCGCCTCGCCTGCGGCCTCTGGCGAAACCCCTGCTGAAACCGCTGCTGAAACCTCTGGCCCCGTGCCGAACGAAGCACCTGCCGAAGCACCGGCAACCGCACCTGTGCCAGCAATGGGTGCCGGTTCGGCGCCCGATCTTGCCACCCTCAACACCATGTGGTCCGGGTCCATTTTGGCCTCGCTCTCACAGCGTGCCCGTCCCCGATTCACCGCCGGTCGCTGGCTCGCCATTGATGGCGCCAGCGCCACCATGGGTCTACCCAACGCTCCGCATGCCGCCCGCTGCGAGGAACTGCGCCCAGAGCTTGAGGCCGCACTCTCCGCGGCCTTCGGCACTCCACTGGCGGTTCGCCTCACGGTCGATGAAACCTCCATTGACCCCGGTGATCGCCGAGCAGTGGCTAGCGGCCGAACCGAACCTTCGCTGGAACCCGACGAGATCCTCGACAGTGAAACCATCGCCGAGCTCGATGATGCCGTTGATGTCGCTTCCACCGGTGCCGACCGCATTGCCGCAATTTTCCCCGGCGCTGAACTCGTCGCCGAGCCCGAAAACTGATCCGCAGGAGCACCAATGACCGATTCCTTCGATATCAACTCACTGCTTTCGCAGGCCCTTGACATGCAGCAGCGCATGTCCGATGCCCAAGCCCGAACCGCGGAGACCGAGATCATTGGACGGGCCGGCGGCGGCGCGGTGCAGATCACTGTCACCGGCGGCATGCAGTTCCTTGATGTCACCATCAGCCCCACTGCGGTCGACCCCGACGACATTGGCATGCTCGAGGATCTCGTGCTCGCAGCACTGAACGATGCCTTCGACCAACTCGAGGACCTGCAGCAATCGGCCATGCCCGCGCTCGACCTCGGCGGTCTCGGCGGTGCCCTCGGTGGTCTCGGTGGTCTTGGCGGCGCGCTTGGTGGTCTCGGCGGCGCAGTCGGGGACGACACCGACCGGTGAGCATGTACGCCGCTCCGGTCCAGGACCTCATTGACGAGTTGGG